>JAFUFS010000028.1 GCA_017469745.1 Bacteroidales bacterium | reverse complement strand
TTATGCTTGTCCTGGGTCTTCTGTGGAGCCTGGTGTTCCCGATCAACAAGGCCCTCTGGTCCAGCTCGTTCGTGCTGGTCGTAGGAGCATATTCACTGGGACTCTTCGCCCTCTTCTTCTACATCATCGACGTAAAGGGTTGGAAGGGATGGACGAAGTTCTTTGAGGTCGTCGGACTCAATTCGATCACCATCTACATGGCTCAGAGGATCATCTCGTTCAGCGGGATCAACAACTTCTTCCTCGGAGGCCTTGCCGGTCTCTGCCCTGAGCCGGTCGGCAAGCTGATCCTGGACATCGGCTATTTCATGGTCTCCTGGCTCTTCCTCTGGTTCCTCTACAAGAAGAAGGTATTCCTGAAGGTCTAGATGAGAGCAGTTTTGCTGGCCATGCTCCTCAGCGGGAGTGTGGCGATTGCTCAGGAAGCCGACACATTGAAGACGGGTTCCGAACGCCGGAGCAATCAAAACGTGATGCTTAATGCATCCTATGCATCGATTCCGAGGACAATCTCACTTGGCATCCCGGAGTGGGGCACCTACATCATGGATGACGGCCTTCCGGCATCCATGTTCAAGGATTATTTCCCCGGCTATCATTCTTGGAGAAGCGGCCTCTCGACCGAGTCGATGCAGCTGACCCGTCTGGACGAATCGGCGATACAGCTTGGAACAACAGGCTTTTTCCCTATGTCCGTCTCTAAGACCGGTGCGGACAGGATCGAAGGGGCTGCAAAGTACACCGCCAACCAGTACGGCCGGCACGAGATTGAACTGCACACGGCCTCGCCGCTCGGGAACGGATGGGGAATAGACCTGAACATCTACCAGAGTTTCGACCGGGGCTCCAACCATCTGGATTTCACGACTTACCAGGAGAGGATCCGCTTTTACAAGGCTGGAATATCCAAGAAGCTGCCGGAGGGGTGCGGGCTTTTCAAGGCGACATATCTGTTCATGAATTATCTGGACCTGACCGACCAGTACGGCCCGTTCATATTCGTGGGAGACGGAAGCGTGAAGCCCTACGGCGACTTCCGCCTCGGCAGGGACCAGTACATTCCCGCCACATCTTTCTTTGAATATATTGACATACACGACGGTAGCAGGAAAAAGGGCCGGTTCACTGAGGATCTGGGCATTCCGGTCCATGTCCTGACGGCTTGTTTCAATCGTTCCTTTGACAACGGGATGGTGATGGACCTAAGCTCACGTTTCAGGATAAGTGACAGCAAGCAGAAAAGTACCTATCTCAACGGGATTACCGGCGTCACGTCAGGTGACGGTTATTCTTATCTTGACGGCACACCATATTCAGGCAATGTCCAGAGCCGCTTTTTCATGCTCGAGGATGACCTCTTCAAGGAATGGCTCACGACCCTCAAGGTCGAGAAGTCCAAAAACAGGCATTCCACTCTTGCCGGTGCCAATTTCTGGTTCAATTGGAGCCAGTCCGCGTCCATGACCTCCAATTTTGCCTACGAGGCCAGGAAAGATCCTGAAGCCCTTGCTTACAATGGAGAGCTCTATTATGTCCACAACACCGGAGCGCAGTACCTGGATGGCTTCCAGAGCCGTCTTGCCTTGTTCGCCCAGGATGAGTGGAGAGTCAGTCCGAGAATAAACCTCCATTACGGACTCCGCGCGGAATACAGCGGAATCTGTGGGGAAGCAGCTCATAATCTTGATGGGAAGGAGAATAACTCCCGCTACAACGGCTGGTCTTTGAAAAGCCCCGGAGTGAGCCTGACTCCGTTCAAGAGGAATGTCGTCAACGGGGCAGCTACATTGATCGGTTATTATTATTTCAATTCCCATTGGGGGGCCGAGTTTGACGCCATCGCCTCACTGAACCATCCGAATCTTGGGCAGTATGGTGATTCGAGCATCCCCTTCGAGGGGGCACAGCCCAGCTATATTCTCCGAGGAGGAGTCAATTTCAAGAATAAGTGGCTTGACTTCCAGTCACTTCTGACATATCTCAAGCGTTCGAACAGCTATGAGATGGGCATGTGGACCCATAAGCTTTCCCATGCTGCCGGAGGCTATCCGGCCGGTTACAACGAGACCGTCTACGTGAGCTCGCTATACGACATGGAGGTTCTCGGATGGACTACCGACATGATCCTGACTCCGTTCAAAGGATTCTCATTCCATGGCCTGTTTACATTCAGGATCCCGAGGTACCAGAACTACAGCTTCACTCCCGTCTTCAGCGACGGATATTCGGAGGAATATGATTTCTCGGGGAAGAGGATAACCAGCAGCAGCGGCACCGAGATCGAATTGGAACCTTCCTACCAGACCGGTAAATGGAGATTCTGGCTGAGCGCACGCTATTACGGCAGGCGCTACGTCAACATCACGAACACCCTTTACCTTAATCCGCGCTGGGAGACTTTCGGAGGAGTTGATTTCAAGTGGAACGAGCACGTGAGCCTCTCCTTGAACGTGGTTAACTTCCTGAATGTGACCGGGGCTTCCGCCGGGATGCGGGAAGCCTCCCTGGCAACAGACATCACCCCTTACCGTAACTATCTCACAAGCGGCTCGTACATCCGACCCTTCACTGTCGAGTTCAGCACCCTGCTGAAGTTCTGATCGTTTTTCGCAAATGCTTAATGAATAGCTATTTACTCTAGCGAGTTGCGAAAAACGGATCAGCTGCGCTAAATCGTTAATTTTGAGCCACTTAACAGACTTGAACTGTTGACCTGCGCGTTACGAATGCGCTGCTCTACCGACTGAGCTAAAGTGGCCTGGACATTTCTCGAGGAAATGGACTGCAAATATAATGATTTTTTCGGAAGTTAAGACTAAATTTGCAGCAGCAATCCAAAAAGATGAAATCAGAGATAATCATAATAGGCGGCGGTGCTGCCGGTCTCATGGCTGCTTACGGGGCGGTGAAAGCCCTTCCTGCAGGAAGCCGTGCCAGGGTTACTATCCTGGAAAAAATGCCCAGACCGGGCCGCAAGATACTTTTCACCGGCAAAGGACGCTGCAATTTCACCAACCTCAAGGAGTGGAACGACTTTTCCAGGCATATTCGTACGAATCCGAATTTCGTAAAGCCGGCATTCTACAACTTCACACCGGAGGACATGATCGGCTTCCTTGAAAGCAACGGGCTTGAGACCATCGTGGAGAGGGGAGACCGGGCGTTTCCATATTCCCACAGGGCTTCTGACGTGCTTGACACCATGGTCGAGACCGTGCTCCGTCATGGCGTCACACTGCTCACCGAAAGGGAGGTTGAGGACATCAGGCCCGGCTTCTCCATAAGGTGCACCAACGGTGAGACCTTCGAGTGTGACAAACTCATCATCGCGACGGGAGGCCTTTCCTATCCGATGACAGGTTCAACCGGAGACGGTTACAGGTGGGCTGGTTTCTTCGGGCATAATGTGACTCCTTGTTTCCCGTCTCTTACTGCCCTCGTCCCTAAGGGGTACAAGGTCATAGAGAAGATGGACGAGACGATGAAGGGACACGTAGACCGCACGACTCCCATGACCGGAAGCGGAGAAGCCTTGCATGGAGCCAAGCTCAAGAACGTCAATCTTACTGTAATCTACGACGGAGGAGCGTCCGAGACCGAATTCGGAGACATTGATTTCACTGACGGAGGAATAGAAGGTCCTATCGGTTTCCAGGTCAGCCGTAAATGCGTGAAGACATTGATGAACGGCGGCAGGGTCGGCTTTTCGCTCGACCTTAAGCCCGGAGTCCCTCAGGAGGATCTTTCAGAAAGGGTAAGGTCCCTTTGGGAAGCAATCAAGAACGATCCCAGGACCCGCCAGGCCAAGGATGGTCGCGGAATAAACGGCAAAGAGATGTACAGGATCCTCCTTGGAAAGCTAATGCCTTGGGAACTGATTCCTGGTTTCCAGGCCTGGAACCCTGACATCCTGAAGACGTCCATCAAGACGACTCCTTCCCAGGGACGCTTCCACAGGCCTCCGAAAAGGTTCTATGACGTGGATCTTAAACTCCTTGCCAAGACTTTGAAGGACTGGAAGTTCGAGATAATCGGCTTCGTGGGTTACGAGCGCTGCGTGATCACAGCAGGAGGAATCTCAATTGACGAGGTGACTGCCAAGAGCATGGAGTCCAAGCTCCAGAACGGACTTTACTTCTGCGGCGAAGTCCTTGACATGGATTGCGACACTGGCGGCTACAATCTTCAGTGTGCCTTCTCCACCGGCTACCTGGCCGGGCAGTCCGCCGCCAAGGCAATCGACCAGAATTGAATTACACGGAGAGCCGGAACTGGCGCGGAGTCATCCCTGTGGCTTTAAGGAAATACCTCCCGAAGCTGGAGGCATTCGGGAAACCCATCAAGTTGCTGACCTGCTGGACGTTGTATTCCCCGCTGCTTAGAAGGAGCCGTGCCTCTGCGATCACATATTCCCTGATGATCTCGGTCGCGACCCTTCCTGACTGCTCGCTCACGATCCGGGAAAGGTATTTCGGAGTGATGCACAATTCGTTGGCATAGAATTCCAGGTCACGGTGGCGGTCACAATTCTTCTGAACCAGTGAGATGAACTGGCGGAGGAGGGCAGGTCTTCGCCCCGAGGGTCTCCTGCTGCCACTCCTTTCGATTATGATCCTGGCGATACCTCCGGCAATGACCTTTGCAAAACCTTCGACAATGTCTTCTCTGAATGAGTAGTCAGGTCCTCCTTCTGCAACATGCTGCACGACCCTGAGCAATTGTAGATGCCTGTCCATGCGGCCGGAGTCGACCGGCAGGAGTAGGGGAGAGTAGGTGGCGGCAAGGATGATCCTGGATGACCTTGAAGTGGCCGGAAGCAGGCCGCCTGCATCGCTGTAAGCGATTATCAGGAAGCGCGTGCCGGCTTGATATTCAAGGGAGTCGAGGACGATTCCGGATGCTGCCAGGAAGATCGAGCACCCTTCGATCCTATAGTCTTTCATGTTGATCCTGCAATCCACCCTTCCTGATTCTACGAATAGGATCGAGTGGAATGCCACCCTGTAGGGGAAAGTCATCCCATGAGGCCGGAGTGTCCTGGTCGGAAGCCTTTTTTTCAGCCGGGAAGCTATTCCACCCGGCACCCTGCTGTCCAGATTGTCCGAAATAACCACCTCGTCTTTCAATGACAGGGTCCTGGCCATGGCGGGAACCATGTCGAGCCTAAGGGTGCTTACATTCTCTTTCATACTGCTAATTTGGGAAAAATGAACAAAAATACCTTGAATATTGGGTGAAAATGTTCAATATTCTCACAAAAAGCACCCATTTTCCTCGTTTATTTTCTTCTTCGAACGAAATCGACTACTTTCGGCGCACTAAAAAAACAAACTTATGATTGAAAGATTTCTGGAGAAGACAAGTTTCGGGAGCATTGAGGATTTCAGAGCCAATTACAAGCTGCGCGTCCCTGAGGGATTCAATTTCGCCTATGATGTGATGGATGCATGGGCAGCAGAAGAACCCGGCAAACTTGCCTTGCTATGGACAAACGACCAGGGAGAGTGCCGCAGATTCACTTTCAAGGATATGAAAGACATGTCCGACAAAGCGGCATCTTATTATATGTCGTTGGGAATAGGTAAGGGTGACATGGTCATGCTGATCCTCGGCCGCCGCTACGAGTTCTGGGTTACGATGCTGGCCTTGCACAAGATTGGCGCCGTGGCCATCCCTGCAACCCATCTGCTGACCGATCATGATATAGTGTACAGGATTGAGAAGGCAGGAATAAAGGCGATTATCTGCGCTGGAGATCCATATATCCTGGGCAACGTGGAGATGGCTATTCAAAAGTGCAATGCGGACGGCAGTGTGCCTGTTTCCCTTGTCAGCGTAGGCCCTGAGGTCCCGGAAGGCTTCCATGACCTTCATGGAGAGTGGAATAAGGCCCCGGCCTTCATACGTCCTGAGGACAAGGGGACGAATGATGACATCATGCTCATGTATTTCACAAGCGGTACATCCGGGGAACCGAAAATGGTTGCGCACGATCGGACATATCCTCTTGGCCATCTGGCTACCGGGGCCTTCTGGCATAACCTCAGGCCTGGAAGCCTGCATCTGACGATAGCAGACACAGGGTGGGGCAAGGCTGCCTGGGGAAAACTCTATGGACAATGGCTTGCAGGAGCAGCCCTCTTCGTTTACGACCATGCCCGATTCAAGGCCGAGGACATCCTTGAGCTTATAGGAAAAAACAAGATCACCTCGCTCTGCGCGCCGCCTACCATACTCCGTTTCCTGATCCAGGAGGATCTTGGGAAATACGACCTGTCTTCCTTGGAACATCTCTGTACTGCCGGCGAGGCCCTCAATTCAGTAGTCTATGACACAATGCTAGAGAAGGCGGGCTTGAAGATTCATGAAGGATATGGCCAGACTGAGTCTACCCTCCTGCTCGGGACCTTCCCATGGATGGAACCAAAGCCTGGGAGCATGGGCATCCCTTCTCCTCAGTACAAGATAGCCTTGCTGAGGGAGGACGGAACCCCTGTCGAGGACAGGGAGATCGGAGAAATCTGTGTGAACGTCAGGGACGGCAAGCCCTGCGGACTTTTCAAGGGCTATCTTGGAGATCCTGAAAGGACAGCCAAGGTCTGGCGTGACGGATGGTATCATACCTGCGACCTTGCATGGCGGGATGAGGACGGATATTTCTGGTTTGTAGGCAGGAATGACGACATCATCAAGACTTCTGGCTACCGGGTCAGCCCCTTTGAAGTCGAGAGCGTCCTTATGATGCATCCGGCTGTGGTGGAATGTGCAGTTACCGGTGTGCCTGATCCCTTGAGAGGGTTCCTGGTCAAGGCTACGGTTGTTCTCACGAAGGATTACCGTTCCCAGGCCGGCCCTGAACTGGCGAAGGAAATACAGACATTCGTCAAGCGGACCACTGCTCCGTACAAATATCCCAGAGTCATTGAATTCGTCGACGAACTGCCTAAGACTATCAGCGGCAAGATCCGTCGTGTAAAGAACTAGGGCTTACTTGCCCTGGGCAAAGATGTCCAGGAGCTGTCCAACGAGCCTGGTGTTGTCCTTGCTTGGCTTGAGCATGCGCCATGCTCCGAACACTCCGACAGCGAGGAAGACCAGCACGATGAGTCCGCTTCCATTGGAGATGAACCATCCCAGCATGGCCCAGATCAGGATCAAGGCCAGCGAAACATACAGACCTACATTGCTGTTCTTGTTGCCTTCCTTGAGGGAAGCCGCGTAGCGGTGGATGTCCTCTCCGTCAGGAGTCTTACCTACGATTCCGGCATCCTCCAGGGTGCAGGCAATATATTTCCACTTGTATCTGGTCGACCTGTCGAGGAACAGGTCGCAGCCGGCAGCGGATGGCGGCAGTAGGTCTTCTTCGATTTCATTTGTCCTAAGCACATTTCCATATTGAGCCAGCTCCGTCTTAAGACCGCCGAGAACGGTGCCATATGGCTTCTCAGAGTCGAACAGCCTCATTCCGGCATCCATCATCTGTGTGTTCCTGTCAATCATAGGTATCTGCTGAAAAAGTCCCAGATAGCTTCGCAGGTGTCCATGTCCTTGTCGGACCAGCTGTGATTGCCGCCTATCACTTCATAGAGGAGTACGTCGGCTGAAGGGCCGCCCTTGAAAGCAGGCTTGCCGTTCTGGAAGTGATGCAGGATTACCTGGTTGCGGCCCTCACGGCGAGGAAGCTCGGTAATTGTCTCGCTTATACAGCCGTTGGCTACCACTATGTGGCTGATGCTCACAGGGACAGCCAGATAGGCTCCCCAGCCGCCCTCGTTGAAAGGATCTCCGGTCCATTCTGAGGTGTGATCCTGGGTGCCGTGAACCTCCATGAAGGGGATCGGCTTCTTGTATTTAAGCGGCATCATGTTGGTGAGAGTCAGTCCTGCGATCGAGGCAATGGCTTTGAATGTCTCAGGCCTCTTCTGCGCGAACAGATAGCACATTTCTCCACCGTTCGACATTCCGGTTAGGAAGGTGTTCTCACGGCTGAAACCATATTCCTTCTGCAAGTGCTTCACGAGCTTTACGACGAAGTCGACATCATCGGTCTTCATGCCCTCCTGGGGAGGATAACCCACGTTCCAGCCGGTCTTGCCCTTGGGGTCACGAAGTCCCTGCGGGTAGCAGACGGCGAATCCGTGTTTGTCGGCGACATCCATGAGAGCTGACTTTCCGCCGATTGCAGATCCTGTGTAGCCATGGAGGCAAATCACCAGAGGAGCGCCCTTATCCAGACCAGAGGGCTGGTAGAGGTAGTATTCCCTTTCCACTCCGCGGTGTTTCATCGTTTCGTGGGAGCATTTCAGTTCCACGGGAGTCTTGTCCTGCGCGAATGCAGAAGAGCAGAGCACCAGGGCTATCACAATCAGGGAGATCTTTCCCGCCAGTTTCGAAGAGTTGATCATGTCTTAAGAATATGTTGCTAGAGTTTCTTATACAATATTACAAAGATTTTTCGTAATATTGAGAAACATCAATGCTAAATATGGACAGGAGAGAATTCTTGAACAAGGGAGCCGGGGCAGTGGTGGCTGCAGGGCTTGGCGGTGCGGTCTTGCCGGCCTTTGCCGGAGTGGCCGGGCCTTTTCTGAAGGGTGAACAAGACGTCGATTACAAGCCTGAGGAAGGCACCAAGGGACCTTTGAAAGTCCGTTTCCTGGGGACCGGTGCTGCAGACTGGAAGGGCAGGGACGAAAGGGGAGATCTTCGCAGGCTTACCAGTGCTCTCCTCGATGATTCTGTCTTGATAGATTTCACTCCTACAGACGCCGACATGCTCCCTGAGGGCATCAATCCGGAGGTTATATTCTACACTCATTCGCATGGTGACCATTACAATCCTGTGGCTGCGCTTGAACTAGGCGTAAAGCGGGTCTACCTCGGTTCTACTTGGATAGAGAGAGCCAGGAAAGATTTCGAGAAGGCTTCTGCAGAAACAGGGAAGCCTGTTCCTGAAATCATTCCTCTTTCTCCCGGAGACAAGGCGACGGCTTACGGCCTGACCCTAACAGCCCTTCCTGCGAATCATGCGACAGGTGACCGCAACGAGCTGACAATGATGTACCTGGTGGAGAAAAAGGACGTTAGGGTCCTTTATGCTACTGACACAGGAGGCATCCCTGCAATCGCAGCGAGGATTGTAGGGATCGACCCTCACGAGAAGGGAACACCTATCACAGGAATCATAATGGAGGCCACGATGGGCATGGGCGGAGACGAAGATTTCAGGATATTCACTCACTCCAGCGTTGAGACTGTCCTCAGGACGGTTCACATGCTGACCCGTCAGGGACGTTACCTGCCGAAGCTGAACCAGCCGGTCTATCTCACCCACATGGCACGTACCCTCCATCCGACTCAGGCTGAGCTCGATGCCACATTGCCGGCTCCTCTCAAGGCAGCCTACGACGGACTCGAAGTCTATTTCCAGTAGCAGACCGTTTTCTGCAACTGTTTGTGAATGAATATAATATGAGGCTGACCAAAAAGATTCTTCACTTCGTTCAGAATGACAGTTGTGTGTCATTCTGAGGCAGGAAAAACCTGCCGAAGAATCTTTTTGGCCAGCCCCGTAATTAAGTAATATTCAGATAGTTCCGAAAAACGGACGACTAATAGAATAAACGTTCAACTATGAGAAGTTGTCGTAGAGGATGCTCTCGGGCTGGACACCCAGGCTGTCAAGCAGCTTGTTGACGGAAGCAACCATCATAGGCGGGCCGCACATGAAGTACTTGATGTCCTCCGGGGTCTCGTGATCCTTGAGGTAGGTCTCGTACATCACATTGTGGACGAAACCAGGGGTGTACTTCACACCTGCTGCATCTGCTGCGGGATCCGGACGGTCGAGGGCGAGGTAGAACTTGAAGTTCGGGAACTCCCTCTCGATCTCGGCGAAGTCCTCCAGGTAGAAGGCCTCGACAAGGGCGCGTGCTCCGTAGAAGAAGCTCACCTTCCTGCCGGTCTTCAGAGTCTTGAAGAGGTGCATGATGTGGCTGCGCAGAGGGGCCATACCGGCACCACCACCCACGAAGATATATTCCTGCTCCTCGGGATCGTCCTTCGGAAGAAGGAACTCTCCGAAAGGTCCGCTGATCCAGACCTTGTCGCCCGGCTTGCGGGTGAACACGTAGGATGAAGCGACACCCGGAGGAACGGGCAGCATCTTGAAGACGCCCTTCGGCTGGCTCCTGTCGAAAGGAGGAGTGGCGATACGGACGTTGAGCTTGATGACGTTCTTCTCTGCGGGATACGAAGCCATGGAGTAGGCACGGATGGTAGGAACGGTGTTTTTGGCCTTGATTCCGAAGAAGCCGTACTTCTCCCAGTCGCCCCTGTACTCGGGAGCCACGTCGATGTCAGCAAAGTCGATGTCGTACTCGGGAATGTCGATCTGGATGTACTCTCCGGACTTGAACTCGATGTTCTCGCCTTCAGGGAGCTTGACGGTGAATTCCTTGATGAAGGTAGCGACGTTGTCGTTGCTGATGACTTCGCACTCAAGCTTCTTGACGCTGAGGGTAGAGTCGGGAACCTGGATCTTGATGTTGTCCTTGATCTTTACCTGGCAGCCAAGACGATAACCGTCCTTGATCTGCTTGCGGTTGAAGAAGCCCTTCTCAGTGGGAAGGATGCTTCCGCCGCCTTCGAGGACCTGGACCTTGCACTGGCCGCAGTTGGCCTTTCCACCGCACGCTGAAGGGAGGAATATTCCCTGGTCTGCAAGGGTGTGCATAAGGTCGCCTCCGAGGGGTACTTCAAGGTTCTTCTTGCCGCCGTTGATGTCGATGCTGACAGAACCGGACGGGGTGAGTTTAGCCTTGATCACGAGAAGAAGGGCAACCAGAATGAGTGTTACGACAACTATTGTCGCTACAGCTCCGATGATTGTATTGAACATAGCTTGACCTCCTTCTTTAAAGTGAAATACCCATGAATGTCATCATCGCGATGGCCATGAGGCCGACGGTGATGAATGTGATTCCGAGGCCCTTCAGAGGGGCGGGAACATTGCTGTATGACATCTTCTCGCGGATTGCCGCAAGGGAGACGATTGCGAGGAACCAGCCGATTCCGCTTCCAAGAGCGTAGACTGCGGATTCTCCGACATTCACGAAATCCCTCTGCTGCATGAACAGCGAACCTCCGAGGATTGCGCAGTTGACGGCGATCAGGGGAAGGAAGATTCCGAGGGCGGAGTACAGGGAAGGGCTGAATTTTTCCACGACCATTTCCACGATCTGGACGATGGCAGCGATCACGGCGATGAAGATGATGAAGCTGAGGAAGCTCAGGTCGGCACCTTTGATCAGCGCGTCAGGGGCCAGGACGTACTTGTTGAGGAGATAGTTGATCGGGAGAGTCACGAGCAAGACGAAGATAACTGCAACACCAAGGCCGGCAGCTGTCTTCACGTTCTTCGACACTGCCAGGTATGAGCACATACCCAGGAAGTAGGCGAAGATCATGTTGTCAACGAAAATTGACTTTACGAATAAGCTGAGATATTCCATAACCTTAATGTTTTAATTATTTCTCCTGCAGGTCTTTCTGGATGCTCCTCTGGACCCATACGATGCATCCCAGGAGGATGAGGGCGAACGGAGGGAGGATCACCAGGTTGTTGGGAACGTAGCCGAGCCAGTTCAGGATGTCGACACCGAAGAGGGTGCCGCTTCCGAGGAGCTCGCGGAAGAAGGCGACGATCAGGAGGATCATGCCGTAGCCGGCTCCGTTGGCGACGCCGTCAAGGAAGCTGGGCCAAGGCTTGTTGCCGAGGGCGAAAGCTTCGATACGTCCCATGACGATACAGTTGGTGATGATCAGGCCGATGTACACGCTCAGTTGCTTGTCGATTGCGTAGGTTGCTTCGAAGGACTTAAGGATCTGGTCCACGAGAATAACCATCATGGCCACGACGACCAGCTGGACGATGATCCTGACGCGGCTGGGAATGGTGTTCCTAAGCAGCGAGAGGATCAGGCTAGAGATGCCGGTGACGGCGATCACGGAGAGAGCCATGACGAGGGCGCCCTTCATGGTGACCGTTACGGCCAGGGATGAGCAGATACCGAGGACAAGGACGGTGATTGGATTGCCCTTGAATATCGGGTTGAGTATTGTTTCTTTCAATTTAGCGTCCATGATTATTCCTCCTCAGTTTTGTTTGCTGCAATACCCTTGAAATAGGCTGAGTAAGCTCCGAGCCAGGTGTCGATGGCGGCATCAAGGCCGTTGGATGTCATGGTGGCACCGGTGATGGCGTCGATCTTGTTGTCTATGACAGAGGATCCATCAGCGTTCTTGGGAGCTCCGCCCTTGACGATGTCAAAGACGTTGGCTGAGTTGAAGTCAGCCTGCTCTCCGTTGAATTCTGCCTGGAACTCGGGATCGTCCTTGATCTTTGCACCGAGGCCTGCGGTTTCGCTCTCATGGTCGAAATACGCGCCCTTGATGGTGTTGGATGCAGGCTCGAAAGCGATGTAGCCCCAGACCGGGCCCCATAGGCCGGCTCCGTAAACGGGAACCACGGTAACTCCGTTCTTGAAGATGAACACGGGGATTTCAGCATTGCTTCCACCCTTGATGTTGTAGTTCTGCTTCTTCAGGTCCTTGGGAGAGAAGACCTTGGACAGGTCGAGGTCGGAGATCTTCTTTCCGTCGGTTCCGACTGTGAATGCCTGGGCGATCTCTTCAGCGTACTTTGCAAGCACTGCGGTGTTGCCCATCTTCTGAAGGTCGGCCTTGGTGGCGAACTGGGCGGCCGTCATCATCTGGGAGATGGTGTCGGCCTTCTCGTTGGCTTCCTGCCTTGACTTGAGTGACTGGGAAACAAAAGCCAGAACTGCCGCGACCAGCGTGACGATGATGGTCGTGTAGATTATCGTATATGTGTTACTGTTGGTATTCATATTCATTGATAATTAAGCGACAGAGACTTTTTTTGCCCTTTTCTTCGTCGCGCTGGAGGTGACGCAGTGGTCGATCAGCGGGGCGAAGGTGTTCATTAGAAGGATAGCGAGCATCATGCCCTCTGCGTAACCGGGGTTGAAGAGCCTTACGGTGATGCAGAGCGCTCCCACAAGGAATCCGTAGATCCACTTGCCGCACTCGGTCTGGGCGGAGGTGACAGGGTCGGTTGCCATGAAGACGGTACCGAAGGCGAAGCCACCCATGACGAGCTGGACGTAAGCGGGAACGTCGGTAGCTCCGAAGGCAGTGCCGAGCCAGCCCACGAAGAGGGCTCCGGCCACTGAGGAGACCATGATTTTCCAGCTTGCGACGCCGGTCCAGATGAGGATGAATGCTCCGATCAGGATAGCGATGACTGAGGTCTCACCGACCGATCCGGGAATGGTTCCTGCGAACATGTTCCAGAAGCTGAAGTGTGCTCCGGTGATGGCATCCATGCCCTCGGACATGTAGGAGAGAGGAGTGGCACCTGTGATGGCGTCGGCTCCGCAGCGGCGTGCGATCCATACCTGTGATCCGGACATCGAGCTCGGATAGGAGAAGAACAGGAATGCACGGCAGAGGAGGGCCGGGTTGAGGAAGTTCATTCCGGTTCCGCCGAAGACTTCTTTTCCGAATATGACTGCGAATGCGACTGCGAGCGCAAGCATCCAGAGGGGAACGTCCACGGGAACGATTAGCGGGATGAGCATTCCGGACACGAGGTAGCCTTCATTGACTTCCTCGCCCTTGATCTGGGCACCAGCGAATTCGATTCCGAGACCGACGATGTAAGCTACGAGATAGAGAGGAATAACCTTCCAGAGACCCCAGAAGAACTGGTACCAGAATCCGGGGAGGTCATGCATGGCAATATCATGCTGATAACCTACGTTCCACATGCCGAAGAGGGCAGCAGGAACAAGGGCGATCGCCACTATGATCATGACCCTCTTGATGTCGAGGGAGTCCCTTACGTGTGCACCTTTGGAGGTGACGGTAGCGGGGACACGGAGGAAGGTGTCAAAGGCATCCCATGTAGAATGCAGCCATCCTAACTTGCCGCCTTTTTCGAAAAGGCCGGGTTTTACTGTGTTTTCTTCCATAGTCTTTGCCTTTTATGCCATTTCCTTGATCATGAGGTCGATTCCTTCGGAAATCATGGCCTGGATGTCGTTCTTCGAAGGATCGACGAACTCGCAGAGGGCCAGGTCCTCGGGAAGAACCTCGTAGATGCCGAACTGTTCCATCTTGTCGATGTCACCTGCAAGGCAGGCCTTGATAAGATAGACAGGGAATATGTCCATGGGAAGCACCTTGCCGTAGACGTCGGAGCAGACAAATGCGCGCCTTCCGCCATGGGTGTTGGTGTCCATCTTGTACTTTTTCTTGGGTAGGAGCCAGGAGAAATAGGCCATTGAAGAGCTGAACTGGTTGAACCTGAAAGGCTTTGCCCAGCCGAAGAGCTCCCTTTCGCGGCCTTCCTTGATAAGGGTCACCTGGTTGTCGAAGAATCCGATGAATCCGTTGCTGCCGATGTTCTCTCCGCTGAGGACGTCTCCGCTGATGAACCTGGTCTCGACTTCCTTGTCGAAGCAGCCTTCAAGTGCGCTGACGGGCGTTCCGGGAAGTGCGCGGACGTAGCCGGTCTTCAGGGCGGCAGGGCCGGTCACTGCGACCATGCGGTCGAGGATGAGCTTACCTTCTGTGAAGACCTTTCCGATTGCTGCGAGGCTCGCAAGGTTGAGGGTCCAGACAGTCTCTCCCTTCTTGATGGGGGAGATGTGGCTGATCTGTACGCCCACGTTGCCTGCAGGGTGCTTGGCGCCGATCACGGTGTGGAGGGTGGCATCCTGAAGCTTGGCGAAGATGGAGTCACCGCCTTTGACGCAGACATGGACCTTGGCGATCTTGGAAACTGCCGTGACTGCAGCCTGGATGGCCTGGAAGTCATCCTTGAATGCGAACTCAGCATCCGCGGCAAGAGGAGCCGTGCTGAAAGCAGAAACAAAAACAGCCTTGGGAGTCAGTGCCGGGTTGGCTATGACACCGTAAGGCCTCTGGATAATTGATGGCCACAAACCGCTCTTGAGAAGAGTCTCCTTGACTTCTTCGGAGCCCATAGCCTTGGGATCCTTTTTGCCGAAGTCGACGGAGCCGTTGCTTCCGTCAGCCTTGATGACGACTGCGAGGACTTTTCTCTTGTCGCCCCTGGAAATTTCCTGGACGGTTCCGCTCACCGGAGATGTCAGGAGGATGTCAGGGTTTTGTTTGTCTGCCAAAACAGGTGATCCCGCGAGCACCTTGTCGCCTTCTTTGACGAGGAGTCTTGGAGCGAAACCCTTGAAATCAGTGGGTTTCACAGCGACAACATCAGGCGTGACCGTCTTAATTGTTTCGAGGGCCGCCACTCCGTCGATCGGAATGTCCAAACCCTTTTTCAATACGATGTTGTTTGACATTATAAATTGTGTTGGTTGTATAAGCGTGTTATAACTTGCAAATGTACTCATTTTTTCGGGAAAAATTCCGTATTTTCGTGCCATTATGGAAAACATTGAGAAAGTACTGTACGAGGGGCTGAACGCGGAGCAGAGAGAGGCGGTCAGCAACATAGACGGACCGGTCCTGATAGTGGCCGGCGCGGGGTCGGGAAAGACAAGGGTGCTGACCAGCAGGATAGCCTGCATCCTTGCCAGGGGAGGCGATCCGTCAAGGATCATGGCGCTGACTTTCACCAAGAAAGCGGCCGGGGAGATGAAGGAGAGGATAGGGCTCATGGTGGGGCGGAAGAATTCATGGAAGCTCTGCATGGGTACCTTCCATTCAGTGTTCATAAGATTCCTCCGGGAATATGCCGCTTCGATAGGCTACCCCGAGTATTTCACCATCTACGACACCAGCGATTCCACCAGTGCCATAAAGGCATGCATCAAGGAACTCCAGCTGGATGACAAGGTCTACAAGCCCCGGGATGTCCTGGCCAGGATCTCCCTCGCGAAGAACAACCTTGTCACGGCATCAGCCTACAGGAACAATCTCCAGGCAGTCCAGAAGGACACTGCCGCCAGGAAGCCGAAGATCTGCGACATCTATTCCCTGTATGCCGCCAAGTGCCGCAACTCCGGGGTCATGGACTTCGACGACATCCTCCTGAACATGAACATCCTGCTTAGGGACAACCAGGAGGCTTTGAAATCCATTTCTTCAAGGTTCGACTACATCCTTGTGGACGAGTACCAGGACACCAACTACGCGCAGTACGTTATCCTGCGCAGGCTCGGCGCCTTCCACAGGAACATCTGCGTTGTCGGTGACGACTCCCAGTCGATCTACGCGTTCCGTGGGGCCAGGATCGAGAACATCCTGAATTTCAAGAAAGATTACCCTGACTGCAAGGTATTCCGCCTGGAAAAGAATTACCGTTCGACTGCGAACATCGTCGATGCCGCCAACTCGCTGATTGCCAAGAATGAGGACAGGATCCCAAAGACTTGTGTGGCAGTCGGCGGAGAGGGAGAAAAGATCAGCATCCTGCATTCATTTTCGGAGCAGGAGGAGGCCATCAGGATCGCCTCAGAGATCATCTCGCGCATGCAGGCTGACCATGCCAGGTACCAGGATTTCGCCATTCTCTACCGTACGAATTCCCAGTCCAGGGCGATTGAGGAAGCCCTAAGAAGGAGGAACCTTCCCTATGTGATCTATTCGGGCAATTCATTCTTCGAGCGGGCTGAGGTGAAGGACATGATGGCCTATTTCAAGCTGGTGGTGAACGTCAACGACGACGAATCTTTCAAGAGAGTCGTGAATATGCCCGCCAGGGGAATCGGAGACACTTCCCTTGGCGCTCTTGCCGCCATGGCCCGCGAACTGGGTACTTCCATGTTCAAGGCCGCATATTCAGAAATGTTCGCGGAGTTCGGCCTGAAGGCTCCGGCCGTGGCGAGGATCAGGTCTTTCTGTGACATGATCTCCGAGTTCGCCGCCAAGGCTCCTTTTGCAGATGCGCAGGAACTTGCGACTGCACTTTCATCGGCCTGCGGGCTTTATGCCCATTTCAAGGCGGACACTTCCATCGAGGGCCAGTCCCGTGCCTCCAACGTCGAGGAACTCCTCAACAGCATCCTCCAGTTCAAGGAAGAGCGGCAGGAAGAGTATCTTGAGGACCTTCAGGCTGACGGACAGTATGTAGAAGGAGAGGAAGTCCAGTACCCTCTGGTCACCTTGGGAGAATTCCTCGAGAATGTCTCCTTGCTGACCAATGTCGACATCGAGGACGGGGATGACACCAACAACAAGATCGCCTTGATGACAGTGCACTCCGCAAAGGGACTTGAATTCCCTTATGTCATCGTAGCAGGCCTTGAGGAGAATCTTTTCCCCTCCGGTGGCATGCTTGCTTCCAAGAACGACATCGAGGAAGAGCGCAGGCTCTTCTACGTCGCCATGACCAGGGCCAAGAAGGTTGTCTGGCTGTCTTACGCCAGTTCCAGGATGCGTAATGGAAAGCATGAGTCCAATTCTCCGAGCCGTTTCATAAGGGAGATAGACCAGCAGTACATTTCCAACCCGCTGAGGGATGATGACTTTGATGCCTCGGATGATGATGACGACGATTTCGGATTCAGGAGACCTTTCAGGGGCTTCGGTTCCGGCAGGGGAATGGCAAAGCCGGCCACCCGCTTCGGAATGTCCACAGGTGGAGTGCAGTATTTGCCGGGACGGCAGCAGAAGGTGGAGCGCCAGCCGGCCGTTCCGACTTCATCCGTCAGCCGTGAGGCCTTGAAGAACCGTCCGCTGCCTCCGAAGATTCCTGATGCCGAGTTCACACCAGTGGCGATGACCGAGCTTAAAGTCGGACAGCGGATCGAGCATAACCGCTTCGGTTTCGGGAAGATACTCCAGATCACCGGTGCGGTCCCGGATCTCAAGGCTAAAATCGTTTTTGATGAATACGGTGAAAAAATCCTCCTGCTGAAATATGCAAAAATTCGTCTTGCATAATTGAAAAATAGTCGTATATTGCAGTCGAAATGAACTTTGCATCAACCCATAAGCATCATCATTCCCGGACCGGACAGGCCTGGTAAGTGATGGTGTAATTGTTTCAATAGAGTATTACATCGGCTTGCCGGACCCGGCAAGCCGATTTTTGTTTTTATCGGTATGATCAGATTAGCTGTCCAATCCAAGGGAAGGCTCAATGAAGAGAGCCTCCGGCTTCTTAAAGATGCGGGAATAAACGTAGATGACTCCAAGAGGAAGTTCCTCGGCAAGGCATCCGATTTCCCGTTGGAATTACTTTATCTTCGGGATGACGACATCCCGGGTGTGGTAGCAGACGGTTCCGCAGACATCGGAATCGTGGGCTACAACGAGATCGCCGAAACCCAGGCCGACGTGGAAGTTATCCGGAGGCTTGGTTTCGGGAAATGCCGCCTCTCTCTCGCAATCCCCAAGGGTGTGGAATATCCTGGTCTGGAATGGTTCGAGGGGAAGTCGATAGCAACTTCCTATCCGTCGATCCTGCGTCGCTTCCTTTCTTCAAAGGGCGTCTCTTCAGACATCAGGGAGATCAGAGGCTCCGTTGAGATCGCTCCTGCAGCAGGAATCGCAGATTCAATATTCGACATCGTGTCATCCGGCGGCACCTTGGTCTCCAACGGCTTGAAAGAGGTTGAGACCGTTTTGGAGAGTGAAGCGGTGCTCGTATGCCGGAAAGACCTCCTGCCTGAGAACAAGCCGGTGCTCGATTCGATCCTTTTCCGTTTCGATGCCATCCAGGAAAGCAGGGGGAAGAAATACATCCTTATGAACATCCCTTCGGAAAGACTTTCTGAGGCGATGGCCCTGCTTCCGTCCATGCGCAGCCCGACCGTGATGCCGCTGGCTCTGGAAGGCTGGTGCTCCGTCCATTCCGTAGTCGATGACTCCTCGTTGTGGGCTACTGTTGAAAGCCTTAAGAAGACCGGAGCTGAGGGAATCCTGATCCTGAATGTAGATAAAGTAATTGACTGACCATGAGAATATATGTAGAACCGGCCAGGGAGCAATGGCCTTTCCTGGCCCGAAGGGTAAACCGCGATGATGCGACGATCAATTGGAGGGTCTCTGAGATCCTCCGGGCTGTAAAGGACGGAGGTGATGCCGCCCTGGTAAATGTCATTTCCGAGGTGGAAGGAGTCGTACCGGACAACCTTAAAGTCACTCCTCTGGAGTTTGACGATGCGGTCGATGCGGTTCCTCAGGACTTGAAAGAGGCCATTCTCGAGGCAGCTTCCAGGATACGGGCCTTCCATGAGCTCGAAATCCCGAGGGACATTACTTGGAATGATGGCGGAGGAATCATCTGCCGCCGGCGCTTCCTCCCGTTGCCGAGGATAGGACTTTACATCCCCGGGGGCCTGGCTCCGCTTTTCTCGACAGTCCTGATGCTCGGAATCCCTTCTGGCATTGCTGGTTGTCGTGAAAGGATCATCTGCACCCCTCCTTCCAAGGAAGGAACCATCGAACCTGCCATCCTCTATGCCGCCAGGGTGTGTGGAATGGATGAAGTCTACAAGGTCGGCGGAGCGCAGGCAATAGCCGCCATGGCCTATGGTACCGGAACTATTCGGAAAGTTTCGAAGATCTTCGGTCCCGGCAACCGTTATGTCCTTAAAGCCAAGCAGTTGGTCTGTCGCGACGGAATAGCCATAGACATGCCTGCAGGCCCCTCCGAGGTAATGGTCGTGGCTGATGACAGCGCCAATCCGCGTTTCGTGGCTTCCGACATGCTCTCCCAGACCGAGCACGGTTGCGACAGCCAGGCATTGCTCATTTGTGAAGACTATTCTTTCGCCCAGGCAGTCAAGTCCGAGATCAAGAAGCAGAAGGAGACCCTTCCTCGCCGTGAGGTAATCGAGCAGTCCCTTGCGGACAGCAGGATTCTGGTCATGAAGGGACTTGAAAAGCAGATGGAGTTTGCCAACTATTATGCTCCCGAGCATCTCATCCTGTCTGTCTCAGAGCCGGAAAACGCTGCCAAGATGGTGACCGCAGCCGGAAGTGTATTCCTTGGAAATTACTCTCCTGAGAGTGCGGGCGACTATTCCAGCGGTACAAACCACATCCTCCCGACAGTCGGACTGGCCTCTTCCTGGAGCGGGATCGGAGTGGAAAGCTTCATGCATGCTGTCTCTTATCAGTCCCTTTCTCGTGAAGGCCTGTCACGCATAGGCCCCGGAATAATCAAGATGGCTGAGGCAGAGGGTCTTAAGGCCCATGCGGATGCGGTGCGTTACAGAATCGGTGAAAACAATGAATAAGATGAATGCCAAAGACGTGGAGCGCCTGGTGCGCGGGAACATCCTTTCCATGGAACCATATTCAACAGCCCGTGACGAGTATCAGGGAGAGATCGGCATCCTCCTGGACGCCAATGAGAATCCCTTTGAGAGGAAGGGGCTGAACCGCTATCCTTCAAGAAGCAGGCGCGATGCCCTGCTTGAGAAGGTGACCGCAATCAAGGGACTCCGGAAGGAAACCGTCTTCCTCGGGAATGGAAGTGATGAGTCCATAGATCTGTGTTACAGGGTTTTCTGCAATCCTGGAGTGGACAATGCCGTGATAATGTCACCAAGTTACGGGATGTATTCGGTCTGTGCCGACATGAACGGGGTGGAGCGAAGGATGGTAATGCTTGGAGAAGTTTTTTCCCTGCCTGTAGCAGAGCTTCTTGAGGCAGCCGACGGTTTCACGAAACTCATGTTCATCTGCTCTCCGAACAATCCCACTGGCAATTCCTTCCCGGAAAGCGACATCCGAAGGCTGCTCGAAGGCTTCGGCGGAATGGTGGTACTGGACGAGGCTTATGTGGATTTCTCCGAGAGGGGCTCGATGGCCGGCCTTGTCAATGAATATTCCAACCTGATCGTCCTCCAGACGCTTTCGAAAGCTTACGGGCTCGCCGGTCTCAGGATAGGGATCACAGTGGCTTATCCTTTAGTGGTCAGGATGTTCGATAAGGTCCGTTACCCTTATAACATTGGCTCCGACACCTTGTCCCTGGCGCTTTCACTTATCGATCAGGAGCGGGTTGAGGCTGAAGTTGCGACGATCCGTTCTGAGCGCCGCCGGCTGGTTTCGGTCCTTTCGGACATGGATTGCATTACGAAGGTTTTCCCTAGTGACGCCAATTTCTTACTCGTCCAGACTACGGATCCCAAAGGCCTTTACAGCCATCTGTTGAAGGATGGAATAATTGTCAGGGACAGGTCGGCCACTCCAGGATGCGGAAAGGCCCTGAGACTTACGGTCGGATCGCCGGAGGAGAATACCGCCATGATCAGATCCCTTGAAAGCTATTCAGGGAAAGCTGTTTCCAACCGAGCGACGGCCGATCCTGAAGGCTCTTTCCTGCAGGGCATCCTGAAGTCAGGCCCACGGCGTTCTGTACGTGAACGGGTAACCGGAGAAACCGCAGTCAGGGTGGAAGTGGATCTGGATGGCAACGGTGAATCTTCAATCAGCACAGGGCTGGATTTCTTCGACCACATGCTGGACCAGATCCCCCACCATGGAGGAATCTCCCTTAAAGTCCAGGCGAGGGGAGACCTTCAAGTCGATGAGCATCACACGATTGAGGATGTCGCGATCACTCTTGGAGAAGCCCTCCTTGAGGCTCTCGGGGATCGCCGAGGGATCGGACGTTACGGTTTCGTCCTGCCGATGGATGACTGTGATGCCATGGTGCTGATGGACCTTGGCGGCAGGATCGATTTCCGTTGGGATGTCCCGTTCACCAGGGAATATGTCGGAGATGTGCCCACTGAGATGTTCGAACATTTTTTCCAGTCTCTCTGCTGCGCAATGAAATGCAACCTTCACATCCAGGCGCGAGGCGAAAACAATCATCATCTTGCTGAATCCGTGTTCAAGGCTTTCGCAAGGACTCTTCGTTCAGCGGTCAGGAGGGACCTGTTCAGATTTGACCTGCCCAGCAGCAAAGGCGTGTTATGATAGCGATAGTAGATTATGATGCCGGCAACGTCCGGTCGTTGATAAATGCACTCAGGCGTGTTGGAGTTTCAGAGTGGGAGCTTACCTCCGATCCGGAATTGCTGATGTCTGCTGACAGGGTCCTGCTTCCCGGAGTCGGAGATGCTTCCGTCGCCCTTGCCAGCCTTCGATTCCTGGGGCTTGATTCGGTGATCCCGTCCTTGAAATGTCCTGTGCTCGGGATCTGCGTTGGCATGCAGGTTATGTGCCGAGGCAGCGAGGAGGGCGATGCTGTCGGTCTGGGAATATTCGATACCGATGTCGTCCGTTTCATCCCTGGTGATCCTTCAGTCAAGATTCCGCACATGGGTTGGAACAGCCTGACCGGGCTGAAGTCTCCTCTTTTCGATGGATTGGCTGAGGGTACATTCATGTATTTCGTGCATTCCTATTATGCAGGAATATGCGATTGCACTGTCGCAGCTTCGGAGCATTCAGTCCCTTTCAGCGCTGCCCTTTGCAAGGATAATTTCTTCGGGACCCAGTTCCATCCGGAAAAAAGCGGTTCGGACGGAGCCAGACTCCTACATAACTTTCTTTCATTATGATACAGGTAATACCGGCAATAGATCTGATAGATGGGAGGTGCGTACGCCTTTCCCAGGGTGATTTCTCCAGGAAGACTTCCTATGAAGCCAGCCCTGCGGAGATGGTTTCCGTCTTCCTGGACCATGGACTCAGGTCGATCCATATTGTCGACCTTGACGGCGCCAGGGAGGGTCATCCCGTCAATCTCGATGTCCTGGAAATGGTTTCTAGGGGAAGCCGCGCTGAAATAGAATGGGGTGGTGGCATCAAGACCAGGGAGGATGTCAAGTCCGTCCTTGATGCAGGAGCAGGC
Source organism: Bacteroidales bacterium (assembly GCA_017469745.1). Lineage (GTDB taxonomy): Bacteria > Bacteroidota > Bacteroidia > Bacteroidales > UBA932 > Cryptobacteroides. The sequence continues at coordinate 131,153 of JAFUFS010000028.1, read as the reverse complement.
CGGGTCATCTTCGGGACAATGGCAGTCAAGGATCCTTCGCTTTTTGCAGGGCTCCTTGAAGAATTCGGCCCTGAAAGGATCGTGCTTGGAGCTGATGTCCGCGGCCGGGAAGTTTCTGTCCGTGGGTGGACGGAAAATGGCGGAATTGACATATTCACTTTGATAAGTTCTTTCCTTCCGGCGCTCCGTAAAGTGATAGTGACGGAAATATCGCGTGACGGCATGCTCTGCGGGCCTGGATTGAGCCTTTATGAGGAATTGATAAAAGCTTTTCCGGACATCTCATTGACCGCAAGCGGAGGAGTGGGATGCATTGAAGACATAAGGGCCCTTGAAAGCATCGGAATAGGAAAGGTCATCGTCGGTAAGGCCCTTTACGAGGGAAGAATAAAACTGGAGGAGATCCCGTCATGGTAGCCAAAAGGATAATTCCGTGCCTGGACGTCAAGGACGGCAGGACGGTCAAGGGCATCAACTTCCTGGGACTCAGGGAGGTCGGTGATGCAGTGGAACTAGGGGCCAGGTACGCTTCGCAAGGAGCGGATGAACTTGTCTATCTTGACATCAGCGCCACGGTCAAAGGGAGGAAGACCTTCGTGGGACTGGTGAAGGCGATCTCCGAACGTATCGATATTCCTTTCACGGTCGGTGGAGGAATATCTTCCCTTGAGGATGCAGGCAGGATGCTGGAGGCCGGTGCTGACAAGATCACCGTGAACAGCGCAGCGCTTAGGAATCCCTCTCTGGTAGATGAGATCGCATCGCATTTCGGGAGCCAGTTCGTGGTCGTTGCGATAGATGCACGGAAGTCCGGAGACCGTTGGATGGCCATGTCAGGCGGGGGCAGGTTCGCGACCGGCAGGGAACTGTTCATCTGGGCTTCCGAGGTCCAGGAAAGGGGGGCGGGGGAGATCCTGTTCACCTCCATGGATCATGACGGGACGCGCCAAGGCTATCCTTGCGATGTTTTTTCGGAATTGAACAGTCTCCTGCGGATCCCGGTGATAGCTTCAGGCGGGGCCGGAAGTGCGGAAGACATTGCGGCGGTCCTTTCCGAAGGAAAGGCGGATGCTGCCCTGGCAGCCAGCATATTCCACTATGGAGAAATAACGATTCCGGAATTGAAGCATTTCCTGGTTTCGAAAGGGATAAAAGTAAGAATATGATAACTGAAGATATGGAAAAGATTGAACTTGATTTTCAAAAAAGCCGTGAAGGGCTGGTCCCTGCGATCATCCAGGACAGCGTCACGCGGAAGGTCCTGATGCTCGGATACATGAATGAACAGGCCTATGAAAGAACCCTGGAAACCGGGCTGGTGACTTTTTGGAGCCGTTCCAGGGGTGTCCTGTGGACCAAAGGGGAGACCAGCGGAAACTACCTGCATGTCGAAAGTATGTTTCCTGACTGTGATTCGGACACCTTGCTGATCATGGCGAGGCCCGACGGTCCGACCTGTCACCGCGGAACCGTGTCATGTTTTGACACTCCTCCTGAGGAAGGATTCCTCGCCCGTCTCGAGCAAGTTATAAGGAACCGGCACGAGATCATGCCTGAAGGACATTACACTACACGTCTCTTTGAGGAAGGCGTGAAGAAGATTTCCCAAAAAGTCGGGGAGGAAGCAGTGGAAACTATCCTCGAAGCAGCTACGGGCGATAAGGAGCGGTATATCTATGAGGCATCAGACCTCCTTTATCACCTTCTGGTACTCAATGAACAGATGGGGGTCGGAATGGCTGATCTGGAGAGGGAACTTCTTTCTAGACACAACAATAATTAAAAAAAATCCTCATGATGTTTTTTATTATTAAAACTTTTTTTATTTTTGTCACGAAGTTTTTCATAGTTTAAGTTTAGGTTAAGTAGCGGGGCGATCGCAGTGACTGCGATTGCCTCGTGAATTATAGGGGGTTCCCGACGGCAGAATCATAAATTTCTGATTATTCCTGCATCTTTTTACGTTTTTTAATTTCACTCTCGATCAGGCTTCGTAGCTTTGCGGATGGAAGGCAACGGTGCCGTCCGCTTAAACTTGAAACTATGAAGATTCCTCAATCAAAGCTGTTCCGGCTGTTTGCCGGACTCATCTTCTTGTCAGGCACGGTTTTTTATTCGTGCAACAAGATGCCGGGGGATAGTGCACAGGGCACCCTGTGCTGGAATTTCTCCCCGTCCATGCCGACAAGGTCGGTCCTGGAGATCCCAGACACGGATTCATTCATCCTCAAGGTCTCCAATTCCGCAGGCGAAGTACTTTATGAAGGCAGTTACGGCAATTCTCCGGAGTCAATGCTCGTCAATCCTGGCACCTACACAGTAAGTGCAGTTTCCAGGAAGTTTTCAAAACCGGAGTTCGATGCTCCTCAGTTCGGGGACGAACAGGCAGTGGTCGTCAAAGCTGGTGCGGCTACCAGGGTGCTTCTGCAGTGTTCACAGCTGAACTGCGGACTCAGGCTGAGGCCATCACCTGATTTCCAGGTATCCTATCCTGATGGAAGCCTGTACGTGTCGTCTGCGGAAGGAGACCTCGACTACGGCAATTCCCTTGATAGAACGGGCTTCTTCAAGCCTGGAAACCTCACGGTCTGCCTAAAGGACGGAGGTTCTGCAGTCCAGCTTCTGACCCGGAACCTGGAGGCCCGGGACATGCTCACCCTTGGGATAGCCTGCCCTGCAGTCTCGGATCCTTCGGCCGGTACCTCCACGGAAGTTTCCATCACTGTAGATACTCTTCGGACGTGGACCGAGGATGAGTGGGAGATGGGCTCTTCTGATTCAGATGCAGGCGTGACCATGGACAATGCCTACAGTGTGGCTCAGGCTAAGGAACATGCCGGGGAGAAGGGAGTCTGGGTCTGTGGCTACATTGTCGGTGGTGATCTGTCATCCAACAAGAACGGGATACGCTTCGAGCCTCCGTTCGAATCCAGGACATGCCTTGCCATAGCATCCAGGTCATCAGCCAGCGAAAAAGCATCTTGCATGTCCGTACAGCTGACGAAGGGGACCTTCCGTGACGTGCTCAACCTGGTGGACAATCCTGATCTTCTTGGCCGGAAGGTCTACCTGAGGGGAGACATCGAAGCTTCTTACTATGGGATCCCCGGACTCAAGAACCTTTCAGACTGCTCAGTCAAGTGAAACTTCATCAAATCAATAGATAATCTGAACTTATGAAAGACAAACTCATTCTGGTGGCTATGGCCATCATCTTTCTGGCTCCGACCCAATCTCATGCTCAGCAAAGGCCACATTCCTTTGAACTGGGCCTGGGCGGTTCAGCCTTCAACCACACGCGTACTGTCCTTTCCGACTTCCATCAGACACCCGGGGGAGACTATGTGTTCAAGCTCGAGGAAAAACTCCTGTACGGAGGTACGGACCTCTACGCGGCTTACGAACTGAATCCTTGGCTCTATCTGGATGCCCACGGCACTCTCGGCTTCGCAAGATACCATGATTCAGGAGCGCTCAAGCAGGGATTCTCAATTCTTGCGGGGCCCGGACTCCAGATCCGTCCGCCCCTTGGGAACGAATGGGTGCAACCTTATCTGAGGATAGGGGCAAACTATTACCACAAGAACTTCCCGACAGCCTTCTGGGGCAATTTCGAAGGAGATGTCACGAAGGAAGGGCTCTGGAAGGCCGAAGACTCTTGGAACAAAGGAAGTACTTTTGACACTGACACTTACTTTCCTCTGTCCGCGGGAGTCGGTCTTGTCGGATGGATCAGCAACAGGATCGGGATCCGTATCGAGGGGAACTATCTAAGATCCATCGGCTCAAAGGGAGCCAATTTCGCCCTGGGAACTGCGGGGCTTGTGTTCCGGCTTGGTGGCTCAGGCAAGCATTCTTCATTCGAGGAGCCTCTCACGGTTGAGAGAATCGTGGAAAAGGAAGTTGTCAAGGAGGTTGTGAAGGAAATTCCGGTTGAGACGGTACGGGAGGTCTACAAGGAAGTACCCGTCGACAGAACGCTTGCGAGCCTGATGGACAACGTGACTTTCGACTTTGACAAGGCTGATCTCACGGAGGACAGCAAGACTGTCCTGGACGAGGTAGCAAGGATCTTGGACCTCTGTCCTGAGGATCGTTTCCTTATCTCCGGACACACTGACGCAAGAGGCAGCGATGCCTATAACGAAAAGCTGTCTGCAGCCCGTGCGAAGGCAGTCTTCGATGCCCTTGTGGCCCGGGGAATTCCTGAATCCAGACTATGCTTCAGGGGCTTTGGCAAGAGGACGGCTGTAGTGCCGGGGAATGAAACGGATGAAATCAGGAGAGGGGACAGGAAGGTCGTTCTGGAAAGAATCACCTGGGAGCTTCTGTGGAAATATCTCAAAAACAATCAATAATACCTAAAAGCCTGAAAAACGAATTCTTATCATTAGCTTCCCTGCTCATGGGAGCTTTTGTCCTGGCGACGTCCTGCAACTCGCTGGAAGTGACTCTTCCGCGTGGTCCACAGGGAGAGCAGGGTATTCAGGGAGTGGCAGGCAAGGACGGACTCTCAGCCTATGAATTGTGGGTCTCCTGCGTGAAAGACCATCAGATCGCAGACTGGGACGGAGGGACCGGAGTGGACGACTACTTCAAGTATCTTAAAGGGAAGGACGGCCGTGACGGCAAGGATGGACAGTCTGCCTACGAACTATGGCGTGAATATGTCCTCACAGGAGTCGAAGACCCGAAGAATCCAGGAACCCAATGGGACACTGAGAGGGTTTCGGAGAAGGATTTCTACGATTTCCTTTCAGGATCGGACGGAGAGGATGGCAGCACTCCTTACATTGGTGAAAACGGCAACTGGTGGATCGTAGTTGACGGTGATCCCCAAGACTTGGAGGTCCCTGCCCAGGGCCCGAAAGGTGATCAGGGAGAACAAGGCTGGTGCCCGTATGTCGGAGACAATGGGAATTGGTGGATTGAGGAAGAAGATACAGGTGTTCCGGCAAACGGGCTTTCAGCCTATGAACTCTGGGTGGCCGACGTCACCTCGGAAGACGGTCTGCCCAATCCCGGCAACGGGGTGTACGACCTGGAGGACTATCCGACCTGGCCTGATGATGCTATCTCCATCGAGGACTTTTATGAATATCTTTCCGGCAGTGACGGTCACGACGGCAAGGACGGAAAGGATGGTAAAGACGGAAAGGATGGTAAAGACGGAAAGGATGGCAAGGATGGCAAAGACGGAGTCAGTGGAACAGTGTCCGTTGCAGACACCTTGTACACCGAACGGGTGGACAAGGACAAGTACAACGTGGCCCCGGTAATAGCGCTGAGCGTCACTTCCGGCGGCGCGACTTCCTATGAATATGTCAATCCTTTCTCCGGCGGAGCCGCATTCATCGTGACGGGCCCGGGCCCGGTCATCATTCCAGGATGCGAGGTAACCTTCACTACCATGGACGGTAGCAGGACCTACACCAAGACTTCAGACTCTTCGGGTTACATCTATCTTACAAGATCCGAACTACCGGAATGGTACGCCGGGGCCCCGTCTGCAGCCGACGATCCGGACGACATCAGTTCAGGTGTGAAACCCTCTTCATTCTCTTTCGGCGAGACAGTCGTGGCAGAGCCTGAGAGGATCGCTTCCACATGCAAGGTCCCGTACCAGGTCGATCTGGAGATGACACTGATCGGTGGCGCCCTCCGGAAAAGGAATTCGATTGTCAGGTATGAAATCCACAGGATTGTCGAAGGGATGATGGAGGATACTGCTTTTCTCCAGAACTACCAGAGTGGCTATGTAGATGATTACAGGGGAGTAGGATTCGCTCACAATGTACCTGATGTCTACAAGTACTACCGCAATGAAGGTGCGGCCCTCTTCCTCAGAAAGAAGTATAAAACGGCATCCGGTGTGTCGAACAAGCTGCCGCCGGCTTCTTCAACGGATTCTGACATACTTGAATGCTTCAGCACGATGGCCAACCTGTTTGAAGGTGATGTTCCCGGCTTTGCGAGGGCAGTCGGAGAGGAGTGGTTCGCTTCGCCTTCCTTCGGTGACGGAGAGAATCCCAAAGTGATCGGAGTGTACGACACATTCACTTATTTCAACAGGGGGACTCTTTTGAAAGCCAGTTACAAGCCGGACTATGGACTGGTCGTTTCAGACGAGGTCAAGGAGGTACATATTCCGTCGATCACACAGTTTCCATCGAATGTCAGGAAGGCTTCCTATGTCTGGAAAAGCGGGCATACTACGCTGACTTTCGAACTTGACTGGGGAGCGATCGATGCCCTCGAGGTGGCAGACGGTTACAGCGGCAGATGGGAGGACGACCGGTTCATTTATGACTATTGCCGTTACAAGGATTTATCCAACAGGCCTTCAACGTCCTTCTCCGTTTTCAGGGCCAAGGGATTCTTCAACGGTTCCCTGATCGATTCCAAGACCGGGATCTCATGGAAGGAACCGGTGGTGTTCACTGACATTTACGACGCATTTTCCACCACGATTGATGATGTCGGCGGCAACTTCGTGATTTTCAATGGACTTGATGACACTTTCGTCTACAATGCTTCAGCTGATGATGAGCGGGGTAACGGAACTGCCTTCCTGTTCGGATGTGCAATCGACAAGACTGAGGACAAATCGGGAGAATAATCGGGAATAATTGCTTATTTTAGCGTCATGAAAAGGATAATGACCCTTCTCATGGCGCTATTTGCCATGCTGTCCTGCCAGTTTTCTTTCGGACAGAAGTACATAACAACCGGAGCAGACCGTGCCTTGGCTGAGAAAGTGATGAAGTCACTCCTGTCCGAGTCCGGAGCAGGGAAGGATTTCCCTGTACCTGAACTCATGGTAAGGGCTGCCATGGAACTTATGGGCACGCCCTATGTCGCAGGCACTCTGGAGGAGGATCCTATTCATGAACAGCTAAGGATCTACCTTACTAAGACGGACTGCATACTCTTTGTGGAAACATGCCTCAATCTCGCCCTGACCGTCCGGGATGGATCATCGTCGTTCGAGGACTATGCCTCCCATGTTGCTCGCACGAGGTATCGCTGTAAACCTCCGTACACCTACGGAGACAGGATTCATTACACGACTGAATGGATCCGCCGTCAGGAAGGCGTCCTCAAAGACATCACCCTGGAACTCGGAGGTGAGGTAAACGATCATCCGATCAACTTCATGTCGCAGAACTACAAGAGCTACAAGCAGTTGGTGGATGCGGACAACATCCCGAGGGCTGCTCTTGACCTCAAGAAGATAACGGAGATTGAGGAAGCTCTCAACAAGGAGCCGATGACTTTTATCCCCAAGTCCAAGGTAGCATCGGCTGCTGCTGGGATAAAAACAGGAGACATAATCTGTTATGTCTCCAATGTCAAGGGGCTGGACATAGCCCATGTTGCAATCGCTTATGTCAAGGATGGCCGGGTGGGTTTCATCCATGCCTCCCAGAAAGACGGAAAGGTTGAAATCGACAGACAGACGATTGAAGAATACGTCAGCTCCCGTTCCAACCTTTCTGGAATCAAGGTCGTCAGACCTTTGTAGTCTTACTTCCTTCCGAAAAGACCGCCAAGCACGCTTGAGACGATTCCCTTGCCGAGTCCCGAACCTCCGAGAGCGATAAGGATGTCGTTCATGTCGACCTTGCCGTCACCGTTCTGATCCTTGAACACCTTGGTCACTCCTCCCAGGATGTTGGGGATGAGTTTTGTGAGGGCTGTTCCAAGGACGGCTCCAAGTCCCAATTTCTTCAGGACGTTTGTGTTGAACAGGTTGCCTGCCAGTTGGGTGACCGGGCTGCTCTCGACAGGAGTCTTGCCGCCGAAGAGGTCCTTGATGATGTTGATGCCACCGGCCTTGGTTGCAGTCTGGGTGAGGCTGCCGAGGATGGAATCGGAAAGACCGCCAAGAACCTGGTTCTTGACTGCGGCAGGGATCTCGATGCCGCCTACGGCAGAGCTGACCTGCTGCTTGATGATGTCATTTAAAGAAAAAGCCATTGTTTTATTGATTTGGTTGTTGACTATGATTCAGTTAGAGTGTCTCTGCACAAATTTACGATTTTCCGCGGATTTACAATGGGAATGGTAGATATTTTAATTTGTATATTTGTGAACCAATCAGCCACTGATCATGAACAAAGAGAAAATGACCAATTACAGGTGGGTTATCTGTGCCATGATCTTTTTCGCCACCACGGTCAACTATCTGGACCGTCAGGTACTGTAGCTCACTTGGGATGAATTCATCAAGCCCGAAGTCCACTGGAACGAAATCAATTACGGTAACATCGCCGCTGTATTTGCGATTGTCTATGCTTTCGCCCAGCCTCTCGAAACATCTCGCCCTGGTTCCCCGTGATCTGCATCAGTTCCTTCCTGTTCCAAAAAGTGGCCGGACACCTGTTCGTCTATGCCGGCGAGTCCAACATGCACTTCATGGGATTCGAAGGCAAGCCCGCCGGCTACTTCATCATCTTCTGCTACTGCGCCGTAGCCTACCTTATCGGTTGGGTAGTAATGAAATCGCTCGCACCGAAGTACGAGCCGATTTCAGAATAAGGAAGTATTTTTCTTTATAGATAGAGGTCGAAGTAATCCGTGACCTTGTCCATCAGGTGGATCCTCCACCTGCCTCCTACGTTGTGCTCTGAACGTGGATAGGGGAAGTAGTCCAGCTGGATGTTGTTCTCTATGCATTTCTGCACGAAACTGAGACTGTGCTCCCAGACCACGGTGTTGTCGATGGCACCCTGGCAGATGAGGAGTTTGCCCTTGAGGTTCGTGGCGTTCTCGATAAGGCTGGTCTGCTTGAAACCTTCAGGATTAGTCTCGGGAGTGTCCATGTAGCGCTCTCCGTACATCACCTCGTACCATTTCCAGTCGATGACAGGGCCACCGGCTACTCCTACCTTGAAGGTTTCCGGATAGTGGGTCATCAGTGAAATCGTCATGAAACCGCCGTAGCTCCAACCATGGACGCCGATCCTTTCGGAATCCACGAAGGGGAGGGACTTGAGCATGTTGATACCTACCATCTGGTCCGCCATCTCGTTCTGGCCGCAGTGACGGTGGATCGCCTTTTCGAATTCCTCACCCCTGTTCTGGGTTCCGCGGTTGTCCTGGATGTAGACGATGCAGCCCTTCTGGGCCATCAGGAGCTCCCACATGCTGATTCCTCCGAGCCAGCTGTCCTTCACAAGCTGTGAGTGGGGACCGCCGTAGACGTAGAGGAGGACGGGATACTTCTTGGCAGGATCGAAGTCGGCCGGGAGGAAGAGGCGGTACCAGTTGTCGTACTGTCCGTCAGCACTCTTCACGGTGCCGAGCATGATCTTTCCGGTCTTGAAAGCCTTGAGAGGATCGTCGGCCCTTCCGATTTCGCGGAGAAGCTTGCCGTCGGTGGTCTTTACCTGGGTCACGGAAGGTACGTTGAAGCTGCTGTACCTGTCGATGAACTTCTTGCAGTCCTCGCTGAGGGTGACGCTGTGCCAGCCTTCCTCGGAAGTGAGCCTCACTGGTTTGCCGAACTTGGCCTTGGCAAGGTTTTCTGCTCCGCGGCGGCCCTTGAGACCGGTGACGGAGATCTTGAAAAGATGGTTCTCGACGGGGGAGACTTCGGCAGAAGTGTAGAATACGTTGGTTCCGTCATTGGTCACGTAAGCTACGTCGGCATCGACGGAAGTAAGGCGCCTGATGGTGCCGAGGGTGTCGCAGAGGTAGAGATTCCTGTAGCCGTCGCGCACGTTGGACGTGTAGATGAATGAATAGGAATCCTTGAGGAAGCGCACAGGATCCGAAGGTTCCACGTAGCGGTCGTCGTCTTCAGTGAAGAGGGTGCGGACGAAGGCTCCGTCAGAAGCCCTGTACATGTTGAACTTCATGTGCTTCTGGGTCCTGTCAAGAACCTGGATGAAGACGTACCTGTCGTCCGGGGACCAGCTGATGTTGCAGAGGTAGCGGTCATAACCGAAATCAGTCACGTCGCACCAGACTGTCTGCTTGGAATCCAGGTCATATATTCCCAGCTTGATTTCCTCGCTTTCCATTCCGTTCATCGGGTACTTGATGCTCTTCAAGGTTCCGGTCCTGGTGGAGATGTCGAGGAGAGGGAAGTCAGTCACCCTGCTCTCATCTTTGCGGTAGAATGCGAGCTTCCCTCCGCAGGGGGACCAGAAGATTCCGCCGTTGATTCCGAACTCGTTGCGGCTGACACTCTGGCCGTAGGTGATCTGGTCGCTTTCATTCTGGGCGACGCAGGTTTCGGTGCCCTTGTCATTGATGTACAGGCTCTGGCCCTTGGTGAAGGCAGTGATGCCATTCTTGTTGGGGATGGCTCCGCGCATTCCGCCTCGCATAGGACCCTGGGCTCCGCGGCCTTCAGCCTTGTATTCGACTTCTTTTCCGGTGATGGCATCGTAGGCCTTCATTTCCCGGCCTTCCATGCAGACATAGGTGTTGGCATCGACCCACATGGCAGCGACCGCCTGGGGTCTTGTACCCATGCCCATGACGGCTTCTTCCATGGTGAGCATCCTGCCCTCGTTGTTCTCGGGATGCGTTGCCACAACCCCGGTCTGCGCAAACGCTGCCACCGGCAGGGCGAGCGCGATCAATGTTAAGAAACGTTTCATTATTCAGTGGATGTTACTGAGATTATCTTGTCGACCACATGCTTCTGCATGCCTCTCCACGGGAGTGCTCCAAGGTACTCCTTGTAATGCAGCTCGACGATCTTGCCGCTGCATCTCATAAGTTCGTTCGCGACTTCTTCATCGGCAACGGAGAAGTCGAAGATGTAGGACTGGATCGTAGCGTTGCCGCCTGTCTTGGGAGCTGATCCCTTGAATCCGGCCTGGATGATCTTGCCTTCATAGGTTTTCCAGACATAACCCTTGTAGGTGAACTGGTTCAGCTCGCCGGCCTTGACTCCGTCTCCGAAGACGAAATAGAACCTGAAGTAGACGAAGATTCCTGCGGCCAGGATCAGGCCGAGCAGGGTCCAAAGGAGAATTTTCTTACCTGTAGTCATATTCCTGAATACTTATTTGATTTCTTTGGCGGTCATCTCCCAGCCCATGATGGTGGAGATGCATGGAATTACGGTGTAGGCAATCTTGGTGTGCCCGCTGTAGTTCGGGTGGCCGTCGGCTCCGAGGTCGCTGACCTCGTTGTGGACAATCTTAGAGAGCCCGAGGAAGTGGACATTTGCCAGTCCGCAGGTCTCAACGGCTTTCCTGATGTAAGTGACCTGAAGGAAGTCGTGCTTTGGAGAGATGCAGAGGATTGGATGGTCATCGCCGTAATTGGCCTTGATTTCCTCGAGAAGTGAGATGTAGTTGGCGACGAACTTCTTCTCCGAGGGCTGCATGTTTCTCGAGAAGTCATTGGTACCTATGTAGATGACTGTCATGTCCGGTTTGATGCTGCTGGAATGTGCGTCCCATGCGATGTCGGGATCCTGGTCGAAAGTCCGGAGATAGTGCTCGACAATGTTGTCTTCAGTCAGAGGTCCGTTGTAGTTCCTGCAGATTCCCATACCGGAATGAGCCAGGACAATCTGTTCGGCATCGAAGAATCGAGCAGTCTCGCAGGCGTAGGTGAGATTCTGGTTTTCGGTTTCTGGGGAGAAGCGATCCGTGTTCGATGCCTCCGTGCCGTAGCCGCAGGTGTAGGAATCGCCGATGAACTCGATCACCCTGCCTTTCGGAGCATCTGCCTGGAGGAAGGTTCCGTCGGTTGAGAACTCATGGATGGTTGTTGTTCCCTGCGATCCTTCCGTACGCTTCTGGATAATGACCTGGTGCGGCTCACGCAAGGCTTTACGGTCCTTCCCGAACCTTGCCTGAAGTTCCTCGGTGCTGAACAGGACGATGGTCGAGTCGCTGCCGTGGACGGCGACGACCTTGTCAGCCTTTTGGGTCATGGGGGAGTCGAGCCAGACGTTGTAGTAGTCTTTCTTGGAGTCCGAAACCTTGACACTCAGGGAATTGCCCTGGAATCTGACACGAAGGTAGACCCCTGTCCAGTCGAAGGAAACGCTGCTGCCTTTTACTGCCGTCCTGCCTATGTACGTAATCCTGCTGTCCGAGCCGTCAATTGTCTCGCATCTAGCACCCAGACAGAAAGCCGTGAATGCGACAAGCGATGCGATCAGAATTCTTTTCATCATCTTTTGCAGATAGTTATATCTGTTAAAGTTAATGAAGTTTTTCGGTTCTGCAAAAAGTACTATATTTGCGTCCGCAATAACAGAGATGACACGACTGATAACCATAATCGCACTGCTCTTTTCATCGGTAGTGCTTTCCGCCCAGGACGACGGCCCTTTCAACATCTATGTCAACTGGCATGCGAATGCTTCGGCAACCGTATCTCCTTCTCCTGCCCAGTCCCGCTTCGAGAACAAGGATCTTCGCCTGGAGATGAAGGGCAACCTCACGGACAAACTGTTCTATCGCATCCGGCAGCAGCTCACCAAGCCGATGACACCCGGTACCCTGGACCATTTTTCCAAGGGTACCGACTTCATGATGGTAGGTTGGCATGCAACTGACAAACTCTCCTTCATGATAGGCAAGCAGTGCCAGTTCCATGGCGGCTTTGAATATGAGCTCAATCCGATCTTCGTGTATGATTATTCAGACTACCTGGAAAGGATGTCGATCTTTCATGCGGGGATCACGATGGCATGGCAGCCTCTACCGACCCAGGAATTTGTGGCGATGATGACCACGTCCTCCAACGACCGCTTCACTGACACACACAGTACCTATTCCGACAGCCCTGCCCCGTTCGAGTACATCCTAAACTGGAACAGTTCCTTCTTCGACGGGCTGCTTCTCGGAAGATGGAGCGTGGCGGCAGCCTCCATGGCAGAGGGCGCCTGGTCCAGGTTCATCCTTGGTGGTGAAAAGATATGCCTCCCGAAGTTCCAGATATTCGGAGATTTCATGGCTTGCTGGGATGACATCGACCGTTTGGAATATGCTTCCGAGGATGGCGCGAGGTACCTTCTGAACGGATTCAACCCTTGTTTCGAGAATGTGTTCCAGAAATCTTTCGTGGTGAAGGCCGAATGGCAGTTTGCAGAGGGGTGGAACCTCTGGGCGAAGGGAATGTACGAGACCGTCAGCGTCCGTGACGTGGCCCCCTTGCATAATTACAGAAAGTCCGCCGGTTACATGGGCGGACTTGAGTACTATCCATTCGATGGCCAGAACCTCAGGTTCTATCTGGCCTGGATCGGAAGGCATGTGAGTTTCTCCGAGGCTTCAGGTCTGCAGGCCTTCGACAGGAACCGCATAGAGCTCGGCCTCATGTGCAGGCTTAAGCTGCACTAGAGATCAGTTCGCAAGCAACTGGGGAAGGAAGGTGCTGAACACCAGCACGACCAGTCCTATGACCAGCACGGCGATCGTCTTCTTTGAACCCCCTTTCCACTCCTTGAGGATGATTCCCCAGACATTGGAGAAGGTGACGTTGAGCGCCATGAGGATGCACCAGCTGAAGGTGATGAGGACAGGGTAGTTGGTGAGGAAGCCCTTGCCGAGGCTGAGTCCGAAGAACTGGCTGTACCAGAGCAGGCCTGCCAGGCAACAGAAGGCCAGGTTGTTCGCCCACAGATTGCCCTTCTTGTAGTCTCCCCAGGTCTTGTTCCTGCTGTTCTGGAAGAAGCAGTAGACTGCATTGGTCAGGAAGCCGCCGAAGGTCACGAGCATGGTGGCCGGAAGTGTCTGGAAGATAGGCTTGGTACCATTCAGGAACAGGCCTTCCCCGAAACTCAGACCGATGTTGAAGCAGGCGCTCATGAAACCGGCCAGAAGGGCCACGAATATTCCTTTACCGAAGTTGAAATCCTTGACGGTCTTTTTCTTCTCCTCTTCAGGAAGGGCTGCAGACTTCATCCCGCCGGCGATTCCGATGATTGCTATACCTATCAGGGTCACTACGACTCCGATTATGACTGCGGAAGTCAGGTCGCTGGCATGTCCGGTGAAGACGGGCCCAAGGATGGCTCCGAGTCCGGAGCAGGTGCCGAGGGCGATCGACTGGCCGAGGGCAACGCCCAGATAGCGCATCGAGAGGCCGAAGGTAAGACCTCCGACTCCCCAGAGGGCGCCGAACAGGATGGTCATCCATGCTGCCTTAGGGTTGGAATTGATCAATGCGAGCAGGTCGCCGAAGCTGCCGCCGGTCCCGGAGACCGAGAGCAGGGCTCCGATAAGAGGGAATATGAGCCAGGCGAACACTCCCTGGACTATCCAGTAACTCTCCCAACTCCAATCCTTGATCTTGTTGATAGGAACATAGCTTGACGACTGGCAGAAGGCGCCGATCGCGATGATGAGAAGACCGATTAAAAGTTCCATGTTGGCTTGATGATTTTTCGAATATGCTATATTAATGAAAAATCACGAAAAAAGAAAACGACGGTAGCAAGAGATGCTTCCGTCATTGTGTCATTGGCGCCTTTCGGCACCTTAGTACTGGGTAGGAGAATCGAACTCCTATTGCAAGATTGAGAATCTTGAGTACTAACCGTTATACGAACCCAGCGTTGTTCGGGATTGCAAAGATAGGCAAAAAACTGAATCCTACAAAAAAAAAGTCGCAACCTTGTGCGACTTTTTTTGTTTCCTTTGTCCGCGGGGGATTATTTCCTGCGGTCCTTGTATCTCTGGTAGAATTTGTCGACGCGACCGGCGGTGTCAACGAGCTTGACCTTGCCAGTGTAGAAGGGATGAGAGGTGTTGGAGATCTCAACCTTCACGACCGGGTACTCGACGCCGTCCACCATCAGAGTCTCTTTGGTCTCTGCGCAGGAACGGGTGATGAACACGGTTTCGTTTGACATATCCTTGAAAGCTACAAGGCGGTAGGTTTCGGGATGAAGTCCTTTTTTCATTGCTTTACGATTTAATTGTACAATCTTTCGCTGTAAAAAGCCTGCAAAGATAACCTTTTTCCTTCAAAAGACAAGCACATCGGCAAAAAAACTTACTTGATCCTGTACGGCTGGTCGTCGTACAGGGTGTACCGTTTGGCCTTGCGTATCCACTTCTGTTCCTCGACCTTGACATGCTCCCTGGCCTCCTGGAAGGAGGTCTCTCCGCGGAGGTAGCTCATTATTCCTTGGTCGGAGAGCTTCTCGGCAAAGCCTGCCGCCAGTTCGAACTGGGAATATCTTTCCAGGAAGTAACGCATGAGCTGGACCGTGTGGAGCAGCGAATGGTACTCCGCTCCGGGCTGGAGCATGATCTGGAAGCCCTGGCAGCGCTGGCCCTCGTAGCGGCCGGCGGAAGGGGTGAATGAGCAGGGACGCATAAGCACTCCGCTCGGCGCCGGGATCACTTCCAGGGGGTTGTGACGGATGAACGGCGCTCCGAAATATTCATAAGGCCTTGCCGTTCCGATGGCGGGGGTGATGGTGGTGTTGTTCCAAAGTCCGCCCCCCGAATACATCTGGCAGGTGAACATCCCAGGGATGTCTGAGGCCGGGGCTATCGTCCATGGAAGCAGCTGGCGGGTCGAGTCGTTTGCAAGCGCGGAAACCACGTGGAGGGGGAAGCTTGCTCCAATCTCAGTGTAGTACAGCGTGCAGAGCTCACCGAGGGTCAGTCCGTGCCTGTGGGCGACTTTGGGCGTGTGCGGCTCGACAGGGCCTGAAGGCATGGATCCTTCCACAATCCTTCCTGCGGGGTTGATGTGATCGACGATGTAGAGTGCCGGCGGGTTCTCCATAGTTACAAGGACCTCCATCAGCTGGAAGACATCCTTGCTGTAGTTGAAGTACCTGGCTCCTGCATCCTGAATCTCTACCACGACAGCATCAAGTTCCGTCAGGGCTTCTCTTTCAAAGGATATGTGGTTGGTTCCAGGTGTGAGTTCGGCTCCCTTGGGATTGAAGACCGTCTTCAGGTTCCCACGTTCACGGAACAGGTCGTACATGTAACGGCCGCGGGCGGTGTCCCAGCAGTTCTGGGTGCAGAAACAGCCGACCCTGCCGCTCAGCAGAGCCTTGTCAAGCTGGTCCTCCAGCGCAGTCGTCCTGAATGAAAACATCTTATCCTTTGATTATCTTGTTTGCAAGGGCGATCACTTCTCCGGCCAGGGCCTCGGCCTCTCCCATCGTCGGGGCTTCGGAATAGATCCTGATGATAGGCTCCGTGTTGGACCTGCGGAGGTGAACCCACTTCCTTTCGGATTCGAAGCTGATCTTGACTCCGTCGATGCAGTTGACTTCTTCCGAAGCATAGGCCTTCTTCATCGCTTCGAGGATCCTGTCAATCAGCCCCTTGTCCGAGAGTTCTATCTTGTTCTTTGCAATGTGGTACTCGGGATAGGTCTTCTTCAGTTCGCTGACCTTCATTCTCTTATGGGCCAGGTTCGAGAGGAAGAGGGCGACTCCGACCATCGCATCACGTCCGCTGTGGAGGGCGGGGTAGATGACTCCACCGTTGCCTTCACCGCCGATCAAGGCGTTCATTTCGTGCATCTTGGTGGTGACGTTGACTTCACCGACTGCGGCAGCGAAATAGGTTCCGCCGAATTTCTCGGTTTCGTCCCTGAGGGCTCGGCTGCTGGAAAGGTTCGAGCAGGAGACCGGCATGAAGGGATAGGTGACCTTCTCAAGCGGAAGACCCTGTGCCTTGGCGATATCGGCAGCTCTCTCAAAGAGATAGGAAGCTACGCTCACAAGGGTATATTCCTCGACAAAGGGTTCTCCATCCTCGCAGATGAAGGCGAGGCGGTCCACATCCGGGTCGACTGATATTCCCAGGTCAGCATGCTCCTCGACCACTGCTGTGCAGAGATCCTTCAGGTTGGCCGGAAGCGGCTCAGGATTGTGTGCAAAGTCGCCTGTCGGTTCGCAGTTCAGCTTGACGCATTCCACGCCCAGCCTTTCCAGAAGGCGCGGCATGATGATTCCGCCGACCGAGTTGATGGCATCCAGAACGACCTTGAATCCGGCGCTCCTGATGGCTTCAGTGTCGACTGCCCTCAGGGTTAGGATTGCATCCAGGTGCTCGTCGGTGTAGTCGTGCTCCGAAACCTTCCCAAGGGAGTCCACTTCCGCGAAATCGAAGTCTTCGGTCTCGGCCAGCTCCAGGATGGCCTGACCCTGTTCGGCCGTCAGGAATTCTCCACGGTCGTTCAGGAGCTTGAGGGCGTTCCATTGACGGGGATTGTGGGACGCCGTGAGGATGATTCCTCCGTCGGCTCCGGCAAAGGTAACGGCCATCTCAGTCGTGGGCGTCGATGCGAAACCTATCTTCACGACATCCACTCCGCAGGCCATCAGAGTTCCTACGACCAGGTTTTCTACCATCTCGCCTGAGAGCCGGGCATCCTTGCCGACCACTATCTTGTACTTCCTTCCTTGAGGCTTCGCTTTGCGGGAGGGGAGGGTTGCGCAGTAGGCGTAGGTGAACTTGACGATATCAACTGGAGAAAGCCCGTCTCCGGGCTTTCCTCCTATGGTACCGCGTATTCCGGAAATAGATTTTATCAGGCTCATTTTCCAGTTTTAGACAGCAAGTGTGAGCATAAGCGCGCCGACCAGGCCGAGGATCGCGTAGAACTCGGGAAGAGCGGCGTAGATGAGGGTGTTGGTCTGGACATCGTGACCCTGTGAGATACCTACGATACCGTTGGCACAGACCTGACCCTGACGGATTGCAGAGATCATGCAGACGATGCCGACTCCGATGCCGACTCCGAAGAGCAGGGGACCGTTGGCCGCAAAGTCGAACTTGTAGACGAGCAGCCACATGAAGAAGGCCACGAAGCCATAGATACCCTGCGTGGCCGGGAGGGCCGAGAGGATCATGTAGCTGCTGGACTTCTCAGGTGCATTCTTGAGGGCACCTTCAGCGGCATTTCCTGCGATCGTAGTTCCGATGGCGCTTCCGACACCGGCCAGACTGAGCATGAGCCCAAGCCCGAGATAACCGAGAATTTCGTTCATAATGATTATTGATTTTGTTTGTTTGTTATTGGCCTGTAAATCCTGCCCTTGCCATCGTAGCCGCTGTTCTTGAAGAACTCCAGGAAGTTGAGTCTGAGCGGGTGGACGAAGGCACCGAGGCAGCACATCGCAAGGTTGAGGGCGTGTCCGATCAGGAAGATGAGGGCGAATGCCAGCCAGCCCACGCCGAAGCTTCCGTCTCCCACGGTCATTGCAGCGATGTCGTTGAAAGCCTTCCCCAGCATGCCGCCGGCGAGGCCGAGGGCATAGAGGCGAAGGTAGCTGAGTACGTCACCGAGCAGGCCGGTGGCGGTGTTGTAGGTCTCCCAGAGTCCGGGAGCTATGTTCTTGAGAGGATTGCGATGGATGTCGCTGAGGAGGAATATTCCAATGGCGGACAGGACACCGATGGCAATTATGATCCACTTGGTCACGGTGGAACTGAGGACTCCGGTCAGCGAGATGCCGCCGACTATCACTCCGCCCACTATCAGGAGGGTCCAGCCCCAGGTCCCGAGCGAATTCATGAATCCGTTTTTCTTGGTCGCATAGACTGCCTTCAGGATGAATGCGAGGGACAGGTGGACGATACCTATGAGTACCGAAATCACCATGTTCGCATCGAATCCGGCGATGTTGCCGGTGACCATGCATTTCTTCAGCCAGGCGGGCACCCAGGCGGCCTGGGAGATGTCGTAGCCGAAGAAGGTGTGCATCACGATGCCAATCACGAAGGTCCCGGCTCCGAGGGTGGAGACCAGTGGAGCGATGTCCTTCATGCCTTCAGACTTCCTCAGAAGCAGACCGATGACGATCAGCGCCAGTCCGTACCCTGCGTCTCCCATGCACATTGCGAAGAAGAGCAGGAAGAAGACAGACAGGTAAGGAGTGGGATCGAACTCATCGTAGTCCGGGCGTCCGTACATGTCTGTCAGGACGGTGAACATCCTGGTGAAGCGGTTGCCCTTCAACTTGATGGGAGGATTGTCCTCCTTCACTGCATCATCCTTGAGGTAGAGTACGCCGTCCATCGAATCGAAGGCCTTGCAGAGCCTCTCTTCATCCTTTGAAGGAGCGAATCCTTCGAAGGTGGTTATGAGGTTCTCGGCGGCTTTGCCTGAACCTACGTCTGCCAGATAGCGCTGGAGTGATGCCTCAGCCCTGCCCTGCCTTTTCTTGAGGACAGGAATATAATCTTTCAGGGTGTAGAGAAGACCCTTGCATGCTATGTGCTCTCCTTCCTTGTCTGAGAGAAGTGCCTCCGCTTCCTTGAAGTCGTTTTCAGGGGCAGGCAGTTCTTCGACGGGGAATGAATAGTCGGGGTCGTCGGAAACGGTGACGAACCAGACGTGCCGCCCGTCATCGAAGATCTCCTCAAGGGCATATTCAGAGGCCCAGGAAGGATCGTAGGTTTTCTTGGGAACTTTGTAGAAACGTATCTTGAGCCCCTTACTGCGGAGGTCCTCGAGCTTCTCAGGATCGAAGTTGCCCCAGATGCGGAGTTCCTGGACTTCTTTCCAGTCAGCGTCGATTTCTTCAACCAGCTGCTTTTCCTTGGCGGAGATTTCCTGGAACAGGGAAAGGGGATCGCTTATCTCGTCTGACCTTGAAGGCTTGAATTTGGACTGGTCCGGGTCGGAAGCAAGGTCGAGGGCCTCCAGGTACTTGACGGCCTTCCTGCACTCCTCGCTCTCGGCGAAGAGTTTGGAAGAAGTCTCGTCCACAGGCTTCTCGGAACGGGTGATGTCGACAACTCCGAGTTCCTCTATCTTCTTGAGGAAACTTTCAGCTTCGCCGCTGAGAAGGACGAAGGAGTATTTTGTCATCTTCTCAATCATGGCTCATTTCCTCCATTTCTTCTTCTGCAGCGTGACGTTCCTTGACGATCTTCGAAGAAGCCTTGCTAAGGTTCTCCTCGTCCTCCATGTAACGCTTGATCTTCAGTATGGCTTCCTGATACCCGGGGATCTGGACTTTCTCGTAGAGGTTGACCTTCTGCGTGGTCTTTTTCCTCTGGAAGTCCAGGATCCGGCGTTTCTCCATGTACACTTCCGACTCGATGCCAAGGCGGGTGAGTTCCTTCAGGATCGAAACTCCGTCAAGGTACCATGCCGGTTTGGCGAAGGTGTTGAACGGACGGATCTCGTAGCTGATCTCTCCCAGTTCGGGACACTTGACTCCAGCCACCTTCACTGTCCGAAGGTCCACATCCTTTATCGCGATGAGGCCAGGCTCGAACTCGTTCCACAGGCTGGCGAGGTGGTCGTACTTCTTCTGTGCCTGGTCAAGCTCGAGAATAAGACGTTCGCTCTTGTCCTTAGCCTTGCGCACTTCAAGCCTCAGCGCGCTCTCCTTGTTCTGAAGGGTGGGGAGGGCGCTCTGACGCATCTTGAGCTGCTTCTGCAGGTTGTTCAGAGCTGTCTTGTTGTATTGAAACTTGATCGCCATCTTGATTAACGGCCTTTCCAGTATTTATCGATGAGTGATTGCTTGATGCCGGTCTCGGCCTTGCTGAAGTACTTTGCGAACAGCTCCCACGCAGTGTCCAGCATCTCGGTGATCGAGATGTTGACATCGATGGAGAGCAGGCGTGTAGCATATTCCTTGGCGTAGTCGAGACAGCGGTGGTCGTAGTCCGAAAGGTCGAAACCGTTCTCCAGTTTGGTCTTGGCATTCTGAGCATCGGCATAAAGCCTTACTCCAGCGTTCATGACCTGGCTGTGGTCCTCACGTGTCTTGATGTTCTGGACTCTTTGTTTCAGTCGGGAAAGGGAGCGGAAAGGATCGATGATGACCTTGCCGGAATCCGAGTCGGCGCGCAGGAACAACTGTCCTTCAGTGATGTAACCGGTGTTGTCAGGAATAGCGTGGGTGATGTCTCCGTCGTTCAGGGTCGTGACGGCTATGATGGTGATCGATCCTTCAGTCGGCAGCTGGACGGCCTTCTCGTAGATCTTGGCGAGGTCGGAGTAGAGCGATCCGGGCATAGAGTCCTTGGAAGGGATCTGGTCCATACGGTTCGACACGATCGAAAGGGCGTCGGCGTAGAGGGTCATGTCCGTAAGCAGGACGAGGACCTTCTCGTTCTTGTCTACTGCGAAATATTCAGCTGCAGTCAGGGCCATGTCAGGAACCAGGAGGCGCTCTACGGGCGGATCCTCTGTCGTGTTGACGAAGCAGATGATCTTGTCCAGGGCTCCTGCGTCCTCGAAGGCGTGGCGGAAGAAGAGGTAGTCGTCGTTCGAAAGACCCATTCCTCCGAGGATGATCTTGTCCACGTCCGCCCTCAGGGCGACATCGGCCATGACCTGGTTGTAGGGCTGGTCAGGGTCGGCGAAGAAAGGAATCTTCTGGCCGGATACGATAGTGTTGTTGAGGTCGATTCCGGCGATGCCCGTAGGGATCAGCTCCGAAGGCTGACGCCTCTTGTAGGGGTTGACGGAAGGACCGCCGATCTCCCTGGTCTCACCTTCCACCTCCGGGCCTCCGTCGATCGGTTTGCCGTAGGCGTTGAAGAAGCGGCCTGAAAGCTGGTCGGAAACCTTGATCGTCGGCGGTTCGCCGAGGAAGGTCACAGCTGCATCCGTGGGGATGCCTTCGGTTCCCGAGAACACCTGGAGGGTCACGAGGTCCCCCTTGGTCTTAACCACCTGGGCCAGGCGGCCTCCTACGACTGCAAGTTCGTCGTTGGATATCCCTTTGGCCCTGAGAGAGACGGTTGCCTTTGTAATCGCCTCCAGACGGGTGTATATTCTTTGATATGCTTTAGTTGCCATGGTTCTCTGTGAGTTTTTGGGTCTTTGCAGCATAGCCGTTGAACGCATCGCTCCTGAAAGGAGTGTAGTTCATCTGGCGCAGGTCGTTGATGAGCTCCTTGAAGAAGTTGCGACACTGCTCGAAGTCGTCGAACTGGTAGTCGGTGTTGCAGAGTTCGAGCACAAGGTCGAGCATGTATTTCTGCCTTTCCATGGGGCAGAGGGCGTCGATCTCGTCGAAGGCGTCCTGCTGGAGGAACACGAAGTCGATGAGTTCCGATTTCCAGAAACTGATGTGGTAGCCGATCGGCACTCCGTCGTCGCCGAGGATATTGATCTGGTCGTTGGCTTCACGTCCGCGCCTGAGGATGTTCTTGGCTTCGAGGACCTTGGCGACCCAGCCTTCTTCGACATTCTTGTCGAGGTAGGAGATGATCTCGGGGTACTCGAGGTACTTTGAATAGGATTCGATCGGATTGACTGCGGGGTACCTCTTCTGGTCGGCCCTGTTCTGTTCAAGTCCGTAGAAACATCTGGCTGCCTTCTTGGTCGACTCGGTGACCGGTTCCTTGAGATTACCGCCGGCAGGGGAGACCGTACCGATGAAGGTAACCGCTCCTGTCTGGCCGTTGTTCAGCACAACCATTCCGGCCCTTGAATAGAAGTTCGAGATGATGGCACTCAGGTCCACCGGGAAGGCCTCAGCACCGGGCAGCTCTTCCATACGGTTGGACATCTCCCTCAGGGCCTGTGCCCAGCGGGAAGTCGAGTCTGCCAGGAGGAGGCACTTGAGACCCATCGCCCTGTAATATTCACAGATGGTCATTGCAGTGTAGACGGAGGCCTCACGTGCTGCGACGGGCATGTTCGAAGTGTTGCAGATGATGGTGGTACGCTCCATCAGATGGCGTCCGGTGTGGGGGTCGATGAGTTCAGGGAACTCGGTGAATATCTCAACGACCTCGTTGGCCCTCTCTCCGCAGGCGGCCATCACGATGACGTCGGCCTCTCCCTGCTTTGCGATTGCATGCTGGAGGACTGTCTTTCCGCATCCGAAAGGACCCGGGATGAAGCCTGTACCTCCTTCTGCGATCGGATTGAAGGTGTCGATGCATCGGACTCCCGTCTCCATGATCCTCTGTGGCCTCGGCTTTTCCTGGTAGGCCTTCACGGCTACCTTCACGGGCCATTTCTGGGTCATGTCCACGAACACGTCTTCTCCGTCCTGGTTGGTCAGTACTGCGATCACCATGTCGATGTTGTACATGCCGGCAGGGATGATCTTCTTGACTGTGTACTCACCCTTGAAAGAGAAAGGCACCATGATCTTGTGAGGGAGCCATCCTTCCTTGACTTCTCCGAGCCAGTCTGCGGCGACCACCTTGTCGCCGGGCTTTGCTATGGGGGTGAACTCCCAGAGCTTCTTGTGGTCAAGCGGATCTGTGTACTCGCCTCTCTTGAGGAACACGCTGCCCATGGTGGCAAGGTTGTTCTGGAGTCCGTCGTAGACACTGGAAAGCAGGCCGGGGCCAAGGGTGACCTCAAGCATCCTGCCTTCAAATTCCACGGAATCCCCGTTCTTCAGCCCCCTGGTGCTTTCGAACACCTGGACGGAAGCCTTGTCTCCGTTGACCTTGATGACTTCTGCGAGGAGCGGCGTCCCGTCAAGGGTGATGTAGCAGAGTTCATTCTCCGCCACTGGGCCGTCCACCTGCACAGTCACGAGGTTGGAGACGATTCCGATAACTTTTCCTTTAGTCTTCATGTATCTTATTCGAATTTTATCTTTCCAAAGGTTCCCCTGACTTCATCTGTCAGGCGGAGGAACATTTCCCTGCCGGTCTCTTCATCCAGGGATCTCCACCTGTCGATAATGTGGAGTTTGGCCACGGTCCCGAGTATGGCGTCGAGGTCGAAGTAGCTGAAGGTAGTGATCGAGTTGATCTTGTCCCAGTACAGGGAATCCAGTCCGTGCTCGCGCTCGAGCAGGTCTTCGCGGGACAGGATGTTTTCGATTGCGGAGGCTTCTTCGAACTCTCCTGCGGGAATGTCTATCGTTCCGTTGTTCTCCGGGAAACCGAAGGCTTTGTTGAGGAAACGGGCCTTGGCGTTCCTGGCATTGAGGTCGAAGGTGAAAAACTCCCTAATGAACCTGTTTCCGTCCTTCAGGGCCGCCTCGTAGAATCCTTCATCGAGCCTGTCTGCGTCATACCCTTGCAGCAGGGTGTCAAGGGTACGGATGTCGGCTTTCGTGAGCTGGGACTTGATCCACTCCACGAAACTCCCGAAGGAAGCTCCTTCACTGAACTTCCAGCCGGGCTTGAGAGCCGGCAGGCTTGCGATTATGTACTCGTAGTTAGCCATCATTCTCCGAAGAGGGCCTTGCGGGTGGCAGGCCTGAGATACTCACTGATCAATTCTTCGAAGGCCTCGTCTGTGAGGCTGATGAAATAGGAACCGTCCTTGGGGCCGATGTTGAAGCCGCCTGTAACCTTCTTTGAGAAATTTCCGTTGAAACCGGTACCGATGATCTTGGCGATTTCACCTTTGATGAAGGGTTCTATCACGGCCTTCAGGGATTCCGGAAGAAGGGCTTCGACTTCCACGGTCTCTTCAGGATTGAAGCTCTTCGCTACGGCCATTATGACTTCCTTGACGAAGTCGGCGGAAGTGAGCGAAGACTTGACATCACCTGAGACCATGCCCTTCAGCATGAGGTTCTCGATGTCTTTCTTGGTCGACTGGATGCTCTGGACCGAAGCCATCTTGACATCGCCTTCGATCTTTGAACGGTAGTCGGCTGCATCCTTCTCGGCTTTCCTGATGATCTCCTTGGCCTTTGCCTGAGCCTGCTCGATGATCTCGGCAGCCTTCTTTTCAGCCTTGGCGATAAGGGCGTCGCCTTCTTCCTTGCCTTTGGACAGACCTTCCCTGTAGAGTTTGTCCGTCAGTTCCTGAAGCTTGTTTTCCATATTGATGATTGATTGATATTCCAGTGTGATTAACAAATATAAAAAAAAGAGCGCACATCTCCAATCGGAAATGCGCGCAAAAACAAATTATAACTCTTTATTATCCCAAAAATCCAAGAAGGATACCTGCAGCGACTGCAGAACCGATGACGCCTGCTACATTGGGTCCCATGGCATGCATAAGCAGGTGGTTGTTGGGATCGAACTCCCTGCCGACTATCTCTGACACTCGTGCGCTGTCCGGAACTGCCGACACGCCGGCGTTGCCGATCAGAGGATTGATCTTGCGGTCTCCCTTGAGGAACAGGTTCCAGAATTTTACGAACAGGACTCCGACGGTAGTTGCGATCACGAATGAAAGCAGTCCGAGGAGGAAGATCTTGAGGGAATTGCCGGTGAGGAACTTGTCGGCCTGGGTGGAGGCTCCGACGGTAAGTCCGATCAGGGTTGTGACCACGTCGATGAGCGGACCGCGGGCAGTCTCCGCAAGACGGCGGGTCACTCCGCTTTCCTTCAGCAGGTTACCGAAGAACAGCATTCCAAGCAGAGGAAGACCTGAAGGGACGATGAACGCGGTGAGGAGGAAGCCGACCACAGGGAAGATGATCTTTTCCTTCTGGCTGACTACTCTCGGAGCGGGCATGCGGATGAGGCGCTCTTTCTTGGTCGTAAGGGCGAGCATGATGGGCCTCTGGATCACAGGGACCAGGGCCATGTAGGAATATGCGCTCACGGCGATTGCACCCATGAGGTCGGGGGCAAGCTTAGAGGAGAGGAAGATGGCGGTAGGACCGTCAGCTCCTCCGATGATGCCGATGGCACCGGCCTGGTTGGGATCGAATCCCAGAAGGAGGGCGAGGAGGTAGGCCCCGAATATTCCGGTCTGGGCAGCCGCGCCGATCAGCAGCAGCCTGGGCTGCGAGATCAGGGCGGAGAAGTCCGTCATGGCACCGATGCCAAGGAATATGAGGGGAGGATACCATCCCTGCTTGACTCCCTGGTAGAGGGTGTTGAGGACGGAACCGTCTTCGTAGACTCCGATGTTCAGTCCGGGGAACATCGGGATGTTTCCGATGATCATTCCGAAACCGATCGGAACCAGGAGGAGGGGCTCCCAGCCTTTCTTGATGGCGATGGTGATGAAGACAATGCCAATGAAGATCATGGCGAAGTTCTGCCATGTAGCATTGGCGAATCCGGTGAAATACCAGAATTGTCTCAGGTTTTCAATGATGGTACTCATCCTAGCCTATCTTGACGATTTCCGCACCTTCGAGGACTGAGTCACCCTTGTTTACGAGGATGGCGGTCACTGTTCCGTCGACATCGGCCTGGATCTCATTCTCCATCTTCATGGCTTCGATGACAGCTACTTTCTGTCCGGCCTTCACGGCCTGTCCTTCCTTCACCGAGACTTCGATAATGACGCCCGGAAGCGGGGATGTAACGGCCTTTCCTGCTCCGCTTGCTGCGCTTTTAGCGGGTGCGGGAGCTGCAGGTGCGGCAGCTGGTGCAGGAGCTGCAGACGGAGCCGGTGCAGCTGCGACAGGGCTTGCCACGGGAGTGTCCATCTCGACTTTGTAGGAAGCACCGTTGACAGTCACGTCAGCGATGTTCCCCTCTACGGAATTGATGTCAACGTTGTATTCGTTGCCGTTGATCTTGAATTTGTAGGTCTTCATATCTTTATGTTATTATTATCTTGGTAGTTGTCTGAAGTTCTGAGCCTTGTCCGCCCAAGTGCTGCCCTGGGTCGGGTTGATGGTGATCACGAAGCTCTCTGCATCGTGGACCCCGCCTCCAAGGTAGTCGTCAAGGGCGAGTGCGATCGCCGCGTAGACCTCTCCTCCGAATTCCTGCGAAAGAGCCATCGAGATCGCGGCAGCTATCTCAGGGGTCATCGATCCTTCCTGAAGAGCGGCCTTTTTTACCTTCTTAACCTTCTTGGGAGCTCCTTTCTCACGCTTGTTGAGCCTTCCGATCCATCCGAAGATGAAGGCCAGGATGATCAGGGCGGTGAATACCACCAGCACGGCGATCAGTGTCAGGACAAATCCATGAGGGTCGGTCTCCTTCATGATCTGGCTCTTGGTCTTGGCGTCCACGTCTCCGTTGTAGGAACCTGGAGTGGGCTTCGAGGAGATCTCGCTGACGAAATCCATGCCCCTGATCCCGGTGGGGATCCTTACTACCGAGCAGTCGGCAGGGAGGTCGGACGGGATCTCGACCTGGTCGATAATCGTCCTTCCGTCATTGCTGACGAGGTAGATTGTCGAACCCTTGCGGAGCTGGAAGTTGGTGTAGAAAGTACCCTGGGTGGCATTTCCGCTGGCGTAGAAGACTATGCTCTGACGGGGACCGATCTGGGCCGCACGGTCCGAGGTGGGGATGTGGTACTTCTTAAGGTCGGACTTGTCATCGGAAAGGTAGCATCCTCCGAACTTGACCGTACCGCTTGAAGTGTTGAACAACTCTATCCATCCGTTTCTCTGCCCGAATCCGTCCTCGATTCCGCAGGTGTTCTCGACCAGGACTTCTCCAATTAGGAGGTCTGTGAGATTCTGCGCGCTGAGGGTGGCCGATGCAAGCAGGGAAAGGATCGATAGAATGAATATCCTGTAATTTCTCATCTTTCTACAAAGGAAGGTTGTCGTGTTTCTTTGCAGGCATCTGCTGCTTCTTGCCGGCGAGCTGCTCGAGGGCCCTGATCACGCGGAAACGGGTGTTCCTGGGCTCGATGACATCGTCAATATAACCCTTCTGGGCGGCCTGGTAGGGGTTGTTGAATAGATCCTCGTACTCGGCCTTCTTCTCAGCCCTGATCTTCTGCTGCTCAGTAGGATCTTCCACGGCCTTGATGTCCTTTGCGTAGAGCACGTTGACGGCTCCGTCCGCGCCCATGACTGCGATCTGTGCGGAAGGCCATGCGTAGACAAGGTCGGCCCTCAGGTGCTTGCTGCTCATCACGATGTAGGATCCGCCGTAGCTCTTGCGGAGCTCCACGGTAACCTTCGGGACAGTGGCCTCACCGTAGGCGTAAAGGAGCTTTGCTCCGTTGGTGATCACGGCACCATATTCCTGCTGGGTTCCGGGAAGGAAACCGGGCACGTCGACGAGAGAGACGATCGGGATGTTGAATGCATCGCAGAAACGTACGAAGCGGGCACCCTTGCGGGAAGCGTTGATGTCGAGCACGCCGGCCAGCATCTTCGGCTGGTTTGCCACGATACCAACGCTGCGGCCGTTCATGTGGGCGAATCCCACAATGATGTTCTTGGCGAAGTCCTTGTGGATCTCGAAGAACTTGCCGTCATCGACAATGCTCCCGATCACCTTGTACATGTCGTACGGGGTGTTGGGATTGTCGGGAATAATCTCGTTGAGGCTGTCGTCGACACGGCTCACGGGGTCGTTGGTGGGTACCCTCGGAGCTTCCTCCATGTTGTTCTGGGGAATGTAGGAAAGCAGTTCCTTTATGGTGTTGATGCCCTCTTCCTCAGATGCGGCAGCAAAATGCGCCACACCGCTCTTGGAGGCATGCACGCTGGCACCACCGAGCTCTTCCTGGGAGACATCCTCTCCGAGGACGCTCTTGACCACTGCGGGGCCGGTGAGGAACATGTAGGAGGTGTTCTTGACCATCACGGTGAAATCCGTGAGGGCGGGGGAGTAGACTGCACCTCCGGCGCAGGGACCGAATATTCCTGAAATCTGGGGCACTACACCGGACGCAAGGATATTCCTTTCGAATATCTCACCGTAACCTGCCAGTGAGTCGACGCCTTCCTGGATCCTGGCTCCGCCAGAATCATTGAGGCAGATGAAGGGGGCTCCGTTGCGGGACGCCAGGTCGAGAACCTTGCAGATCTTCTCTGACATGGTCTTGGACAGGGATCCTCCGGAGACGGTGAAATCCTGGGCGGCCACGTAGACCAGGCGGCCTGAGATCGTACCCATTCCGGTCACGACTCCGTCACCGTCGAAGTGCTGCTTTTCCATTCCGAAGTTGGTGCAGCGGTGCTGGACGAACATGTCGAATTCTTCGAAACTGCCTTCGTCAAGCAGTAACGCCAGCCTTTCCCTTGCTGTCAGCTTACCTTTCTGGTGCTGTGCATCTATCCTTTTCTGCCCTCCGCCGAGTCTGGCGGCAGCTCTGCGCTCGACCAGCTTGGCGATATTTTCCTGTTGGATGCTCATATTGTTATATGTTCTATTGTAGTCTTTTGCCAAATTACAAATATACCATGAAAAATTGTCTTTTACAAGCGGATACCCACGGTGAAGTCCAGATAATCGGCCTTGAACTTGTGTGCCTTGATGCAGACGCTGACGAAGAAAGGATCGAGTGCGGGAGGGTAGTATCTTATTCCAGCCCTCTCGTAAAGCGGGCCGTGCTCACCGCGTATGCCCATGTGGCGGTAGAGGTAGATGCCTTCCTGGACGTACAGGGCTGCATTGCGGTAGAAGACCTCCTGTACGAGCCCGATCCCTCCCGAGAGGGGAGAATAGCCCTTCGATGCGTCCACTTCCTCTTCGGTGTAAAGTATCCTGTCGGCCCACTCGAGCCTTTTGGTGTTGGAGTTCCAGAATCCGTCGACAGTGGCTCCCACAGCGAACCGGCCTCCCGTGCGGTAGATGGCATCGGCGCTCAGCGATGCCATGGGCCATCTTCGAAGCAGCGAGGTGGAGAGTTCATCCCTTGGAACCGTCTTTACTATGGCTCTCCATTCTCCTGCGCAGGCGTGGACTCCGCCTCCGGCGTAGATCTCGTAGCTCCATCCCTTTTCGCCGTTGCGTATCTTAGGAGTCTTGAATACATTGGCCCTGGGAGGCCTGGACTCTGAGAAGCGGTATCTGGCCGACAGGCCTCCTCCCCAGTAGTTCAGTCCGCCGTTGGGGTAGGCCAGCCTGGCGCTGGAATTGTGTTTGACCATAATGCCTGCCTCGAGGTCGAGCCGCGGCGAGACAATCCAAGTTAGATGCCCGCCACCGCCTGCGTACAGCAGCACTGGAGAACTGAAGAACCAGTTAGCGCTGTTGGTCTGGGCGTCGTAGTAGCCTGATGAATATGAAAGGCCGAGCTGTACGTTGTAGCCGAAACCGAGATGCCTGGTCCTGAAGAGGTCCCTTGCGATGGTGCCGTAGGCGGTTAGCATGTCGGAGTAGTGACCGTTCTTGCTCCTGAACTTGACGTCAGAGAGGGTGTTCCAGGTCAGCCCGACTCCGAACACCGGAAATCCGTAGCCTGCTGCGAAACTGCCGTCATCCGCTTTCCCTGAAGTGGAATAGTCAAGTTCGAGGGTGAAGGCATTGAAGCTCAGGGAATGGTAGGAGTCACGGAATGATCCGATGGTCATCCGGTCTCCTCCTGCTTTCAGGCCCCAGGTTCCGGAGCCTGACTGGGCGGAGGCTGTCCCCGGACAAGACAAACCCTGGACTGCAATGCAGACCAGGGTCATTAAGGTATCGCGGAACAACCGTGCCATCGCTTGAGGAATTATTCCTCTGCGGGCTTCATCGTGTTGTAGACGGAGGTGACGTCGTCGTCGTCCTCGAGAAGACCTGTGAGTTTGTCCAGCGTCTCCCTCTGCTCGGGAGTGACTTCCTTGAGATCCACGTTGGGGATCCTTTCGAAACCTCCGGACACGAGTTCGTAACCGTTGTCCTCGATGTATTTCTGGATCGCACCGTAAGAGCTGTAGGCACCGTAGATCACGATGTTCCTGGTGACATCTCCGTCCTCGTTCTCCTGCTCCTCGGTGAAGACTTCGGGATCGTCGTCACAGTCACAGAGTTCGAGCTGAAGCTCCTCGATGTCGAGGCCTTCCTTGTCCTTGATACGGAAGACGCACTTGTGGTCGAACATGAAACTCACGCTGCCGCTGGTGCCGAGGGTGCCTCCGCACTTTGTAAAATAGCTGCGGACGTTGGCAACAGTCCTGGTGTTGTTGTCAGTGGCGGCCTCCACGAGGTAGGCGATGCCGTGAGGACCGTAGCCTTCGTAGACGATCTCCTTGAAATCTCCCTGATCCTTCTCAAGAGCCTTCTTGATAGCCCTTTCGACATTGTCCTTGGGCATGTTCTCGCTTCGGGCCTCGGCGATCAGGGCCCTGAGCCTAGGGTTGCCGGTCACGTCGGGACCGCCCTGCTTTACGGCTATGGTGATTTCCTTTCCGATCTTGGTGAAGGTCTTGGCCATGTGGCCCCACCTCTTGAACTTCCTTTCCTTGCGGAACTCAAACGCTCTTCCCATGATTACTTCTGGCTTTCGATACGGGTGATGTACTTGTCGATGTCGTAGCCCTCGATGGACTGAGGATACTGGTCCTTGATCTTCTTGTAATAGGTCAGGGCCTTGTCGTTGTTGCCAAGCTCCTCGCAGACCACACCGGCCTTGAGAAGATAGGTGGCGGCGAACATGTTGTCAGCCTCGGCTGCAGCCTTGTCGAAGCAGCTCAGGGCGTCGTTGTACTTCTCGAGTCCTACGTAAGCGTCACCCATGCAGCCGATTGCGCGGGCCTTGAGGATGCTTTCCTTGCCGTTGTATTTCTTGAGGTAGTTCACGGCCTCCTGGTAGTTGCCAAGCTGGAGCTCGCAGACACCTGCATAGAAATAGACGTCCTTTCCGGCCTTTCCACCGAAATCGTCGATGATCTGGGAGAAGCCGAGCACGTTGCCGTCACCGTTGAGGGCGAGGTCGTATTCGCCGTTACGGAAATTGGCCTCTGCAGGGAACATCTGTGCGACAGCTTCCTTGGCCTTGGGCTGATAATAGAACTTGTAGAATCCAACGATTGCGAGACCGATTACGAGAAGGGCGATCAGTATGCCGTAGATGGTCTTTTTGTTGTCACGGAAGAACTGGTCGGTCCTGGAGATGGTCTCGTTCACCTTCTCCTGGCGCTCCTGCTGAGCGACATCTGCTTGTTTCTTTGCCATTTTTATAGTCTTTTTGTTATTATCGTTAATGACAGTCTGCAAAAATAGAAAAAATTGTTTAATCATGCAATATGATTA
The DNA here is from genome assembly GCA_017469745.1 of Bacteroidales bacterium. Classification (GTDB taxonomy): domain Bacteria; phylum Bacteroidota; class Bacteroidia; order Bacteroidales; family UBA932; genus Cryptobacteroides. The sequence goes on along the minus strand of JAFUFS010000028.1, from coordinate 99,459 downwards.
TCTTTGTGGAGTAACTCCAGTCAAAGATGCCGGTACTTGAAAAAATAGTCGTCCAGGATTTCAGGAACATCTCTTTTCAGGAAATTTCCTTCTCTCCGAATGTCAATTGCATCTCGGGCAACAACGGGGAAGGGAAGACTAACCTGATGGATGCGATCTGGTACCTTTCCATGACGAAAAGCGCTTTCTCGAGCTCGGACCGTTTCAATTTCCGTCACGGGACAGACGCCTTTGCCATCGCCGGAACATATTCAATGGGCGGGACTTCCGTAAGGTTTTCCGTCCAGGTGGATTCCAAGGGTGAGAAGAAAGTCAGAAGGGACGACAAGCCGTTTTCCCGGATCTCGGAGCACATCGGCGTACTTCCGATCGTGATGGTGTCCCCGTCGGACACCGCCCTCGTCTGCGAGAGCGGGGAGGACAGGCGCCGTTTTGTCAATTCCGTCCTCTCCCAGATGGACCGGGAATATCTTTCCGCGATGCAGCAGTACAACCGCCTCCTCTTCCAGAGGAACCGGATGCTGAAGGACGGCACTTTCGATGAGTCTCTCCTCTCCGTTTTCGACGAGAGGATGCAGGAATATGCCGACAGGATCTTCACTGCCCGCGAGGAATTCGTCAAGGCTCTCGAGCCGGTGGTGTCCGATTATTACCGGACCCTGTCGGGAGGGAAGGAGAGCGTCTCGATAAGCTACCAGTCCGACCTCCACAAGGCCTCGTTGACCGAACTTCTGAAGGCCTCCCGGGAGAAGGACATGATGTTCAAGTACACCACCGCCGGGATCCAGAGGGACGATTTCCTATTCAGAATGGACGGCTATCCCATCCGCCGATGCGGTTCGCAGGGACAGCAGAAGTCATTCCTCGTGTCCCTCAAGTTCGCCCAATACGAGATCATGAAGCAGCGCTACGGTTTCCCTCCGGTCCTCCTTCTTGACGACGTGTTCGACAAACTGGACATGGGCAGGATCTCCAACCTGCTCGGCATGGTCGCAGGAAGCGATTTCGGACAGATCTTCATCACCGACGGCAATAAAGTCAGGATGGCCGGGATAGTCGACAAGCTGACTGCTGACAGGGCCTATTTCGAAGCTGTAGGCGGAGAGTTCAGGGAGGTCGGCGATGCCTGATTACCGCAAGATCAAAGGAACGCCCCGGAAAGAGGCTCTCGGCATGGACCAGATCGTGCCGATGTACATCCGTGCGATGAAACTCAGCGCCGGGCTCAACACCCAGCGGGTATTTGCCGCCTGGGACGCCGTGTCCGGAGTCAAGGATTTCACTCTCAGGAAGTTCTACCGGGACGGAAAGCTCTACGTGACCCTGTCCTCTTCGATGGTACGGAGCCACCTGGAGTTTCAGAAGGAGGCGATCCTTCTGGCTGTCAACAGCTTCCTTGGCAAGGACGAGCTCTTCGTCAAGGACTATGATAAAGTAGGATTCGTAAAGGAGATTATTCTCAAATAACAAGATGGAAGAAAGAAGGATCAAGATAATGGTGGATGCGGCAGTCCCGTTCATCAAGGGCGTTTTCGAGCCTTATGCCGATGTAGTCTACAAGGCTGGAAAGGAGATTTCCAGGGAAGATCTGTCCGATGTCGATGCCATGGTCATCCGTACTCGTACGAAGTGTGATGCAGACCTTCTCGAGGGGACGCCGGTCAAGTTCATAGCGACAGCCACAATCGGCACCGACCACATAGACTTCCCTTATTGTGAGGAGAAAGGAATAATCGTCCGCAATGCGGCCGGTTGCAATGCCGGCGGCGTGATGAATTATGTTTTCTCCGCCCTTTACGGAGTAGCTGCACGCAAGTCGATCCGGCTCGACGGATGCAAGATAGGAATAGTCGGAGTCGGAAATGTTGGAGGCAGGGTGGACCGCGTGGCCGGATCTCTGGGTTTCAAGGTCCTGAAGAACGACCCTCCCAGGATGGCTGCGGAAGGCCCTGAAGGATTCTGTCCGCTCGACTACCTGCTTGAAAACTCCCAGGTCGTGACTATGCACGTGCCGCTTGACGAGACGACGAAGGGAATGTGCGACGACGCCTTCTTCGCCAAGATGAAGCCCGGAACCATATTCATCAATGCATCCCGTGGAGAAGTGGTGGTGGACGAGGCCCTGAAGCGGGCGATCCCCAAGCTTGGCCCCGTGATCCTGGACACTTGGAACAACGAGCCTGTCATCGACCGCGAACTGATGGACATGGTCGACATAGCAACCCCGCACATCGCCGGATATTCCTACCAGGGCAAGCAGAACGGTACCGCTGCGTCGGTCCGCTCCCTTGCCAGGTTCTTCGGATTCGAGAAGCTCTATGAGTTTTTCCCCAAGACCGAGCTTCTGGAGCTGGAGTCCATAAAGCTGGACCTCAAAGGAAAAATGCAGGGCGAAATCGCTTCCGTCCTGCAATACAATTATCCGATTTTCACGGATGATTTCATGTTCCGTATGGATCCGGCCCAGTTCGAGAGCCTGAGGTCCAACTATCAATACAGAAGGGAGTTCTACATAGATTAGAACTCCCTCCCGAATCAATTATTTAGCGGTGAAAGTGATTTCCGCCTTGTTTCCGAGGCGGTTGGTTCCGCCGTGTTCGTTGCTCGGCATGTCCTGGGTACGGTTCTGTCTCATCGGATCGGACACCCTTGCCCTGATCATCAAGGTCTTGGAACCGCTGATGGCCGGAATATCCACGGATTCCTCCACATCGAGGGGATCGTTGGAAGTGCTGTTCGCGGAGTAGGAAAGGGCATAGGTCCATTCAACTTCACGAGGGCTGCTTCCGTCGGCAAGGGCCTCGGTGGTCTTCTGGGTGTTGGTGAAGGCTGTCCAGTTCTCGCCGTCCGTCGACCATTCGAGGACGAAGAACTTGGGGCCTGCCTGTGAGGAAGACATCCTGTAGGAAATCGTGTAGGTTCCGGCAGGCTGATCCTTTACGGGCACCGAGAAGAGCCAGTAGTCTCCAGGGAACATTCCGGTGCTGAGAAGGCGTACGTAGCCGCCCTCATTCTTGTAGCTGAGGGTGGACGGAGCCTTGCGCTCTCCGGGACGGACGATCTCCAGTTTCGAGGCCTTGTCGTCAGCCATGACGAAGGCTTCCGGCCATGCGACTGAGAAATCGGTACCTGCTACGACATCGTTGGCCTCGTCGTCAGGATCCAGGAAGGACCAGGTCACAGGGAAGGCATTTCCGCCTTCTGAAGGGTCGACTTCAGATCCTTCTCCGTCAGCACCTGTGACAATGATGTTGTCAAGGTACCAGCGGTTCTGGTGACGTGCGGGATTGGTTTCGTCCGGATTGGCATAGGTGGGCCTGATGGTCACGCGGCTGTTTGCATTCAGTCCGTTCAGGCGGATGGTTACGTGCTGCCACTCGATGGCGCTCTCACCGTCCACAAGTGACTGGGCGGACTCGATGGGCAGGCTTTCCTTTGCACCAGAATCATCACAGGTTCCCTCTCCGTCGATCTCGACCGACAGGGTCATGATGTCGGGCTTGTAAGCTCCAGTGACCTGCCAAGCCCAGTCGAAGCTGAGCTCGACGTCTGCGGTTCCGGCGATATCCTTGAAGGCAGGGAGTATTATTCCTGCGCTGTAGGAGGTCTTACCGAACTTCAGGTAATTGCTCTGGAGATAGAGGACCCTGGCGTCTCCGCTGATGTTCTCGCTGGACCAGTCGGTGCTGACCGAACTCCAGATGTAGCCGTAGCCACGGTTCTGGTACTCCTGGAGGAAGCCTTCGCAGGCAGCGGATGTGAACACGTTGGGTGCAGTGGTTGAAGGGTTGTTGGTAGCGATGGCGTCACCGGCCTTCGATGCTTCTGCCCATGGAGCGATCCACTCGAAGTCATCATTGAAATAGATGACCACGTCCAGGCCGTTGTCCTTGACGGTCGCTCCGACAACGTTCACCTTTGTGGCGGAAACTGAGACAAGGTAACCGCTGAGGTCAACCTTGTGACCGGCCAGTTCGCTGAGGTCCAGACCTTCTCCGGTGGAGACTGTCACCGACTTGGCGGCTCCCTCGACAGCGATAGAGCTTCCGTCGAAAACACCGGATACGGTTACGAATGCCGGAGCTGAAGGTGCGGTCTGTGAATCCAGTGAAGGGGTGATGTCCGTAGCTGCCGGATAGACGACTTCTGAATTGGACTTTACTACGAGGTCTTCGATCTCAGCGATGGAGGGCATTCCGTCTACGGTGACCTTCTGTCCCTTCAGGGAGATCTTGTCACCGGTCTTCACGCTCTCCTTTGATGCGAGGTAAGCGTTGGCGGTGCCGTCCGAGATGATGAAACCGGAGGCATCGGTAGCGGTCACCTGGGCATCTTCAAGGACAACGTAATTGCCGTTGGAAATTCCTGCCAGGCTCGAGACGGTGACCCTGTCGGCAGTGCGGTACTTGTCTCCTGCCTGGTAGACGATCACGTTGGAATAACTGATCAGCTTGTCACCGTGGAACTTGACGGTGTCGCGCCTGGGGCTGCCGACCACTCCGCCTTCGATGTTGTCGGCGGCAGTGATGGTGACTCCTTCGACCGTACCCTCTCCTCCGGTGACCGAGACTGTGATCCAGTCAGGTGCGTCAACTGTCCAGACAGCATCTGCGTAGACCGTGATGGTCTTCGGAGTCGCATTCTGCTGGGCAAATTCAAGATAGGTGGAACTTGCCATGACAGCCCTGGCTATGTTGCTTTCCTCCTTTTCGCACGAAGTGAAGAAGAGTCCAGTCAGGGCAATCATTGTTCCTGCTATTATTCTTGCTATTGTTTTCATGATCTATGAATTGATTGGAACTAATAGGAGAGACCGTCATCCCATCCTGGATTCTGAGAAAGCTGCGGATTGAGCGAGCGGTCGTCGATAGGAATCGGATAGAGATAATCCCTGCTCTCGTTGAATGAGATGGTGAGATTCTGGTAAGGCTCGATGTAGCCCTTGTCTCCGTCGGTCAGGTAGATCGTGGAACCGATCAGCCTGAGGTAGGTGGCTACGTTCTTGTCAGGGACCGGATCTTCGGGGCCGTAGATGCAGATGTCATTCTTGCCGTCTCCGTCGATGTCATAGACACCCTTGCCGGGGAAATATATTCCTATGATCTTCTGCTCCATGCACTTGCCGGCCTTCCAGCGGATGATGTCCGCCTGGCGGAGTCCTTCCTGTGCAAGCTCGACCTGGCGCTCACGGCGGATTTCAAGGATGACACCCTTGTTGGCGCCGGAGACATTGGTGTAGCCCCATTCAGCGGAAGCCATGTAAGGATCGGGATTGGCATTTGCCTCGGACATGTTCATGTCGGGCATGCCCACTCTCTTGCGAAGGAGGTTGACCGAGATGTTGAGGTCGTCCTGGGTGAGGGTGCCGAGCTCGGCCTTTGCTTCGGCGTAGTTGAGGTAAACCTCGCCGAGACGGAAGACCGCAATGTCGTTGTACGAACGGTCGAACTTGTCGTTCGAAGCATTGTTCTCAGGCATCAGGAACTTGGCAGTCTGGTAGCCGGTGAGGGTGATGTCCATGTCGGGCCCCTGGACCTTTCCTGAATATGAATACTTTCCTCCTGCCTCGGTGAGACGGGAGTACCCAGGAATCCTGATGGTCTGGGCGAGACGAGGGTCACGGTCCTTGACCTCATCCTTGAACTGCATGGTCTCCCAACCGGGTTTGTCGGTGAAACGGGTACCGTCCTTCATGAGGTAGGCGTTGACGAACTTCTTTGTGAGGCTGTGGCGCCCCTGTGAGTTCATCAGGCCGATTGCAGTTGCATTATGCATCATCTCGAGCGCGACATCGAAGTTGATCGAAAGGATGAACTCGTCGACGTTCTCGTCGTATTCGGAGAAGAGGACGGCATAGTCGAGGTCCGGGTTGCCGGTCGAATAAAGCTTGTGAGGGCTTTCTTGCATGAGCTTCAGGGAAGCATCTGCGGACTGCTGCAGGTAGTAGTTGGCGTCATGTCCGTCAAGGGACAGTCCGTGATACTTGCGGAAGGTACCCTCATAGAGGCAGAAACGGGACTTGAGCGCGAGGGCTGCCCACTTGGTCACACGGTAGTGGTGACCGCTGCTGTAGGAAGCGGGGAGATTCTCATAGGCGTAGTCGGCGTCCTCGATCATGTGGCTCATGACGGTCTCCCTGGAATCCCTGGGAGCGTAGAGCAGAGGATCGTCGGACTGGAGCTCGTGGTCGACCCACGGAACGTCGCCGAATCTCTTGATCTTGTCAAAATAGAAGTAAGCCCTGAAGAAACGGCAGACTGCCGAATATTGCTTAACTGCTTCAGGATCCTCACAGTTGGTTTCCATCCATGCAAGCGCCATGTTGAGCTTGCGCAGGTCACCCCAGGTCCATCCGCCTCCTGAGTTGGGAACGATGCGGTTGGTGCCGCCGCGGATGTAATCGGAAGGAGTGGTGTTGATGTACTGGTCGCTCTGCTCGTTGAAGGGGGCCTTGTCAAGCAGGTTGTTGTACAAGGAATTCGTAAAGAGCTGGAGCTCGGTAGCACTCTTGAAATAAGTCTCAGGAGTCATCTTTGACTGGGGATACTTGTCGAGCCAGTCTTCGCAGGAAGTGAAACCCAGCAAAGCGACAGCGAGTATAATGATATATTTTTTCATGATAGCTATCTTTTAAGGTTCCGATCAGAAAGTGATGTCAACTCCGAACATATAGGATTTCTGCCAAGGGTAGAAAGCCCTGTTGTAGCTGCTGCTCCTGGAGACCATGGCCGCTTCGGGATCGATGTAGGCTGAATGTTCCTTCAGAGGAGACCAGTAGGCGATGTTTTCGCCGGAGAAGTAGACCCTGAACTTGTCCACACCTATCTTCTTGGTGATCTTGCCTGGAATCGTGTAGCCCACTGAGAGGTTCTTCAGACGCAGGTACCTGATGTTCTGGAGATAACGGGTGTTGGCATGATAGAGCTGACCCTTTCCGTTGTAGGCAAGGTAAGCCACTGCACGGGGGAAGTAGGCGTCGGTGTTGTCGTAGTCCCAGCACTGCTCCAGGAAGTTCTTGGGCAGGTAGGACGTCATAGGCTGGGAGAAAGGACCCCAGAAAGCGAATGAATAAGGGGAGAAGTACCAGTAGTGGTTACCGGTTCCCTGGAAGAACACGCTGACGTCGAAACCGGCATAATCCAGGCCGAGGTTCAGTCCGTAGGACAGGCTGGGAAGCGAGTTACCTATGATCTTGCGGTCGCCGGGATCGTTGACGGTGTTGGCACCGATTCCGATGATGCCGTCCCCGTCAAGGTCGATGTACTTCAGGTCACCGGCTTTCCACACGCCTCCGGGAATCTTTCCGTTGACGTAGGCGAGGTTGACCTGCTTGGAATACTCGGCAGCCTCTGCATCGGTCTGGAAGAGGTCGTCAGCGACGAAGCCCCAGATCTCACCGATCTTCTGGCCTACGTAGTAGTCCTTTGCAAAGGTCTTGTTCTCGTTGTCGTACTTGGTGATCTCGGAACTGTAGTCGCTGAGGGTTCCCTTGATGCTGTAACCAAGGGGCCTTCCTCCAACATTGACCTGGTCCCTCCAGCCAAGTGAAAGCTCATAGCCTTTGGTGCGGAGGTCTGCGGTGTTTTCCTTTGGAGATGCAGCGCCGTAGAGGTTGGGAAGGGCGATACCGTCTGTAAGCATGTCCTTGGTGTCGCGGATGTATGCCTCACCGGTGAACTCGAGCCTGTTGTTGAACATGGCCATGTCGACACCGAGGTTGTACTGGATCGAGGTCTCCCAAGTCAGGTTGGCAGAGTTCGGGGCAGAGGCATTGGAATATTTTGCAACTGTGGAGGATTAGCCGAAACTGTAGTGTGCGAAGTCGCTTACGTTGATCGTACGGATGTAGAGGTAGTTGCTCACGTTCTGGTTGCCCAGGGTTCCGTACGAAGCGCGGATCTTGAGGTTGTTGATGGTCGGCTTGAGGGAAGCGAAGAAAGGCTCCTCACTGACACGCCATCCTGCGGATGCTGACGGGAAGAGTCCCCAGCGGTGACCGCGTGCGAACCTGGAAGTACCGTCGTAACGCCCCGAAACCTCGAAGAGGTAGCGACCCTTGTAGTCGTAGTTGGCACGGCCGAAGAAGCCCAGGAGGGCATATTCGGACTGGCCTCCGGAGACTGTCATGACAGTTGAACCATCTTCTGCGGCACCGACCAGGTCGAGGTCGCTCAGGTCCTCGCTGAGGAGGTACTGTCCGACTGCTCCGACGCTCTTGGAATGCTGGTTCTCATAGTTGGATCCAAGCATGACGGTGACGTGGTGGGCATTGTTGAAAGTCTCCTCGTAGGTTCCGAAGACATTGGCGGAGTAATAGTTGTAAGTGGTGATGTCTTCAGTCATCTGGTCGAGACCTGCTCCCTGGGCGTAGTACTCGATCTCAGAATCAGGGTACTGGCGGTAGGGAAGTTTGACCCTCCTGTGAGTGTCACGGTTCTGGTGCAGGCGGTAGGTAAAGTTGCCGACCAGGGTGAAAGTGCTGACGGGCTTTATAGTGAGCTCGGTCGTGTTGGCGAAGTCACTCTTGTGGCTGAAGTTGACATCCTTTCCTTCACCGAAGGCGATGTGGCGTCCGTTACCTACTGCATAGGAACCGTTCAGGATTCCGGCAGAGGGGAGGTAGACCCAGCTTCCGTCGGGGTTCTTCAGGGGGAAGATAGGAAGGGCATGGGCAGCACTATAGGCGATGGCGTTCTCGGTGTTGTCGATTCCTACATAGTCGTAGAGGGAGTGGTAGAATGACGTGTTGTTGCTCAGGCGCATGTACTTGTTGATGTCGAAGTCGATCTTGGACCTGAGGTTGAATTTGTGGAAGACGTCGGGCCTTTGCTTGATGATACCGGTTTCACGGTCGTAGCCTCCGGAAACGAAGTAGCGGGTGCTCTTGTTTCCTCCGGAGAGGGAGACGTTGTGCTGCTGAACCGGATGTCTGTCATTGAACAGGGAGTGCCACCAGTCGTTGTTGCCGTAGTAGACCCACTGGTCGCGGCCGTTGCGGTGCTCCAGCACTGTCCAGGGGCGCTCAGGATTCTCGGTCTTGTCGTTTACGCGGGCGAGAAGCTGCTGCATCTGCGCATCATCGTAAAGGATGTAGTTCGAGCCTTCGGAGGCCATACGGAACTTGTTGATGGTGTAGACGGACCAGTAACCGGTTGTCTCGTAGTCCGTGGATGTGGTGGGCTCTTCCCAGCCGAGCCTTCCGCTGTAGCGGACAGTGGCCTTTCCGTCGGACTCGTTACCCTTCTTGGTAGTGACGAGGATGACACCGAAGGCAGCACGTGCTCCATAGACGGCTGCTGCAGCTGCATCCTTGATGACAGAGATGGATTCGACATCGTTCGGGTTGACACGGTTAATGTCACCTACCGCGCCGTCGATCAGCACGAGAGGGGAAGCTCCGTTGATGGATGTGAATCCTCGGATGTTCAGTGAACCGGTGGAACCGGGATTACCGGCCGAGGTGGTGATGTTAAGTCCCGGGACCGATCCCTGAAGCATATTTGACAGGGAGTGGGAGGACCTGTTCTCAAGTTCCTTCGAATCCACTGCCGTGATTGCTCCGGTCAGGTTGACCTTCTTCTGTGTACCGTAGCCGATGACGACTGTTTCCTCCAGGGACATGGCGTCTTCCTCAAGGACGATGGTGATCCTGTCCTGGTTGGAGGAAAGCGTAACGTCCTTCGTAACGTAACCAAGGCTGCTGACGTTGAGGACGACGTTGCCTGTGGGTACCCTTAAAGAAAACGTTCCGTCGGCTCCGGTGATGGTACCGTTAGTGGTACCGCTAACGACCACACCCACGCCTATCAACGGCTGTTGATTGGTGTCGAGGACCGTTCCGGACACTGTCCTGGTCTGGGCAAAAGCCGAGAGGGCAGTTGCCAGGAATAGGACAATGGCGGTCAATGATCTTGAAAGTTTCATAAACGCTTGTTTTATTGTGGTTTGTAATATTGATTAATCCCTATTGTGCCTTGTAGCTGTCTGTAGAGAATGTTTTCGGCCTTTCCATCTTCTCCGTCCACTCGTGACCGAAACGGTCTCGGATCTTTATTTCCACGGTCGAAGTCGCGGACGAGGCGGTGGCCTTGAAGAAGTGGTTCCACGGGCTGGTGAGGAAACTAGGGGTGCTGGATGCATCCGCCTGGGCGAGACGCTTGGCGGTAAGTGCGGCCAGGTGCAGCGGGTCATTGGCCCACAGGGGAGTCAGCGGCAGTTCCTTCCCGTTTTCAGTCACTGAGACAGTCCATTCAGGATCCCAGTTCCAGACATTTATCAATATGTCGTTTTGCTCGTATTTCGCGATCTCTTCGACATAGGGGGCGAATTTGGGATGGTTTCCGGCAAGCGGCATTGTGAGGACTTTCTTCACTTCGTTCATGTCATAGGCCCTGAACTGGTAGGAATCCGGATGGCCTGTGGCCTTGTATTTCCATTCCATGTCATCTCCGTCGAACTTGAAGATCGAATAACCTCCCGGAGACCCGTCCTGAGCTATGTGAACACTCTCAGTGAGATATCCTGACCACCACCAAGTTGCGCAGACGGCTCCCAGGTTATGCTCCACGTAGCCCTGGTCTTCCTTATCGTAGTAGTTGAAAACCTTGTGGGTGTGTCCTGAGATGAAGTGTACGTCATATCCCTTCAAGGCGTTGAGGAAATCCTCGGTGTCAGCCTGGCCTGCAAGAGACTTTCCGTTGAGGTTGTCCTTCCACGTAGTAGCCCCGACAGGCATGTATGCTGGTGCATGGGATGCAATGACGAGGGGAGTGCTCTTCGGAACGTAGGAAAGGTCCTTTGCGAGCCATTCCATCTGTTCTGAGGTGAAGTCCCTATTGTAGTTGCCCCTGAGTTCGGAGCCGGTACCGACATCCTTGTAGTCGATGTCGTCCATGACGATGAAGTGGATCTTCCCGATGTTGAAGGAATAATAATAAGGAGCCAGAAACCTGGTGTACTTGACCGACTTGTTGAAATCCCCGATCTCGTTCATGTCGTTGTCATGGTTGCCCATGGTGTGGAAGACCTGTATGTCATGGAAGTCCTTGTTCATCTCGCTCAGGTACTGCGGGAATTCGAAGGAGTTGGAGTACCAGTACAGGTCCCATGTCATGTCGCCGAGTGTCAGGGCATATTTCTTCCCGGAGGTCGAACTCATCGAGGCGTTCATGTCCTTGGCGAACTCTGCGAACTGGCTGATGTCCCTGGTCCTGTTGGCAAGGTGCATGTCGCCGAGGACGTAGAGGGTGAACTTGTCGTTGGCGCTCTTGGTGAGAGTGAAATCCCTCCTCTCAGGAGTTATGGCCGGAGAAGTCAGGGTGGAATGGAATTTCGGGAGGATCCCTTCGGACGAAACTTCGTAACCGCTTGGAACCGAGATGAAGACGTAGCCGTTTTTCTTCTGGGACTTGAGCTGGTAGATTCCATCATTGTCAGTGGTAGTCACCTCGTAACCGTCGGAGACCACTACGCCGGGAACTCCCTGGCCGTCGCATTCGACCGTGCCGTAGACTGTCGACCCCGATGCTGGTTCCACCTTCCTGGCTGAGGTGATGTTGATGGAAGTGTTCCCGACAAAGCGTCTTGTCGCTCCACGGAGGATGTACACCTGGTAGTGTCCCGATTCGATTCCGTCCGCAAGGGTGAAGGTGAAAGAGTCGTTTCCTACGGTCTTGATGTTGCAAGTGTAGTCTACGCCGTTATCCGCCTTGAGGATGACTTTGTCTGTCTGGGAAGGCCCCTTCCCGTAGTGGAACCTGAATGTGACATCGTCACCGGAAGCGACCTCAAGGCCGTTCTCGGTGACGATTCCACTTACATCAAATACTTCTTGTTCCGGAATCTGGTTATCCTCCTTATGCGTACATGCAAGAGGAATAAGGGTGCAGGCAAATGCCAGCAGGAATAAGTAAAGGCGGTTTCTCACAATTCATGAATTATTAGATAAAAGTAGTAATAATTCTCAATGAATTGCTCAAATAAAGGAAAAACTTATCAACAGGCTGCTATTCGCTGACTACGATTCCATCCTTCTTGTATAACAGGTCTCCGGAGCCATGGCTGGTTGCGGTAATCTTTGCGGCGTCAAGTTCAAGTGCATTGAGATCACCGGAACCCGTCATAGTGATGACGGCTTCAGCTGCTTTGCCTCTCAGTACGACGCCCCCGGATCCGGAGGAGGATACATTCAGGTTGACGACATTGACGATATTCAGATTCAAGTCTCCTGAGCCAAGGCTCACTGCCTCTACGGATTCTCCCTCCAACGTCCCTGTGAAATCCCCGCTGCCTCTAGTCTCGATTGCACTGACGGCAGGGGCATAGATGCGTACGAACTCGTCGTACATGATGGGGGAGTTGGTGTCTATGACCAACTTACCGTCATTGACGTACACCTTGACAGAGTCTCTTGTGATGTGGGTTCCGAACACGCTCACCACCGGCTCTCCGTCGGACAGGATGAATTCCACGTCCATGCTGCCCATTGAAGAAACGCTCGTGAAAGCTCCGGGGCGGAAGACGACCGAGTCGGATTCTGAATAGACTTCTTTTGCGCTAGCAAGGCGGAGTTCAAGGGCATTTTTCAAATCTTTCTTCGCTTCGTCACTGATGCGGACGTAGCATGAAGAGGCTGTCGCTGCTGTGACGGCGATCGCTGCAGCCGTCAGTATGTTCCTGATTGATTTCATCGTGTTGGTAGTCATTTGTTTGAAAATAATTCCTTCGGGTCGAGGCCGAGGAGTTCCATCTTACGCATCATCACCGGCAGCTCGTTCTCGATGAAGTCCTTCCTTGAACTCTCGAGGACAATCTCCATGGCATTCTCCGAGATGAAATACCCTATGCCGCGTTTGTTGTAGATGACACCCTCCTGAGTCAGTTTCTCGTAGGTGCGCATGACGGTGTTGGGATTGACACCGATCGCGGCCCCATATTCCCTGACAGAAGGTATCCTGTCCTCCGGCTTGAGCTCGCCGGACAGAATCCTCTCGTGGATTGCGTCGAGGATCTGAAGGTATATTGCTTTGTTGGGATTGAATTCCATGGCCTCAGGATTAATGTTGGACATTTTTGACCCTGAACCATGACCAGATGCCCAGGCCTATCACTACTACTGCGAGTTCGACATTGCCCCAGAAATTGAACCAGAAGTCCATGTTGTCGGAATGATTGAAAGCCCAGGCCTGAACTCTCTCACCGAAAGAGTCAAAGTCGATTGTGGACAATATCAATCCCATGACTGCTGAAAGGGCAAGCGAGATTACGAAAATCGTAAGGATGGTTTTGGCTACCTTGTTCTTCTTGAAGATCAGGGCACCAAGCAGGAACACGGACACAATCTGCAGGACGCCGTTGGCGAGGAACCACAAACCGTTTCCGGCTACCTTGAAGCTCTTGTCGCCGTCTTCGTAGCTTGCCAGATCGGCACTGCTCCAGCTTGAGAGGATGGATGATCCGCATCCCTTGTCAACCAGGCAGACGAAAGCATCACAGAGAAGGTAGGCGCAGAAGAATGCTACCGGAATGATGACAAGGCAGATGAGCATCATTGAGGCGAACTTCTCGAGCCTTGAGGCCGGAAGCTGGATCCAGGCAGATCCCTTGGCCTTGTCCGTGATGAATCCATAGGTCCTGGAAGGAAAGAAGATCAGGAATATGACCGAAGCCAGCGAGAAGGCACTTATCCTGGCGGCCAGTCCGGCTCCTGAGTGTGAGAAGTCCGAAAAATCCATGGAGAATCCATGTCCTACGAGGGCGAAGAACATCGTCAGGATGTAGATGATGATCGGGATGAGTGCGTAGGTGACCAGGAAGACTCTCTGTTCCTTCCAGACGGACTTGAGATCGTAGGCAAGATACTTGCCGAATCTTTCGAAATTGAATGTGTTGTTCATGACTGTCCCTCCTTACTGTTTGTTGAACATTTCCTTGACAAGTGCCTTGTGGGCGTGAACTGCGTTGAACAGGGCCTCGATGTTGACCTTGCTCTCTTCTCCGCCGGTGTTGGGGCACACCTGGAGGAAGCCTCCCGGAAGGGCCTCACGGTAGAGGGCGTCTTCCCTTGATGTGGTACCGTAATCGAAGTACAGTTTTTCCGAGATCTCTTCGATGGATGCGTTGAGGAGTACATCCTGCTTGTCGAGGATAATCACCGGATCGATGATGTTCTCGAGGTCCCGGACCTGATGGGTGGAGATCACGATCGTGGAGTCTTCGGGGGTGTACTTCATTATGGCCGCCCTGAACTGGGCTTTCGAAGGAATATCCAGCCCGTTCGTGGGTTCGTCCATGAACAAGTACTTGCATCCTGTGGCGAGCCCGAAGGAGATGTAGGTCTTCTTGAGCTGTCCTGCAGACATCTGGTTCATCTTCTTCGACGGATCGTTCTCGAATTCCTTCATGATGGTAAGGAATTTCTCATGGTCATAGAGAGGCCAGAAAGCTCCGCGCTCCTTGGCGAACACTTCGGCCTTCAATGCGACCGGGACTACTTCGTCAGGAAGGTAATACTGTCTTTCCAGCAGGGAAGGGGTCCTGTCGAAAGGATTCTCTCCGTCAGTGCTGATGGAACCGGATCCTGCTTTCTTCAGTCCGCACAGGAGGGTGAGAAGGGTGGTCTTGCCAACACCGTTCTCTCCCAGAAGGCCGTAGATGCGGCCTTCTTCGAGGTTTGTCGTTATGCTTTTCAGGACGGGAACGTTCCCATAGCTGAAAGCGAGGTCTCTGATTTCAATCATATATTTAGTGTATTAGTTTATTAGTACACCGCAAATATACGAATGAAAAACAAATCTCCAAAAAAAAGTTCACTCTTTTTTGAATTTTACCCTCCATTGGGAGGGAGTCAGCCCTGTGACTGACTTGAACTGGTGGCGGAAATTCGACTTGTCCGTGATTCCAAGGGCCTTTCCAACCTGGTACGCAGGCATGTCCGGGTGCTCCAGAAGCATTTTCTTGGCTTCTTCCATCCTCAGTTCCTTCCTCCAGCAGAGGAAAGTCTTCTTGAGCCTGGTAGAACAGTAGAGGGTGAGTTCGTAGGACGTCAGGTCAAGATCGAAGAGGATGTCTTCCAGACAGCCATACTTGATCCGGTGCTTTCCTTCAGCGACCCAGCGGGAAAGCCTGGTCTCCACGAGATCCATTTCCCTTTCAGCCCTTGATTTCTGCTCCGCGTTCATCTTTCTTTTTCCGCGGATCCTTCCGATTTTCCCGGCAATGAGCGAGAAAAGAAGATTTTCTTTGTCAGAATTCATCTTCATAGGTGTGGTTATGTTTTCAGGTCCTTCGAAATTAGAAAAATTAGATTACATTTGCAAAGTTGTATATATTACGGAAATGTTAAGGATTGAAGATTACGCATCTTTCAGGAGGGTTGCGACTCCTTTTTATTATTACGACATAGACCTTTTCCAGCGTACCGCCGACAAGGTCGCAAAGCTTTCCAAGGATTACGGCATCCATGTCCACTACTCGCTCAAGGCCAATTCAGACATGCGACTGAATGACATCCTGAGTTCGAGGGGCATCGGTGCTGACTGCGTCAGCGGAGACGAGATCGATTTCGCAGTGAGCTGTGGCTACGACCCCAAGAAGATATTCTTCGCCGGTGTGGCCAAGTCCGACAAGGAGATCTGCCAGGCCTTCCAGGTCGGGATAGGCGCCTTCGTGGTCGAATCCCTCGAAGAGATAGAGATTGTCAGCGACATCGCAAGGAGGCTGGGCCGCAAGGCTCCCATGAGCCTCAGGATCAACCCCAACATAGATCCCCACACCCACCATTACATCACTACAGGTCTTTATGAGGACAAGTTCGGCATCTCCGACCGCAGTTTCGACGAGGCGGTCGCAATGGTGAAGGACAACCCCTACATCGATTTCTTCGGACTCCAGTTCCACATAGGCTCCCAGATTATGGAGGTCGCCGATGTCATCAAGCTGGAATGTGAGAAGGTCAACGACATTGTAAGGCGCTTCGAAGAGACTGGTCTCGTGGTCAGGAACATCGACCTGGGCGGCGGTCTGGGAATAGATTATGACGACCCTGACGGCAATCCCATCCCTGATTTCGAGCTCTGGTTCAAGACCATCTCCGACAATCTCGAGTGCAGGCCTGACCAGGAAGTCCACATAGAACCTGGCCGCTCGCTGGTGGCCCAGTCTGGTTCCCTGATCACAGAAGTACTGTACGTCAAGAAAGGGGAGAACAAGCGTTTCCTGATGGTCGATGCCGGAATGAACGACCTGATCCGTCCGGCCCTCTACGGTGCCTATCACAAGATCGAAAACGTGACAGCCCATTATGAGGACAATGACACCAGGCAGATTCGTGTCTATGATGTCGTCGGCCCTGTCTGTGAGTCTTCCGACTGCTTCGGCAAGGAGCGCTCCCTGGCAAAGAGCTGGAGAGGTGACAGGATAGCCATCCGCAGTGCCGGAGCCTACGGCCAGGTCATGGCTTCACGTTACAACATGCGTCCTTTCGCCCCGTCAGTCTATTCCGACAGGATCGCAGAAGCTCCCAAGAGGAAGGATTATTTCGCAGGGGAATAGGATTTATCTCCTGAAAGAGCGCATGCGCTGTGCCAGGTTGCCGGTCAGCGCGTTCTTCATCATCTTCCTGGTTGTCTCGAACTGCTTCAGAAGCTTGTTCACCTCGGCGACATTGGTTCCGCTGCCGTCCGCAATCCTCTTGCGGCGGCTTCCGTTGATGATTTCAGGATTGTCCCTCTCTTCGGGGGTCATGGACATGATGATGGCCTCGATGCCCTTGAAGGCGGCGTCGTTGTCAATGTCGATGTCCTTCATCATCTTTCCGACTCCGGGGATCATTCCTGCCAGGTCCTTGATGTTACCCATCTTTTTGACCTGCTGGATCTGGTTGTAGAAATCCATGAGGCCGAACTTGTCCTTGGCGAGTTTCTTGCGGGTCTCGCGGGCCTGCTTTTCGTCGAACTGTTCCTGGGCCTTTTCGACCAGGGAGACCACGTCTCCCATGCCCAGGATCCTGTCGGCGATACGTTCGGGGTGGAATATGTCGAGGGCCTCCATCTTCTCTCCGGAGGAGATGAACTTGATGGGCTTGCCGGTGACGTACTTGATTGAAAGGGCAGCACCGCCTCTGGTGTCACCGTCCATCTTCGTGAGAACCACTCCGTCGAAGTCAAGCCTCTCGTTGAAGACCTTCGCTGTTTCGACGGCGTCCTGTCCTGTCATGGCGTCGACTACGAACAGGGACTCGGTGGGCTGGACGGCCTTGTGGAGGGCGGAGATCTCATCCATCAGCTCCTGATCGACAGCCAGACGTCCGGCGGTGTCTATGATGACTACTGAATAGCCGTCAGCCTTGGCCTTGGCGATGGCATTCTTTGCGATGCGGATAGGATCCTTGACTCCGTCTTCGGTGTAGACTTCCACTCCGACCTGTTCACCCAGGACCTTCAACTGCTCGATTGCGGCGGGACGGAAGGTGTCGCAGGCTGCGAGTAGCACCTTCATGCCGCGCTTGCTCTTGATGTAGGATGAGAGTTTCGCAGAGAAAGTGGTCTTACCTGAACCGTTCAGACCGGCCACCAGGACTATTCCGGGATTGCCCTTGATGTTAATGTCCATCGACTGGCTGCCCATGAATTCGGCAAGTTCGTCGTGGACTATCTTGACCATCATCTGCTGGGGCTTCACGGCGGTGAGCACGTTCTGGCCCATGGCCTTGACCTTGACCCTGTCGCAGAATTCCTTCGCGACCTTGTAGCTAACGTCGGCGTCAAGCAGAGCCCTGCGTATGTCTTTCAGCGTCTCGGCGACGTTGATCTCGGTAATCCTGCCTTCTCCCTTCAGAATCTTGAAGGATCTCTCAAGTCTCTCCTGTAAGTTCTCGAACATTTCCGGTACTGTCGTTTTGATAAGAAAGTACAAATATACAAAATGTCCCCGAATCCTGATCAAAGGATGGTGTTGGGACGGTGCCGGCTGTGGATCAGTTCCTTCTGGCGCTCCTCCAGGACAGGCAGCTCTTCTTCGGGGAAGGCCCATTCTTCGAAGCGGTCCCAGATGTAGCCGGCAGCCTGGTCGGACGGGTGGACCATGTCAGGAGCGTAGAAACGGTAGTCCCTGAGTTCGTCCAGGACGATCTCGTAGGCAGGGAAGTAGTCGGTCCGTTCCGGGAAAGAACTACAGATCTCTTCGACTGCCAGCAGCAGCGTGCTCTTGCTGATCTGGTTGCCATGAGCTCCGTCTGCCATGTGGCGGATGGGGGAGACAGTGAATATGAATTCCTTGTTAGGATGCCTCCCGATCATGCTGCGCAGCAGAAGGACGGTCTCCCGGACGCCAAGCCGCTTGCGCTCGAATTCCTTTCCGTCAATCTTGAGACAGTTTGAAACGACTTCTCCCGTTTTCTTGTACTCGAAGCACCATGCCGTGCCCAGGGTGATTATCACCTTTTTGGCCTTCGTCCAGGCCTCTGCAGCTTCTTCCAGACGGGCATTGGCATTGTCCAGAAATTCTTCCAAGGTCTTCCTGGCGAAGGAGGTGTGGTGGTTGAAAGAACAGACCAGTCCTGCTCCCGCGCCCATCATGACACATTCTTCCTCCCTGAAAGGGACTCCGCTGGCCAGCCTTGCCACTGAGTTGCAGACTGAGACAGGGTTGTAGAGAGTACCGAAGGGATTGGTGCAGACATCAAGTCCGAGGCTCTCCATCTTTGCTCCCACGTTGTCCGCAAAACAGCTTCCAAGGACCATCACCCTGTCGGAAACTCTCAGGCCGAGCCGGCTGTGGCCGGCGACCACCGGGGTTTGAAGTTTCAGTTGTATCATGCCCCTAAATTACGAAAAAATAGTATTTTTGTCGTCATGAAATCAAGACATCTCACAACCATCATCGCAGCCGTCCTGATCGCTGCTTCATGTTCCGGCCCCAAGGACGGGAACTATTCATTGACGATCCTCACCACCAATGACGTGCATGGAACCTATTTCGATTCCACCTATGTAGGGAACAACGTCAAGAAGTCACTCTATTCAGTGAAATGGACCATCGACAGCGTGCGCAACGCTGCAGGCAAGGAGAACGTGATTCTCATCGATGCAGGAGACATCCTCCAGGGAGACAATGCCGCCTACTATTATAATTATGTAGACACCATCACCCCTCATGTCTATCCCCGTATGGCAAAGTACATGGGCTACGACGCCGTGGTTCTCGGAAACCATGACATCGAGACCGGTCACGCCGTCTACGACAGGATCGACCGTGACATGAAGGCTCTCGGAATTCCATTCCTGGCCGGCAATGCTATCCGCAACGACAACGGCAAGCCCTATTTCCAGACCTACACCATCCTGAAGAGGAACGGACTTAAGATAGCAGTCCTCGGCTACGACAACGCCAACATCGCGGGCTGGCTTTCCGAGCGTCTGTGGTCCGGGATGAAGTTCGCGAACCTTATTCCCCTCGTCCAGCAGGATGTCGACAAGGTCATTGCAAAGGAGAAACCCCATGTCGTGATCGTGGCGGTTCATTCAGCGACCGGCAACGGAGATGGATCCCAGCTCGAAAGCCAGGGCCTTGACCTTATGCAGACCCTTCACGGGGTGGATTTCCTGATCTGTTCACATGACCATCGTCCAACCGTCGTCGCAAGCGACACTCTCTGCCTTATCAATTCCGGAAGCCATTCGCGTTATGTCGGAGAAGGCAAGCTCGACTTGAACGTTTCCCATCGCAAGGTAGCTTCCAAGACGCTTTCCGCCAGGCTGATCCTGGTCGACCGCTACAACATCGACAAGGATATGGCAGAGAAGTTCCATGATGACTATCTTGCTGTCAAGGCATTCACTACCAAGGAAGTGGGTGAACTCAAGGTGGACCTCGCCACAAGGGATGCCTACCGCGGACAGTGCGACTACCTGAACCTGGTCCACACCCTCTCCATCACCTGCGCTCCTGCCCAGCTTTCATTCGCAGCACCGCTCACCTACAACGGTTTCGTAAAGGCCGGGAAGCTTATCTACAACGACTTGTTCACCATCTATCCTTTCGAGAACCAGCTCTATGTCATCAGGATGACAGGCAAGGAGATCAAGGATTACCTGGAGGCTTCCTATGACAACTGGATCAACACCGTGTCTTCTCCTTCCGACCATGTCCTTAAGATCGTGGACAGGGATGATCCCAGGACCGGACAGAAATCCTGGTCGTTCGTTGGCCGTTCCTACAACTTCGATTCGGCTGCCGGTCTCTTCTACACAGTCGACGTGACCAAGCCGAAGGGCGAGAGGATCAACATCGAATCCCTTGTCGGTGGTGAGCCCCTGGATCCTGCCAAGACTTACAACGTGGCCGTTACGTCCTACCGTGCAAGCGGCGGCGGTGGCCTTATGGAAGCCGCCGGAGTTGACACCGGAAAGATCGAGGAGAGAATAGTGGAGACTTATCCTGAAATCAGGGACATTCTCTACAACTATCTGAAAGACAACGGTTCTATCGATCCTGCAGTGGTCGGAGATCCCCAGCGCATCGGCAGCTGGAAGTTCGTCCCTGAGAAGGTGGCCGGACCGGCAATGGACAGGGACATGGACCTGCTTTTCGGAAGAAGGTAGCTAGGTCCTGACCGCCTGTGTCATGTTCCGGTACTCGGCCGGAGTCTGACCGGTCATGTGGCGGAAAGCCGTGAAGAAATAGTCATGATTGTTGTAGCCTACATGGTAGGCTACTTCTTTTATGCTCATGGAAGTGTTCGTGAGCAGCTCCTTTGCCTTGCTCATCCTGACTTCGTTGATGAAGCGGGCAGGGGAGAATCCGGTGTATTCCTTGAAGGTCTTCCTGAAGGAGGAGTAGCTCAGGCAGAGCCTCGAAGCGATCTCTTCGGGAGAGATGTTCATATAGTTGTCGTAGATCATCACTTTGGCCTGTCCGATCTTGTTGGCGGTGTCCGATTCCTTGAACTGGGAGTTCCTGTCGTAGAAATAGGCCAGGCTAAGCAGTCTTCCGACTATTCCGGCAAGCATCTGCTGGAAACCGGATTCCTGGGCGGTAGCTATCTCGATCGCTTCTTTGTAGAGGTTGACTATGTTCTCGTGGATGTTGACCTTGAACACAGGGCTTTCCCTCGAAAAGAACTTCTGTTCGATCAGGTTGTCCATGAAATGGCCGTTGAAACCTATCCAGTACTCCTTCCACCCTGTATTGCGGTCCGGGTGGTAGGAATGCCACTCTCCCGGGAACAGGAGGAACATCATTCCGCTCTCGATGTTGACGGTCTTGTGCCTTCCCAGGGACTCGCAGCTGAAGCGCCCCCTTCCTTCCGTGATGTACAGGAGCTGATATTCCTTCAGCACCCTTCCGCTCTCGGCAGTGAAGATGTACCTGGAAGGATGGTTCCTGGGGGGATAGTCCATTCCGGGTGCGATTTCCTGGAAGCCTGCGGAGTTGACTGCAGTGCCCCATTTGAGGTCGACAGGGTTTACCGCCAAATATTTGAGATGAACGGAATCCATGGAACGTTAATTTGTTAAGTTTCCCAGGCAAATATATGAAAAAATCTTAATCAAAAATCCAAGTTCTAATGTCAGAATCTTCAGCTCAGGTCATTTTAAAAATGGGGAAATTTGTAAAAGACCAATTGACCACATTATGTATTTTCTTGCATTTGACCTGGGAGCCACCAGCGGAAGGGCCATTCTCGGAAAGATAGAGGACGGCATTCTGGGCTCCGAAGAGATCTGCCGTTTCCCGAATTCTGTGAAGGAAGACGGTGGAAAGTATTATTGGGACATATATTCCCTGTTCGACCATTTCAAGTCTGCCTTGAAGGTTGTCGCCTCCAAGGGTGTCAAGATCGAGTCGATAGGTATCGACACCTGGGGAGTTGACTTCGGTTGCATCGGCCCGGACGGAGAGATCCTCGGCCTGCCGCGTGCCTACCGCGATCCCTACACCGACGGCATCCCCGAGGAGGTCTTCAAGATCATACCCAAGAAGGAACTCTACGGTGTCACCGGCACCCAGATAATGAATTTCAACACGATCTTCCAGATCTATGCCCAGCATAAGGATCCCGAATCTCCGATCCACAAGGCGGCCGAGATCCTCTTCATGCCTGACCTGATGGCCTACATGCTGACCGGCGAGAGGGTCTGTGAATATACTGACGCGTCCACTTCCGGACTGATCGATCCAAGGACGAGGGACTTCGACAGGAGCCTCCTGGAGCGTCTGGGTGTCGATCCCAAGATCCTGAGACCTATCGTCCAGCCCGGCACGAAGGTAGGCATGCTCAAGCAGGAAATCTGCGACGAGACCGACATGGAACCGGTCCCCGTGATAGCGGTCGCCGGCCATGACACAGCCTCCGCAATCGCGGCAGTGCCTGCCAGGGACGAGCACTTCGCCTATCTGAGCAGCGGTACCTGGAGTCTCATGGGCATCGAGTCCCCCGTACCTGTCATCAGCGACAAGTCCTATGAATATAATGTTACGAATGAGGGTGGAATAGAGGGGACCACGAGGTTCCTGAAGAACATCACAGGCATGTGGCTCCTCGAACAAAGCCGCAAGACCTGGGCTGCAGAGGGACGCGAGTACAACTATGCCCAGATAGAGCAGATGGGGCGCGATGAGATCGACTTCACGTCGACGATCGATCCCGACGATCCCCGTTTCGCTGCCCCGAAAGACATGGATGCTGAGATCAAGGCAGCCCTGGCAGAGTCCGGTCAGAGAGTCCCTGAGAACGATGCGCAGATGATCAGCTGCATCTATCACAGCCTCACCAGGAAGTACAAGGAGGTCATCACTATGTTCCAGGATTTCGCGTCCTTCACCATCGACAAGCTCCACGTGATAGGCGGCGGTTCCGCCAACAAGCTTGTCAGCCAGCTGACTGCCGACACCCTGGGCATCCCGGTCATTGCCGGTCCCGTCGAGGGTACGGCCATCGGTAACATCATGATCCAGGCCAAGGTCGCCGGATTGGTGAAGGACCGCTGGGAGATGCGCCGCATAATCGCAGCCTCCATCGAGACAAAGACTTACACGCCAAATAACTAATCCATTTTTCAATATGAACGAGAATCAGATCGTAAAGGCCTATGAGTTGGCCAAGGAGCGCTACGCCGCCATCGGTGTCGACACCGACAAGGCTGTCGAGCAGCTTGAGAAACAGCAGATTTCCCTCCATTGCTGGCAGACGGATGACGTGATGGGATTCGAGAGCAACGCCGGCCTTTCCGGAGGTATCCAGACCACCGGAAACTATCCCGGACGTGCCCGTAACATCGATGAGGTCCGTGCCGACCTGGAGTTTGTCAAGACCCTTCTTGCCGGTAACCACCGTGTCAATCTCCATGAGATTTACGGAGACTTCGGCGGCAAGTTCGTCGACCGTGACGAGGTGGGTGTCGAGCATTTCCAGAGCTGGATCGAGTGGGCAAAGGCCAACAATTTCAAGCTGGACTTCAACTCCACCTCCTTCGGCCATCCCAAGAGCGGAGACCTCTCCCTCGCCAATCCTGATCCCGCCATCCGCGAGTTCTGGATCGAGCACACAAAGCGTTGCCGCCGCATCGCCGACGCGATGGGCAAGGCCCAGGATGATCCCTGCATCATGAACATCTGGGTACATGACGGCCAGAAGGACTACACTGTCAACCGCAAGAAGTACCGCGAGATCCTAGCCGCTTCCCTGGACGACATCCTCAAGGAGGATCTGCCCGGAATGAAGAGCTGCGTGGAAGCAAAGCTGTTCGGTATCGGCCTGGAGAGCTACACTGTCGGTTCCATGGACTTCTTCGAGGGCTACTGCGCTTCAAGAGGCGTGATCTACACCCTCGACACCGGCCACTACGAGCCCACCGAGAACGTGGCAGACAAGGTTTCATCCCTGCTCCTATACGTTCCTGAGCTGATGCTCCACGTAAGCCGTCCCGTCCGTTGGGACTCCGACCACGTGACCATCATGAACGACATGACCCTCGACTTCTTCAAGGAGCTTGTCCGCAGCGAGGCCCTGCACCGCGCCCATGTCGGTCTGGACTATTTCGACGCCTCGATCAACAGAATCGGTGCCTACATCATCGGCACCCGTGCCACCCAGAAGTGCATCCTGAGCGCCCTACTCGAGCCGCTTGCCAAGCTTCGCGAGTACGAGGCTGAAGGCAAGGGCTTCCAGAAGCTCGCCCTTCTCGAGGAGGCCAAGACCCTTCCTTTCGGTGCAGTGTTCGATTGGTTCAACTACAAGAACGGCGTTCCCGTGGGCGAGGAATTCATCCCTTGCATCGAGAAGTACGAGAGGGAAGTGACTTCCAAGAGGTAGTATTACACCTCGAGCAAAGCTTCGATGGCTTCGATGAGGATGTGGATGACTTTGATGTGGATCTCCTGGATCCGGTCGGAGTGAGGTGCATCGGGAGCCATGATTGCAACATCGGAAAGGGCGGACAGTGTCTGCCCTTTCTTTGATGTAAGGGCGACAACCTTCATTCCAGCCTGCCTTGCTGCCTTGGCGGCCTTGACAACATTCGCTGAAGTCCCGCTGGTGCTGATTGCAAGCAGCATATCGCCTCCTTTCCCGAAAGCTTCTACCCATCTGGAGAACACATCTTCAAATGAATAGTCGTTCCCGGTGCAAGTAAGGTAGGCCGGATCGTTGACCGCCATCGCCGGCAGCGGTCTGCGGTCGTTCCTGAAGCGGCCGGTGAGTTCTTCGGCGAAATGCGTGGCGTCGCAGAGAGAGCCTCCGTTACCGCAGCTGATGATCTTTCCTCCGTCCCTAAGGCATTCCGCCATGACGGCGGCGGCAGCCTTTATCACCCGGACTGTTTCAGGTGCCTCGATGAAGGATTCCAGCTCGTTCCTGGCTTCCTCGAGGCTGTGGCTTATTTTTGTCTCAATATCTTTCATGGCTTCTTATTCAAGACTGGCGGCGATCGACAGGGCGGCGTAGTCACCGATGGACTCTCCCAAGGCTGCAGGTACCACGCGGCAGACCTTGTTGGCAAGGGGCAGGGCCTCCTTCCGGAGGATTTCCTCCATTAGTGGCTTGAATATGTCTTCGTTCCTTGCATAGATGCTGCCGATGACTATCACTTCCGGGTTGAGGATGTCTATAACTATCGACAGCCCCTTGCCCAACTGCATTGCACTGATGCGGTAGATTTCGCATGCCAGAGGATCTCCCTCCCTGGCGGCCAAGGCGACCGTTTTGGCGGTTATCTTATCCAGGTCTCCGCCAGGACACCATGAGACGCTTCCTCCCATCTGGAGCCTCTCCCTGGCCAGGGACTGGGCGAGCTGCCGAATGCCACCGCCGCTGCAGAATCCCTCGAAGGAGCCGGCTTTGCCGTAACCCACTGGACCATATTCCTCAAGACGGATGTGTCCCAACTCTCCGGCAGTGTCATTCGTGCCGGTGTAGAGCTTCCCGTCCAGGATCAATCCTGCTCCCAGGCCTGTCCCGAAGGTCATGAAGACCATGTTCCTGCTGCCCCTTCCGGCTCCGAACTTCCACTCTGCAAGGGCGCAGGCATTGGCGTCGTTGTGGACGGCTGCCTTCGCATGGAATTCCTCGGAAAGGATCTTGACAATCGGAATACTGTCCCATCCGGGCAGGTTCGGGGGAGACATGATGATTCCTGTCCTGCTGTCGAGGGGACCGCCGCAGCTGATTCCGATAGCCTGAATGCCGCTCTCCGGGACGCCGTTCCTTTCAAGGACGGCCCGGATCGAATCCTTGATCTTCTGGATGGTCTCCCACACTCCTGAAGTCGGGAATGAAAGCTTGTCCTTGATCTCGATGTCTTCTCCGACCGGGATTCCGACGGTGACAGCGCACTTCGTGCCGCCGATGTCTACTCCCAACAGTACTTTCTCATTCATATTCTTCTACTCTTTTGAACGGGCCTTGGTGATGAAAGGGATGAGGATGACCATGAACAGCCATGCGGCCGCCAGGGCTATGATTGCAGGCTCCTGCTTGCCTGAGGCATCGGTTATGACTCCGAGCAAGGGGGTGATGACGCCGCCTCCGCAGACTCCTACAATAAGAAGGGATGAAACCTCATTGGTCTTCTCGGGTACCTTCAGCATTGATGTGGAGAACACTATCGAGAAAAGGTTTGAATAGCCGAGGCCGAAGAGGGCTACAAGGATGAGGATGAAGACGAGGCCCTTGGCGAACACAAGACCGAAGAGGCATGCAAGGGCAAGGATGACGCTTCCAGCGAAGAATTTCGGCGCTGAGTACTTCATGAGTATGAGGCCGCCGAGGAAGGCACCGACTGTCCTTGCCAGGAAGTAGACGCTGTTACCCATCCCGGCTTTCTCAAGAGGGAGGGCGCAACGCTCCTGAAGCAGTTTGGGGAAGGTTACACCCATTCCGACATCGACTCCGACAAGCACCAGGATGCCTATGAAGAACAGGACTATGTACTTGTCTTTCAGTAGGGAGAATGTCCTTCTGAAGGAGATATCAGACTGCTCGATCTCCGGCTCCTTGATAGGGGAGAGAGCCAGCCAGACCATTCCAAGCAGGGTGACTGCTGCGTAGGCCGGGAATACCATCTTCCATCCGAAGGCGCTGCCCGCGAATGCTGCCGTAAGGATCGGCCCGAGGAAAGAACTGATGGCCTTTATGAACTGGCCGAGGGTCATCGTGCCGGTGAGTTTTTCATCAGAGACGACGCTGCTCACCAGTGGATTGAGAGCCACCTGGAGGATGGTGTTTCCTATGCCGAGCATGGTGAAGGCGATCAGGACGAAAGTGAAGTCGTACCTGACCACCGGAACCAGCATGGCTATGGCCGTCAGGACGAAACTCAGGATCACTGTCTTCTTCCTGCCTATCTTGTTCATCAGCATCCCTGTCGGGATCGACAGGATGAGGAACCAAAGGAAGCATGAGAGGGAGATCAGGCCGGCTACCTTGTCATTCATGCCGGCGAAATCCGCCTTGACGTAGTTCGTGGCAACCCCGACGATGTCGACGAATCCCATGATGAAGAATCCGAACATTACGGGGAGTATGGCCTGGTTGAATTTGGAATCGGTCATAGTCTTCTGTGCTATTGTTTGATAAACTTAACGATTATTTTTCAAATATTCATTATATTGGTAAACAAAACCACATCAGCTTCATGAAAAGATCCTTATTGTTCCTGGCCATGTTTTTCCTTGGCATTATGGCTTCTGCCCAGGCCCCGGAGATTCTTTCTCCCGACCATGCGATGCTCCGCATCGATGTAAAGGACAGGTACCTCCTACTTCCTGTCCAGGAATCGGAGGACAATTCCAATGTCAAGGTCATAGTCTCCGGCGAACAGAAGCAGGCTTTCAACATCCGACTGGCTGCGACCAAGGTAGACTATTTCGTTCCGCTGGACATCTCCCGTTTCGGCAGCGGCAGCCTTGTGCTGGACTTCGTGCTCAGAAAGGCCGGCCGGACAGCCGAAGACGTCAGGAAGATGGTCTGCTGGTGGGAAATAAGGCAGGATGACAGGTTTGACACTTCCAACCGGGAAAGGTTCCGCCCCGCCTATCACCACACTCCGGAGTACGGCTGGATGAACGACCCGAACGGAATGTTTTTCAAGGACGGCGTCTATCATCTTTATTATCAATGGAATCCATACGGTTCCCAGTGGGAGAACATGACCTGGGGACACTCTGCCTCTCAGGATCTGGTCCATTGGAAGGCCATGCCGGCGGCCATCGAACCGGATGCCCTCGGAACGATCTTCAGCGGTTCCTGCGTCGTGGACGTTGCCAACACCTCCGGCATGGGAAGGGGAGCGGTCGCTGCACTGTTCACATCAGCCGGAAGAAGCCAGACCCAGTCGCTCGCATTCTCAACCGACGACGGCACGACTTTTACAAAATTTGCCTCTAATCCTGTGATTACAGGGGACATCAGGGACTTTCGTGATCCCAAGGTTTTCTGGAACGAAGATGCCAGGATCTGGAACCTCATCCCGGCCGCAGGACAGGAGATGAGAATATATTCATCGGCAGACCTTAAGTCCTGGAAATACGAGAGCTCCTTCGGTAAGGGCTATGGGGAGCATTCAAGTGTCTGGGAGTGCCCCGATCTCTTCAAGCTGCCTGTCCGTGGCACCGGGAAGCAGATGTGGATGCTGGTCTGCAACACGAGCGGAGCCCCTGCGGGCGGAAGCGGCACTCAGTACTTCATAGGCAGTTTCGACGGTCATGAGTTTACCACGACCCAGAAGGAAACCCTCTGGATGGATTACGGCAAGGACCATTACGCGACCGTGACCTTCGACAATGCCCCCCAGGGAAGAAGGATCGCCCTTGCCTGGATGAGCAACTGGCAGTATGCCGGCGTTGTCCCCACCACCCAGTTCCGTTCGGCCAACAGCCTCCCCCGTGACCTGGACATATTCGAACATGAAGGCCGTTACTTCTGCGGCGTCACCCCTTCGATGGAACTCCTTGCCCTTCGTGGAGACAGGATCAGGAAACCTTCCGGGACCTGCGAGATCGTCGTGGACCTGAAGAAGTCCGCTTCCATCGTCCTCTCCAACTCGAAAGGGGAGAAGGTAGTCATGGAATATGATCCCCTCAATGCCACATTCTCGGTGGACAGGACCCTGAGCGGAGATACCTCCTTCCACAAGGATTTCCCGGCCAGGACGATTGCTCCGGTCCGCGGAGCCATCAGGCAGCTTAGGATCTTCGTAGACCGATGCAGCATCGAGGTCTTCGACAGTGAAGGAAGGATGGCCATTACCAACCTGGTTTTCCCTTCCGAACCGTACGACAACCTCGTTGTCAAGGGCTGCAAGGCAACAATCTATTCAGTCAATCATTAACAGTCATAAAACTTTCATAACATGTCAATCACCAGAAGAGATTTCTTCAAGAAAAGCCTCGTAGCGGGTGCCGGTGCGGCTGCCGCTACCATGATCGGTCCCCTTGCCCTGGAGGCTGATGCCAAGAAAGTTGCGAAAAAGATCCGCAAGGCCAAGAGGGTCATCATAATGACGTTCGACGGCATCCGCGTGGATGGTCTCGCCCAGGCCAAGACTCCCTACATCGATTCCCTGATTGCTTCCGGAGCCGCTTCCTACGCTACCAGGGACGTGATGCCTTCCATCACCCTGCCCAACTACACCAGCCATCTGACCGGAGCCGGTCCGGAGGTACATGGAGTGGCCACCAACGGCTGGAAGGTCGATGATTTCAAGCTGGCTGCAGTCGACAAGGACGAGGACGGCTATTTCCCTTCAGTCTTCAAGGTCCTAAAGGACAATGTCCCCGGGATCAAGACAGCTTACTATTGGAATTGGCTGCCGCTCATCAACGGAATGAACCCCAAGTACATCGATGACAAGCTCTCTGCAAGCGACGAAGGTTATCCTGCCCTCTATGACAGGGCTATGGAATACATCGCCGCCAACAGGAACGACAAGATGTTCATGTTCCTCTACAACGTCCACACCGACCACGTGGGCCACACTTCCGCATGGATGTCACCTGAGTACATCCAGTCAATCGAGGAAGGTGACGTTCAGGTGGGAAGGATGCTGGATTTCCTCAAGAGGGAAGGCCTCTATGAAGAGACTCACATCCTCTGGATCACCGACCACGGCGGGATCGGCAAGGGCCACGGCGGAGTCAGCCCCGAAGAGATGATCGTGCCTTGGATCATAGAGGGTCCCGGCATCAAGAAGGGCTTCACCATCGAGGAAGCCAACAACACGGTCAACACCGCCTCCACGGTCCTGAAGCTGTTCGGAGTCGAGCAGCCTCTCTGCTGGACCGGCGAAGTGCCGATGTCTATCTTTGAATAGGATTTCAGAACCGCACAAGGCGCGAATGGCTGCTGTGCATAGATTGCGGCAGCAGCCATCAATTGTCAGTTCTTTGACTTGAATGCCTCGAGTCCGGACTGCAGGAAATCGACGAACCCTTCCACGCTGAGGTTGTAGCCTCGTACCGGGACCAGAAGTTCCCCGTCGGAACCCAGGAGGGCGTAGTTGGGCTGGGCGTTGACATTGAACCTTTCGCGGACTATGTAGGAGTTCACTCGCCCTATGTCCTTGAGGACCTTACCGTCCTTGGTAGTCACCCAGTCAGCCTTGTCCAACTTGGTCTTGTCGTCGTTGTACATGAACACCATGACATAGTCGTTCTTCATGATGTCCTGGACTTTCGGATCGCTCCAGACCCTCTGCTCCATTTCTCGGCAGTTGACGCAGCCGTGGCCGGTGATGTCCACGAACACGGGCTTGCCTGTGGCTTTGGAGGCTGCGAGGCCGTCTTCGATGGTGAAGTAGCCGGTGTAGCCCATGGGCATGCGCAGGTTGTACTTGTCGCCGAATCCGCTGTTTTCTCCGATGGTGGCGGAAAGCGCTTCCGCTCCCTGCGCTTCGTGCCCTAACCGGGTAAATGGTCGCGGAAGCGATCCGCCACCATCTGCAGGGGTTTCAGCGTAGTTCCAGACCACGAAATCCTGGGTCTCGATCGGCGGCAGATAGCCGGAGAGGGCCTTGAGGGGAGCTCCCCACATGCCCGGGATCATGTACACTACGAATGTGAACACCGCTATTGCCAGGGCGAGCCTTGTGACAGAGACATGGTCGGAAGGAGAATCGTTCTTGAAGCGGATCTTGCCGAGCAGGTAGAATCCGAGGAGGGTGAACACCACGATCCAGATTGCAAGGTAGATCTCACGGTCAAGGAGTCCCCAGTGATAGGTCTGGTCGGCAACGCTGAGGAACTTGAATCCGAGCGCAACCTCTATGAATCCTAGCACTACCTTCACGCTGTTGAGCCAGCCTCCGCTCTTCATCTTCTTCAGAAGGGAAGGGAACATGGCCAGGATGGTGAAGGGGAGGGCGAAGGCCACGCTGAAAGCGAGCATGGTGACCATCGGGGTCCAGAACTCTCCTGAGGTGGACTTGATCAGGACGGTGCCCACGATCGGGCCGGTGCAGGAGAAGGACACAAGCACCAGTGTGAGGGCCATGAAGAATATTCCTCCAAGACCACCCTTCCCGGACTTGGCGTCGCTCTTGTTGGCCAGGCTGGAGGGCAGCTCGATCTCGAACGCTCCGAAGAAGGAGGCTGCGAAGACCATGAACACGATGAAGAATATGATGTTCGGCAGCCAGTGGGTCGCGAGCCAGTTGAATATGTCAGCAGTCACGGCATTGCCCCCTATCAGCCAGGTGAGTCCGATGATTATCGAAATCGGCACCGTGTAGAGGAGGACTATGAAGAGGCCGTACATGAAGGCTTTGAAACGGCCTTCGGCTGGTGTCTGGGACTGCTTCATGAAGAAGGAGATGGTCATGGGGACCATGGGGAAGACACAGGGGGTGAGGAGCATGGCGAAGCCCCAGAGGATGGCTTCGATGATCAGTGCCCACAGTCCCTTCGTCGATTTGTCAGCGGTGCCGAGGGTGGCATTGTTCTCGCCAGCCGGTACCGGATTCCCTTTGAGGTTCAGGGAGAATTCCCAGTGCTCGGGGGCGGCGCAGAACTGTTCGTTGCAGCCGCTCCAGGTGATCTCACCCTTGACAGTGGCCTCCGGTCCGTCCAGCTTCACCTTCTGGGTGAAGACAGCCGTGTTGAAGAAGACCTTGTCGTCTCCGGAGACGGTAGGTTCAGTTGCCTGGACCAGGCTTCCTACCGGTGAATATCCGACCGGCTCGTCAAACTCCAGCGTGGTGGGATTGTACTTGTGGTCGGTGGTGTAGATGTGCCACCCTGGCTCTATCGTGGCCGTGAAGGTCAGTTCATATTCACTGTCCGACACCGCCTTCTGGGCGACCTTCCACGTAGCGGTGGACTCGGGTGCCTGTGCTAGCGCAACAGCTCCCCAGAGGAGAGCTGCCAGCAAAGCTATTCTTCTTGCAAGTCTTTGTGCCATAAACTATTTTGCATAAGCGACCGAACGGGTCTCCCTGATCACGGTGATCTTGACCTGTCCGGGATAGGTCATTTCTTCCTGGATCTTCTGTGCAATGTCGGCGGAGAGCCTTGCAGCCTGGTCGTCGCTGACCTCTTCGGCACCGACGATGACCCTCAGCTCGCGGCCGGCCTGGATGGCGTAGCTCTTTGTCACTCCGGGATAGGAAGCAGCAAGGTCTTCCATTCCCTTAAGCCTCTTGATGTAGGACTCGATGACCTCGCGGCGTGCACCGGGACGGGCTCCGGAGATGGCGTCTCCGATCATCACGATAGGGGAGATGATCGAAGTCATCTCGATCTCCTCGTGGTGGGCTCCGATGGCGTTGCAGACATCAGGTTTCTCCTTGTACTGCTCGGCCAGCTTCATGCCCAGGAGGGCGTGAGGCAGTTCGGGTTCTTCCTCGGAGACCTTTCCGATGTCGTGGAGGAGTCCTGCCCTCTTTGCGACCTTGGGATTGAGACCAAGCTCGGAAGCCATGATCGCGCAGATGTTGGCGACTTCACGGGAATGCTGGAGAAGGTTCTGTCCGTAGGATGAACGGTATTTCATACGTCCGATCATCCTGGCGAGCTCTATGTTGAGGCCGTGGATTCCGAGGTCGATGCAGGTCCTCTTTCCGGTCTCCAGGATTTCATCTTCGAGCTGCTTCTGGACCTTGGCGACGACTTCCTCGATGCGTGCAGGATGGATCCTGCCGTCCACCACGAGCTGATGGAGTGCAAGCCTAGCCACCTCCCTGCGGACAGGGTCGAAGGCTGAGAGGAGGATCGCATCAGGTGTGTCGTCCACGACGATCTCAACGCCTGTGGCGGCCTCGAGGGCCCTGATGTTACGTCCCTCACGTCCGATGATACGTCCCTTGATCTCGTCGTTGTCGATCGGGAAGGTCGTGACGGCGTTTTCGATGGCGGTCTCGGTCGCAGTCCTCTGGATGGTGTTGATCACTATCCTCTTGGCTTCCTTGGAAGCGTTGAGGCGGGCCTCGTCCATGGTGTCGTTGATGTAGGCCTGGGCCTCTGTCCTGGCCTCAGCCTTCATGTTCTCCATGAGGATGTTCTTGGCTTCCTGGGCGCTCATTCCCGCGATGGTCTCAAGCTGCTTGTTCGCCTGGGCGCTGAGTTTCTCGTATTCCTCGGCCTTCTTGGTGAGGTTCTCCTGTTGGGCACGGAGGCTGTTGCGGGCGTTGTCAGCGTCGCGGAGCTTCTTCTGAAGCTCACCGTTCTGCTGGTTCAGGGTGTTCTCCTTCTGCTTGATCCTGCTTTCGGCCTCTCGGATCTGGTTGTTCTTTTCGTTGATGTACTGCTCGTGCTCGCTCTTGAGCTGGAGGAATTTTTCCTTGGCCTGATGGATCTTGTCATTCTTGATCCCCTCGGCCTCGATCTCGGCCTTGGCGATGATCTCGTTCGTCTGCCCGTTCAGGCCAAGTCTCTGGACTACTATATAGACCCCGAGCGCAATAATCGCTCCTATGAGGGCACCTATAAGATAAGCTAACATATCTGGTTACTTTTTACTTTAAATAATAGTTGTTAAATAATTCGTTTTCAAATTTGTCGGGAACCAAAAAACGGCCGCCGGCAAATTGGAAACCGGTCGGTCGTCTAGGAATATTAAAAAAAGCCGTTAGTCGCTTGTCAGAAACCTTGTCTCTGATAAGATTTGAGAGCCGGTACGGTTCTGAAATCCACCGTCATGCGCATTGCACATGATCCCCTAAGGTAACCTTGGCCTGTCGTTGCCGTCCTGAGCTTACTCGGTTCCGAAGAACTTGTTGATTTGAGCACGTGGGACTAACGGCCGTCTTTTTCAATATTTTTAAGGTAGGACTCCACATCCTCCTGAAGCGTCTTTGCCTCCTCTCCTGCTTCGGAGAGCCTCTTCTGGTAGGTCAGTCTGCTGACCGTCTCATTCAACGCGACAAAAGAAAGCTTGTCTGACAGAGACTTGTTGGGGAATTTTGCATCATAGGCGGTCAACTTCTGGTTGATCGCCTCAGCGGCAAGCCTCATCAGGCGCTCCATCTCAGGTGAGGAAGCTACGAGAGGATATTCATTGCCCGCTATTTTTATCTTTATGCTCTGTCCCATCCCTAATTCTCAAGCAGGGAGATGCACTTGTCAATCTCCTTGACAAGCTTCTCTATCTTAACCTTTGCCGCGGCCTTGTCGCCACCGGCGCCGAATGCTTCTGAAAGTTGCAGGTTGTTTACCTGTTGTTCCAGATCTCCAATCTGTTTCCTGCAGGCATCGTTCTCAGCCTTGCATTGCTCAAGCTGAGACTGGAGCTTTATGCGCTCCGCCTTCTCAGCCTCGTAGAGGGAAATAAGCTTTTCGATCTCTTTCCTTATACCTTCAAGCATGACATGCGGCCGGTATTTTTACCTGCAAATGCAAATGTAGTAAATAATCTTTATTTGCACAACTACTTCAAGTGTCCAATGTAAACGGAAATGTGCTAAATTTGCATGCTATGACAATAACAGTAGAAAACAGGGAGATACCGGTGCTGCTCCTGACAGGATATCTGGGAAGCGGCAAGACTACATTGCTCAACAGGATTCTTTCTAACCGCAAGGGAATCAAATTCGCGGTAATAGTAAACGACATCGGAGAGATCAACATTGATGCTGACCTTATCCAGAAAGGGGGAGTGGTTGGACAGACGGATGACAGTCTCGTACCGCTCCAGAACGGCTGCATATGCTGCACCCTGAAGCTCGATCTGGTCAACCAGATAAACGACCTGTGCAAGATGAACAGGTTCGACTACATAGTTATCGAGGCCAGCGGCATCTGCGAGCCCGCCCCCATCGCCCAGACGATCTGCTCGATTCCGCAGCTGGTTCCTGAATATGCCAGGACGGCCACTCCGAAACTCGACGCCATCGTTACTGTCGTGGACGCCCTCCGCATGAAGGACGAATTCGGATGCGGTGAAGCCCTGGAGCGCAAGGACCTCGAAGAGGACGATCTCGAGACCCTGGTGATCCAGCAGGTAGAATTCTGCAACATAGTCCTTCTGAACAAGGCCTCCGAGGTCTCTCCTGAGGAACTCGGCCGCCTCCGCGGAATCATCCGTGCCCTGAACCCGAAAGCCAGGATCTACGAATGCGACTACGGCGACATCGATCTGGACAGGATCGTCGGCACCGGGATGTTCGATTTCGACGAGGTGGCCACATCGGCCGCCTGGATCGCCGCCATCGAGGGAGAGGAAGAAGAGGAGATCCACAACGAGGAGTCCGGCGAGGCCCTTGAATACAACATCAGTACCTATGTCTACTGCCGCCGTCCGGCCCTGGACATCAATGTCTTCGACTATGTAGTCTCCAAGAAGTGGCCCAAGAATATTATCCGTGCCAAGGGGCTCTGCTACTTTGCGGACGAACCGGACAAGTGCTATCTCTTCGAGCAGTCAGGCTCCCAGAAATCCATCAAGGAGGCCGGACTCTGGTTCGCTACCATGCCGGACGACCAGCTTGCAGAGATGATGCGCAGGGACAAGAACCTCCGCCGTGACTGGGATCCCAAGTACGGAGACAGGATGGAGAAGATAGTCTTCATCGGAAGGGATCTTGACACCCGCCTGATCGACGAGCTGATGGATTCCTGCCTGACTGAGTAGAAGGAGCGGAAATACAGGTAAAATAAAAAGGTCGTTGCCTCACGGCAATGACCTTTCCCCACTTAATACAAACCTAATTATGAATAAAACGTATGTTAAGAATCAAAAACCACTTGTTCTCGATTCTTCTTTATTGCATTTATCGGGCCAAAGTCGCTCTTTTTTAAATTTTTCGACGAAATCCCGTTTTTTATAGTCAAAATACCGATATTTGGATAAATCATCAAATCCACCGACCATGAAAAGAATGAGAATCATCACTTTGCTCCTGGCTTTGGTACTTTGCTTCCAGCCTGCCGACGCAAGAAAGAAGCCCGTTATCGGGATCGCCCCGGGCTACAGCGGAGCAGAATATTCAAGGCTCCACAGGACTTACACTGATGCTATTCTCCGTGCCGGGGGCATCCCTTTCATCCTGCCCCAGGTAAGCGACGCTTCGCAGGCTTCGGAGATGCTCCGCCATGTTGACGGCGTGATGCTCACCGGAGGAGTGGATGTCAATCCCGCCTATTACGGCGAGACCGTATTCAATGAGACGGTGGAAGTGGACAGCCACAGGGACACTGTGGACTTCCTCTATGCCCATGCTGCCCTGGACGGCCGTCTTCCGATCCTAGCGATCTGCAGGGGAGAGCAGCTGCTGAATGTTGCCCTGGGCGGATCGCTTTATCAGGACCTCCCTTCACAAAAGCCCGGCCCGGTTCTGCATCGCCAGAAGGAAGATGGCAAGGTCCCGACCCAAGCCATCACCGTTTCGAAGGAATCTATGCTCTACCGCATCATGGGCTCTGAAAGACTGATGGTCAATTCTTTCCATCATCAGGCTGTCAAGGATCCTTCACCGCTTGTCACGGTCACTGCACTTTCGGACGACGGTGTCGTGGAAGCCTACGAGAGCAATGAGAAAGGCCGCTGGCTTCTGGCCGTGCAGTTCCATCCTGAGATGCTTCTCCGCGGAGACGATGCATGGCTCAAACTTTTCAAGGCCTTCCTGAAAGCCACCAGATAGGATTCAATGGCAAGGATTCCACTTATTCTCGCAGTTCTCCTGTCCCTTGGTTCAGGCCTGCATGCTCAGTCCGGAGACCTCGCTGCTATATTCAAAGACCCTCCGCAGGAAGCCAGGCCTCAGGTTTGGTGGCACTGGATGGACGGAAACGTCTCGAGGGAAGGAATACGCAAGGACCTGGAATGGATGAAACGCTCAGGGATCGGAGGTTTCCATCAGTTTGACGCCGGTGGAATTGACATGCCGCGGGCGGCCAAGGTCAAACTCCCGTATCTTTCCGAAGGCTGGCAGGATGCCTTCCGTTATGCCCTCCGACTGGCTGATTCCCTCGGGATCGAGGCCGCAATCGCAAGCGCTCCCGGCTGGAGTTCGACCGGAGGCACCTGGGTGGAGCCTCAGGATGCAGTCAAGAAACTGGAATGGAGGACCGTGGACGTTCGAGGAGGTGAAGTCGATGTGAGGCTGCCTGACCTCTACAGGGTCACCGGGCCTTACCAGGATTTCTTCCAAGGCAACGACAGGGTGGAAATCCAGCCATATGGCGAAGACCTCTATGTACTGGCCCTGAGACGCGGCCGTGGCGACCTCTCCATGGAAGAGATGGGAGCCGTGACGACTGTCTCCGACAGCCTTGTCACAGTCACCTTCCCGAAGGCGCGGAAGATCCGTTCTTTCACCCTGAAGTCGCAGTCGATGGGCGGAAGGCCTAGGAAGGGAGAGCCTGACTGTAAGAATATTCTAGAATACAGCAACGACGGACGGACATGGAAAACCGCCTGCAGGATCCTTCCAGCAAGGATCCCGTACGCTACCGAGGACATCGCCCCGGTCAAGGCCCGTTTCTTCAGGGTAAGGGGCGAAAAACTCGAAGGGATAGAACTCCACTCCGTCTTCCGCATCAATCACAGCGAAGAACTGGGAGGATTCAGCAACAATTTCGATTTCAACCGTTTCCACACTCCGAAGAGCACGGCTCCCAGAGAAGTGATCGACCTGACCGGAAAGATGTCTCCCGACGGAACCTTGAGATGTTCCCTTCCCAAAGGACGTTGGAGAATCTACCGTTTCGGCTGGTCGATAACCGGTAAGGTCAATCATCCAGCTTCACCCGAGGCAACCGGCCTCGAAGTCGACAAGCTTGACAAGGATGCGTGGCTGAGGTATTTCCACCACTATCTGGACCTTTACAAGGAGTTGTCCGGAGGGATGCTGGGGGAAAAAGGAATAAGGTATCTTCTAACCGACAGTTACGAGGCCGGCTCATTCACCTGGACCCCTTCGCTCCCTGAAGAATTCAAGGCCCGCCGCCACTACGACTTGCTGCCTTGGCTTCCGGTCCTGGCCGGCGAAATCATTGGCAGAGCCCAGATGAGCGAAGCCTTCCTCTGGGACTGGAGGAAGACTCTCGGCGAGCTTTTCTGCGAGAACTACGAAAGGATAGCCGGCCTTGTCGATGAATATGGTCTCGCAGGCAACTATTGCGAAACACATGAGGGAAGCCGGGCCTACATGGGGGACGGCATGGAACCTAAGCTTCATGCCACCATTCCTATGGCCGCCATCTGGATGGAGAACACTCCTACCGGCTCAGGGGTCCCTTCGGCCATCGCCGACATAAGGGAATCCGCATCGGCAGCCCACCTTACTGGCAAGAGGATCGTCGCCGCCGAATCATTCTCGGTCAACGGGGACGAGGGACGTGCCTACACCTACTGTCCGGAGAACATGAAGTACATTGCAGACGTGGCCATGTCAGCCGGACTCAACCGTTTCGTGATCCACGAAAGCGCTTCGCAGCCCAATGACGGCTATCTTCCCGGCCTTCAGCTCTTCCGCTACGGCCAGTGGCTTCACAGGAACGAGACCTGGGGAGAGTACGCCTGGGTCTTTACGGACTACCTGGCCAGGTCTTCCGCGATGCTGCAGCAGGGCCGTCCTGTGGCCGACATCCTGCTCTACTACGGCGAAGACAGCAACATCACTGCCCTCTACGGAGGGGAATCTTTCGACCTCCTCCCGGACGTTCCTTCCGGTTATGAATATGATTTCGTGAACCCTTCGGCACTCCTTGCCATGGATCCGTCCGCTTCTGCTCTCAAGGTGCTCTGGCTGGATGGAAACTGTGAAACCATGTCTCTTGAGATCCTTCAGAAGATAAGGGAATTCGCCGATGCAGGAGTGAGGATCTGCGGGGCTGCCCCGGTCCGCTGCGCAGGCTTGAAGGTAGACAGGAAGGCTTTCAGGAGGTTGGTCAGGGACATCTGGCACAGCGGCAGGGCCAATGTGTTCAGCACGCTGCGTGAAGCCCTTGAAGGAACAGAGCCTGACTGCCTGGCGTCTTTAGATGGAAAAGAAGCGTCCCCGACCGATTTCCGCTATGTCCACAGGACTCTTCCTGACGGGACCCAGGTCTATTGGGTCAGGAATTTCTCCGGTTCGGATGTTTCTGCTTCGATAAGTTTCAGGGACCATTGCCCCAATGCGGTTCTTTTCAATCCGGAGGATGGTGGCATGTCCCCTCTGGAAGTTGAATCCGAAGGAGAGAGGGTACGGGTCGATATTCCTATGATTTCTTCGGATGCATTCTTCGTCGTCTTTTCAGACAGTGCTTCAGTCGCCGGAGGTTCGACTGGACTCACCGACCGGAAGGGCGTGGAAATCGGGCCCCTGAGCCTGTCGAAGGGCTGGCGGGTCAGATTCTCCCAGAAAGGCGGAGGGACCGCTGAAGAGATCTTTCAGGACCTCCATTCTTGGACTGAAAGTACCGATCCGGTTGTCCGG
The DNA here is from genome assembly GCA_017469745.1 of Bacteroidales bacterium. Classification (GTDB taxonomy): domain Bacteria; phylum Bacteroidota; class Bacteroidia; order Bacteroidales; family UBA932; genus Cryptobacteroides. The sequence goes on along the minus strand of JAFUFS010000028.1, from coordinate 60,112 downwards.
TATTTCTCAGGCACAGCCGTCTACACCGCTTCTTTCGAGATAGGCAAGGAGACTCTTGACAGCTTTTCGAGGATAGCCATGGATCTTGGCTCAGTCAAGAACATAGCAGAGGTGATCATCAACGGAAAGAATGCAGGAGTTCTCTGGAAGGCCCCTTTCACTACCGAAGACATCAAGCCCCTGCTTCATCCAGGAACAAACTCCCTGGAGATCAAGGTGACCAATCTGTGGCGCAACAGGATGATAGGAGATGTCCAGCCTGGGGAAACCCATCCGGTGACTGCGATCCGACGATTCTACAAGGCTGGTGATCCGCTGCTTCCTTCCGGCCTGCTGGGACCGGTCAGTCTTGTTGGTCGGACTTCCGCTCCATGATGTCCATGTGGTGGATCTTCTGGACGGGAGCGACGGGGCGGTTCATCATTTCCTCCCTCTTCTTCCTGCTCATGAAGAGGCTCCTGAAGAATTCCTTGAACGTGTTGAACTCCCTCTGGTAGGTTACACCGACTCCGTTCCTCTGTGTGTTGTCCAGGTAGGTGGTGTAGTCATCCGCGGAATGTGAGAACAGGTTGAGCCTGACCTGTCCGGGCTTGTCCAGCTTGATCTCGATGTCGAGGTCTCCTACAACGTCGGCTCCTGCCGAGTAACGGTTGTCCCTGTTGCCTACGTTTCCGTTGACGATGACCCTGTTGTTGAACAGCTGGGTCGAGACAGCCACGTCGAAGATGTTCGTACCGCTGTCGTTGGATTGGTAGTTCAAGCCGAAGTCAAGAGGGATGTCCAGTTTCTGCAGGATGTTGTTGAGCTGTCCCGCCATGATTTCAGCCAGGTTGGAGTATAGTACATTGGAGTTGTTGACGACTCCTGACTGCTCGTCGGGCATGAAACCTCCTGAGATCAGCAGGGCTATGAACTGTCTCTGGACCTTGTCTTCTGTGTTGAGGGCGCTCTCCACCTTCGATTTCGTCGTGGGGTCCAGATCCGGGACATCGATCGAGAAACTGAGCTGAGGCTCACGGAGCTTTCCGGATATTCCTATTCCGCAGTTGACGGTCCTTCGCGCAGAGACTGCAGATGTGTCGGCGATGAGGGTTGATACCGAAGCCTTGGTGGAATAGATTCCGTCGATGTCCAGGTCGCTGTCCATTACATCTCCGTTGAACCTCACGGAACTGCCGTTCGAAAGGGTGAAATCTCTCTTCGCGATGTCCATCGCGTTGAAGTGGAAGTTTCCGGAATTGAGGGTGTAGTCTCCGTTGATTGTGAATATGTCCCTGCCCGGCCTGACCACGATGTCGATGTTGCCCTGGCCGCGTCCTGAGAGGACGTTGCCGGCGGCGCGGTCGATCTCGACGTAGGCCTCGGTGTTCTGGTTGGCCGCGATCCTCAGCTTAAGGCCGAAGTCCTGGTCTTTCTTGCTCTCGGTGACCAGCCTGTTCATCATCACGTCGTAAGGATCTATGTAGACCTCCTTGTAGGCTTCCTTGAAAGTCAAGAGGTTGCTGCTGCCCTGGCTGGAAGCGTTGTCAATCGGAATGTGTATGGAACCGTTCTTGGCGGTCCTGGCATTTATGTCCAGCTGGATAGCGTTGAAAGGACCTGTGATCTTCACGTCACCGGTCGCGAACACGTTGCCGTAGAAAGCCTGGCCGGACTTCTCGTCCATGTTGATGGCCTCCATCCTGTCCATGGAGATTCTGGTGTCCATCCGGATGTCCTTGAGGTGGTTGAACAGGATGCCTCCGGTCAAGGTTCCCTTGCCGTCGTACCTATCCTTCACGGCTATGTCATTGAACGTCACTCCGGTGTCGCTAAGGCTGAAGTCTCCGGTTGCATAGTAGGGGACGTTTGTGAAGCCTACCCTCAGCATCACATTGTCGAACCTGGTGTCACTGCCGTTGATGGAGATCCTGTCGGTCGGGCCGCTGAGGCGGACCTTCCCGTTCAGCTTGCCTCCCATCTCGCTGAATACTGACGTCAGGGCGGGGGAGAGGTAGCCTACTTCCATGCCGTCGAAATAGGCGGTCATGTCCACGGTCTTGTTCCTTGTGAAATAGTCTCCGCCTATGTTGAAGGTGGTTTTGCCGTCAAGCTCATTGCGGGCGATCAGGTGAAGCTTGCCATCGTCGTCGAGGGAACTGCCCAGACGGAGGAGGCCTACTTCATTTCCGGCCACGCTGACTGAATCGCAGACCATGCTCAGCATCAGTCCGGCATTGTCCTTCCATGGGGATGTGATCCTGGCATGTCCCGTCGCGTGTCCTGCGATACCATATTCATTGCCCACGAACCTGTTGGCGAGTCCGAGGTTGAACCTCACTAGTTCGACGTTCAGGGTGTCGTTGGAAGTGGTGGAGAAACCTCCGTCGAGGCGCAGCGACTGGCCGTTGGAAGCGGCGACCAGGTTGTCGACCTTGATGTTCTTTCCTGCGACTTCAATGGATGTCGGAGTGATGGTCCAGTCCTCGTCGTTGAACACTATGCTGGAGGGGAGGGTCTTGCCGTGGACGAGGAGCACCCCGTCGGGGTCACGTTCGAATTCGCCGGACAGGAAGAGCTGCCCCTTGTCGGTAACTTCTGCGAGGTTGTCGTAGGTGTAGCCGAGACCTACATGGTTGTCGCTGGCGTAGAGGGTTATGTTGTCGTTCCTCAGGATCATTCCGGCGGCTGCAACCTCAGTGCCAGTGATCGCTCCGTTGAGGCTTCCGTCCTTGTTGTCGAAGGCCAGGTCGAGATTCCTGATGTAGTTCTTCTTCATAGCGATCCTGGGAGACTTGACTGAGGCCTTTACGTTACCGTCTCCGGACACTGAGAGCCTGATCCTTGTACTGTCGGCGATGTAGAATCCGGGCATTGCAAAGGAGAGAACGTCCCTGGCATCATGGATGTTGAGGGACACCTCGTAATCGGCGCCCTTCCACCTGTCCGAAGTGTCCTTGCAGACCACAGGCAGCTCTCTCTGGATGGTCAGTTCCTTGACGTCCTTGAGGATGCTTGTGAAGGGTTTGGAGCCTACGAACGAGCCTTCGGCGAAGCTGGAATTCAGGTTGATGCGGTGGACGTCGTTGTTGGAATGGGACTTGATCCTGATGTCACCGATGTCATGCGCTCCCTGGGAATTCTCCAGGTTGAGGTCCAGGATGTCCAGGTCTCCGATGATGTCGCCGCTGTTCACGGTCATGTAGTTGGCATTGATCCTTCCCGCGACCTTCGAGACCCCACGTTTGTCCAGTCCCAGGGCGTTGAGGTCAGCATAACCTACGTTGGCATAGAACTTATAGAGTCCGTTGCTGGTCTGGTCGGAGAGGGTGAATATTCCCTGGAAAAGGAAGTTGAGGTTGGGATCGTTGCACACCAGGCGTCCGTCGAAGGCTTTGTCGGTGTAGGTACCGGTGGCAATGATGTTGGAATAGTCATAGTCCAGGGCGTGGAGCTTGTCTATGAAGAGCGTGTCGATCTTGAGCCTGGTCCCTCCCTTCCCGATCGAAGCATCGAGGACACCCCTGAGGGTGGTTTCTCCGAGTTTGTCGATCCCGATGAGCTTCCCGAGATCGAGCCTGTCAGTGCTGATGCTTCCGGAAAACCTCCTGCTGCCGCCCTGCTTGATGAGGTCTTTGGTGCTGATGTCGGCATTGACGGTTCCGGAAGCCTTGCTGTTCAAGACACCCTTGACGGAAAGGTCGTTGAGATGACCCTTTACCTTGCCGTCAAACTTCAGATTCTCTCCGGGGGCGTACCTTGACAGATCCATCTTGGCCGAGGGAGCGAATCCTTTGATGAACTGCCCGAGTCCTTCAGCTGTGAAAGAAAGATCCTCGACGTCGAAATTGAGGGTTGTCGTCTCTATGTCCGGAAGCCCTGTCATCCTTCCTTCTGCCTTGCCGGACACTCCGCTTCCGGTCTCCCTGAACTCGAACCTGTTGATTCCGAGGTCACTGACGGGGCCTTCCACATCCGCACGCGGGACAGAAAGGTTTATCCCCATGTCTTTCAGGGCAGGAGCGAAATAGGAGATGCTCTTGAAACTTATCCTGCTGTCCCGGATGTCTCCGGTGAGGCGTACTTCATCCAGGAAATTGCTGAACGACTTGACGCTGGCGTAGTTCATCGAGAACTCATTCATCTTGATGTCGGACCAGCTGTCGACCAGGTGCAGGTTCTCCACCAGGGTCCGTCCGTGTCCGACTTTGGTCTTACCTGAAAGGGACTCTATCCTGTAACCGCTCTTTTCCGTCGCACTCAGGTTCTCGACCGTGCCTTTCATGTAACCGTCGGCAAGGCTAAGGTCATGGGCATCCAGTTCGTCTATCACGACATCCATGTCGGACCACGAGATGCCATAATCCATCGGAGGCTTCATGTCCTTGCGGTTGATCATCCTGAAACGGAATCCGTCGATCCTGACTTTCCGGGCATCGAAGATGTTCCCCATCTCTTTTTTTTCGGTGCTGTCCTTCTGCTTCATTCCGAAGAACCGGGTTATGTTGCTCCCAAGGGAATCGGTGATGAGGGTGAATGATCCGTCTTCCACTTCCACCCTCCCCAGATGCAGGCCTTCCTTCTTCAGGAGACCTTTGAGGGTGAAGGTGGCAACCACGGACTTGGCGCTTGCAAGGGTGTCTTCGTCTATGAGTTTCAGATCCTTGACGACCAGGGCGTTGAAGGGCTTCAGGTGGATCTTGGAGAACTCTATCCGGCCATTGATCTTATTCTCAAGGGAATTGGTGACCTTCTTCGCCACGAAGGTCTGCACTCCGGGAAGCTGGATCAGCAACCATGCGGCGAACAACAGGATTGCTATTGCCACGATTATGCTCCAGAATATCTTGAGTGCCTTTTTCACAATCTACAAATATACCAAATAACTTTCAAAACTTTGATTAACTTTGCAACTGCTTTAAAAAGTCTTTGAATATTATGGCGGATTATATCCTCGGAATCGAATCAAGCTGCGACGACACTTCTGCTGCAGTGCTCAGGGACGGATTCCTGCTCTCAAACGTTATCGCGAGCCAGCAGGTTCACAAGGATTTCGGAGGAGTGGTCCCCGAACTTGCATCCAGGGCCCATGAGCAGAACATCGTACCTGTCGTGAGCCAGGCCCTCGACAAGGCCGGGATCAAGGCCTCGGACCTCACGGCCATAGCATTCACCCGCGGCCCCGGACTCCTTGGATCCCTTCTTGTCGGGACTTCCTTCGCCAAGGCAATGGGAATCGCCCTGGACATCCCCATAATCATGGTCAACCATCTCCAGGGGCACATCCTTGCCGGATTCGTGGACCAGGAAGGAAAGGAAAACCGTCATCCGGCCTTTCCTTACCTCTGTCTCCTTGTCTCTGGCGGCAACTCCCAGATAGTAAGGGTTGACAGCCCTCTTGAATACACCATCCTCGGCCAGACTATCGACGATGCCGTCGGCGAGGCCTTCGACAAATGTTCCAAGATGATGGGCCTGGGCTATCCCGGCGGTCCGGTCATCGACCGTCTTGCAAAGGAAGGCGATCCGAAGCGTTTCCAATTCGCAAAGCCGCACATCCCCGGACTCGACTACAGTTTCAGCGGAGTCAAGACCTCCCTCCTTTATTTCGTGAGGGACGAGATCGCCAAGGATCCGGATTTCATAGAGAAGAACAAGGAAGACCTCTGTGCGAGTTTCCAGAAAGTCCTGATCGACATCCTTATGGACAAGCTGATCAAGGCGGCGAGGCAGACAGGCATCAAGGAGGTCACGATAGGCGGAGGCGTCTCTGCCAACAGCGGTCTGCGTGCAAGGGTAGAAGCAGAAGGGAAGAAGAGGGGTTGGAACACCTACCTGCCGGAATTCAAGTTCACCACGGACAATGCTGCCATGATAGCAGTGGCCGGATGGTTTCGCTACAAGGCCGGCGAGAGGACGCCCCTGGATGTGGCTCCTGTTTCAAGAATTGCTGATTATTAATAGATTAAAACATGATAGAGTTTGAAATGACGGGCCGGGTAGGCCGTGAACTGAGGCCTGACGACGTGAGGGTCGTAGCTGCCAGGGAGATGAACCTGAGAGGCAATGCGGTGATCAACGTGATCGATCCCACCAAATCCTATCAGCCGACCTTCCCCAATGCGGCTGCCACCTGTGTCGTCGCCCGCCGTTCGATAGATGCCAGGAACGATGTAGTCTACCGTTACAAGATCGAAGGCTATAACCATCGTTTCGAGTCTTATGTGCCCTACGAGGTGGCTGAGTACAAGGATGTCTCCGAGGCAGAACCCGTGATAATCGTCGGAGCCGGTCCCGCCGGACTCTTCGCCGCCCTCAAACTCCTGACCCTTGGCCTGAAGCCGGTGATCCTGGAGAGAGGCAAGAATGTCCATGACCGCAAGTTCGACATGGCGAAGCTGAGCCGTGAAGGAGTCCTTGATCCTGATTCCAACTATTGCTATGGCGAAGGCGGAGCAGGGGCTTTCTCGGACGGTAAACTCTTCACACGTTCTTCCAAGAGGGGAGACATAAAGGAAGTCCTCCATCAGTTTGTCGCTTTCGGAGCCAATCCGCAGATCTTGATCGACGCCCATCCTCACATAGGAACCGACCGTCTCCCGAAGATCGTGGAGAACATCAGGAACACTATCGTTGAGAAGGGTGGTGAATATCATTTCGGCACCAAGGTGACCGACATAGTCCGCAAGAAGGACGGTACCCTGGAGGTGAAGGCTCTCGACAGCGAGCACCCTACCAAGACCACCGGGAAGCCCAAGGCGGTCAAATATTCAGCGAAGAAGGTCATCCTTGCTTCCGGCCATTCCGCCAGGGACATCTACGAGATGCTCTCTTCAAAGGAGGTCCCCCTCGAGGCTAAGGGTTTTGCGATGGGTGTCCGCGTCGAACATTCCCAGGCCTTGATCAACGAATCCCGCTACCACGGACGCTGGGAGGCCGGAATGCCTGCGGCTGAATATTCATTCGCCCACCAGATCGACGACAGGGGAGTGTTCTCCTTCTGCATGTGCCCTGGCGGTGTACTCGTCCCGTCGGCGACCGAGGCTGGGACCATAGTCATGAACGGCATGTCCAATTCCGCCCGCAGCGGCAAGTTCGCCAATGCCGGCGTCGTGGTCCAGATCGAGCCCGAGGACATCCCGGAAGAGTATTCAGCATCCGGAGCCTTCAAGGGCCTCGACTTCCAGAAGGCGGTCGAAAGGAAGATGTGGGAATATGCCCACACCCGCTCGGAGCATCCTATGGCCGCCCCGGCCCAGAGGATGATCGACTTCTGCAACGGAGTCGTGTCCGAGGATCTTCCCGAGACGTCCTACAAGCCGGGTGTCGTTCCTGCTCCGCTCCACGATCTCCTGCCCGAGTTCATCTCTTCCAGGCTCCAGAAGGCCTTCCCTGAAGTGAACAAACGCTCCATCAGGGGCTACTTCACCAATGACGCCCTCCTGATCGGAGTCGAGTCCAGGACATCATCTCCGATCCGTATTCCCAGGAATCCGGAGACCTACGAGTCCGACTCCATGCCGGGCCTGCTGCCTTGCGGTGAAGGTGCGGGCTACTCCGGAGGAATCGTCTCTTCCGCCATCGACGGTATCAACTGCGCCCTCGCCGCCTCCCGCTCTCTTTGCGAACCTGTCATCCTGAGCGAACCTGTCATCCTGAGCGAAGCGAAGGATCTTCAATCTGAAGACTAGCCATGCCGGACGACAAGCCCACCGTCCACGCCGGGTTCCCTTCACCCGCGCAGGACTACATGAACACCTTCATCGACCTCAATAAGGAACTTGTCCGCCATCCGGCGGCCACTTTCTACGCCAGGGTCACGGGGGATTCCATGGTGGATGCCGGAGTCGAGGACGGTGACGTCCTGGTGGTTGACAAGTCCATGGAACCCCAGGAAGGTGACATGGCAGTCTGTTTCATAGACGGCGAATTCGCCCTCAAGTACATTTCGTTCAAGGATCCCTGCGGGGAACCCGGCAAGCAGAAACGGGCTTCCAAGCCGGGAAGGTCCTACGACATCCTGGAGCACCGGAAGATGTGGCTCCTGCCGGCGAACGAAAAATACCCTCCCATCGAGGTTACAGAGTCCAACGACTTCACAGTGTGGGGAGTCGTGACCTACGTCATAAAGAAAGTGTGTACGCGCTTGTAGACTGCAACAACTTCTTCGTCTCATGCGAAAGGGCCTTCCAGCCTGAGCTGGAGGGCAGGCCTGTCGTCGTCCTCTCCAACAACGACGGTTGCGTGGTCGCCCGCAGCAACGAAAGCAAGGCCATGGGCATCAAGATGGGCACTCCTTTCTTTAAGGTCAAGTACCTTGTCGACCAGGGGAAGCTGGTCGTGCGCTCTTCCAACTACACCCTTTACGGGGACCTCTCCGCGCGGGTGATGTCCCTTCTCTCCGAGGTCGCCCCGAAACTGGAAGTCTACTCGATAGACGAAGCTTTCATGAATATGGACGGTGTCCCCGACGGCGATCTTCCGGGAATATGCAGGGACCTGATCGTGAAGATACGCCGCTGGACCGGCATTCCGGTCAGCATCGGAATCGCCCCGACCAAGACTCTCGGGAAGGTGGCAAACCATTTCGCCAAGAAGTACAAGGGTTACAGGGGAGTCTGCGTGATCGACTCTTATGAAAAGATGCGCAAGGCCCTGTCCCTGACCCCTATAGGTGACGTCTGGGGTGTCGGATGGAGGGGGGCTCCGAAGCTCAAAGCTCAGGGAGTGGAAACAGCCCTTGACTTCGTCTCCAGGCCTAGCGAATGGGTCCGTGAGAGGATGGGTGTTACCGGGGTGAGGACTTGGTCTGAACTTCAGGGCATCCGCATGGTAGAGGAAGAGAAGGAGGAAAAGCGGAAGAGCATCTGCACTTCCAGGTCATTTGCCTCGATGATCAGCGACATCGACGAACTGACTTTGAGGGTATCCGACTTTGCCGGCAAATGCGCCGAGAAGCTCCGCAAGGACGGCACCGCCGCCGGGACAGTGGGAATATTCATCCACACTAACCGGTTCCGGGAGGATCTCGAGCAGTACTATCCCAACGCCAGCATCCGGCTGGACGTGCCGGCCAACAGTACGCCTGAGATAGTCGGGGCGTCTCTCAAGGCTCTGAGGATGGTCTACAGGCCCGGCTTCGAGTACAAGCGGGCCGGAGTGATTGTCGCTGACATCGTGGATGCCGGATCCATCCAGCAGACCCTCTTCGGCTTCGATTCGGGGACGAGGGACCGTGACGACCGGATCTCCAAGGTTATGGACATGGTCAACACTTCCGGCAAGAATGTCCTCCGCCTGGGCACCCAGCGCGGCGGCCACTACGCCGACGGCATCCGCCGCGAGTTCTGTTCAGGACTTTACACCACTTCCTGGTCCGAATTGATCGAAGTTCGGTAGATAATCAGTATATTTGTTATCATGAGAATAATAGTCAACGTTTTCTGCTGGCTCGCTCTGGCATGTGCCGTTGTTTCCTGCGGGCCGTCATTCGAAGTCTATGATCTGAGGTGCGAGGGCTTGGAAGAGCCTCTTGGCATCGATTCAACCAATCCTCATTTCAGCTGGAAGATCCGTTCGTCGCAGCCTATGGAACAGGTGGCCTATGAGATCCAGGTAGCATCTTCCGAGTCCGGTCTTAAATCCGGAAAGGCTGATCTCTGGTCATCCGGGAAGGTTGTTTCCAATGAGCAGGTAATGGTTCCATATTCCGGAACAGCCCTTTCTTCACGGCAGCAGTGCTTGTGGAGGGTTCGGGTCTGGAAGTCTGACAAGGAGGCCGGCAAGTGGAGTTCTCCCCAGCGTTTCGGGATCGGTGTCATCGGTGCCGATGCCTTGAAGGGGGAGTACATCGGGGCAGTTCCTGGCGAATTGAGGTCTGCCATCCTCAGGAAAGACTTTACCCTGAGTAAATTGCCACGGACTGCTGTCCTTCATGTCAATTCACTTGGCTATTTTGAGGCTTATATCAATGGCCGTCCTGTTTCGGAGGCTGTTCTGGCTCCTGCGGTGTCTCAGCTCGACAAGAGGTCACTCATTACGACCTATGATGTGACTGCGTTGCTTAAGAAAGGGGAGAATGAGATTGCGATCTGGACCGGGTCCGGTTGGTATAAGGTTTTCCATCCGGCGTATGAAGGCGCTGTGGTAAAGGCCGAGCTGGATGCGGTTTCCCAGAGTGGGTCGGAGATGCTTCTCGCCACCGATTCTTCGTGGGAAGGGACCTGGAGCGGCTACTGCGACCTTACCAATTGGCGTCATGGGGGATTCGGAGGAGAATCGATCGACGCATCTGTTGCCCCTAAGGCCATGGATAAAAAAACGCTCGACGGGATGGATTGGTCTCCTGTGGATGTTGTCGCGGTAAATGACGTCGTGGCTACGCCGCAGATGTGCGAACCGTGTGAGATCCAGGAAGTCCTTCCAGCCCTGACGGTCAAGCCTAATGGCGAGAACAGCTGGGTCGTGGATTTCGGCCGAGTTGTCAACGGCATGCTGGACATCAAGCTGCCCCAGCTTATCAAGGGGCATGTTTCCACTGCTTCTTTCGCAGATTATGAGGAACAGGACGGTACTTTCAAGCCTGTCAGCAGGAATAAATACATCTCTTCCGGTGCTTCGGAAGGGGACCGTTTCGTGAACAGGTTCAACCACCACGTGTTCAGGTATGTGATCCTGGACAGCATCCCGGAGGCTCCGAAACCGGAAGATGTCAAGGCGATGAGGATGCGCACGGATTACAAGTCTTCATCCACTTTCAAGTCCTCGGATGAGGAAATGAACAAGATCCATGACATGATCAGGTACACCATGGAAAACCTCGCCTTCGACGGCTACATGGTGGACTGTGCCAACATCGAAAGGTTGGGTTACGGAGGAGACGGGAACGCGTCGACTCTGTCTTTGCAGATAATGTTCGACGTTTCTCCGCTGTACATCAACTGGCTTCAGGCATGGAACGATGTGATCCGGGAAGACGGCGGTCTTCCTCACACCGCTCCGACCCCATGGAGGGCGGGCGGCGGCCCTTACTGGTGCGGTTTCATAGTCCAGGCACCATGGAGGACCTGGATGAGCTACGCTGACTCCCGTCTTCTTGAAAGGTGCTATCCTACCATGAAGCATTGGCTTGAATATGTTGACGCCTACACCGTGGACGGCCTTCTAAAGCAATGGCCCAATAATGAATACAGGAACTGGTATCTCGGTGACTGGGCCGCTCCGGACGGAGTCGACGTGACCGATCCCGAATCGATTGACCTTGTCAACAACTGTTCGCTCTGCCAGGTCTACCTCGAACTCGAGAAGATCGCTTCACTGGTCTGCCATCCTGAAGATGCGGCCGGCTTCAGGGCAAGGTACGATGCATTGGCGAGCCGGATCAATGAAGTCCTGTATCACCCTGAAGAGCAGGTCTACGCAAGTGGCTCGCAGATCGACATGACTTATCCGATGCTCGTCGGTATAGTGCCGGATGACCTTCTCGGAACTGTCCGTGACAAGCTTTTTGAGCGTACTGCAACTGTCTATGAAGGCCATCTCAAGACCGGTCTGGTCGGAGTCCCTGTCATCACCGAATGGGCTACTCTTTCCAAGGAGGTTGACTTCATGTACGGAATGCTCAAGCAGCACGGTTATCCCGGCTACCTCTACATGATCGACAACGGTGCCACAGCCACCTGGGAGCATTGGAATGCCAATCGCAGCCGTCTCCACAACTGTTTCAACGGCATAGGCAGCTGGTTCTATCAGGCTCTTGGAGGCATCATCCCCGACGCTCCGGGGTACAGGCACATAATCCTTGATCCCCAGATTCCGGAAGGATTGGACAGCGTGGAAGTGACCCAGGAGACTCCTTACGGCAGGGTTTCTGTCTCCAGGAACGGCAGGAATCTTCATTTTGAACTTCCGGAAGGTGTCTCGGCAACCGTGGCAGGAAAGGAGTATTCCAGCGGCAGCCACGAGGTGGAACTTTGATCCAAAATTTGCACTTCCGAAAGCGAATTACTATATTTAACTCTGGTTTGATTATTCCGAAATCATAACAATAACACTGAATAATATGCTTAACAGAAGAGATTTCCTGAAGTCCATGGCGGTTGCATCGGCCGGCGTGGCGTTGACCCCTGGAGAAATCCTTGCAAAGGAGAGTTTTGTCGGCGGCCTTTCCAAGGCCAAACCCCGTGGCGAGAAGGTGAAGATCGCCTTTGTCGGTATCGGTAACCGTGGTGAGCAGATAATCACCGAATTCACCAAGACAGGCATGATCGATGTCGTCGCACTTTGCGACGTGGACATCGACGGACCTCAGTGCAAGAAGGTCCTCGGGATGTATCCCAAGGCAAAGAGGTTCCGCGACTATCGCCAGATGTTCGACAAGTGCGGCAACGAGTTCGAGGCAGTTGCAGCTGCAATCCCTGACCATTCCCACTTCCCGATCGCAATGCTCGCAATGAGCCAGGGCAAGCACATCTATCTTGAGAAGCCGATGTGCCGTACCTTCCATGAGGCTGAACTGATGATGGACTGCGCCAGGAGGCATCCCCAGCTGGCTACCCAGGTCGGTAACCAGGGCCATTCCGACGCCAACTACTTCCAGTTCAAGGCTTGGCTGGACGCCGGCATCATCAAGGACGTCACTGCTGTCACAGCCCACATGAACAACTCCCGCCGCTGGCACAACTTCGACGCGAAGAAGATGTACAGGATGCCTGCACAGCAGTCTATCCCTCGTGGAATGGACTGGGACACCTGGCTCGGAGTCACTCCTTACCACGATTATAACGAGAAGTACCACCAGGGCGACTGGAGGTGCTGGTACGATTTCGGAATGGGTTGCCTGGGGGACTGGGGCGCCCACATCCTCGACACTGTCCATGAGTTCCTCGAGCTCGGCCTTCCTTACGAGGTCAGCATGCTCTATGAGAACGGCCACAACGACTACTTCTATCCCTATTCATCTACCATCCTCTTCCGCTTCCCTCAGAGGAACGGCATGCCGCCCGTGGATGTGACATGGTACGACGGTCTGGACAACCTTCCTCCGCTCCCGAAGGGATATGGCGGCGGCGTTTCGACTGCCGACGTTCCCGCTTCCAACCAGAACGACGGCCCCGTGGCAAAGATTTCTCCCGGTAAGATCATCTATTCAAAGGATCTCATCTTCAAGGGCGGAAGCCACGGATCAACCCTCAGCATCATCCCTGAGGAGGCTGCAAAGGACATGGCGAACAAGCTCCCCGAGGTCCCGAAGAGCCCTTCGAACCACTTCGAGAACTTCCTCCTTGCCTGCCAGGGCATCGAGAAGACAAGGTCTCCTTTCGAGATCAACGGTGTCCTCTCGCAGGTCTTCTGCCTCGGCGTTATCGCCCAGAGGCTCAATGCCAAGCTCTACTTCGATCCCAGGACGAAGCAGTTCACCAACAACGACTTCGCCAACGCGATGCTCGCAGGCCTGCCGCCTCGCAGGGGTTGGGAAGATTTCTACAAGATGTAATATTCATGAATATGAGAAAGTTAGCATATGCCCTAATGGCTGCGGCTCTCTGCCTTTCAGCCTGTTCGTCCGGTGAAAAGTCAGACGACAACACCCTGACCCGCAAGGAGAAGAAGGATGGCTGGGCCCTCCTTTGGGACGGCAAGACCACCGAAGGCTGGAGGGGTGCCAAGCTGGACGCCTTCCCCGAGAAGGGCTGGGTCGTCGAAGACGGTGTCCTCAAGGTTCTCCCCGGCAATGGAGGAGAATCCCAGAACGGAGGCGACATCATCACCACCCGTCTTTACAAGAACTTCATCCTCAAGGTGGACTTCAAGATCACCGAAGGGGCTAACAGCGGCATCAAGTACTTTGTGGATCCTACTCTCAACAAGGGAGCAGGATCTGCAATCGGATGCGAATTCCAGGTCCTTGACGACCTGAGGCATCCGGATGCGAAGCTGGGAGTCAAGGGCAACAGGACCCTCGGATCCTTGTATGACCTTATTCCTGCACCGGAGGACAAGCCATTCGACATCAATGCATGGAACACCGCGATGGTAGTGGTCCAGGGCAACCATGTCGAGCATTGGCTCAACGATGTAAAGCTCCTCGAGTACGAGCGCAACAACCAGGAGTGGAACGCCCTCGTAGCCTACAGCAAGTACAGGGACTGGCCTAACTTCGGTAACTACGAGGAAGGTTACATCCTGCTTCAGGACCATGGCGATGAAGTCTGGTACAAGAACATAAAAATCAAGGAATTAAAGTAGATCCAAATGCAAGACAGAAGAAACTTCCTGAAGTCCGTGGCGATGGCCTCGGTCGGCGTAGCCCTTGCTCCGGGCGAGATAATGGGAAAGGAAACCGGCGCAGCCGTGCCTCCTGCATCATCACCTTCTTTTGCCGCTGAAAACAATGCGGCGGCAGCGGTTGCCGATGCGAACGACCCGGTGGTCAACAAGATCAGGCAGGCCCGCTATGTGGCCGCTCCCTCCAAGGTAAAGGCTGCCTCCCTCGGCATCCTTCACTATTCAGACATTCACGGAGATGACATCGCAGTTGCAAGGCTCCATGAAGCGATAGGGAAGTACGGCTCTTACATCGACGCCGTGCTGGCTACCGGAGATTCGGTGCTCTACTATGCCGACGGGACCAAGGAATATCCCAACGATTCCCGCTGGTGGAGGGCTTCCGGCCTGCCGGAAAAGTCTCTTTTCGTCCTGGGCAATCACGACAGTGCTGCAAGGTCCAACGATAAAGGCCATCTGGAAGGTTCGGCCGACTGGGACTTCAAGGGCAAGGAATGGGATTTCGACACCTATTTTGCAGACTATATCGACAAGCTTGGCTATGTCATGCCAAATGGCTACGACAAACCTTCAAGCCCTTACTACAAGTCCTGCTTCTGGCACAAGGATTTCGCAGAGGCAAAGATCAGGCTTCTGGGACTTGACTGCATGCATTTCAATGACGGCATGCGTTACCTGACAAGCGAGCAGGAATCCTGGCTTTCGGCTCGCCTGGCAGACACTCTTGATCCCTCGAATCCTGCGTACGGCTATTCAGTCATCGTGGCTTCCCATTACCCCCTGGACGACTATGACGGGGACAATGAGAAGTGGGAAGAGTCGAAGCATCGCTTCATCTACAACCAGAATAAGGAAGGAGGCCGTGTCATGGACCACAGGACAGGTGACGTGACCAATTTCCACACGCCTACGACCGTTTCTTACGTAGCGAACAAGCGTTTCTCGATGAGAACCAAGGTCTCCGCTCCGACCGAGCAATATGGCTATGTCTCCGGTCCTAAAAACCCTCTGGCTGACGTAGTTCAGTCATGGGTGGACAAGGGAGTGAAGTTCGTTGTGTGGCTGACAGGCCACTGCCACAACGACATGCTCTTCTATCCCGCAAAGTACCCCGGACTCCTGTGCCTTTCCGTGGACCAGGCAGGTAATCTGCGCGGCAATTCTGTAACTGACCGCGGAGAAGACCTTGAATCCCACTTCTGCGCAAACTATTATGGGGTTGACACCCAGAACGGCCTCTTCAAGATCGTCCGTCTGGGCCTTTCGATGAACCGCTTCATGATCCGCAGGGACGTCCTCTGCTACGACTACATCAACAAGAAGGTGATATTCGAATAGCATCACAACTTTGCGCTATGAAAAACAAGAAGAAACAGAGGAAGCTCAGTATTACAGAGGCTGACTTCATGTTGGCGAACCGCCGTGCTGCCCGTCTTGAAGAGATCGAGCAGCACGGCCGTCCGATTACCTTCCGGAAGGCGATTCACAAGTCCAAGAAGGTCTACGACAGGAAGCGTCTCAAGAAAACGGAAATTGGTGACTGACATGAGTAGTTCGCATAAGAAGAAACCAAATCCTTACAAACAGGCCAACGAGGACTTCCTCGAGGCTAAGTCTCGGGAAGAAGGCGTAGTTGTCCTGGAGAATGGGGTCATGTACCGTGTTCTGGAGGAAGGCCATGGAACCAGGAAGCCCACGCCCCGGGGCATCGTGTACGTCCATTACACCGGCAGGCTGATTGACGGGACTGTCTTTGACTCTACCGAAGGCCAGCAACTTCCTGCGCTCTTCATGGTCGGGGACCTCATCATGGGCTGGCAGATAGCCCTGGTAAGGATGCGTGAAGGGGACAAATGGGAAGTCTACATCCCTGCCAAGTGGGGCTACGGCTCCATGAAGATGGACGGCATCCCCGCCCACAGCACCTTGATTTTCACCATCCAGCTGGTCAAGATCGAGCGGTAGCATCATCTTCTCAATGAGCAGGACCTATCTTTCAAAGAAGGCATTCAAGAGAAAGATGCAAGAGATCCGCCAGCCATTCCGCCCTCCTCCGTCTCAAGAGAGAGTTGGATTAGACGTCTTTGTGATAAATAACGGAAAAACTTTCGATAAAAAACAGAAAAACCTCCTTCCTACCCCTTGCCTGGAAGGAGGTTTTCTTATAGTTTCGCGGAAGATCAATATCACAAGACTATGGAAACTTTATCCTCACTTCTCCAACAGGCCCGATCCCAGGGCATCGTATTCATAGATCCGCGCATTGACTATGCGTTTAAACTCATCTTCGGAACACCCGGCAACGAGGATCTGCTTCTGCGCCTTGTACAGGCCATATTGCCGGACAAAGGGATCGTCTCGGTGAGCCTTGAACCACAGGAACAGGTAGCCCTCAGACCCGATGCCCGCCGCTCCGTGGTGGACGTACGCTGCAGGACTGATGACGGCAGCGAGCTAATCATCGAGATGCAGGTCCGAAGCCAGGACGATTTTACGGACAGGATGGTGTTCTACTCCTCTTTTCCCATTATCAACCGCCTCCAACGTGGTGACAACACGAGCTATGCTCTAACGCCTTTATACATCGTTGGGATAACTGATTTCATCGTTCCCGGCGTCATCAGCAACGATGACATGATCAATCATTACACGATCCGAAACGTAAAGGATAACGGTGTCGAGCTCACTGACAGTGTACACTATATTACGGTGGAACTCCCGAAGTTGAATATGAGTCTCCCCGAGGTCAAGGACACTCCCAATTGGATTCTATTTACAATCAAGAACATAGGCAAGATGAAGGAGATGCCTTCGGAATACAAAGGGAGTTATTTGGAAAAGATGTTCCGATTGTCTAACTTCGCTTCCATGGATGAGATGAGTCAAAGAGAATACCTTGCCCGCTACATGTGGGAGGTTGACCAGAGGAGCCAACTCCGCTCGGCCAGAAAGGAGGGCCTTGCTGAGGGACATACCGAAGGTTTGCGGGAAACCGCCCGTCGAATGCTGTCCAAGGGAATCGATATCACGACCATATCCGAGTTGACAACCCTTCCCTCGGATGAGATCCGCAGCCTATAAAGGCTCTAGACAAATCTGTACGCCGTAGTACACAGAGACTACAAAGCGAGCTAGGTTATATCGCACCTGGCTCGCTTTGTTTATTTTGGGTAGCGGCAGGCGATAAATGTTTAATTGTTAATAGTTTAATTTATGGAAGAGCAGATTCAATTATTTGAGGACAAGAGAGTCCGGACCGCTTGGGTCGAAGAAGAGGAGAAGTGGTATTTCTCGATTGTTGACATTATCGGTGTGCTGACGGATAGCATTGATTACAATGTAGCGAGAAAGTATTGGAGTGTGTTGAAAGTCAGGTTGAAAGAAGAAGGAAGTCAGTTGGCTACAAATTGTAGTCAACTGAAAATGGTTTCACCGAAGGATGGTAAAAAGTATGTAACTGATGTTGCTGACAAAGAGACGGTTTTTCGCTTGATTCAATCGATTCCATCAAAGAAAGCCGAGCCGATTAAACTTTGGATTGCGAAGGTAGCAAGTGAGAGAGTTGACGAGACGGTGGATCCGGAGATTTCTATCCAAAGGGCAATCGCGGCATATCAGCGTCGTGGCTACGATGATTCATGGATAAAGGAACGTCTTGAGCAAATCCAGGAATGTAAGTCCCTGACCGATGAGTGGCGGAGGGTAGGTGTGAAGGAACTTCAGTTCGCTATCCTCACAAATGACATTTATAAGGCAATTGCGGACATGACTGCCAAGGAATATAAAGACTTCAAGGGCATTAATCCAAAGGAGAATCTAAGGGACAATATGACGACGACAGAAAATGCTCTGACACGGTTAGGGGAGATATCTACAAGGGAAATATCACGTAATGAGAATCCAGATACTTTTGCGAAAAACCGCGAGGTGGCCCGCAGAGGTGGAGGCGTTGCTAGGGCGGCTAGAAATGAGCTTGAGAAGCAGTTGGGACGTAGCGTGATATCACCGGCAAATTCAAAATCTTTGAAAGAACATGACAAACCCGCAGAGATAGATAACCAGTAGCCTTTGCCTGAAAAGCGAAATTCACCTTCCCGACGTGGAGGCCTATGGAGACGGCGTGGTGCATGGTATCTGGGCAGGAGAGGCAAAAATGCCTCGCCTGCCTGCTTGATTGGCCTTACAGGCCGCTGGAGTGTCATTTATGCGGGAAGGTGATTTTCGGGTTTAACCTACTAATTGTTAAAAACGGAGTTGTCCTCCATAACCAAAAAAGACATAAAGGATTATTTGTCTGAAGTTATCCCGGATATTCAGGATCCTCCGCTTGTGATTGCAATGCTGAACCGCATGCCTTTGGTTTTCAATTTCACTGCTGATTGTAGCGATTGGTGGAAGACCTCCGTCACTCTGGAGCCCGAGGATTATACTCGCTGAAACCCGCCAATTATTGCGACATTTAGCGATGAAAAATAATTTTTACTTGCTAAATGTCGTTACTTTTACTAACTTTACGCAAGTAAAAATGGAAGCCATGGAAGTAATAGGTCGTAAGGAAGAATTGGCTGAACTTAGGATTGTCAGGGAATCTGACGATCCGGAATTCGTTGTAGTCTATGGGAGAAGGAGGGTCGGCAAGACCTTCCTCGTAAACCAGTTCTTTGGAAATGATTTCGTTTTCAAGGTTACTGGAATTGCCGAAAGAGGAGAAAAGAAAAAGCAACTGGCTAATTTTGGCGAATCTCTCAGAAGATATGGATCTCCCTTGTGCCCTGATCCGGGATCATGGACTGAAGCTTTTGCCAGTCTGAGAGTCCTTCTTGAAAACTCTCGTTCCCGGAAACGCAAAGTGGTGTTCATTGATGAATTACCTTACATGTACACCAAACGTTGTGACTTGGTCTCAGCATTGGAACACTTCTGGAATGATTGGGGGAGTACACAACCGAATTTGCTCCTTATTGTCTGCGGGAGTGCGATATCATGGATTGTGAAGAACATCGTCAACAACAAAGGTGGGCTGCACAATAGGTTGACACGCAAAATATATCTTCGTCCTTTCAACTTGGCCGAGACGAGGGAATATCTTGTCAGCAGAGGGATTATCCTTGAGGAAAAGGATTTGGTGGAAACTTATATGGTGATGGGAGGGATCCCTTATTATCTCCGGATGTTGGAGAAAGGCAAGAGCCTGGCGCAAAACATCGATGAGATGTTCTTCGTGCGGAAAGGGAGGCTTGACGGGGAATTCAACAATCTGTACTCCGCCCTGTGCGAAGAAAGTGATAACTATGTCAAGGTGGTGCGGGCAATCAGCAAGCGGAACCGGGGCCTGACGAGGGATGAGATCATCAAGGAAACAGGGATGCCCAATGGAGGTGGGTTGACCAACATACTGCAGGATCTTGACCAGTGCGACTTGATCCGAAGTTACACTTCGTATGGGAAAAAGAAGAAAGGAATGCTGTACCAGTTGACCGACTTCTACACCTTCTTCTACTTCAAGTTTATAGAGAAACACACTCCATCAGAAAAGGGTTTCTGGAGATTCCAATTGAACACTCCGGCTTTGAACGCATGGGCTGGTTATGCCTTTGAGCAACTCTGTCTATATCACTATCCCATGATCGAGCGCAGCCTTGGCATCAGTGGTATCCAGACAAATGTATCTTCTTGGCAAGGAGAGGGGGCTCAGGTCGATTTGCTTATTGACCGGGCTGATCGAATTATCGACTTGTGCGAAATCAAATTCTGGTCAGGAGAGTTCACCATCACGAAAAGATATGCCGAAGACTTGAGGAATAAGATCGCTGCTTTCATGGAGGATTGTAACCCGCGTAAGGCGACTCACTTGGTTATGATCACGACTTATGGCGTCAAAAGGAACGAGTATTACAATATGATCCAGAACGAAGTCACGATGCATGACTTATTAGGCTGACTACAATAAAATGTTCAAACAACTCTTCATATCCGTATCGCTGTTCTTCTCCCTCTACACTGGGGCCAAGTCCACTCCCAATTGGATCCTATTCACGATCAAGAACATGGCAAGATGAAAGAGATGCCTTCGGAATACAAGGGGAGTTATTTAGAAAATCAGGAAAAGAGGTTCCTGGTGACCCCCATCGGCTGTGGGATCGCTGGATTCACCCCTGGGGAGATAGCCCCGCTGTTCCACGGCGCGGTGAATTGGGAGAATGTCTCACTTCCGGAGTCGTTCTGGAAAGTTCTTAAGGAGGGCTATCGGAGATAATTCCGTCTCATACCTATAGCATATCTTTCTGTCTGGCACGGGCTTTATTGATGATGGTTTGATTTACAGGTATTTAGACAATAGGACTGTGCCAGGCCCCGCAGAAAAAGCAGGGGTCTGGCACAGGTGCGTTTGCTATCTTATTAATATTTAGCGATTTGCCTAAACTGCACGTGGCAGGTGTATTCGGCATGGCTGTAGGCCGTATGCCTGAAAGGCAGTATCAAGACTACTTCTTCTCTTTGCCGCCGAGGAGTTCGCGGACGAGGAGAGGCTCGTTGGTGGTGATGCAGTCGACGCCGAGGTCGATCATCTTCTGGATGTCTTCCTTCTTGTTGACGGTCCAGACGTTGACGCTCATCTTGTTCTTGTGAGCCTGTCCGACCCACTCGGGATGCTCGACGAATGCGCTCTGATGGTAGTCGATTCCGTTGATTCCCTTGGCGATGACCTCGTCAGGAGTAAGATCCTTCTCAAGGTACTGATTGGTGAAGCCGGGGCAGAGGGCTGCGATCCTTTCGCAGATGTTGCGGCTGAAGGAGATGAAGATCACCTTCTTGGGATCGAAGAGGCCATGGGCCTTGAGGGCCTCGATGCTCTTGTCGACCATGTAGTCCTCATGGGCCTTGTCGATCTGCTTCTTGAGCTCGAAGACGAGGACGGTGCCGCCCTTTTCTCCCTGGGTCAGATATTCATCGAGGGTGGGGAGCTTCTCACCGTTCTTCAGGCGGTAGTCCTTGAAGTCGGCATAGTCATGGGTGTGGATGCTCTTGCCCTTGATCGTGGCGTCGTGGTGGACGACCAGCACGAGGTCGGAGGTGATGTGGACATCGAACTCGCTGCCCCAGAAGTGGTTCTTCTGGGCAAGTTCAAGAGACTTGATGGAGTTCTCGGCATAGCCGGCTTCTTCACAGTTCCAGTAGCCACGGTGGGCGGTGATTGCGACCTTGGGAGCGCATGAGGCGGCCAATGTCAATAAAGCGGCGGCTGCCGCGATCTTTACAATACTTCTCATATCGGATGTTGTTAATAAGTTTCAGAGTTTCTCACAAATTTAATAATATTCTTGATATAATCCTGCCTGAAGTCCTCGACATTCTCCTTCCACCAATCCTTGTATGGCTCCGGAATGGACGCTGACCAATGGTTGCGGTAAGGGCTGCTTATCACCTTTACCTCACCGGCAACGCCGTTCACTCCCGAGAAAACCTCTGATGGAGGACAGGTGGTGTCCACGAGACCGATCTCGACGAGGAAACGGGCCTTGGATCCTCTCATGAGCATGGCACCGTCGAAGTATGGAGCCACTTTCTTTGCTTTCCGGGCGTTCCTGGGGGTAAGATTGCCTGTGTCAACTTCATCCAGTCTCGGGGAAGTGGGCGTGTCGACTCCGTTATGTTCCATGGGCCAGGGCCAGGCGTCGTTCCTGCCCAGAAGGTAACCGCCGTTCCCGATCATCGCCGGTACATTTATCACCACATCCGTGACACGGTCGTCAAGTCCCGACAGGGCTGACGCCTGCGCCCCGCCTTGGCTTTCTCCCAGCAGGATGATGGTTTTCCCGTCCCAAGCCGGATCCTTGGTGATGTAGTCCAATGCCCGGATTGCCCGGAGGAACATTCCCCTGAAGTAATATGATTTCCTGGAAGTGATCGGGCGGTAACTGTAGTTCTTCAATGGACCTTCTTCAAGCGCTTTGTAATAAGCGTCATCGGCATCATTCAACATTCCGTGCGCGTTGAAATCGAAGGCGATGGCACCGATCCGGGCCATGTCGGCCGCGGCCTGTGCATGAGCCTTGCACCAGTCGCCGGATACCCCGGCGGCATGAAGCTGGATAATTATGGGCAGAGACCTTTCCAGGGCGTTTTTCGGCTTGGCTACGTAGCCTCTGACAGGGACTGTGTCCAAGGCACTGACTTCAACGTCGAAGCACTCTATTCCATCGCCACGGACTGTGACTGGCTTTGACTTCACCGTCATCTTCTTGGCCCTGAGACGGCGTATCTGGCGTCCCCAGTATCGTTTAAGATCTTTAGGAGGTTGAAAACCGGGCTCGAATGCAGATCCGTTAATAACATAACCGATCCTTATCGCGTCATCGGATGAATCGAGGTTCATCCGTATCCTCTCAGGAAAGGTGCCCTCTGGCCTGAACTCCAAAATTACGGCGACAGGTCCGGTTCGGACATCAGTGAACACTATCCGCGGGCCGGTGACTGCCCCGATTTTCTCGATGCGGGTCATAACGCCGTTTTCGAAAATAGCTACCTCAATGGGGGCGGGATAGTCTTCGACGGGTTCGGCGCTCACTATAACCGTGTCTGACGAGGCGTACTGACCGTCTGGATGGTTGAGCTTGAATCTAAGGCTGGACACGATCCCGGCGCCCTGGCAAGGGAAAAGGGAAAGGAAGAGCAAGATCGAAGCAAACGGGACGAATCTGGAAAAATTGGGCATATTGGTGGATTTATGGTTTTACTTGCGTGTGGATTGTAAATATAGGCATATTCTTACTGAATAATTGCCGGAAATTGGTTATTTTTGTCAGATAAGTGTTTTGAGACAAATAATTCTAATGATATGGTAAAAGTTAATTTGGGAGGTTGCAGCTCCTTCGTCAAAGATGCAGATTACAAGGAATATGTAGCAAAGGCTTTCAAGGCCCTGGAGGTCTTGAACAGTGGTAGTGGAGCAGGAAACGATTTCCTGGGCTGGAGGCACCTGCCTTCAGAGACCCCGGAGTCCCTTATTGCAGAGTGCGAAGCCATTCGTGACTGCTGGAAGGAGAAGGGTGTTGACCTTGTGGTCGTGATCGGCATCGGAGGCTCTTATCTCGGAGCCCGCTGTGCCATCGAGGCCCTTTCCCACAATTTTGCAAAGCAGCTCTCCGGAAAGAAGGCTGCTCCTGAGGTGGTCTTCGCCGGCAACAACCTTTCCGAGGAATATATTGCCGAACTGATGGATCTCGTGGCCGAAAGGAACACCGCCACCGTCGTCATCTCGAAGTCCGGCACCACCACCGAGCCTGCAGTGGCTTTCAGGGTGATCAAGGAACATATTGAAAAGACCTACAAGGATGCTTCCGAGAGGATAGTGGCCATCACCGATGCCAAGAAGGGCGCTCTCAAGACCCTCGCCACCCAGGAGGGCTACAAGACCTTCGTCGTTCCCGACAATGTGGGCGGACGCTATTCTGTCCTGACCCCTGTCGGCCTTCTGCCCATCGTCCTTGCCGGCTTTGACGTCCGTGAGATGCTTGCGGGAGCAAAGGAGATGGAGGATGCCTGCTCTGCCATGACTGAGGACAATCCTGCCCTCCAGTATGCTGCAATGAGGAATCTCCTCTACAGCGAGTTCGGCAAGAAGGTCGAAATCCTGGTCGCCTACAACCCCAAGCTCCAGTACCTTGGAGAGTGGTGGAAGCAGCTCTTCGGCGAGTCCGAGGGCAAGGAGCTCAAGGGAATATTCCCGGCCTCCGTCAACTTTACGACCGACCTTCACTCCATGGGACAGTTCATCCAGGAAGGAGAGAGGATCATGTTCGAGACCGTAGTGAACGTCGAAAAGAGCAGCCGCAGTGTCGTCATCGGCAGCGATCCCCAGAACCTCGACCAGCTCAACTACCTTGCCGGCCTGCATGTGGAGCATTGCAACGCCATGGCCCAGCTCGGTACCAAGCTTGCCCACATCGACGGTGGAGTCCCCCAGCTTGAGGTCAGCATCGAGAGCATAAGCGCATTCAACCTCGGAGGTCTCTTCCAGTTCTTTGAGTATGCCTGCGGAATCAGTGCTTACGTCCTGGGCATTAATCCTTTCAACCAGCCCGGAGTGGAGGCCTACAAGAAGAACATGTTCGCCCTGCTCGAGAAGCCTGGCTACGAGGAGCAGACCAAGGCCATAAAGGCAAGGCTATAGGATCATGACCTGCGAGCAGAAATTCAGGGATACGTACAGAAGGGAGCCTGAGGGGCTCTCCTTCTGTCCTTATCGTGTCTGTCCGATAGGCGCCCATGTGGATCACCAGCTGGGCAAGATCACCGGCTTTGCGATAGACAAAGGCATCCACATAGCTTATTCTCCTAAGCAGAACGGGGTGATCGAGCTCTCCTCCCTCCAGTTCGGAAAGCGGGCTCAATGGCATGTACGTGCTGTCCCTGAAGAAAAGCAGAATGACTGGGCGGACTATCTTCGCGGCGCGACCAAGGAGCTCTACCAAGCCTATCCTCTGCGGATCGGCCTCAGCGGAGTGATCGAAGGTTCTCTTCCTATCGGCGGGCTTTCCTCTTCTGCAGCGGTCATTATCTCTTTCATGAAGGCCCTTTGCCAGGTCAACGGTCTGCACCTTGAAGACCATGAACTGATCATGATGGCAAAGTCGGCTGAAAACAATTACGTCGGAGTCTCCTGCGGAAAGCTGGACCAGAGTTGCGAGGTTTATTCCCAGAAGGACCATCTTCTCTATCTGGACACGATGGATGACAGCTATGAGCTGATCCCTACCGATCCTTCGATGAAGCCTTACGAGATCGCTATCTTTTTCAGCGGAGTGGAGCGTACCCTTGCCGGGAGCAAGTTCAACATGAGGGTGGACGAGTGCAGGAGCGCTGCCTACGCCCTGAAGGCTTATGCCGGCATGGAATATGGCAAATTCGGTGAGACCCATCTGCGCGAGGTGCCTTACGAGGTCTTCCTCGAGTTCAAGGACCGTCTTCCGGAAAACTGGAGGAAGAGGGCGGAACACTGGTACGGGGAGTTCGACCGAGTGCAGAAAGGCGCCGAGGCGTGGAGGAGAGGAGACATCGAGGAATATGGCAGGCTCAGCTTCGAAAGCGGCCACTCTTCGATCGTGTCCTGGGAGACAGGTTCGCCTGAGTTGAAGAAGATCTACGAGATCATGACCCGCACCGACGGAATCTACGGCGGCCGTTTCAGCGGTGCCGGTTTCAAGGGTTGCTGCATGGCCCTGATCGATCCCTCCTACGAGGAAGAGATATTCAAAAAAGTTGAAGATGAATATCTTGCCGAGTTCCCTGCTTTGCGGGGCAAGTACTCGGCTTACGTCTGCCACAGTGCTGACGGAGTGAAAATCTGACGATATCATGAAATGCCTCATCCTGGCGGCCGGGTATGCGACCAGGCTGCGTCCCTTGACGGACAACTTCCCGAAACCCCTGCTCAAAGTCGGAGGCAGGACGATAGTCGACTGGCTGGTCGACGACCTGTCCTCTGAAGGCAAGGTGGACGGTTTCGTGGTTGTGACCAACCACAGGTTTGCCGGCTTCTTCGAAGAGTGGGCATCCGGGAGGAAGGAGGACGTCACTGTCGTGGATGACGGCACTTCCACCAACGAGACGCGTCTCGGGGCTGTGAAGGACATCCAGTTTGCGGTGGATTCCATCGGACTCGATGACGATCTCCTGGTCATAGCAGGGGACAACCTGCTGGATTTCAGCCTGAACCGTTTCGTGGATTATTCCCTTTCCAAGGGCACTTCCTGTGTGATGAGGTTTTTTGAACCTTCCGGGGAGAGGCTTAGGAAATGTGGTGTCCTGGAGATCGGTAAGGACGGCCTGATCCTCGGCATGGAAGAAAAACCTTCGGAGCCGAAATCCCACTGGTGCTGCCCTCCTTTCTATTTCTACAGGCGGGCGGATGTGATCCGGATTCCTGAGGCCATAGCCTCCGGATGCGGGACTGATGCCCCGGGAAGCCTTGTGGCCTGGCTGTCGTCCAAGGCCCCTGTCCATGCTATTGAGATGCCCGGAAGGCGGTATGACATAGGCGACCTTGAAAGCTACAGGTCGGTCTGCGAGATCTTTGAATCAACAAAAGCCAATCAGATATGAAAAGGTTCCTTTCACTTGTCGCCGTCCTCTGGGCGGCAATAGGATCGGCCCAGACGACCGTTTCCTTCGAGAAGATATTCTATGAAACTCACAGCCGTGAGCAGAAGTACAACATCCAGGGTGCTTCCATCGTCGGCGGGAAACTCTTCCAGCTCCATGACGGCAACAAGCCCATGGTTGTCTATGACATGAAGAACGGTTCTTTCATCTGCGAGATCCAGGTGGAACCCACCAAGACATGGCACAACAACACTGCCAGTTTCTCTGACATCTACTACGAGAAGGGTGATGCCTATCCTCTGCTCTATGTAAGCCAGGAGAACATCAAGGAGCACAAGGCCGTGGTCTACAGGATCAAGGAAGAGAAAGAAGGCGTCATGAGTGCCGAAATCGTCCAGACGATCATCTTCCCCGAACCGATCGAGATGGGACTCTACTATCCGAACCTGGCTGTTGACCTGGATGCCGGTTACCTCTATCTTACAGGTTTCAGCTGGGCCAGCTGGAACAAGCCTGAAAGAGGCAATGCAGTCCAGCTGCTCCGTTTCCGTCTCCCTTCTCCGAAGGAAGGTCCGGTCGTAAAGTTCTGGACAAAGGACATCCTCGAGCGCTACTGCTTCGATTTCAAGGCCGCCACGCAGGGTGCTGCCGTCCGTGGTGGCAAACTCTATCAGGTCTTCGGCGGCCCCGGCAACAGCTGCCTGGTCTGCACCGACCTTGCCACCGGGAAGGAAGAGTTCAAGTCCGAACTGAACGGAATACCCGGAGAGCCCGAGGGACTGGGATTCTACAAGGACCGCATCATCGTGACATGCAACGACGGTGATGTGTATCGCAGTGATCTTGTTGTAAAATAGCATAGTATGAAAAAGTCAAGCCTTACGGTCCTCGCCGCCCTGGCGCTTGGGCTTTCAATAAGCGTAGTTTCATGTGACAATGGAACTGCTGTCCGATCCGATGCTGAAAAGACCTATGTCTGCGCCTATGTCTGGCCATCCTGCCATGACGACCAGCTCGGTCATAAATGGCTCTGGGAAGAAGGAATAGGGGAGTGGGAGGTGATCAAACAGGGAGACAAGCGTTTCCCCGAGCATTACCAGCCCCGCCAGCCGCTCTGGGGCTATGAGATGGACAACGATCCTGTCGTTGTAGAAAAGTGGATCCAGACAGCCCTCAAGTATGGGGTCAATACCTTCATCTACGACTGGTACTGGTACAATGATCCGGACGGCTACAGCGGACCGTACCTCGAAAGCGCCCTGAACGACGGCTTCCTGGGAGCTCCCAGCCATGACAAGATGAACTTCTACATCATGTGGGCCAACCATGACGTAAAGTACAACTACTGGAACTACCATAAGTGGGGAGACAACGAAGAGCGTCTCTTCAATCCCGACGTGGACTGGGACCAGTTCAAAAAGGTGGTGGCCAGGGTCATCGACCAGTACTTCAGCCTTCCTGAATATGTCAAGATCGACGGTTGTCCTGTCTTCGCCATATTCTCGATCGGCAACTTCGTCCGCAGTTTCGGCTCCATTGAAGAGGCTGCCAAGGCCATGGATTATTTCAGGGCTGAGGTTAAGAAGGCCGGTTTCCCGGACCTGCATCTTCAGGAAATACAGGGTGGCGGCTCAAGGATGAGCGAATCCAGGGTGGCAGCCATGAAGAAGAATATTGACGCCCTCGGAATCAACAGCGAGGCCCTCTACAACATGGGCGGCTTCAATCCTGACTACCTTCTTCAGGGCAAAGAGGCCATCGAGATCCGCAAGCAGATGGACGAAGTCTTCGACATCCCTGTCTTCCCCTGCGTCTCGATCGGTTGGGACGACACTCCGCGCTTCCCTGCGAAGGGACCGGACGACGTGACCCGCTTCCACAACACCCCCCAGAGCTTCGCCATCTTCCTCGCCAAGGCCAAGGAATATATGGACGGCCACACGGACCAGCCTCGTTTCATGATGATCAACGCATGGAACGAATGGGTCGAGGGCAGTTACCTGCTTCCTGACCGTCTGAATGGTTTCGGCTATCTTGAAGCTGTCCGTGACGTCCTTGACGGGAAGTACGACTGATCCTCAGGAGATGAGATTATTGTTGGTCCAGAGTTCCCCTGTCTGGGGAAATCCGGCGGAGAGCCGCTCGGAGATAGACAGGATGCTGTCAGGCAACGACAGTGTCGATCTGATAGTCCTTCCGGAAATGTTCTCGACAGGTTTCGTTACAAAGCCTGAGGGGATAGCTGAAAATGATGGCGGCAATTCGCTTAATTGGATGAAGGAAATTGCCGCCAGGTATTCCTGCGCCGTGGCCGGAAGTCTCTCTGTCCGTACCGACGGTTCATATCGGAACCGGTTTTATTTCGTCTACCCTGACGGCTCCGAGTTACATTACGACAAGCACCACTTGTTCTCCTATTCCGGAGAAGGACGTACCTACACACCCGGGCAGGAACGTGTTATCGTCAGTTACAAAGGCTTCAGGATCCTCCTGCAGGTCTGCTATGACCTGCGTTTCCCTGTCTTCTCCAGGAACCGTCTTTCGGGCGGGATCCCGGATTATGACATGATACTTTACGTCGCAAGCTGGCCGGAGGCAAGGATTGAGGCTTGGGACGCCTTGCTCAAGGCAAGGGCTATCGAGAATGCCTGCTATGTGGCCGGAGTCAACCGTGTCGGCTCGGATCCGGCGAATGAGTATCCCGGACATACTTCTTTGGTAGGTCCGCGGGGTGAATTGCTTTCGATTTGTAAGCAAAATTCGCACGATATCCTGATTCATGAAGTTTCCAAGGCTGAACTCGAGGCTTACCGAAAAACTTTCCCGGTTCTGAATGATGCTGATTAAAAAACGATTTTCATAAAATTTTCCTTGTTTTTTCGATCCTGATTTCATTCCTTTGCGATAGCTTACAATTTAAAACAATATGAGTTTTTCTTCAGTTCTCGCCCTTTCCCTTCTTATCCTCGCCCTTCCATAGGCGCGGACTGAAAGGTGTGGCAATAACTGTAAAACAATATTCCTACCCCTTCCGGTCCGAGACTGAGAAGGGTTTTCTTTTATTCTGTGGTATATGGACGGACATGTATTCATTTTTGACACCACGCTGCGGGACGGAGAGCAGGTCCCCGGATGCCAGCTCAACACCGTTGAGAAGATTCAAGTGGCCAAGGCTCTTGAACAGTTGGGCGTGGATGTCATCGAGGCTGGATTCCCCATCTCCAGCCCGGGGGATTTCAATTCGGTAGTTGAAATATCGAAGGCTGTGACATGGCCTGTGATCTGTGCTCTATCAAGGGCAGTTGAAAAAGACATAGACATGGCAGCGGAAGCTTTGGTTCATGCCAAAAGGAAGAGGATCCACACCGGGATCGGCACTTCCGATGAGCACATCCGTTATAAGTTCAATTCCAACCGTGAGGAAATCCTGGAAAGGGCGGTCCGTGCCGTCAAATATGCCAAGAAATACGTCGAAGATGTGGAGTTCTATGCCGAGGATGCCGGGCGTACGGACAATGAGTATCTTGCCCGTG
This sequence comes from Bacteroidales bacterium, assembly GCA_017469745.1. Taxonomy (GTDB): domain Bacteria; phylum Bacteroidota; class Bacteroidia; order Bacteroidales; family UBA932; genus Cryptobacteroides. Next base: position 30,209 of record JAFUFS010000028.1, on the reverse strand, counting down.
TAGTGGAGGCCGTTATCAAGGCTGGGGCCACCGTGGTGAATATTCCTGACACCACCGGTTACTGTCTTCCTGAAGAGTACGGCGCCAAGATCCGGTACCTGGTGGAGCATGTGGACGGGATTGACAAGGCCGTGATATCGACTCATTGCCATAATGACCTTGGCATGGCCACAGCCAACACCATGGCAGGGCTTCTGAACGGAGCAAGGCAATGCGAGGTGACTGTAAACGGTATCGGGGAAAGAGCAGGAAACACGGCTCTCGAAGAAATCGTGATGATCCTTAAAGCTCACAAGGGGATCTCCCTGGAGACCAACATCAACACCAAGCGGATCTATCCTGCAAGCCGGATGGTCTCTTCACTCATGAATATGCCTGTCCAGCCCAATAAGGCGATAGTGGGCAAGAACGCTTTCGCCCATTCGTCCGGAATACATCAGGACGGAGTGCTGAAGAATGCCGGTACGTACGAGATCATCGATCCTAATGACGTCGGCATCGACACCAATTCCATAGTCCTGACGGCAAGAAGCGGAAGGGCTGCCTTGAAATACAGGCTGGAGGTGAACGGAGTCCACCTTGATGATCCCAAGCTGGACGAAGTGTACAAGGCTTTCCTGAAGCTGGCCGACAGCAAGAAGGAAATCCATGACGATGACATCCTGATGCTTGCAGGAGCCGACAGGGCTCATGGACGCAGGATCAAGGTGGATTGGCTTCAGGCTACCAGCGGCATCGGAATGAAACCGGTCGCTTCAATCGGACTTGACATTGCCGGCGAAAAGTTCGAGGCTGCGGCCACAGGCAACGGCCCTGTGGACGCTTCCATCAACGCTCTCCGCCAGATTGTCCACCGGCCCATGACCATCAATGAATTCACGATCCAGGGTATCACCAAAGGATCGGATGATTCTTGCAAGGTCCACATGCAGGTCGAGAGTGAGGGCAAGGTTTATTACGGTTTCGGAGCCAGCACCGACATCGTCTCGGCTTCTGTTGAGGCCTATGTGGATTGCATAAACAAGATCTGAGGCAATGAACACACTCTTTGACAAGATATGGGATTCCCATGTGGTCCAGAGGATTGACGGTGGGTTGGACCAACTCTACATCGACAGGCTCTACTGTCATGAAGTGACCAGTCCCCAGGCTTTCGACGGACTCCGTTCCCGTGGCATTCGTTGTCTGAGACCTGAAAGGATCTTCTGCATGCCTGACCATAACATCCCCACCGTCGGCCAGGAGGCTCCTATCGAGGATCTGGTCTCACGAAAACAAGTTGAAGCGCTCAGCGCCAATGCGTCCGAGTTCGGCCTGACGCATTTAGGTGTAATGCATAGGGATAACGGAATAGTCCACGTCGTTGGTCCTGAGAAAGGTCTTTCACTGCCAGGAATGACCATTGTCTGCGGGGATTCGCACACTTCGACTCATGGAGCGGTGGGAGCAGTAGCTTTCGGCATAGGGACCAGCGAGGTCGAAATGGTTCTTGCATCCCAGTGTGTCCTTCAGCAGAAGCCTAAATCTATGCGGGTGCGGGTGGAAGGTACCCTTGGAAAAGGTGTTACGGCCAAGGACGTGGCGCTATTCCTTATAAGCAGGCTGACCACAAGCGGGGCTACCGGCTATTTTGTGGAATACTCCGGTTCCGCGGTGAGAGGGCTTTCAATGGAAGGCCGTCTGACTCTCTGCAACCTCTCGATCGAGATGGGGGCCCGGGGGGGCTTCGTGGCTCCAGACGAGACAACTTTCGAGTACTTGAAAGGTAAGGAATATGCTCCCAAGGGTGAAGACTGGGATAAAGCTGTCAGAGAGTGGAGAAATCTCAAGAGCGACAACGATGCACTCTTCGATCGGGAGTACGTTTTCGATGCTGCTGAAATCGAGCCTATGGTCACCTATGGAACCAATCCTGAGGAAGGAATTCCGGTCACGGGGGCCATCCCCTTCTCTGCATTGGATAAACCATTGTCTTACATGGGATTCAGCAAGGGGGAGAGGATGATCGGCAAGAAGGTGGATTATGTCTTCCTCGGTGCGTGTACTAGCGGAAGGATCGAGGATTTCAGGGCATTTGTTTCCATCGTTGCAGGGAGGCACAAGGCTCCCGGGGTGGTTGCCTGGCTCGTTCCGGGCTCTTGGAGCGTCCGGAGGCAGATAGAGGCCGAAGGTCTCGGCAAAGTCCTTCGGGATGCAAGTTTCGAGATCCGCCAGCCTGGCTGTTCTGCCTGCCTTGCTATGAACGAGGACAAGGTTCCGGAAGGGAAATACTGCGTGTCGACCAGCAACAGGAATTTCGAGGGCAGGCAGGGACCGGGTTCAAGGACCATCCTTGCAAGTCCTCTGACAGCCGCAGCTGCCGCTGTAACAGGAGTTATAACAGATCCGAGGGAATTGCTATGAAACAGAGATTTTACATAGTGGAGAGCTCGTGCGTGCCTCTCCCTGTCGAGAACATCGACACCGACCAGATCATCCCCGCACGCTTCCTCAAAGCAACTACGAAGGATGAGAGGTTTTTCGGCAAGAACCTGTTCAGGGACTGGCGCTTCAGGCCGGACGGATCAGCAGATCCAAGTTTTCCGCTCAACAATCCGCTCTATCAAGGGGAGATACTGCTCGCAGGGGATAATTTCGGATGCGGGTCCAGCCGCGAGCATGCCGCCTGGGCTCTTGCCGGTTACGGCTTCAAGGTCGTCATCTCCAGTTCGTTTGCCGACATCCATAAGATCAATGAACTCAACAATTTCGTCCTGCCCGTCCAGGTCTCCGCAGCTTTTTTGTCGGAGTTGTTCGAGACTGTGATGAAGAATCCCAGGGCGAAAGTAAGGGTCGATGTACCCAGGCAGACCGTTACCGACATGGTGACTGGTAAGACGGAGGACTTCGAACTTAACCAGTATAAGAAGTATTGCTTGATGAACGCCCTTGACGACATCGACTTCCTCCTGCTCCAGAAAGACAAGATCGAGGCTTTTGAAAACAACAGAATAATATGAAACTATCAATCGCTGAACTGCCTGGAGACGGCATAGGCCCGGAAGTGGTGCAACAGGCCGTGAAGGCCGTGGAGGCCGTTTGCTCCAGTTTCGGCCATGAGGCTGCATTCACTTTCGGTTACATGGGAGCCGCCGCGATCGACCATTCAGGCGACCCTTACCCCGAAGAGACCCACAGGCTTTGCCTTGACAGCGACGCCGTCCTGTTCGGGGCCGTGGGTGATCCGAAATATGACAATGATCCCAATGCCAAAGTCCGTCCCGAACAGGGACTGCTTGCCATCCGGAAGAGGCTTGGATTGTATGCCAATCTCCGTCCGGTAGAGACTTTCAAGCCCCTTGCCGACAAGTCGCCTTTGAAAACGGAACTCGTTGAGGGTGCGGATTTTCTATGCGTAAGGGAACTAACAGGCGGAATGTATTTCGGAGAGAAAGGAAGGAAAGACGGAGGTGACACGGCTTACGACACCTGTGTGTACAGCCGCTTCGAGGTTGAACGTATCCTCCGCCTGGCGTTCGGATATGCCAGAAGGAGGCGTGGGCATCTGACCGTGGTAGACAAGGCGAATGTCATGGAGACGTCTCGCCTCTGGCGTGCGGTGGCTAAAGGAATGGAACCTGAATATTCTGACGTGACGGTGGATTACATGTTCGTGGACAATGCTGCCATGCAACTTATCCGCTGCCCTAAGTTCTTCGATGTGATTGTCACCGAGAACACTTTCGGGGACATCCTGACCGACGAGGCCAGCTGCATTTCAGGGTCGATGGGGCTTCTCGCATCCGCCTCTGTCGGAGAACATACCTCTTTGTTCGAGCCGATACACGGTTCTTATCCCCAGGCGGCCGGCAAGAATATAGCCAATCCGGTGGCTTCTATCCTTTCCGCTGCCATGATGTTTGAATATTCATTCGGGCTGATGGAGGAAGGTAAGGCCATTCGAGAAGCAGTTGCTGCCTCCATCGAGGCTGGAGTGGTGACCGAAGATCTCGGAGGAAATAGGTCCACTTCCGAGGTAGGTGATTGGATCGCTGATAAAATCATCAAGATATGAAACAGATAGATTGGAAAAACCTGGGCTTTGACGCCTATCGCACCAGGACGGTGGTACGCTCCTATTACAGGGAAGGGGAATGGAGTTCTCCGGAAGCGACAGAAGATTTCTCTTTGACCTTCGATCCTTTTTCGCAGGTCCTTCATTATGCCATCTCCTGCTTCGAGGGATTGAAGGCTTTCCGCCGCAAGGACGGGAGCGTGGCTCTGTTCCGCCCAGACCGGAACGCTTCCAGGATGGGAATGACTGCAGGATTCCTTGGAATCCCGTGTCCGAGCGAGGACATGTTCATCAAGATGTGCGAGGAATGTGTCAAGCAGAACATAGAGTTTCTTCCGCCTTACGGTTACGGAGCCTCAATGTACGTCCGGCCGCTTCTGATCGGGATCCACCCTCAGATGCAGCTGGTCCCGTATCCTGAAGCCCTGTTCGCCGTGATGTGCGCTCCGGTAGGCTCATACTATGGCGAAAACATGAAATCCTGTGCGGCGGTGATTCCTGGGAACTATGACCGTGCGGCTCCCAAGGGCTCCGGGAGGTACAAGATCGGAGCCAATTACGCGGCCACTTTCATGCCCTACAAGATAGCCCATGAACAAGGTTACACCGAACTCCTGTACTTGAATTCGTCTACCAGGGAATTTATCGACGAATTCGGATCCTCGAATTTCTTTGGAATACAGGGTAACAAGTACATCACCCCACTTTCCGACAGCGTCCTGCCGTCCATAACCAACCTGACACTCCAGGAGGTCGCTGCGGACCTTGGCATGACGGTCGAGAAAAGGCCTGTCCGCGTCGAAGAACTCTCATCCTTCGACGAGGCCGCGGGCTGCGGGACCGCGGTTGTTATCACACCTCTTTCGCATGTAGACATTAAGCCGGTCCTTGAAGAACCGGCTGTCGAAAAATCCTTCAGGTTCTTCCCTGATGGAGAAGTAGGTCCGGTTTCACGTAAGCTTTACGAGCGGATCACGTCCATCCAGAACGGGGAGGCTGAGGACATACATGGCTGGTGCCATTATGTTCAGGAGGCTAGCTTTCCGAAGGCCTGATGAAGTGAGTCATGACTGCGCTGATGATGTACAGGGCAGCGAGAACCCAGGCTATTCCTGCATAACCGATAGGCTTCTCAAGCAACCTTACGAGGGCGGGTCCGACGAATGCGGCGAGACCCGCTCCTAAGTTAAGTACGGACACTGCTGCACCCTTGTCGGTCTTGACGAGGGAAGGAACGAGTGCGGAGAGGGGAACGTAACCTGCCAGCATGATGCACCAGAGCGATCCGCAGAGGAGGATGAACCAGTAGCTGTTGAGGATCTGGGGAGAGTAGTAGAAGAGCAGTACGGTGACAGCGCAGCCGACTCCGCCGAACCATGTGACCGTCTTGTTCCATCCGATCTTGTCTCCTACGATTCCGAACACCAGGTTGAAGATTATATTCATCAGGAACACGGTTCCCCAGATCGAGGCCCACTGGCCGTCGGACATTCCGAAGGATGCCATGTACAGTGGCATGAACACCACGAAGGCGAACTGGGAAGTCGTGTTGATGACTCGGACGATGCCTCCCATCAGCACTTTGGGCTCGCGTTTCATGATCCCGAGGCCCTTGATGAGTTCTTTTATCTTTGAACCACCTTCAGCCTGACCAGGTTCCGCGAACAGGTTGCTGCTGTCAGCCTTGTTCACGAAGAGGGCGAAGAATGCTCCGGCGAGTGCGAAGATGACTGCTGTCCAGAGAGTGGGGATAACTCCGAAATGACGGACGGCAAAGACTCCATAGTACGCGCCGAGGACGTTCAGTCCGCCTGTGAACACGAACCAGAACCATCCCTGGGCGGAGCTGAGGACTTTCTTCTCAACCCTGTAGGTGATCCAGACCATGAAGGTGTAGGCGAACAACGGATAACCGAGGCCCTTTACGGCATAGGTGAGGAGCAGGACCGGATAGTTCATCTGGGCTATTCCGATTCCTGCAAATCCGGCGACGCCGATCAGGTACATGATCAAACCTGCCAGCATCGTTTTCTTCACACCGAAGGTCTCTGCTATGACTCCCGAGAGCCATGAGGAGATCGCTACGGTGATGCCGTAGACGGAGAACAGTTCTGCTGAGTTGAAACCTGCTTCCGTGATGTAACGGCTGAGCCATGTCTGCTCGATGCCGTCTCCCATCATGAAGATGAGTACTCCGAGGAAACCCCACGTAAGTTGGCGGGGGAGTCCGGTCTTTTCGTAAAAGTTCGCCATTTGTCAGATATTCTTAGAAAGAGTAATTCATTCCTATGTTGATCCACATAGGATCTCCGAGGTTCTCGTTGAAGTTGTGGGCAAGCTCGACAGAGACGATGAAATTCTGGTTCCAGGCGAGCTTGAGTCCTGCACCTGCGGTGTAGAGGAATTCGGAGGCCTTGTCGCGGATGTACTGGGCGGTGTCGGTGTAGCCTGCCTTATTTGCGGCTTGCTGCATCTTGGGCAGCCTGGTCATAAGGTCGACCCTCGTAGGCTTGGTGATCATTCCGCAGTCGAAGAACGGGTTCGTTGCGAGGTAGAAATACTGACCGAACATCGTGAATTTCACGAGTTTGACCCTGAGCTCGAAATTACCCCAGGCGTAGCCGTCGGCGATGATCCTGTTGGCATAGGTACCGCGGATGGTGTTCGAGCTTCCGAAGCCTTCGGACACCATGGTGTTCATGTTGAGGAGGGCGATGTTCTGCTTCATGTAGAAGGGAGTCTCGCCGAAAAGTGTGCCCTGGTAGGCAAGATGGTAGGCGAAGACAGGATCTCCAGCCTTGAATATGTGGATGGGCAGGGTTATGTACTGCCTCCAGCGGGCGCAGAACTGGGTGTAGCCATATTCATCCCCGAAGACATCGGGAGATGCGTTGACATAGGCCTCGGACCAGATTCCCTTGTTGGGAGCGGCTTCTATGTCCCTGCTGTCGAACACTATACCACCCTTGATCTCAAGGCGGTTGCCTCCCTTGTACTCATGGGAGCCGATCACACCGTAATTGATATATTCATTGTAGGCGGTGAAGTCGGTATTGTAGCCGTATTTCTCGTTGAACCTGTCGGCGTTGAAGTGCCAGAAGCTGACTCCGCCTCCCCAGTGCAGATGCTCTGTGATCCTTCCTCTCATGTCCACCTGCAGGCGGGCCATGTCGCGGCGCATGTTGTAGAACGCTACTCCGCCAGGGACGCTACCAATGCCACCATTATAATCCTTGTTGTAGTTGAGATTGGGATCGAAAGGATAGGCCGGTGCATTGAATCCATAGAAGTTGTACAGAGGATCCATGATGTAGGTGGCCGAGGCCGTGAGCCTCATCTTCGGGATGAGGTACTTCGAATCGTAGGCGAGGTAGAAACGGGTCCTTCCCTTGGTGAAATGTGAAACCTCCCAGCTGATCTTGTGGAGGGGATCGGGATAGGTGTTTCCGTCTCCGTAGTTATAGATGTCTCCGAAGGCTCCGTACTGGAAACCCATGTCGCTTGAATAGGTCGCGCAAGGGAGGGCGCTGAGCGTCCAACCGGTCTTCATTTCCCTTTCCTGGGCCTGGGATGCCTCCTGTGCGAAGGAGACTGCAGATAGTGTCAGGAAGATGCTGACACACAGTAATTTCATCTTGTCGGTCATCAGTGGTGATCTTTTTCTTTATAATGTTTTTGCTTTTTCGAGGAACGCCTTCACATGGGCGGTGTATTCTGCGGGATGATCCTTGAAGGCCATCGCATGCTCCGATCCGGGTGCAATCCAGAGCTCCTTGTAGCCCTTGGTCTTGGCTTCGTAGTTCTTGTAGACATGATCCGTGGGTACGAAGTCATCCTTGTCTCCGTGGATGAACAGCATCGGCTTTTCGCATTTTGCCAGCTGGTTCACTGAGGAAGCCTCCTTGAAGCCCCATCCGTAACGGCTCTTGCAGACAATGCTGGCACTGTTCAGGACAGGGAAGGGAGGTAGATGGAAGGTGTCCTTCAGGTTGTGGGCGAACTGGTCCCAGACAGAGGAATAGCCGCAGTCGTCGACGAAGGCCCTGATGTAAGGCGGGAGGTCGTCGTCGCCGCTGAGCATCATGGTCGTTGCACCTCCCATGGAGACTCCGTGCACTACCATGAAGTCGTCGTGCCAGATGTCGTGGGCCATTTCCGCAAACTTCTTGACGTCCAACCTGTCGAACCATCCCATCTGTACGGCCCTTCCTTCGGAAAGACCATGGTAGTGCAGGTCGGGGACCATCACATTGTAGTTGAGGTCGTCCCTGTACATCCTGACGAGGTTCAGGAAGCAGATATGGTTGTCGGTGTAGCCGTGGACTACGACAGCGGTTCCCTGGGCCGTAGCCGGTTTGGATGCGGGAGCATAGACTCCGTGAAGCTTGTAGCCGCCCTCTCCGACGAGGGTCGTATCGCGGAAGACGCCCTTGTCATGAAGTGTATCGTACCATTTGATTATTCCCGGGTAACGTGATTCGGTCTTGGCCCTGTCGCCTTCGAAATCATTTCCATGCTCTTCCGGGAGAAGGGCATAGTTGCACATGTAACGTCCGGCCAGACAGCCTGTCATAGTCATTGCTACGACCGCCATGGAGGCCAGATAAAGAATTCTTTTCATCATTTATTGGTTATTGGATTATTTCTTGTTTTCTACTGCAGCCCTTTCCACCGGAAGGCAGTCCGTATATTCCTTGAACCAGGCATTGAATCCGGCGATGTCTTCCTCGGTCGGTCTTATCTCAGTACCAGTGTTTCCTGCGAAGACCCTGTTGTCCAGATAATCAGCCAGTGACATTCCTTCGGCCTTATCTGCGCAGTAGGATGCGAGGAGGGCCATTCCCCATGGTCCGCCTTCACCTGCAGTCTCCATTACGGAGATGGGGGAGCCGAGGGCGGCTGCGAGGATCTTCTGTCCGACAACGGGAATCTTGAACAGACCTCCGTGGGCAGTTATCCTGTCCACTCTCACATTCTCTTCCTTGAACAGAATCTCGTTTCCGGTCTTCAGCACTCCGACAGTGGCGTACAGTTGAGAGAGCATGAAGTTGGCCAAGCTGAACTTGCTGGTGGCGCTCCTGACGAACAGAGGGCGTCCTTCGGTGAAACCGGTGACATGCTCACCTGCGATGTAGTTGTAGTTCAGGAGCCCTCCGCAGTCTGGATCGCCTTCGAGGGCGTGGGTGAACAGCTTGCCGTAGACCTCTCCCTTGTCGACTTTTATTCCGAGAAGTTCCTGATATTCAATGAATATGTTGACCCATGCGTTGAGGTCGGTCGTGCAGTTGTTGCAATGTGTCATCGCAACCGGCGAACCGTCGGGAGTCGTGATTATGTCGATCACGTCGTGTGGACGCTTCATGTCCTTTTCAAGCACTATCATCGAGAAAGATGAAGTCCCGGCAGAAACATTACCTGTCCTGGGCCTTACTGCATTGGTCGCAACCATGCCGGTACCTGCATCTCCTTCCGGAGGGCAGAGGGTGATCCCGGCTTTCAGATGTCCGCTTGGATCCAGCTTCCGTGCGCCTTCTTCAGTGAGTGCACCGGCATTCTCTCCTGCCTTCAGGACCTCGGGAAGAATACTCCGAAGTTTCCAGTGGTATCCTTCCGGCTCAACCAGGCTGTCGAATTCAGCAATCCGCTTTTCATCGAAATCACAGGTTTCAGGATCGATAGGCATCATTCCGGAGGCGTCTCCGACTCCGAGGACCTTCCTTCCGGTCAGGCTCCAATGGATGTAGCCGGCGAGAGTGGTCAGGAAGTCTATCTTCCCGACATGCTCTTCCTTGTCCAGAATGCACTGATAAAGGTGTGAGAGACTCCACCTAAGCGGCATGTTGAAATTGAAGAGGTCGGAGAGGACCTTTGCTGCAGCACCTGTGTTGGTGTTCCTCCAGGTCCGGAAGGGGGCGAGCAGCCTGCCTTCGGAATCGAAAGCAAGGTAGCCGTGCATCATGGCGCTGATTCCGATCGCAGCGAGTGATTCGATCTCGATCCCATAGCGATGCATCACGTCCTTGCGGAGGTTGGTGTAGCAGTCCTGGAGTCCTTCCCAGATCGCCTCGATGCTGTAGGTCCAGAGTCCGTCCACGAGCTGGTTCTCCCATTCGTGGTCTCCCTGGGCGATAGGAATATGGTTTCTGTCGATAAGGACGGCCTTGATCCTGGTGGAACCGAGTTCCAGTCCCATCACGGCCTGGCCTGATTGGATAGTTGTCTTAGGATCCATCTTATTTGAGTGCCTTGTTCAGAAGGTAGTAGACTTCGTTGATGCGCATCTCGCGCTTGAAGTTTTCGGAGGTGGTGTTCTCGTCGATGTGCAGCATCTCGATGCCTGCAATCTCGGCGTAGTCCTCCCAGTATTCGGGAGTTATGTCGTAGGAGAATATGCTGTGGTGGGTGCCTCCAGCCATGATCCACGCTCCTGCACCGACTTCGAAGTTCGGCATGGGAATCCATAGGGCTGAAGCAACCGGGAGTTTCGGGAGCGGCTTGGGTTTGATGCATTCCACGTCACCTACGACCAGCCTGAAACGGTTGCCCATGTCGACTACAGTGGCGGTGACTCCGCGTCCGGTTTTGGATGTGAACACAAGCCTTGCAGTGAGGGTCTTGCGGATTCCTATTCCCAGGTAGTGGACCTCGAGCTTCGGTTTGGCGTCGGCAATCAGAGGACATACCTCGAGCATGTGGGCCTGGAGGATCGAAGAACGGTCGCCTGCGAAGTTGAGGGTGTAGTCCTCGAGGAAGGAGCAGCCTTCCGGCAGGCCCTGGGTCATGAACCAGACTGTGCGGTAGAGGGCGGCTGATTTCCAGTCTCCCTCTGCTCCGAAGCCGTAGCCTTCCGCCATAAGCCTCTGGGAGGCGAGTCCGGGAATCTGGTCGAATCCCATTCCGGAGATCTTGACGTCCACGTCTCCGAGGTCGTCGAAGTTGGTAGTGAAGCCTTTGGCTCCCTTGTCTTCGAGCAGGGCGCGGAGGGTGAGTTCGGCCTTGGCTGCATTCCAGATGCTCTTCCGGCCGTCCTCATAGAGAACCTGTGAGGTGTCGTAAATACTGTTGTATTTTGCGACAAGGGCGTCCACGTCCGAATCCTCGATGGCCTTGAAATACTGCAGGACATCGCTGAACGGCACATAATCCACGTGATACCCGAGGCGCATCTCCGCCTCCACCTTGTCTCCGTCGGTGACGGCTACGTTGTTCATCTGGTCTCCGATCCTGAGGATCCTCATGTCCTGGGCGTCAGCCCACGCGGCAGCCACACGCTGCCAGACGGCGATGTGTCCCAGGGTCTTGGGATCCTTCCAGTAGCCGACCACTGTCTTGTGGCTCTTTCGCATGCGCGCGAGGATGTGGCCATATTCCCTGTCACCATGGGCGCTCTGGTTGAGGTTCATGAAATCCATGTCCATGGTCTCCCAGGGGATCTCCTCGTTGAACTGGGTGTGGAGGTGGAGCAGGGGCTTGGTCAGCCTTTGCATACCATGGATCCACATCTTTGCAGGGGAGAAGGTGTGCATCCATGCGATCACGCCGACGCACTTGGGATCTGCTTCCGCACGGCTCATCACATCCAGCACTTCCGCTGATGAATTTGCGGTGCCTTTGTAGACTACCTTAAGGGGGAGGATGCCGGAGGCATTCATCCCGGCTACCATCTCATTGGAGTGTCCGTCAACCTGGACGACGGCATCTCCGCCGTAGAGGAGCTGCGCACCGGTTACGAACCAGACTTCGAAATCGTTGTATTCTTTTATCATGACGTAATTGATTATTTTTCTGTTTCTTTGCTTTGGCCATAGTAGGCGCCGGGGCCGTGCTTGCGGCTGTAATGCTTCTCGATCAGGTGATTGTTCATCGACGGCACATGGTCGATCACGTCAAGTGTGGGCAGAAGGAGGGTCGAAGAGATGAAAGCCATCTTGGCAACCTCCTCAAGCACTACAGCATTGTGTACGGCATTCGCAACGTCTGTTCCCCATGCAAAAGGCCCGTGGTTCCGGACGAGGACGGCGGGTGTGTCATACGGATCGATATTCCTGAAGCGCTCGACGATCACGTTGCCGGTCTCCTTCTCATATTCCCCGAAAACCTCGGCCTTCCGCATGTCGCGGGTGCAGGGGATGTCGTCGTGGAAATAGTCGGCATGAGTCGTGCCTATGTTCGGAATCTTCCTCCCCGCCTGGGCCCACGCCGTAGCGTAGGTGGAATGGGTGTGGACGACTCCGCCGATCTGCGGGAATGCCTTGTAGAGGACGATGTGAGTAGGAGTGTCGGAAGAGGGCCTTAGGTTCCCTTCTACCACTTTCCCCTCCAGGTCCACTACAACCATGTCCGAAGGCTTCATCTCGTCATAGGAGACCCCGCTGGGCTTTATCACCACCAGTCCGCTTGAGCGGTCAATGGCGGATGCGTTGCCCCAGGTGAACAGTACGAGACCGTGACGGACCAGGTCGAGGTTGGCTTTGCAGACTTGTTCTTTGAGTTCTTCAAGCATAAGGCTACCAGAAATAGATATAGAATGCGATAGTTACTGCAAGTATTATTGCCGAATGAATGAGGTCCCAGGCACCCCAGGAGCCCCTTGTCTCCTTCTTCTGTTCGGGGGTGGCGGTTCCGAAGCAGAGTCCCTGGACTTGATCCTCGCTAGCCTTCGGGGTGAAGAAGCTGACCACTATCGCGAGGACCACGCAGAAGAGGAACATCCAGACTCCGTAGGCGTAGACATTCATCTTGTTGAAGACGTATGTGAACCAGTTGTGGCTTTCAGGGTTCACGATCATTACGATCAGCCTTGTGAATCCGAGCACGAGTCCTGCTATGAGGGTCCACATTCCGGCCTTGGGAGTGGTCTTCTTCCAGCATATTCCCAGAAGGAAGACTGCTGCGATGGCAGGAGCGAGAAGGCTCTGGATGCTCTGGATGTAGTCGTAGAGACTCTTTCCCATCGCCTGGATGACGAAGATCCAGAGGACTCCGAAGATCACTACGGCGGCGGTGGCTATCCTGCCGATCTTGACGAGCTTCTTCTCGTCCGTCTCAGGATGGCGGCGCTTGTAGATGTCTATGGTGTAGAGCATTGCGGATGAGTTGTACAATGATGCAAGCGAACTCATCAGCGCAGCCAGGATGCCGCAGATTACGACTCCCTTGAGTCCAACGGGGAGAAGGGTGTTGACCAGCATTGGGAAGGCAAGGTCGGGATTCTGAAGGGCTCCGGTGGCTGCGTCAGGAATAAGGGCTGCTGCAAGCTGTGCTCCTATGGCAGAATCAGGCTTCTTCGTGAGGGCGAAGGCGATCATGCCGGGGATGAGGAAGAGGAACACGGGGAGGAGTTTGAGGTAGGCTCCGAATATGGTTCCCCTCCTGGATTCCTTTTGATCCTTTCCGGAAAGGACTCTCTGGACGATGAACTGGTCCGTACACCAGTACCAGAAACCTATGATCATGGATCCGAACAGGGCTCCGTACCAAGGGAAGGCCTTGTCCTGGCCGCTTCTCATCAGGGTCGTCATCGAGTCGCCGTAGTCATTGACCGGCTGGGAGTTGCAGATGTCCATCATCGCATTCCAGCCTCCTACTTCCTTAAGGCCGAGGCAGAGGATCACCAGAGATCCCAGCAGGAGGATAGGGGTCTGCAGGACGGAAGTCTTCAGGACGGATTCCATGCCTCCGATAATGGTGTAGATGGCCGTGATGATCACAAGGGCGAGGGCGGCTGCCCAGAAATTGATCCCAAGGAGGGTGTTCAGCGCAAGGCCGCCTGCCAGCACCGTCACTGAGACTTTCGTCAGGACGTAGCTTGCCAGCGAGAGGTAGGTGAGGATACCGCGGCTTTGCTTGTTGTACCTTTTCTCAAGGAATTCCGGCATCGTGTAGACCATGCTCCTTGCGTAGAAAGGCACGAAGACCCATCCCAGGATGAGGATCATCCATCCCTGGATCTCCCAGTGGGCCTGGGCCATTCCGGAAGTGGCGCCTGCTCCTGCGAGCCCGATGAGGTGCTCGCTGCCGATGTTGGAAGCGAATATTGATGCGCCGATGGCGATCCATGTGGCTGTACGTCCGTTGAGAAAATAATCACCGGAGGTCTCCTTTTTCTTTTTTGTCGCGTCGAGAACTATCCAGATCATCGCCAGGAAGAAGAGGGCGATGACTATCCAGTCCCAGGAGGCAAGAGAGATGCGGTTGAGATCCATTGACAATTCTTGTTGTTTTAGTGTTTAAGGCTATAAAGATAATCATTCTTGTTTATATATTTGCTGAAAACAGTCTCCAAACCATGTTCAGAAACATCATTTTATCAGTTTTATCCCTCCTGATGGCAGCTGTGGCGGCGGCCGGCCAATCTTACGTCATGGACATCGACTTGCGCAAGCAGGGACCTGCCATCCAGGCCACCCAGTACGGAATATTCTTCGAGGACATCAACTTCGCCGCTGACGGCGGCCTGTATGCCGAACTCGTCAAGAACCGTTCTTTTGAATATCCTGACGACCCCCTTCAGGGCTGGAAGGCCTTCGGGAAGGTGTCAGTCATGGATGACGGTCCCTTTGAAAGGAATCCCCATTATGTCCGCCTCTCCGATCCAGGCCATCCTCACAAATGGACCGGACTTCAGAACGAAGGTTATTTCGGAATAGGTGTCCGTGCCGGAGAGGACTACCGTTTCAGCGTCTGGGCCAGGGTGCCAGGAGGCGGTTCGTCGGAGCTCCGGGTAGAGCTTGTCAACACTGCATCGATGACCGAGACCCACACCCTCTGCCGCGGGAAACTCATCGTCGCAGGAGGGGAGTGGAAACAGTACGATATTGTCCTGAAACCTGAAGACACCCTTGACAAGGCTGCCTTGAGGCTTTTCCTTACAGGAGAACGGGTAGCCGTGGATCTGGAGCATGTGTCCCTGTTCCCGGCGGACACCTGGAAAGGACACCGCAACGGTCTCAGGAAAGATCTTGCCCAGGCCCTCTTCGACCTCCATCCTGGTATCTTCCGTTTCCCGGGAGGCTGCATTGTCGAGGGTACCGACCTTCCGACCCGTTACAACTGGAAGAACACAGTTGGCCCGGTCGAAAACAGGCCTCTGAATGAAAACCGTTGGGAGTACACTTTCACGCACCGTTTCTATCCTGACTACTACCAGAGCTGCGGGCTTGGATTCTTCGAGTTCTTCCAGCTCTCGGAAGAGATCGGAAGCGAACCCCTGCCGATCCTTAGCTGCGGCCTTGCCTGCCAGTTCCAGAATGATGACGAGGGTGCGCATGTGCCGGTGGATGATCTCCAGCCCTACATCCAGGATGCCTTGGACCTGATCGAATTTGCCAATGGATCTGTCGATTCAAAGTGGGGGAGGCTTCGCGCAGAGATGGGTCATCCAAAGCCGTTCAATCTTAAGTACATAGGAATAGGAAACGAACAGTGGGGCTCTCTGTACACAGAACGTCTGGAGCCTTTTGTCAAGGCGATCAGCGCCGCCCATCCTGAGATCAAGATAGTAGGTTCCAGCGGGCCCGGTTCGGAAGGGGAGCAGTTCGACTATCTATGGCCTGAGATGCGTCGCATCGGTGTTGACCTGGTGGACGAGCATTTCTACCGTCCTTACGATTGGTTCCTTTCGCAGGGAGCCCGCTATGACAATTATGACCGCAAGGGTCCGAAGGTCTTCGCCGGTGAATATGCCTGCCATGCCAGGGGAGCGAAGTGGAACCATGCCTATGCTTCGCTGCTGGAAGCAGCCTTCATGACCGGCATCGAGCGCAATGCGGATGTGGTGCACATGGCTACCTATGCCCCTCTGTTCGCCCATGTCGAGGGATGGCAGTGGAGACCGGACCTGATCTGGTTCGATAATCTTCGTTCCTTCAGGACTGCCAGCTGGCATGTTCAGGAATTGTACGGCCGTTTCAAGGGTACGAATATGCTCACTCTGAAGATGTCCGGAGCGAATGTCACGGGGGCGGAAGGCCAGGGAGGCCTTTTCGCAAGTGCGGTTGCGGACGGGAACAGGATTTATGTAAAAGTTGCTAATACATCCGAAGAGTCTCGGGACATTTCGTTCAACTTCACTGGTTTGAAGAAGAAAGATGTGGTCAGGGCAGTTGAAGGGGTGCGCCTTGATTGCAGCGACCGCCTGGCCGAGAATACGCTCGAAGATCCGTGCAAGGTCGTCCCTGAAGGGTTTCGTTTCGATGGAGAAGGACGTCAAATCGATGCTTCCGTTCCTCCTCTCTCCTTCTCGGTCTTCGTCCTGACCGTTCAGTAACCGGAGGTGCCCGAAAAGCAAGGATATGGGAGTTTGAGGGGAACGCCTCTCAATGGATGATAGGGCGCATCGCGCCGCCAAATAAAAAAAGCAGAGCCATCAGACTCTGCTTTTTTTATTTGGCGGTGCGGAAGGGGCTCGAACCCTCGACCTCCGGCGTGACAGGCCGGCATTCTAACCAAGCTGAACTACCGCACCAAGCTTGAAAAACATCCGCGCTTTGTTCAAACGCGGATGCAAAGATAGTCAAAAATGCTGGCTGTGCAAATTTTTTTTATTTAATTTCGATGATTTTGTTGGCCTGGGGCACGACCTTCGGCTCAAGCTTAGGGATGGTGACAAGCAGGACGCCGTTCTCGACAGTCGCGCTAATCTTCTCCTTGTCAGCGTCATCCGGGAGCAGCATTGTCTGCTGGAACTTGGCGTAGGAGAATTCACGCCTTAGATAACGACCGCGCTTCCTCTCATCCTTGTTCTCTTCCTTCTTTTCCATGTTGATCACGAGATCGCCCTCATCGTCGAGGCTCACCTTGAAATCATTCTTGGTCATTCCCGGGGCAGCGAGCTCAAGCTCATAGCCGTGTTCATTTTCTAAGACGTTGATTGCGGGAGCAGTTGTGCTTGTCCTTTCGATCCAGTTGTTATCGAAGAAATCATTGAAAATGCTGGGCAGCCAATTCTGGTTGTATCTTCTTGAAACGGGTAACATGATTAAAACCTCCTATAATTAATTATTCATTTTTTGTTATCAACCCCGTCCTTTCGGGCGGACGCTTACAAGGAAGTCAATTCCCGTACCAGTGCCAAAAAGGCCGGAGAAGTGGACATTTTGGCATAACTTGCTGACTATTTGGCACTTAAGTCTGACAAAATGTCCTCTTTCCCCCCTCCATAGCCGTCTGATCCTTTCCGGCTTAGGAGGTCCTGGGACCGTCCGGGCGGCCTTCGAGAGGCTAAATTTTAAATTAATTTACGAAAAACATTAAAAAATATTTGGAAATAAGAAATTATTTATCGTATATTTGTGACGTAAGATTTACGCGATTAATACAAACCTAATTATTGAATATCATGGATAAGCTTAAACTTAACATTCTTATCATTGCTCTTATGATGAATGTCGCTGCGATGGCGCAGACTACAGTGAAGGGAACGATCCTTGACTCCTTGAGCAGGGCTCCTGAGACCGGGGCAGTGGTCCAGTTCCTCAAAGCAGGGCAGGAGAGCCCGGTCGCATATTCAGTAACTGACTCGACCGGCCGTTTCGAGCGGACGGTTTCCGGACAGGGTGAATACATCCTATTACTGCAGAATATGGGGCGGAAGACCGTCAGCAAGGGATTCAAACTGGATGGCCAGAGCGATCTTGACCTTGGAGAGATCCTGGTCCAGGATGATGCCGAGGCTCTTGAGGGCGCATCCGTGCGGGCTATGAAGACCCTCGTCAAGCTGGATGTGAACAAGCTGACCTACAAGGTGGAAGCAGATCCGGACTCCAAGACCGGAACCGTCCTGGACATGCTCCGCAAAGTCCCTATGGTCACCGTCGACGGTCAGGACAACATCACTGTCAACGGGAGTTCCAATTTCAAGGTCTACGTGGACGGCAAGCCGAACCAGATGCTCAGCAGCAATCCATCACAGATCCTGAAGGTGATGCCTGCAAGTTCCGTCAAGGACATTGAAGTGATCACGAATCCAGGAGCAAAATATGATGCAGAAGGAGCCGGCGGTGTGCTCAACCTTGTCACCGGCATGGCAGCGGGGGCTTCAAATGCCGTTTCTGACGGAGTGTATGGATCCGTGAACCTTGGCGTGACGACGAAAGGGGAGAACGGAAGCCTCTTCCTCAGCGCCAAGAAAGGTAAGTTCACCGTGGGAATCAATTCTGCCGTTGGTGAGCAGAAACTTGGCGGGATAACATATTCATCAAAACAGGAGAACCTCTTCGGCGGTCCGACGATGTCGACTGAAAGTGAACTCAAGCAAAGGTCTCCCTTCGTTTATGCCGATCTCAATGCTAGTTACGAGCTGACCTCCAGGGACTTGATCTCCGGTTCGTTCGGACTTACGGGCTTCTACCAGACGGCGGCGGGCATGTCTACGATTACCTTAGGGAATGCAGGAGCCGGTGGCTTCAGCTATGACAATGGTGACGACACTAAGTACAATACCAGAAGCATGAACGGCAGCCTTGACTACCAGCACACCAGCGAGGCAGTCCCCGGAAGGACGCTCACGGTCTCGTACAGGTATTCCGGAAGCCCGCTCGATGTCGAGTCCGTCAATACCTTCAGCGGCCTTGCCGGAATGGAAAGTTTCCTCCAGGAAGACCGCAAGTCAGTAGGCGACGACAACAGCAACGAGAATACCTTCCAGCTTGATTACACTACTCCCATCGGGCAGGGGCATTCCCTCAGCTCCGGCGTCAAGTACATAAGCCGTCACAACTCGGCTGACGACAAGTTCTACCTCCAGGATGGTGGGACATGGGTCTACAACCGTGAGGGCAGCATGCTCTACGACCACTTCAACAACATCGGGGCGGCATATTCAGAATACACCGGCACCTTCGGGAAAGTCACTGCAGTGGCCGGTTTGAGGTATGAATATACTTGGCAGAAGGTGGAATACGGCGAGGGGTACGGCCATGATTTCAACACCAGCTTTGGTGACCTGGTCCCTAATGCCAGTCTCCAGTATAATATTTCCGCGATACAGAACATCGGTATCACCTACAACAGAAGGATCCAGAGACCGGGAATCACCTATCTCAATCCTTATGTGGACAGGTCGTCTTCAACCTCAATTTCCTATGGTAACAGCGATCTTACGAGTGTGAGAGTAGATAACCTGAGTCTCGTGTACAACTTTTTCAATCCCAAGTGGGTGGTGAGCCTTACAGGGCGTTACAGCCATAGCGGAAGCGGGATCTCATCCTACAGCTTCTTCCAGGACGGCATCCTGAACACGACTTACGGCAACATAGTCACGGAAAACAATACCGGCCTTACTGCCTTTGTCAACTGGACGGCAGGCCCCAAGACCAGGGTCTACACCAACAGCTCCTTCGGCTACGGTCATTTCGTCAGCGAAGAGCTGGACCAGACCAACGCGGGCTGGAACTGGAACGTGATGCTCGGACTCCAGCAGACGCTTCCTGCCGATATCCTCCTCAGCGCCAATATTATAGAGGGCGGACGAACCTGGACCCTCCAGGGATGGAACGGCGGTTTCGGAATGGCGGTCATAGGGCTCTCAAAAGGCTTCCTGGCTGACAAGCTCAAGGTCAATGCCCAGCTGATGTCGAATCTGAACAAGGGTGGCATGAAGATCGAGTCGTTCTCGGAAGGTAAGGATTACAGGCTCAGCAGCGTGGTTGAGGTGCCTATCCGCCAGTTCGGAATCGGACTGACTTACACCTTCGGCAAGCAGGGCTTCCAGGTGAAGAAAACCCGCAAGTCCATTAATAACGATGATGTCATCAACAACACCAAAGGCCAGGCGCCTGGAACGGGGGCCGGTCAGATAGGCATGTAATGGGCTTTGAGATTACTGAAGGAAGTGAACTTTTTCGTATATTTGTGAAATAGTTCACTTTTTTATTATGTCCAAGAAATTGTCACTCATATTCCTGACCCTCCTGGCCTTCCTGCGCCTCGGAGCCCAGGAACCGTTCGCCAACTATCCTCTTCCCCAGAATCCCGACACCCTCAGGATCCTGGCCGTCGGCAACAGCTTCTCCGATGACGGTACCGAGTACCTTCCTGCCCTTCTCGAAGGAGCCGGAATCCACAACGTAATCGTCGGCCGTCTCTACATCGGTGGCTGCTCCCTTGAAAGGCATTGCAAGGAATATGCGGAAGGGACCAAGGATTATGTCTATTACAAGTCCACCGAAAACAGATGGACGACCGTAAGCAAGAACGCCGGCATCCTCGACGGACTGAAAGATGAACCTTGGGACATCATTACCGTCCAGGAAGTATCCAATCATTCAGGCACTTACGATACCTATCAGGCCTGGGCCCCCAAGCTGATCTCCATAATCCGCAAGGAAGCCCTGAATCCGCGGGCATCCATTGTCTGGCACATGACTTGGGCTTATGCTTCCAATTCGAACCACGTTGCATTCCCGCTCTATGACAGGGACCAGAACAAGATGTATAACGCCATCCTCGACTGCGTGAAGCGCTCCAGGACAGATTTCAACGTACCTGTCGTGATCCCTTGCGGTTATGCCGTGCAGATAGCCAGGGGTACCCGTCTCAACAATGAAGACAGGGTTCCTGCCTATTCAACCGTCTATCAGCTGACCCGTGACGGCTTCCATCTGAGCCGCCAGTACGGTCGTTACATCGCTGCCTGCACCTGGTTCGAGACCCTGATCAGACCGGTTATCGGCAAGTCCGTCAAGGGCAATCCCTACCTCCTGGAAGACACTGAGTTCACCATCACCAAGAAGGATGCGAAACTCTGCCAGAAGTGTGCTATCGAAGCAGTCTCTTCATTCGGTAAACTGTTGTAGATCATGGATCCCAGGGCCGAAAGAATACATGAAGCGGCGGCATACATCGAGGATGTACTGTCTCCCAGGGGACTCGAGCCCAAGGTCGGAATCGTTCTCGGCAGCGGTCTCGGCCGCCTGAGCGACGAGATAGAGGATCCTGTGGTCATCCCTTACAAGGCGATTCCCGGTTTTCCTGTCTCCACCGCAATCGGCCACAAGGGCAACTTCATCGTTGGCACACTCGGCGGAAAGACCGTGATAGCCATGCAGGGACGCCTCCATTACTACGAGGGCTACGACATGGACACCGTCACCCTCCCGATCAGGGTCATGAAGGTCCTCGGCATTGAATATCTGTTCGTTTCCAATGCTGCTGGAGGAGTGAACACCTCCTTCAGTACCGGAGACCTGATGATCATAACCGATCACATCAACCAGATCCCCAATCCTCTGATCGGACCGAACCTCGATGAATTCGGCCCGCGTTTCCCCGACATGACCCGCCCGTACGAACCGCGTCTCATAGCTCTTGCCGAGGAAATCGGTAAGGAGATGGGACTCGATCTAAAGAAGGGAGTCTATTTTGCCTGTACTGGTCCGACATACGAGACCCCTCATGAGTACAAATACATGAGAATCGTCGGGGCCGATGCTGTCGGAATGTCCACAACCCCGGAAGTAATTGTTGCACGTCATTCTGAAATTCCGGTCTTCGGAATGTCAGTCATAACCGACGTGGCCCATGAGGACGACGATCCCGACTACGTTACCGACGGGGAAGAGATTGTCCGTCAGGCCGATGCAGCGGCGGTCCGCATGACTGCATTGTTCAAAGAGATCATAGGGAGAATCTGAGCATGCCGGAAGGGGGGAAGATCATAATCAGAGGGGCCAAGGTCAACAACCTCAAGGACATTACCGTAGAAATACCGCGTAACAAGTTCGTCGTGGTGACCGGTATCTCAGGCTCCGGAAAGTCCTCCCTTGCGTTTGACACCCTTTTCGCTGAAGGCCAGAGGCGTTTTGCCGAAAGCCTCAGTTCCTATGCCCGCCAGTTTCTGGGGCGCATGAGCAAGCCAGATGTCGAGTCCATCGAGGGCATCCCTCCGGCTATCGCCATCGAGCAGAAGGTCAACACCAGGAATCCGCGCTCTACCGTGGCCACCACCACGGAAATATATGACTATCTCAGGATCATATTCGCTAGGATCGGGCGCACCTATTCGCCTGTGAGCGGCCGCGAGGTCAAGTGCCACAGCCAGAGGGACGTGATGGCAAGCATCCTGAAGGGCGATTCGAAGACAGTGTACATCCTTGCGGACCTCGGGTGGGAAGCCAGGGAGGACAAGGTCGAACTGATGCTCCGTCTCAAGGAGGAAGGCTATTCCAGGTTCTATGGCGACGGAGGTGTGATCCGGATAGAGGACATAATGGTTATGGCCGACAAAGGGGAGTATCCCAAGGAACTCTACCTTCTGGTCGACCGCCTCAAACTGCCGGGCTTCAAGGGCTGCCTGCCGTATTTCGAAGACGGCACCCCTTGGCCGCAACAGGATTGGGAGGACCTCCAGACCAGGCTCAATTCGTCGATAGACAACGCCTTCCGTGAGGGACGCGGCACGCTGATCCTGCAGAAAGATTCCTCGAAGGAAGAGTATTCCAACCGTTTCGAGATGGACGGGATGACCTTCAAGGAGCCAGATGAATATCTTTTCTCATTTAACAGTCCTCTCGGAGCCTGCCCGGTCTGCGGGGGGCTCGGAAAGATAATCGGGATCAGCGAGGATCTCGTGGTGCCGGACAAGACCAAGAGCATATACGACGGTGCCATTGCTTGCTGGAGGGGCGACAAGATGGGATGGTTCAAGGACCATCTGGTGAGAGTCTCCGAAAGGTACCATATTCCCATATTCGAACCCTACTGCAACCTTTCGAAAGAGGTGAAGGACGTTCTTTGGAACGGCCACAGCATCGAAGGGGACGAGGATTCGATAATAGGCATCAACGAATTCTTCCAGTGGGTCGAGGCCAACCGCTACAAGATCCAGTACAAATACATGCTCAGCCGTTTCTCCGGTCGTACGACCTGCCATGCCTGCCATGGCAGCAGGCTCCGCCCTGAGGCCCTCTACGTGAAGGTAGGTGGAAAGAACATCGCCGAGCTCCTGGACATGAACGTGGACGAACTCCTGGAGTTCTTTGCCGGCCTGAAACTTTCTGAGTATGAGCAGGGTGTCGTCAGGAAGGCTGTCGAGGAGATCGTCTCCAGGTTGAGGTACATCAGTGACGTCGGCCTTTCCTACCTGACACTGAGCAGGAACTGCAACACGCTTTCAGGAGGAGAGAGCCAGAGGATCAACCTGGTTACCGCACTGGGCAGTTCGCTCGTTGGTTCCATGTACATCCTGGACGAACCCAGCATCGGTCTCCATCCAAGGGATACCGACCGTCTGATCTCAGTCCTTCGGAGGCTTCGCGACCTGGGCAATACCGTGGTCGTCGTTGAACATGACGAGGAGATCATCAGGGCTGCCGACATGCTGATCGACATGGGGCCCAAGGCAGGCATCGACGGAGGACAGATAGTCTTCCAGGGCCGGATGTCAGACAAGCTTCCTAAGTCAGCCTTGAACAAGTCCATGACACTCCGGTACCTTACCGGTGCCAAGGAAAGATACCGGAGGGAGAAACACCCGTGGATGTATTCAATCACTGTTGAAGGTGCGATGGAGCATAACCTTAAGGATGTGGATGTCAAGTTCCCCCTCGGGGTCTTGACAGCTGTCTCCGGAGTGAGCGGTTCCGGAAAGTCTTCCCTCGTGGGAGACATCCTTTACCCTGCACTCTACAGGAGGATCAACCAGACCGGAGACCTGCCTGGAGTGTTCCGGAAGCTTTCCGGCAACCTGGACCGTATCACCAGGGTTGAATATGTGGACCAGAACCCGATAGGAAAGAGTTCCCGCTCGAATGCTGTCACCTATCTCAAGGTTTATGACGACATCCGCAAACTCCTTTCCGATCAGCAGTATGCCAAGATAAACGGCTACACCCCGTCATTCTTCTCTTTCAACCAGGAAGGCGGTCGGTGTCCGGAGTGCCAGGGTGACGGGTTCGTACGCATCCCGATGCAGTTCATGGCGGACGTTACCATGGTCTGTGAGGCCTGTGGAGGAAAGAGGTTCAAGCCTGACATCCTGGAAGTCCGTTACAAAGGCAGGAATATAGATGACATCCTTGGGATGAGCGTGGAAGAGGCTATCGCCTTCTTCGGCTCACAGGAGGAAGAGATTGCAAAGCAGATAGCCAGGAGGCTCCAGCCACTTGTGGATGTCGGTCTTTCTTACATAAAGCTTGGCCAGAGTTCCTCGACTCTCTCCGGAGGAGAAAGCCAGAGAATCAAATTGGCCTACTTCCTCTCCATGAGTGAGGAATCAGCTACCGTCCGCAGGGAGAAGATTCTCTTCCTGTTCGATGAGCCCACCACGGGACTTCATTTCTACGATGTCGAGAAACTTCTCAAGGCCTTCGATGTCCTGATTGCCAAAGGACATACCGTGATTGTCGTTGAGCACAATCTGGACGTGATCAGGGCGGCCGACTGGGTCATCGACCTGGGCCCGGATGCCGGTGACAGGGGAGGGGAGGTCGTCTTTGCAGGCACTCCTGAGGAGCTTATTGCCTCCGGACACACGTTTACGGCAGATTATCTGAGACAAGAAAGGACCTGATGAAAAAGTTCGTTTCCAATCTGAGACGCGGTCTCGAAGAGATCACCCTTCCTGTCTGGACTTCATTCAGGAAGAGTGCTAAGCCGGCCCCTCTTTCCGGGAAAGACGGGATCGTGGTCTCTCTTACGACTTTCCCGGCCAGGATCGGCAAGCTTTGGATCGTCATGGATTCCCTCTTCCGGCAGACTGTACGTCCGGACAAGATTGTCCTCGTCCTGTCTGAAGAAGAGTTCCCGGAAAGGATGAACGGCATTCCTGATTCGCTTGAAACCTACATTGATGCAGGCCTGGAGATCGTCTTCGTCCCATGGAACATGAGATGCCACAACAAGTATCTCTATTCCCTTCAGGCTTTCAAGGATTCGATCGTGGTCACGGTCGACGACGACTGCTATTACAGGAAAGACACCCTAGGGCGCCTGTTGGAGCTCCACTCAAAATACCCTGATGCTGTCTGCTGCAACATAGCAGCCATCATCGATCCTCTTCATTTCCATGAATATTCATTCTGGAAAAAGTCCGAGCGTGAGCTGCCCCCTGGCCGACTTAATCTTGCCCTCGGCTTTGCCGGTGTGCTTTATCCTTCATCCATGCCCCAATCCTTTTTCAACATGGATCTTGCGAGGCACCTTGCCCCTACGGCCGATGATCTCTGGCTGAAGGCTGTCGAACTTGCTGAAGGCATCCCTGTCGCCTGCGGCAGTTTCTTCCCTAAGCCTGTCACTATCAAGAGTGCCCAGAAGGTTTCCCTAAGGAGCCTCAACAAGGGCTCTTTGAACAGGAATGACCTTCAGTGGAAAGCTCTTGACGAATATTTTGCTTTGGAGGAAAAGATCTGAGATAATGGATGCCGTCATAACATATGTCGACGGGCTTGACCCTGTCTGGCAGGCTGAATATGCCGCTGCCGTCGGTGGTGAGATACTCACGAAGCGTTATCGCGACTGGGGGACCTTGAAGTACCTCCTCCGTGGAATCGAGAGGCACATCCCCTCGGTCGACCATGTCATCCTTCTCGTTTCCGGAATCCCCCAGGTGCCTTCCTGGATAAACCAGGATGAAGTAAGGATCGTATTACACAAGGATATTATCCCGGAAGAGTTCCTGCCTACATTCAACAGCACGACGATCGAGATGTTCATGCATTTGATTCCTGGACTTTCCGAGGAGTTCCTCTATTTCAACGACGACATGTTCCCTGTCATGGACTGCAGCAAGGAAGATTTCTTCCGTGACGGCAAGTCTGTCATAGGTTTCGCACATCATCTTTTCGCCGGCGGAAAGTACAAGAAAAGGGTGCGCAACTCTGACCATCAGGCCAGGGCGGCTCTCGGAAAACGGCCGGGTCTGACCTTCGTGCGTCCCCAGCACACCTGTTCACCTATGCTCAGAAGCCAGAGCGAGGCCATCTACGACTTTTCAAAGGACGTCATCTTCAAGGTGGTTTCGCGGCTTCGTACCACCCGTAACTTCAACCAGTACCTTTTCCTGGATTATCTTTACTACAAGGGCCTTACAGTCCCTGGAAAGATCTCCAACAAGCATCTTTCACCTGCTGTACACACCCCTGAATCGATTGCCTCCAACATCCTTTCGCCGTCGACCAAGTTGCTTTGCATAAACGATGTCCATCTGAAGGATGAGGACTTTATCCGCTACAGGAAGGCCGTCCTGGAAGCATTTGAAAGCCATTTTGCCGAACCTTCACGTTTTGAATTATAATTTCCATCTGCTATGAGTCTTTACAAGAAAGTAATGATAAGCCTGAGAGGCGGAAAGCATGAATATGTCCCCATCCTTATCCGTCAGACGGACTTCCTGTGCAAGGCGACAACCCTTCTGTCTGAAGTTTTCGCTACCTCAGACCCTGAGACCTGGCTGAAGAACGAAAAGGAAATCAAATCCTGTGAAGTGCAGGGAGACGCCCTGCTGACCGAGTTCCATGAGATGCTGTCAGGAAGCCTCATGGTTCAAGTCAACAAACTGGATCTCCAGTCGGTTTCCATGGCTATGGATGACTGTCTGGATGCCATCAAGGACACTTCGAAGGCTGTCCTTATCTACAGGCCGGAGCAGATCGACCCCCAGCTTGAGGAACTTGCCAGGATCGCCGAGTCGCAGTCCCAGGCATTGAGAGACATGATCCCTCTGCTCGGAGAGATCAAGAAGAATGTTACCGCCATTTCCCTGTGCTGCGAGAGGGTTACCGAGCTCGAGCATGCCGCTGATGAAGACTATGAAGACTACATCGGCTGCATTTTCAACAATGTGCAGGATGTACGGGAGCTGATCAAATACAAGAACCTGGCTGAGATGCTCGAGAATGTAACCGACGCCCATAAGAAGATTTCCGACATGGTTAGGAATCTCCTCCTGAATTATCTTTCAGACTGAAAAAGTAAAATTTAACCGCCGGACCTTCACAGGCGCGACGGTATGGGCAAAATTTAATACTTGTCTTTTGTGAACTTTGTCACTCATAGGTTAGTGCTGCAAAGTTAAGTACCGACTTGCTAAACTGCTAATATTTTGGCAGTTGCTTTGTCTCTACAGGTGTGAAAGAATGTCCCGGGCTTTATTTTCCGTTCCGGTACTGAAGGGGAGTGATCCCGAAACGTTTCTTGAACAGCAGATGGAAGTTCCTTGTGTTTGAGAATCCGGAGGCATCTGCAACCTCATTCACTGTGTATTCCGGATGTTCGGAGATGACCCCAAGCGCATGGTTGAGTCTTTTCCCGTTGATGTAGGACGGCAGGCTCAGGTCTCCGCCTACGTCCTGGAACATTTTTCCAAGCCGGTTCTTTCCGATTCCCAGGAGTTCAAGGATGTCGGATCTGGTTAGACTCTTGTTAAGGTAACGTGAGTTCGACGAATTATAACCAGTTGATTTCCAATTGAATGACACCATTTTCATAGGGCGAGACGCGTTCTACGTCAATCATGGGCTTCTTCGGGAAGAAGGAGTAGGCCGCCAGGCCTGCCATCAAGTTAACCGTGAAGCCGACGACCGACCTGTGCCTGGAGTGTTCAATCTGGGCCATATTCTTGAGTTCATCATTGATGGTCTCGATCAGCGCTCTTTTCCTCAGGAGGAGCTTGTCCGAGATACTCATAATCTGTCCCTTCATGTTATTCTTAAGCTTGGTAATCAATTGAATGCCATCTACAAAGAGTTTGGAGAAGAGATCCTTGCAGATGTATCCCTTATCTCCCACCAGCTTTCCGAATATTTGCTCGATGAAGGACTTGTTCCGGAGAGGCTCTCGGTCGTCGACGTTGCCGGGTGTGACCATGAAGTTCAGCAAGTCTCCCTTCTCGTTGCAAATCAGATGGAGCTTGAAGCCGTAAAACCATCCCATCGAGCACTGCCCGCGCTGGGCGAGAACCTTGAAAACCTTGTGAAGATGGATGCGCTGGTTCCGGCAAACGCGCAGCGCGGTGCTGTCCACGAAGCTGATGCCCGTACAGGCTCCCATGCAGCATTTCTTCACGAACAGGATGAAAGGGATGGCTACCTTCCGCTCCAGTTCAACGAAGCGGTTATAGGAAACGGTATGAGGAAACAGGTCCGCCATATTCTCGCAAACCTCATTCAAGTAAAAGTGTTTCAAACATTTAT
Organism: Bacteroidales bacterium; assembly: GCA_017469745.1. Lineage (GTDB taxonomy): Bacteria > Bacteroidota > Bacteroidia > Bacteroidales > UBA932 > Cryptobacteroides. The sequence continues at coordinate 2,027 of JAFUFS010000028.1, read as the reverse complement.
ATCCACACAAGTGGAACAGTATCATTATCGTTATCACCTCAGCATCGGACAGCGTTCCATCCCGATGGTACTTCCTCTTCGACTTGTCCCGCTTGGGTGCGAGTCCGTTAATCTTGATAAATCTGTCATAAACATGGCAGAAGTCATCCGCCATACAGTAAATTTCCGTAATTTTGTCCTTGGCGATCGTCATAGCGAAAGGGTTTGTTTTTGGTTTGTAGCTATTCCAAATTTACAAAAACTTTCGCTATTTTCCTAATAATCAGCTAGTTAAATTTCATCGAATTCACGTTATAATAATAGGTAAAAGAATTGACCGGAATAATGAATAATAAGAAACATAGGTGCCTTTTTTTCGTTTCTTATCATACTGTCTTGAATCCCCTCGCAAACCTGGTCGTTAAAAGGTCAGGAAACCGGCCCTTTTCTTCCCTGACGGGCACCAAGGGTGGACCGGAGGGAAGGATTTGGGCGTTATCATGGCCAAAGGAGGACCTGAGGCGGAAGAAAAGGAGGACCTAAGGCGAAAGAATAGGAGAATAGGAGAAAATAAGAATAGATAATCAAGAAATAACACGTTTTTTGTATCTTTGTGACCTATGCTTGACAAGATCATCCTTGCCCCGTACTATCTTACCCTCAAGCTGAGGCACTCTCTTTACGACCATGGAATCCGCAAGGTCAGTACTTGCGAAGTCCCTACGATCTGCGTCGGCAACATCACTGCCGGCGGCACGGGCAAGACCCCCCACACTGAAATGATTCTCAGGACCCTTCTCAAGAGCGACGAATGGGCCTATGAAGACATCGCCGTACTCTCAAGGGGGCACCTCAGGGCCAGCAGAGGCTTCCAGATCGTGAAGAGGGACGGATCTGTCAAGGAATATGGTGACGAGCCTCTCCAGATAAAGAAGAAATTCCCTGGAGTCACAGTGGCGGTGGACCGTCACAGGGTCAAGGGCTGCGACCTTCTGTGCCATCCGGAGAAACTTAAAACGGACAAGAGGGCCCGCAAAAGTGCAGGCGAAGAAATCGCCCCGGCCGACCTGATCGTCCTCGACGACGCCTTCCAGTACAGGGCTCTGAGAGCCTATTACAACATCATTCTGGTCGACTACAACCGCCCTACCTACAAGGACAGCCTCCTGCCCTTCGGACGCCTTCGCGACCTCCCTGAAAGATTCAGCGCAGCCGACATAATCATTGTCTCAAAATGCCCGGCCTACCTCGAAGACTCCAAGAAGATCGAATGGGCCCAAGCCTTCGGCCTGAAGGACTACGACACAATGACCTGCAAGGGCACTGACAAAAAAGGCAAGAAGAAGATCCTGCTCTTCACCACCATCTGGTACAGCGCCCTGAATCCCATTTTCGAAGAGGCCGATCCCAGGTACGCCTATTCACAGAAACTCATCCTCTTCTCAGGAATAGCCAAGGACACTCCCCTGCGGATGTACCTCAGTGACGAGCACAAGATCGTCAAGCGGTTCTGCTTCGAGGATCACCACAAGTACACCAAATACGATGTCCGCAGGATCATGAACGCAGTCCGCGAGCATCCTACCGCTGTCGTGGCGACGACCGAAAAGGACTGCCAGAGGATCCTGGACCTTGGGAATATACCACATGACCTCAAGGTGCGTCTCTTCCAGGTGCCGATCGATGTCGGCTTCCTCTCCGAACATGAGAAGGAGGTCTTCGAGACTTCACTCCTCGAGGCCTTGAGAAATTTCCACAAAGACTATTAGATCCTTCGCTAGCGCTCAGGATGACATGTCATTATAAGGGGACCATGTCATTCTGAGGGAACAAAGTGACCGAAGAATCTATATGGTGACAAAGTGACCGAAGAATCTATATGGTGACAAAGTGACCGAAGAATCTAGAATCGAGTAGGAGGAAAACAAAGAGTTTCGGAGTTTTCTTCCTACTTTCTTTGTTTTCCGACCTCTCACACCACCGTACGTGCCGTTCGGCATACGGCGGTTCCTTACATTCTGTGCAATTGAACATAGTAGTCCATCAGG
>JAFUFS010000008.1 GCA_017469745.1 Bacteroidales bacterium | reverse complement strand
TACACTATTATTACTCTAAGTCCGATCCCGACAGGTTTCTTAAGAAATCAACGCTCTCGAATTCTCGTTACAATTTCTCGGTACTTGCTTGTACTTACTTCAGTCTTGTCAATGAACTTTCTTGTAAAAAACCCGCTCCTTTTTCAGAAGCGGGTGCAAAGGTAGTATCTTTTCTTAAACCTGCAAATTTTTTCTGCAAAAAGTTTTCAACAGGTAAAATTGTTAATAACGCGTCCCTACATGCCTGCAACAACGATAAGTGACAGACCTGCAATGAAGAAGAGGAACATCAGGGCGAGCAGACCGTAGACTTTACGGTCAGATCCCTTGAATTCTTTCCATACGAAAACTCCCCAGATCGCTGCAATCATGGGAGCTCCCTGGCCGAGAGCATAGGAAACCGCAGGGCCTGCAGCCTTCGAGGTAATGTAGCTGAGAGCTGTTCCAAGACACCAGATCGCGCCGCCCAGCATTCCCACGAGATGGGTCTTAGCATTGCCTGCAAAATACTGCTTGTAGGTGACAGGTTCGCCGACGAAAGGCTTCTTCATAACAAGGGTGTTGAATAGGACGTTGCTGAGCAGCACTCCCAGGGTGAATATGACGGAAGCGGTGTAAGGTGTGGCATAAGGATGGACGAAAGGAACCTCACCTGTCACGTTGCCCATTCCCCTCATGACGAATGAAGAGAAGAAGGACATGACGATACCTGCGATCAGGGCGAGGATGACGCCCTTCCTCTGGTCGGCCTTGCTGACATTGGACTCTCCCTTCTTTCCTGAGGCGATTCCATTGCAGACAATGGCGATCACAACGAGGGCTACACCGATGGCGAGCAGGAGGGCGTTGCCCTTGTCGTTGGTGATGTAGTTGTTGATCACGCCGAGCACCAGGGCTATTCCCACTCCCAGAGGGAAGGCGACTGACATGCCGGCAATCGATGTGGAGGCGCTGAGGAGGATGTTGGAAGCATTGAATATGATTCCTCCAAGGAGGATCCATCCGACGCTTGTCCACGACAGGTGACCTATATTATAAAAGAAGGATTCGCCGTCGGAGCCGAAGCTTCCGAGTGTCAGGGCGAGCAGCAGGGCGAAAAGCACCATGCCGATCACATAGTCCCAATAGAAGAGTTCATACCTCCAACTCTTGGCTGCCAACTTCTGGGTGTTGCCCCAGGAACCCCAGCAAAGCATGATGATGAAGCAAAGGAAGACCGCCAGGCCGTAACTGTTAACGATAACCATAATAGTTCCTGAATAATATAGATTGATTAAAGTCAGTGTTTGTCTTGCAATTTACAGATTTTGGCGGAAAAAAGAAAAAGACTGACTCAAAAAGAGATTCTTCGGCAGGTCTCTTACCTGCCTCAGAATGACATACAACTGTCATTCTGAACGAAGTGAAGAATCTTTTTGGTCAGCCTTTTCCTAATTGACCGGGGCAGATTACATCATGCCGCCGGCGGGCATTGCGGGAGCTGCGGGCTCCTTCTCAGGGATGTCCACGATACCGCACTCGGTGGTAAGGAACATTCCGGCGACGGAAGCAGCATTCTCAAGAGCAACACGGGCAACCTTGGTAGGATCGATGACACCGGCCTCGAACATGTTGACGAATTCGTCGGTACGGGCGTTGTAACCGAAATCACCCTTGTTCTCACGGATCTTCTGGATGATCACGCTGCCTTCGACACCTGCGTTCTGGGCAATCTGGCGGAGAGGCTCCTCGATTGCGCGGGCAATGATGTGGATACCGGTAGTCTCATCCTCGTTCTCGCCCTTGAGGTTCTTGAGAGCCTCGGCTGCACGGATGTAGGCGACACCGCCTCCAGGGAGGTAACCCTCCTCGACTGCTGCACGGGTAGCGTTGAGAGCGTCCTCAACCCTGTCCTTCTTCTCCTTCATCTCGATCTCGGAACCTGCTCCGACATAGAGGACTGCAACACCGCCGGCGAGTTTGCCGAGCCTTTCCTGCAGCTTCTCCTTGTCATAGTCGGAAGTGGTGGTCTCGAGCTGCTTGCGGATCTGTGCGACCCTGTCAGCAATGTCTTCCTTGATGCCTGCACCGCCTACGATGGTAGTGCTGTCCTTGGTGATGGTGACTTTCTCAGCCTTTCCGAGCATGTCAGGAGTGGTGTTCTCGAGGGTGAATCCCCTCTCCTCGGACACTACGACAGCGCCGGTGAGGGTTGCGATGTCCTGAAGCATCTCCTTGCGACGGTCGCCGAAGCCGGGAGCCTTGACGGCTGCGATCTTCAGGGTGCCGCGGAGCTTGTTGACCACGAGTGTGGTGAGGGCTTCGCCGTCGACATCCTCAGCGATGATCAGAAGGGCCCTGCCTTCACGGGCGATGGGCTCGAGAATAGGAAGAAGGTCCTTCATGGTGGAGATCTTCTTGTCGCAGATCAACAGTGAGCAGTCATCGAGGACAGTCTCCATCTTGTCAGGATTGGTCATGAAGTAAGGAGAGATGTAACCCCTGTCGAACTGCATGCCCTCGACTACCTTGACCTCGGTCTCAGTACCCTTGGCTTCCTCGACTGTGATGACGCCGTCACCCTTGACCTTGGACATAGCGTCGGCAATCAGCTTGCCGATGGTGCTGTCGTTGTTGGCGGAAACGGTACCTACCTGCTCGATCTTGGAATAGTCGCTGCCGACCTTCTTGCTCTGCTTCTTGAGATCCTTCACAACTGCTGCGACAGCCTTGTCGATACCCCTCTTGAGGTCCATCGGGTTGGCGCCGGCGGTGACGTTCTTAAGGCCTACGTTGATGATTGCCTGTGCAAGGACAGTAGCGGTGGTGGTACCGTCACCGGCCTGCTCGTTGGTCTTGGAAGCGACTTCCTTGACCATCTGGGCACCCATGTTGGAGTACCTGTCCTCAAGTTCGACCTCCTTTGCGACGGTCACACCGTCCTTGGTCACCTGGGGAGCACCGAATTTCTTGTCAATGACCACATTGCGTCCCTTGGGGCCCAGGGTCACCTTCACTGCATCTGCAAGAGCGTCCGCTCCTTCCTTCATCTTCGAACGGACATCAACATTGAATTTTATCTCTTTTGCCATGATATTGTCTCCTTATTAATATATTAAAGAATTGCCAGAATGTCGGACTGCTTCACGATAAGGTACTTCTTGTCTTCGACTGAGACCTCGGTGCCGGCATATTTTCCGTAAAGTACTTCTTCGCCGACTTTAACCTCCATGGGTTCATCCTTCTTGCCGGGTCCTACGGCGATAACCTTTCCCTGCTGGGGTTTTTCTTTTGCTGTGTCCGGAATGTAAAGTCCTGATGCTGTCTTTGTCTCGGCCTCCTTAGGCTCGATCAAGACTCTGTCTGCCAATGGTCTGATCATGATATAAATAATTAATTTGTTGTTTTAAAGTCTGGCTCCGGAATCCCGGAGGCAATCTTTGGAAATCAAAGGCTGTGCCACCGGACGCCGACTGACAATTTGTCACAAGGTGAAGAGCCGAAGGATGCACTTGCCAATAAAGCAAACTATGGCTATATTTGAACTGGTTTTTAAGATCGATCATCATGAGAAGACATACTGCAATCATTTCCGTCGCTATGGCCTGCCTGGCCTTGATGCTCCTGACCCCTTCCTGCAGCCGTTACGGCAGGAGCAAGGGACAGAGCACCGAATTCGCCACCTTCATCAAGGCCCACACCGGCGGCATCATCTCAGACAAGTCCACAATCCGGGTAGAACTCGCTTCGGACATTCCCGAGGCCACTCCCGGAGCCGACATCAAGGATGGGATCCTTACCTTCTCCCCTCCTGTGAAAGGAACGACCAGATGGCTCACGTCCAACACCCTGGAGTTCATCCCGGAAACTGGAGCCCTGAAAAGCGGCCAGTCCTACACCGGAAAGCTCCGGTTGGACAAGATCCAGAAAGTCGGAGCGAGAAAATTCAGGAAGTTTCAGTTCAGCTTCCTGGTAGCTATCAAGGAGGCTGTACTGGCCTTGGACGACATCTCGATCACAGCAGCGTCCCCCTCCAAGGCAAGCGTGAGCGGTTCAATCTCACTAACGGAAGAACTTCCCGCCGAAAAGGTAAGGGAGATGATAGAGTTCAGTTACCCTGACAATTCCGCTGAACTGTCAGTGAATGAAGGTCACGACCAGCTTCTCTATCATTTCGACATCATCAACCTGGACCGCAACGACAAGGACAACATCCTGAAAGTCTGGATGAAAGACGCCAACACCGGCTTCGTGACAGATTCAAAACTGGAAGTAACCATCCCTTCCACGGAGGGATTCCGGGTGATGGACGCAGAAAGGATCCAGTCTGACGATCCCTACATCAACATCTTTTTCTCGAACCCTCTTGCCGACCTGGACGACTATTCAGGCCTGTTCACCCTTGAAGGAGTCAGCCGCAGCTACGTCCAGGCGGAGGACGCGAGGGTGAAGATCTTCTACGAGAGCCCTGAAGACGGGACGCTCACCTTGAAGATCTCGGAGGCCGTCAAGGATTACAAAGGCACCAGGCTTGCTGAGGAATATTCAAAATCCTTCGCTCCGGCAGAGGAGAAACCGGCCGTGGAGATCCCGCTCACCGGAAGCATCCTCCCCAATTCGAAGGAGCTGATCCTCCCCTTCAAGGCCGTGAACCTCAAGGCAGTGGACATCAGCATCATCCAGATCTACGAAGACAACGTCCTGATGTTCCTGCAGGACAACGACCTCGACGGAAGCAATTCGCTCAGGAGGAGCGGCCGCCTGGTCTACCGCAGGAGCATCCGCCTCGATTCGGACCCTTCCAAGAACCTCCACAAATGGCAGGACTACAGCGTGGACCTTTCCGGTCTCTTCAAGCAGGAAGCCGGAGCCATCTACCGCATCATGCTGTCATTCAAGCAGGAATATTCAGTGTACGGCAAGACCGTGGGCTTCAAGAGCGGCACTCCGGCAGGTGAGCTGGTGGACATCTCTTCTGTCGAAATCACAGAGGAGGACGACAAGGAGTGGGACAGGCCGAACCCCTATTTCTACGAAGGGTACTACCACGACTGGTCACAGTACAACTGGGAGGACCGCGACAATCCTCTCAAGCCTTCCTACTACATGGAAGACTACCGTTTCCCTTCCGTCAACCTGCTCAATTCCAACCTCGGAGTCATAGCGAAATATGCCGGAGGAGACAAACTGTGGGTCAACGTCAGCGACATCCTGACTGCAGAGCCTGTGTTCAACTCGGAGCTCTACGTGTACAGCTACCAGCTTGGCGAGATCGGGTATGCCAAGACCGGCACTGACGGAATGGCAGAAATAAGCCTTTCCGGCAGGCCCTTCGCCGTCGTTGCGAAACGCGGCGGCGCGACCAGCTACCTTAAGGTCACGGACGGGGACGAGAAGTCGCTCAGCCGATTCGACGTAGGTGGAAAGAAACTGGAAAAGGGCTTGAAGGCATTCATCTACGGAGAACGCGGAGTCTGGCGTCCCGGAGACACCCTTCACGTGACCCTTCTCCTCGAAGACAAGGAAGGCAGGATCCCCGACAAGCACCCTGCGGTCATGGAGCTATACACTCCGGAATCGAGGTTCTACACCAAGATGATCAACGGAAACGGGAAGGATGGATTCTACCTCTTCGACATTGCGACCAAGCCCGAAGATCCCACAGGAGACTGGACCGCCTACTTCAAGATAGGAGGCGCGACCTTCGCAAAGAATCTCAAGATCGAAAGCATCAAGCCCAACAGACTGAAAATCTACCTCAATCTGGACGGCACCCTGGAGGGAGGATCCAAGGTACCTATAGGAATATTCTCAAACTGGCTGACCGGACCGGCAGCATCGGGACTTGCCGCCAAGGTGGACATGACCCTAAGGACCGGCCCGTCCACTTTCAAGGGCTACGAGGGCTACAGCTTCAGGACTCCCCTTTCGGAGTTCTCAAGGAGCGAGCACAATCTGGTCAACACCAAGCTGGACAAGGACGGAAAGGCTGTAGTCAACGTCGAGCTCCCTCCGGCAGAAAATGCCCCCGGCATGCTCATAGCAGACATCGTGTCATCGGTCCAGGAACCCGGAGGCGACCTGAGCTTCAGCTCCACCACTGTACCATATTCCCCGTACAAGTCTTATGTAGGCGTCAAGGTGCCTAGTGAGGGAGAAAGCCGCTTCCTCGAAACTGACAAGGACTACAAGATCGAGGTGGCCGTCGTGGACAAGGACGGCAAGCCGGTGTCTGGAGACAACCTGTCCTATGCAGTGTACAAGATGAAATGGAGCTGGTGGTGGGAGAGCCGTGAAGAAAGCCTGGATTCCTACGTCAATAGTCCTTCAGCCGAACCGCTTTCGACAGGAGAGCTCAATTCCGGCAAGGCTGCCAGCACGATCCCGTTCAGGGTGAACTACCCTGACTGGGGACGTTACCTGGTGATAGTCAAGGACAACGACAGCGGGCACCTGGCAGGAGACGTCTTCTACGTCGACTGGCCCGCCTACAGAGGAAGGTCGGCGAAAGCTGATCCTGACGGTCTCACCATGCTGTCTTTCACCACAGACAAGGAAAGCTACGAGGTCGGCGAAAAAGTAAAAGTCTACATCCCCGCAGCTTCAAAGGGCCAGGCCCTAGTGTCGCTGGAGAACTCGAGGGAGGTGATCTCACGCGAATGGGTCAAGACTTCAGGTGAAGGCGACGTTACCTACACCTTCAAGGTCACCGATGAGATGGCGCCCAACTTCTACATCCACATCTCCCTGGTCCAGCCTCATGACAGGGCAGACAACGACCTGCCGATAAGGCTCTACGGAGTCCGCCCGATCAGCGTCAGCGACAAGAATTCACACCTCACCCCGGTGATAGACATGCCTGATGTACTGCGACCCGAGGAAGAATTCAGGATCAAGATAAAAGAAAAGAGCGGAAGGCCGATGACCTACACCCTGGCAATAGTGGACGAAGGTCTCCTCGACCTGACCGCATTCAAGACGCCTGACCCGTGGAAGTCCATGTACGAAAGGGAGGCCCTCGGAGTAAGGACCTGGGATCTTTATGACTATGTGATCGGGGCCTACAGCGGTAGGTTCTCTCCGATGTTCAGCATCGGAGGAGACGAGCAGCTGGTGCCGGGAGCGAAGAAGGACAACAGATTCAACCCCGTGGTGAAGTTCCTCGGCCCCTTCACCCTCGCATCAGGATCCGCCACCCACAAGATAAAACTGCCGATGTATGTCGGAAGCGTCAGGGTGATGGTCGTTGCGGCCCATGGTCCAGTCTACGGCAATGCAGAGAAGACAGTCCCCGTGAGGTCACCCCTGATGGTAGTGCCCACTCTACCGAGAGTCCTCGGAACCGGAGAAAAAGTCACCCTGCCGGTCAATGTCTTCGCCCTTGAAGATGCAGTAAAGTCAGCCAATGTAAGCGTCAAGGTAGAAGGTCCCGTGAAGGTGGCCGGAGAAGAGAAGACCACCGTTTCATTCCCTCAACCCGGAGACAAGCTCGTCGACTTCGCCCTGGAGGCTGTCGGTGAGGGTACTGCAAAGGTCACGGTGATGGCTGAGGGCAACGGCCATAAAGCCAGCCAGTCCATCTCCATCCAGGTCCGCAATCCTATTCCTCCGACAGTGGAGGTGACCAGGATCACTGTCGGGAAGGGAGAAACCAAGCATGTAGGCTTCCAGCCGTTTGAATCCGGCAGCGACCGTTGGGCCACCCTGGAACTCGCCAGCTTCCCTTCCATGAACTACGAAGGGGTCTTCAATTATATGAAGGGTTACGGATTCAACTGCAGCGAGCAGATCGCTGCAAGGGGAATAAGCCTGCTTTCCATCAGGGACATGCTTCCCGAAGAAAAGAAGATGGAGGCTGACAAGCTCATCCCTGAACTCCTTCAGCAATTGTTCCTCAGGCAGCTTGGCGACGGTGGCTTCGGTTACTGGCCAGGGGCTTCAGACGCCGACAACTGGGTCAGTTCCATGGCCGGCCAGTTCATGGTCATGGCTTCCCAGGACGGATTCAGCGTCAGCAAGGGCGTCCTGGCAAGCTGGGCACGCTACCAGAAGAAGAACATCCAGAGCTACCGCAACACTGACAGCGGCAGGCTCAGGGATCTGGAGCAGGCCTACAGGCTCTACACCCTGGCTCTCAAGGGAGAGCCGGAAAGCGGAGCAATGAACAGGCTCAAGGAAGGTGGGAACCTTTCACGCCAGGCCACCTGGATGCTCGCGTCAGCATATTCACTATCAGGCAAGAAGAACATAGCGAAGGAAATGCTCTCCGCCCTTAGGACCGACCTCTCCGAGCAGGACGATCCTGGAAGGACCTACGGCTCACCCGACAGGGACAGGGCTATCGCACTTGAAGCCTGCGCCCTTTCGGACATGATCCCTGAAGCCTTGGATCTCGCCCACGAGGTCGCGGACGCGATGGCCGGAGACTGGTACACCACCCAGGAGGCCGCTTTCATTACGAAGGCCATGAACACCCTGGCAGGCAAGGTCAACACGGGCGTACTCTCCGCTGAAGTGATCCAGGGAGACAATTCCATGCAGGTGAGCAGCGTCAAATCCGTCAGCACGGTCAACCTTGACACCAAGGCAGGAGGAGCCAGGATCAAGAACACTTCAGACGGTGCGATTCACGCCACTCTTGTAACCTCCAGCGTACCGGAGCATGGAGTCAGGACTGAAGCCCATTCCAATGGGGTGAGCCTGAATGTAAGTTACATCTCCGAAGAAGGCAAGGTAATCACACCTGCGGACATACCGCAGGGCACTGATTTCACAGTCAGCATAACCGTGGGGAATTCCAGCGGAATCAAGGACTACACCCACCTGGCCCTCTCCGAAATCATTCCTTCAGGCTGGGAGATATTCAATGACAGGCTCTTCGGAAGCGAGGCAGCCGGTGCGACCTACGACTATCGCGACATCCGTGACGACCGCGTCATCTGGCACTTTGACCTTCCAAAGGGCACAGCCAAGACCTTCAAGGTCAAGATGCGCGCAGCCTATGCCGGTCAGTTCAGCCTGCCGCCGGTCAGGTGCGAGGCCATGTATGATGCCCGGATAAGCGCGAACACAGCCTCCGGGACTGCTACCGTCTCCAAGTAAGCGATGACAGGAAGGAGAAAGATACTTGAAAGGATATTGGGCGGCTTGACGGCCGCCCTTCTGCTCTTGTACCTGTTCTGCCTTCCAAGGGACATATTCAAAGGCACCCCCTACTCCACCGTAGTGGAAGACCGCAACGGAGAACTGCTGGGGGCCAGGATAGCGGCCGACCAGCAATGGAGGTTCCCCCCGTCCGACAGCATCCCCGATAAATTCACCACGTCCCTCATCATGTTCGAGGACAGATGGTTCCTGTTCCATCATGGAGTCAATCCCCTGGCCATCGTCAGGGCCGCCGTAGGGAACATCAGGGCAGGCCATGTCACAAGCGGAGGCAGCACCATCACCATGCAGGTGATAAGGATGTCGAGAGGCAAGGACCGCACTCTATGGCAGAAATTCATAGAAGCCGTCCTGGCCACCCGCCTCGAATGGAGATGCTCTAAAGAAGAAATCATCGGCCTGTACGCTTCACACGCTCCTTTCGGTGGAAACGTCGTGGGACTTGAAGCGGCTTCCTGGCGCTACTTCGGAAGGCCTCCCGAGGAGCTTTCCTGGGGAGAGGCGGCGGCTCTCGCCGTCCTGCCGAATTCGCCGGCAGACATCCATCCCGGAAAGAACCGGGCCAAGCTTCTCCAGAAGCGTAACAAGCTTCTTGATGTCCTTCATCAAAGAGGCTATCTGGACTCCCTGGACCTGGAGCTGGCCTGCGAGGAACCTCTTCCGTCCGAACCTGTCGCGCTGCCTCAAGATGCGTATCATCTTGTGGAATACCATGTCAAGGAATCTCCCGGGAAGAGGGTGAGGACGAACCTTGACATCCATCTCCAGAGAAAGGTCCAGGCAGTCTGCGACCAGTGGAACGACGAGTTCTCAGAAAGGGGCGTAGAAGACCTGTGCGCCGTGGTGCTGGACGTACACACCGGAGAGATCATTTCCTACGTCGGGAACGCGAATCCTGAAAGGAAGAGACCAGGGAGCGATGTAGACATCCCGAGATCTCCGAGAAGCACCGGAAGCATCCTGAAACCGATCCTCTACTGCTCCCTGCTCCAGGAAGGAGAGATCCTACCTTACACCCTGCTTCCTGACATCCCGATCAACATCAACGGATTCTCCCCGCAGAATTTCAATAGGCAGTTCGAAGGTGCCGTACCGGCTTCCGAGGCCCTGGCCAGGTCACTGAATGTGCCGTCAGTCCACATGCTCAGGAGGTTCGGAGTGCCGAAATTCCTTGACATCCTCAGGAAATGCGGGATCACGACCATGCCCAAGAGCGCATCTCATTACGGTCTTTCCCTCATCCTCGGAGGCGGTGAAGGCACCTTGTTGGACATCACTGGAATATATTCAGGGATGTCCGCCTCCTACCAGGATTTCAATACGGACTTTCCGCTCAAGGACAAGTGTGCGCTCTGGTACACCTTCGACGCTTTGAAAGAGGTCAACAGGCCGGACGAGATTGACTGGCAGCTTATCAGTTCGGTCCGAAAGGTGGCTTGGAAGACAGGAACCAGCTACGGATTCAGGGATGCCTGGGCGGTTGGAATGACGTCCGATTATGCCGTAGGTGTCTGGGCAGGCAACGCCCGCGGGCAGGGAGTCCCCGGGCTCACCGGAGCGAGGACTGCAGGTCCAGTTTTGTTCGGAATATTCAATCTGCTCCCCCCTTCCGGCCAGGAGAATGCCTACGCTGCCGAAGGATGGTTCAAGGAGCCCTTGGCCAGAGACGGCATCACTGCCGAAGTCTGCCACGAATCCGGGCATCTTGCAGGCAAGGACTGCGGCCATCTGGACACCCTTATGCTGCCCAGGAAGGCCATGAAAAGCGATCCATGCCCCTATCACCAGACTGTCGAAGGAGAAAGGACATTCATCCTCCCTCCCTCGATGGAATGGTACTATCGTCAGCACCATCCCGAATACAGGCCGTATATTCCCAAAAACATGGAAGGCAGTTCCTTGATGGAATTCATCTATCCGGAACCGGGAACTACGATCCACATCCCGCGCCAGCTTGACGGGTCGATTGCCGGAGTGACATTCAACCTTGCACACAGGGACCCGGGAACCATTGTCTACTGGCATCTTGACAGTGAGTATGCCGGCCAGACCAGGTTCATACACCAGATGAACCTTAAGCCGGAGCCCGGAAAACACGTGGTCACCGTAATGGATGAGAAAGGAAATTCCGTTTCTGTCTCATTCTTCGTGAGTTAGGCACAATTTATGTAGCGAAAACGTCGTTCTTGTTAGTAGTTTTAGTTGGTTATTAGTTATAAGTTTTCAGAATTCAAAAGAATTCATCATACTTAACAAGACACCTCCCCGCTCCGCAGAGACTGTGTGGCGGGGTTTTTGTGTTTTGAGCAAATTGGTTATATTTGTGACAGTTAATACCATAAAGATGAAAAAGCTTATTATCATCCTTGCAGCTGCTATGATGACCGTTTCGTGCAGCGAGCAGTTCAATGCAGCCTACCTGCTTTCCAGCGGAGCCAAGATCGCCCAGGCGGCAACTCTTTCCGACGAGCAGATCCAGGCCTATGTAGGACAGTACATCAAGCAGTTGGACGCACAGAACACTGTGCTCCCTGAGAGCAATGCCTACGTAAAGAGGGTCCGCAACCTCACTAAAGGCATAACTTCTGTTGACAATGTTCCCCTCAACTTCAAGGTTTACCAGACCAACGATGTGAATGCATTCGCCTGCGCAGACGGAAGCGTGAGGATCTACACCGGTCTCCTTGACAAGATGACAGACGACGAGGTTCTCGGAGTCGTGGGCCATGAGATCGGCCACGTGGCGCTGAAGCATTCCAAGAAGCAGTTCCAGGCTGCGCTGAGGAACTCTGCAATCAGGGACGCTGTCGTCTCGACCGGCGGAGCTGTCGCAGTCCTGACGGCATCACAGCTCGGCGACATCGGAGAAGCCCTCCTGAGCGCCAAGTTCTCAAGGAAGCAGGAAAGCCAGGCTGATGACTATGGTTACCAGTTCCTGGTGGACCACGGCACGAATCCTTGGGCTATGGCAATGGCCTTCGAGGAGCTCCTCAACATGTCCACGGGAGTCTCTTCATCCGGGACTCAGGCCGCTTCCGGGACTTCGGTATCCGACCTGTTCTCCGACCACCCTGCCACCCAGGACAGGATCAACAAGATGGCTACAAGGGCTACCAATGACGGCTACAAGCGCCCTGCAAAGAGGAAATAAGACAAAAAAATAAGACAACGATGAAAAAGAGTCTAGTAATTCTGGCCGGACTGCTCCTGCTCGCCGGCTGCGGCAAGCAGACGACCACAAGCGTCCCTGTAGCCCCCCATGCCGTCTTCGCTGAAGGCATGATAGACAAGATCCAGCCGGAAGGCTGGCTGAAGGAGATCCTCGAACGCCAGCGTGACGGTCTGGCAGGTCACCCTGAGGCCATGGCCTATCCGTTCAACACCGTTCTTTGGGCCGGAGAGCTCAAACGTGATTCCGAGTCCCGCGGTGCCGACTGGTGGCGTTTCGAACAGACCGCCTACTACCTCGACGGCATCACCAGGCTCGGCTTCCTCCTGGATGACAAGAAATTCCTTGACACCTGGCAGGAGAACATTGAATATGTACTCGCCCACCCTCTACCGGCAAAGGCCGGAATGACTGAGGAAGAAGCGATGGCGCAGCTTCAGCGCGGCCGCCGTCCCAGGAACTTTGACGCCCAGGTGTCTGCAGACCCTGAAGCCCAGAAGCGTTTCGAGCAGATGCAGGCCCGCATGAAGGAGCGTAATGCCCGTCAGGCAAGGATCCTGATGGCAGACCGTTCCGAAGGCCGCCTCGGACCCGAGACCGGCTCAATGGCCTGGCCTTTCGCTGTGTTCTTCCGTGCCGTCCAGGCATATTACGAAGCCACCGGCGACCCCAGGATCCCCGCAGCACTCGAGAAGAATTACCTCTCATATTCATTGGATGAACTGGCCCAGGACCGCTACGTCATCAACGTTGAAGGAATGCTCTGGACCTATGCCCTCACCGGCAACCAGGCCCTCCTGGACCTTGCCGTCAACGCCTGGGAAAGGGGTGAATCCAACATGACCCAGGAGACCGCCCTCGACGACAGCGAGTTCCACATGCACGGTGTCACGATGAACGAGCTTCTGAAGGTTCCCCTCCTGCTCTATGCCTACACCGGAGAGGAAAAGTATCTCCAGGCGGCCCTGCACGCCGAAGAGAAGATGGAGGCCCCGAACATGCTGATCGACGGCATCAACTCTTCTTCCGAGGCCCTGGCAGGCAACGATCCCCTGGCGAGCCACGAGACCTGCGACATCTCCGACTACACCTGGACCATGGGCTACTACCTGATGGTGACCGGCGACGGACAGTGGGCTGACAGGATAGAGAAAGGATTCTTCAACGGCGGTTTCGGAGCCATCACGAAGGACTTCAAGACCATGCAGTACTTCTCCTGCCCCAACCAGTTCATCGCCACCGGCAACTCCAACCACAATGCTTTCAAATACGGCCTGACCTGGATGCAGTACCGTCCCATCCATGAGACCGAATGCTGCATCGGCAACCTGCATCGTTATTTCCCGAACTACGTCGCCCGCATGTGGATGAAAGACCGCAAGGGCCAGCCTGTGGCCGCCCTGTACGGACCTTCTTCCGTTGAATATGATCTCGGCAAGGGCGTAACCGTTAAAATCGAGGAGAAGACTGCCTATCCTTTCGAGGAGCAGGTCTGCTTCGAGTTCAGTTTCTTCAAGAACGGCAAGCCGCTGGCCAAGGCCGTCGACATGGACTTCACCTACCGCATCCCCGGATGGGTCAAGGGCCAGGAATCCGGATTCAAGACGGTCAGCAAGCAGTGGAAGACCGGTGACACCTTCACGGTCGACCTTCCCATGGAAATCGAGATCGTGGACAATCCCGTGATCGGGACTTCCGTCCAGAGAGGCCCGGTGGTCTATTCCTACGCCATCCCTGCCAAGGTCGAGGAAGATGACGCCATCTACGAGAATCTTGCCGGCAAGGCCTCTGCCAATCCTGATTTCAAGAGCTGGTCCATGACTCCTGCCGGTAAGTGGAACTATGCACTCGTCAAGGATGACCTGAAGGATCTCAAGGTAGAGAAGACAGGAGCTCAGGGCTTCCCGTTCGACCTCGAGACTGTTCCGCTAAAGATCCGCGTGCCTGTCACCGGAGTCAAGGGCTGGACTCTCAAGGAGAACCGATTCACCCCTGCCCTGCCGGAGACCTTCAAGACTGAAGGCAAGGTTGAGTACATCGACCTTGTCCCCTACGGCAGCACCACCCTCCGCGTCACCATATTCCCGACAGCGGAATAGCAGCATCTACTCCTTTCGAAAGCATTAAAGGTAGTCGATGAATTGAGTTACGAAAACAGTGGCTCAATCCTTCCTTCAGGACTATAAAGGACAGTATGCGTTTTTCGTAACAGGCTAAAAATTAAGATTTTACAGGAAATGCATAGGCAAATAGCCTATGCATTTCCTGCAAATAATTAATTATCAAATACTTGTGCAAAACAGATGAGTCCAGTGCTTTTTGCAAAGATTATAATTGTCTTTAATTAACAAATAGTAACTTGGCTTAGTGGAAACAACTGGATTAAAACCAGTGACCACAAGTAGTCTCACTGGGGATTCTCTACAGGCGGGGCTTCTGAACAATCCTCACGACAAGGGAAATGAGGTATATCATCATTCCATAAATGGTTGGAATCAGAATTACTTTCATTCCGAAAAGAATTCCAGGGGAAATCAGGTCGAAAATACCACTGACTCCTTCTCCTCTATCCCATGCAACCTGCTGTAAAGTGGAGAATAATTGATAAAGTTGGAAAAGGGGTGTCATGAGGCCAAAAACAAGGGCGAAGTTGCCTATTTCTTTTACCCAGCGCGGAGCTTTCCAAGCGGCGAAGAAAATAGCTACCAGCAGAATCGTGAGGATGGACATGAAAAGAAGTCCTCCTCCCATAAACAATTTGAACATAAGGCAACAGAGTTTTACGGTTTAATCTGTGGGCAAAAGTAGAATATTACTGATATCCATCCAAACCGAAACCCCACGAACGCAAGTCAAAACCCCAATGTCTGGGATTAAGTTGTCAGACCACTGCTTGTTTGTTATATTTGTGTCAGCCATGAAACGACTGCTTGCCATATCATACTGGATTGTCTCCATTCTTTTGGTGGCGATATGTTTAAGCAGTTTGGGATACCGGTTCATTGAAGCATTGTTCATAGGGACTATGTTTCTACCCGGTGCTCTGGCTGCCAAGTTTTTCTTTCCGAAGGTAAACTTCAAGAACAAGCTGTCAGGTATTAAGGAAACAATCTTCATTGTGTTAGGACTCTTGTTAGGAGAGATTCTTCTATTTATGGTTGCCCACTTTTGCATTATTACCTTCAGGGAGAATCTTCCCGGTTCCGTAAACGATTGGCCAGATCTTCCTCACATCTTATCTAATCCAGTTTTTATTGCTATCATCCTGACCTCGCTTGCCGCTGGCTGCCATTTCTTCGAATCTTGGTTGAATAAAAAAAGTCCAGACCAACCCGGTACCGTCTCTTTCACTTCGGACAGGAAACAGGTGACGCTGCCTAAAGATGATATTCTCTATATAGAATCCAACGACGATGCTACTACCATTGTCGCTTCAGGTGGCCGGCGCTTCAAGAATTATACTCCTATCTCACAGTGGGAGGCCATCCTTGTCCCCCATTTCATCCGAATCCATCGCTCTTTCCTTGTGAACAAGACCGCAATAACTCGAATCGATGTCGACATCCTATACATCGGCGACATTCAACTGCCCATATCTCGGAAGTATAAAGAAGCGGTCTCCAATAATCTCTAGTTATCATCTCTACCTGACTAATTCAATTATTCTTTTTATCTCCGAAGAAATTTCATGAGGAGTCCGAAAAAAATTAGGAGATTTCGGATTATTGTTTTACTTTTGCAAAGACAGCTTTCTATAATAATATGCGCAGACTCACCAAGAAAGAACGGATAATCATGGATCACTTCTGGAAACAGGGCCCGATGTTCATACGGGATCTGCTTAACAGCTACCCTGATCCCAGGCCCACATTCAACACCCTGGCTTCACAGGTACGTACATTGGAGCAGGATGGTTTCCTTAAGCGCGAACTCCTAGGCAACGCCTATCGTTACTCGCCAATCATTTCTGAAAAAGAATACGGACGCAAGACTCTTTCAGGAGCCGTCGAAGATTTCTTCAACAACTCTTATCTTGACGTAATCCACTCGCTTGTCAAAGAAGAGAGGATATCGCTCGAGGAACTCAAGGAACTGATAGAACGGATTGAAAAAGGAGCGTAGCCATGCTAGCCTATTTGATCTACACGGCCAAGGTTGCCACAGCACTTATAGTCTTCTTTCTATTCTTCCAACTTCTGCTGAGCCGGGAGACTTTTCATCGTTTGAACAGGATTGTCTTGCTCTCCGGTGTGGTCATTTCCTTCCTGCTGCCACTCTGCATAATTACTGTCAACATTACGATTAACTCAGCGCGGACTCCCCATAAACCGAATTACCTATGGACTCACGCGACCGGTGTGGATTGGTGGGTCATAGTCCTTTTCGGGATCTTCCTCTTTGGAGCAATCGCTGCTCTGATCAGGCTGTTCATCGCTTTCCACCGGGTCAGCAAGATGATCAAAGATGGTGAGAATCATCCCCAACCTGACGGTAACACGATAGTAATCATTGATTCTCACGAAGGAGAACGACATCTGTCTCCCTCCAGTTGGATGGGATATATATTCTTAAGACGCGAGGACTACCTCGCAGCCGAGGCAACTGGATTCAATAGCAGTCCAGTCTATTGCCACGAAGCCGCACATTCGGCGTTACATCACTCCATGGACCTGCTTCTCATGGATCTCTGCTTGATTCTCCAATGGTTCAATCCCGCCATTTGGCTCCTCCGCCGACAACTGGCCGCAATCCATGAATATGAGGCTGACAAGGCTGTGCTGGACAAAGGGTTCAACCCAAGAGAATACCAATTTTTGCTTGTACAGAAGTCCATGTCTGAAGCCGGATATTCGGTAGTCAATAATTTCAATCAAAGTGCCCTCAAGGGCAGAATTGAGATGATGCTTCGCCGACCATCCAGAAGCAGGCGGGCCTTAAGACTGCTGGTTCTGATTCCATTGGTCTGTATAGGTCTGGCCTTAAACGCCCGCTGGGAGTTTCAGATCGGCCAAGGCAGACCCTTCATCATCGTCGGTGACAACGAGAACATAATCGTGCGAGTGGACGGGAAAGAGTTCGACAAGGACCGCTTGGACGAGATCGATCCTTCCAGGATCAAGTCAATGAATATCGATAAAGACGGCAAGGGAGGAGGTACGATTAATATATTTATGAAAAACGAATAACAAAATCTTGACATAAATGGTTAGAAAACTATTAGTTACTGCATTCTTCGCATTATCCCTGTCGGCTTCTTTTACAGTTTATGCCCAGAATCCCGTTGGAGCTTCTGCCAAGCCTATTCAAAGGGAAAAAGCAAAGGTGGCAGGTTACGACAGGATTGGCGACGCCCTTTATGAAGTTATCTATGAGTACCGCGTCCGGACGACGGTCAGCGGGAAAATGTCTACTAGGAGCGAGGGCTCTACAATCACGGTAAGGAGCGGCCAACCCGAAATTCCTGAAGGTCAGGACAATACTGTCAGCGACACCTACTCGACCATCCTTCAGTTCGGTACTGAGCGGGCCCGTTTCCTTGACTATCTTGCGTACAAGGTAGACTCCCTTGCCTGCGCAGGAGCTCCGGAGGATACGATCGCCAAAGCATATAACGATATAGATCGCAGCGCTTTCTACTTTGACCCCGTGATCTTCCAGAACTGGCCTGAAGGCTCCATGACCGTCGACGATGTCCTGGTCCCGGGTACGTTCACATATTCAGAGAATATGACGCATGAGTGGACTTTCGGGGACGACCAGAAAGAGGTCTGCGGCTATCCTTGCCAGGAGGCGAAGACCAGCTACGGCGGCCGTGAGTGGACCGTCTGGTTCGCACCGAGCATTCCCTCAAACGTCGGTCCATGGAAACTCGGCGGTCTGCCGGGCCTTATCCTGGAGGCTCAGGATGCTGAAGGGATCCACCATTTCACAGCCACAGCATTGCGCAAGGCAGCCTGCCCGATCGTTCGTGTCCAGGATGCCGGACGTGACAAGACTCAGCGTGATCGCTTCATCCAGCGCAAGAAAGCCTCCGGAGGCAATTCGCTTAACAATATCCCTACAGAGAGCATCACCAGCATTGCCGTCTTCAAGAATGATAACGGCGGCACGATCAAGGTCAACGGCCGTGTGACCGTTCGCATGACCAATCACACATGGATCCCTCTCGAACTTGAATAGACAATGCGCAAAGTCGTCTCCCTGCTGATTCTTTTGCTTGCCTCGTACGCTCTCTCCGCCCAGATTGTAATCCAGGGCAGCGTGCGTGACGAGGAAGGTGTTGCTATAGCCGGTGTTGTGGTCTCGCTGCAGCAAGAGGGCAAGACTCTCGGTTATGGGACCACCGGCAAGGACGGACGCTACCGCCTGAGTGTCCAGGCAGGCAAAGACACTGCGACAGTCATATTCAATCACCTTACTTTCGAGAAGCTGGAAGTTCCGACCACTCTTGAGAGTCGGAACCTTGATGTCATCCTGAGGGAGCGAAGCGAAACCCTCAAGGAAGTCACTGTCACTGCACCGGTGGTCAAGCTAAGAGGAGACACGCTTTCATTCTGGCTCCCGGCACTCGCGGCCCGGGAGGACTACACTTTGGAAGATGCCATGAAGCGTATCCCTGGAATAGAAGTCGACGAGAACGGAAGGATTTCATACCAAGGAAGGGCTATCAGCCATTTCTACATAGACGGTGTGGACATACTTGGAGGAAAGTACACCCTAGCAACACGGGGCATTTCGGCGAAAATGGTCGACCAGGTCGAGATTCTGGACAATCATCATAGTGTCAAGATGGAGCGCAATTCCGGCCGGACCAATGAGGTAGCCATGAATATAAAACTGAACAAGGAGGCCAGGATCAAGCCGACAGGGAGCAGTGAAGCCAGGGCCGGCTGGGGATCTGAAGGGTTCCTCGGCCGCATCGGTGGCTCGCTCATGCGATTCGGAGGCAAGAATCAGACAATCCTCTCCGGCAAATTAGGCAATGACGCCCAGTTCGCTCAAAGCGAGACCTCTGACTATTTCTCCTCCAACCAGATTTCAGGGAAGGCCTCGACCTTTGCCGGATCCGTGTCCGGCTCCTCTCCGCCACTCGATGCCAGGTACTATCTGCGCCCGATGGATGCCTACGTCAGCCTGGATGCCTCACATAAGCAGTCAGATGATGTCAGGCTGAAGCTGAACAGCCATTACGCTTACAGCTACGGCACTTATGACTATTCAACCCGCAGCGACTACTATGCCGGAGATAATGTCGTGACCCTCCAGGAGGTTTTCAACCCCTCAAGTAAATCACACGTTCCTTCGATCGGACTCGACTACCAGCTCAACTCTGAAGAACGCTATCTTAACGAACGGTTCAGAGCGACGGCGAATTTCATCACTAACGCCATGGCTACCATGCGCGCCGATGATCCTTTGGACCAGAGTTCCAGCATTCGTGCCATAAGGCTTCAGAACAGTTTGGACTGGAGGAAGCTCATAGGGGACCGGCGTTTCTATTTCAATAATACTATTGCATGGACATCGTCGCCTTCCGTTAAGTACAGCTTTGCCGGCCTCGGCCTGACAGGCCTGCAGGACGGATTCAGCCACAACCTGAGAGTCAACCAGCGGATCAGTACTGCCCATGACTGGCGTAGGCTGACCCTTGATCTACCTCTGAACGCAACTATCGATTACGACAGGATTGGCAATACATTGGATTTTGGGGATATCACCGCTCAAGGTAGCCTGGCCGGATTGAATGGTGCCGTATTGTTTTCTCCTCTACTGCGATGGAGGTCACCTTCCAAGCAACTGCAGATTGATTTAAGAGTCGACTTGGGCGGAAAGGGACTCTCTGTTCGCGACCGTTTCACAGGCAACGTCGACAAACACATCCTGCCCGTCCTGGACCCGAATTTTTCACTCGACTGGACTGCTACGGCGCGTTCGCAATTCAGGCTTTCCGCATCATCCAGCCGGACTGTCGGCGACATTATGGACTTTCTCAGGACACCGGTCATGTCCTCCTACCGCAGCATCCGTCAGAGCCCGGGAATTTTGCGGGACGGGAGGAATAGCAGGATTTCGCTTGCCTATGACTGGAAACGTCCTATTGAACTCTGGTTCTTCCACTCCGATGTCATGGCGTCCAGAAACAAGACTAACCTCAGGAGTTCACAGACGGTCGAAACGGATCAGATCTGGAACACCAGTATTCCCGAACCTGTCAGTTCCGATGGTCTGACCTTCTCCGGGAGTCTCTCCAAAAGATTCCAGCAGACGTCCACCAAGCTTATGGTCGGAATCCGGGCCGGAAGCAACCGGAACTCCATCACACAGCAGGGCCGAGCCATCGACTACAAGGGAGACAACTTGCGTTTCAATTGGGAAGCCAGTTCTGCACCGTGGAAATGGATATCTCTTTCCTATCGAGGCTATTGGAGCAGGACAGGGAGCTCCTACCTGGGGAACCGTACCGCTTTTGTCACACAGACACACTCTGGGACACTGTCTTTATTCCCTGTAACAGCCTTAAGGGTGTATTTCGACACGGATTTTATTCGTACCCAGATTACAGGAGACCTGTTCAAGAATATGGCTCTTGGTAAGGCCGGAATCGAATGGAACAAGGATAAGATCCGCTATTCACTCCTGGTCCACAACGTCTTTGACACCAGGAGTTACGCCTACTCTATCTTCACCGGCTTGGACACCTTCTCCTACAATTACGCACTTCGCGGACGTGAAATCCTCTTTTCAATCACCTACACTCTATAAAAGGAAAAAAGAAAAGCACCTGCGAGACCGCAAGTGCTTGATTCTGACCGTGGAAACAACTGGATTCGAACCAGTGACCCCCTGCTTGTAAGGCAGGTGCTCTGAACCAGCTGAGCTATGCTTCCAGAATTATTCCCCTCGGAAGGGGAATGCAAAAATACTACAGTTTTTCAATTCCGCAAAATAAATCTTATTCCCTTACATCCACTAGGCCGCCGAATTTGTCGTTTGCACGGTAGTGCGGAGCGTACAGGGACTCGATCGTGACAACCGGGGCGACAAAGGTTCCTTCCTGGGTGATGAAGAATTCTTCTGTCACGGTGGTGTTTTCCTCGGGATAGACATCGAAGAAGTACTCCGTCCTGTCGGACTTGACGTTGCGGTAGCCCTGAGGCGTGACCGAATAGGTTCCACCCACAGGCCTTGCCCACCAACCTACATGGCCGGAGAGCTGGTTCACAGGCCTGAAGGCAGCCTCCCTCGGCGCTGTCAATTTGACGAAACTGCGGTTCTCCTGGTTCCATACTTTGTACTCGCAGATGACCTTGTCGCCAACCTTGAGCTGCATCCCGGGATAGATTTCGACTCTGCCGATCCTGGAGTCTTCGCCAAGTACCTCCTTGTAGAAATGCCTTTCGATAGTGAAGCCGTTGCCGGCGGAAACTATCTTCGAGAAAGGAGAACTGTAGGTCTTGGTAAGCAGAACGACACGGGTGGAAAGGACTTCTTCGCCTCCTGAGAGGACCGAATTGATTGCATCCACGTAGGCTGGATCATCGGCCCACTGCTGGGTCTCTTTCTGCAGCATGATCCAGATTCGGATACCGTCTGCAATTCTACGTCCTTCGGCAGGTTCAGGGACCGGGAGGGAAGATGACAGCAGGTCGCAAAGGAGGGAATGGGCATAGAGCTCGCTCTCAAGCAGGCCGCGCCAAGGCATGACGGCATTTGGATAGTACCATCCCCCGTCGCGGTGCTCGACAGCATATTCATAAAGGGAAGCGATGTCGGCCGCGAGAGAGGAGCGCATCTTGGAATCGGCGTTGATCTTAAGGCCCCATGCGGAAGCAAGGGAGAGACCGCCATCATTGTTGATCATATTCACCAAGGTCTTGATCCGGCGGGCCTTGGAAAGGATCTGTCCGTTCAGGCCGCGCCCGTCCTTGGAGGAAGGCACAAGATAGTCCTTGATGTATTTCTTGAACTCTTTGAAGTTCTTGGAATATTCGCTCTGCTCGCTCTTGGTCTCCTTCGAGACATCGAAGGGAACCGAGGAATACATCGACCGAACGTAGGCGTACTGGGCAGTTGAGAGCCAGCCGCACCAATAAGGCCATGACTCGCCATGGATGAACTGGTTGCGGTCGAGATAGGCCACCGAAGGAGCCGTGTCGAATTCCCTGCCGCCAAGGGAGGCGTCGCGAAGCTTTGCGAAACGCTCCAGTAGGACTGCCGTGATCACTGGAGATGATTTCATCCCCTGGAACCAGGCAAAGCCGCCGTCGGCATTCCTGCAGGCAAGGATATTCCTGACCAGTTCTTCATCCGGCATGACCGTTACTACATCGGCTCCTAGTTTGGCAGCCACCTTACGCACATAGTAGGCTTCGGTCAGGGACAGCACGTCCTTTCCTGAAGGTTCTATCTTGGAAGGAATGGCATCCAGGAGCATCTGCCTGATGTCGATCTCCTTGTACTCGGCTCCCTTGGAAGTGGTGCCTGTAAACTCAGACTGAAGCCTGCGCAGCAGGACATCCTTGTCCATTCCGGCTAAAAGAACCGCCGAATGGGATTCGGTGAGAGTCTGCTCGGCCTTCATGACCGGAAGAGAGACGAACACACCGTCGGAGAAGGTCTTTGCCTTGTCCGCGAAGACCAGCTTCAGGCCAAGCTCGTCGACGTCCTTAGGGCTAACCTCGAACTCTACCGGCACGGAAGCACCGGCGGGCACGGTCACCTTCTTTGAATATGAAGCGAAGGGCTTGACGTCCTGATGCTCGGATGAAGGATAGGCCTGGAGTACGACTGTTCCGGTCACAGGCACATCCGAGGCACTGGAAACCGTGGCATGGAGTACGAATTTGTCGCCTTTGTAAAGGTACTGGGGCTCCGCCACACTTACCTTGACAGGCACGGAGACCGTCATTTCTTCACGGATGGTGGAATTGAGCATGTCTGGGGTGTGGGCATAGACCTGGACGATGAAGGTAGAAAGCTTGTCCGAAGTCTTGAATTTCAGTTCTGCCGTCCCGTCCTCCCGGGTCCTGAGGAAGGGTTCGAAAGCCAGAGAAGTCGCAAAGTCAGAACGGACCGCGACCTCGCCGGCAGCTTCCAAATCTTCTTCAGCGGCCACTTCCTGGACCATGCCCGCATCGTCCGCCATGTCCATGACAGCAGCCTCGGGAGCGGCCATAGCCACCATTGAATTCATCGCATAGGCCTCCTCCACAGCACCTGCCGACCTGGTCTTGAACATTATTCCCTTTCGAGACGAACCAAAGCCCCGGACCATCATGTCGCCGAAGACTCCTCCGGCCTGGCTCTGGTAATAGACGCCCATGGCTCCGGAGTCGATGAGCCTGACGACATTCCACCTGTTCGGGAATATGGTCTCGGAACTCTTGTCGAACACCGCCACGACGGCCTCCGTCCCAGGACGGGACTTGATGGTGAATGAGTATTCCTTCCCGGGCAGGGCATTGTCCTCGAACGAGGAGAACTCAAGCGGCAGGGAAAGTTCTTCCTTCTCGCGTCGGAACTCCCG
The DNA here is from genome assembly GCA_017469745.1 of Bacteroidales bacterium. Classification (GTDB taxonomy): domain Bacteria; phylum Bacteroidota; class Bacteroidia; order Bacteroidales; family UBA932; genus Cryptobacteroides. The sequence goes on along the minus strand of JAFUFS010000008.1, from coordinate 58,984 downwards.
AGAGAAAGTGTAGCTTTTTCCATTCCTGAAATAGAAGACCGACAGGAAGAGGGCGTCAGGATAGTCGTTCTTATATTCAAAAGCAAGATCGGTGATGGAGCCTTCCGCTCCTGCCTTGCCATCGAGGTGGACCAGGCGTTGCTCCAGGAGCTGCCTCCTGTCCCCGAAGAGTTCCACGACAGCCCAGACGGGACCGTCGCCGGCACCCATCCTGAGCATGATCTGCTCTCCTGCCTTGAGCGAACCGTCAGCGCAAGAGCCGGTTAGCTGGAAGAAGTTCTCCACCTTAGCTTTCAGGACTTTGTCACTCTGACCGACCTTCAGGATCTTCATCTCCTGTTTCGAGGAAATCTCCTTTCCTTCCGACGACTTTGCAGTTGCATCGGCGTGGAGAGTATAAAGTCCGGGACGTGGAATCGCGATTTCCCTGGTCTCTCCGGAAGACGCGCTGCCGGAAGCAACTGTCTTGCCGTCAGCATCTTTCAACTGATAATTGACGACCAGCGGGACTCTCTTGCCCTCACTGTTGTTCACTTCGAAGCTGACCTTGGCAGATTCTTCAGAAAGAAGCCTTGCCCCGGAACCGTAGGAATCGCCCGAAAGACGGACTTCACCGACTGAAGCATTCCCTACGGAGAGAGCTATGTTGAAATGGTCAAGGACATAGACGGAACGGGAGAATTCCTTGGTCTCCCCCGTGGCATCCTTCACCTTCACGGTGACATTGTACCACCAGGCATCCTCTACGGTCTTGAACCTTATCGAGAAGTTTCCTTCCCCATTGACTTGTAGGTCGCCGGATCTGATCCGCCGTCCCCTGGAATCAACTTCATAGGAAAGGCTTGCGGCATCGAGCGGATGGCCGCTGTAACTCTTGAGGCTGCCTTTGACCTCGATCTCGTCACCCATGAAATAGAGGCTGTCAACATCTTCAAAGACAAGGTCATAGGTCGGGAGGATGAATTCGTCCACAAGGATGGTCCTCGACGCAAGATGGCGTTCGCCAGCGCTGATCTCCAGGCGGAAACGGCCGTTCCTTTGGCCCTCAGCCAGCAGGAACTCTCCGGCTACCGAACCGAATTCATTGGTCTGAAGGTCCAGCCTGCCGGCTTCCTTTCCTTCGGCACCAAAAAGCCTGGCAGCCACCTTTTCTCCGGCCTTGAAAGTGTGCAGGCTGGTGTTGATGTTCCCTCCGTAAAGGACGGCCTTAAACTTCACGGTCTCTCCGGGATTGTAGGCCCCCTTGTCCGTGAATATGTTGCAGTAGATGCCTTCACCACTGTCTTCGCCGCGGACCGACAGTTCCCTTATCGTCTGTGGCCTGGACTTCCGGACGAAGCCGTCCGGACCCTTGAAAGCCGCTTCAAGGCTGTACCACGCATCTCCCTTCAAAGCTGAAGCGATGCTGGATGGCAGAGGGGTGAAGCCATCGATCTTCACGCCTTTTTCCTCAACGGAGGTTTCTCCGGAAAGGGAAAGCTTGAGATCGACTTGGGGGCACGGCTCTCCGGAAAGATAGTCGGTGACATAGAATTTCCAGCCCTCGGAATCCTCCCTTACTGCGATCGAGAGCCTCTTCGGGGAATATGCCGCTACGTCCTCAACCTTCCCGTTCCTGGCCTTGACGATGTAGTCGCCGTCATCGCAGCCAGGAATGTCAAGTTTCACTGTGTCAAGCACATGGAATCTGTTGGCAGGATTGAGGACAGTCTTCCTGAACAAAGGCAGCGAACCCTTTGCATCAGGTTCTATGCTCACCTCAACCTTGTCGAGGTTCCTCATTGCGACAATTATCTTTCCATCGTCGAATGAAACTGAAACTTCTTTCCTTTCGAGGTTCTCTATCTGGTACTTGAAGTCATTGATCGTCCCGGCTATCTTGGCATCGGTTCCGGCGGTGTAGGACTTGCGCTCCTTTTCTGCCGCCTTGAGATCGGCGTACAGAGCCTTGAACTCCTCCTCGCCGGCCTCTTCGACCGACAGCTTGTTGAAACGGTCCTGGAAAAGGAGCGACTTTCCGAAGAGACTCATCGCCTTTCCGGAATATTTTTCAATGAAAGCTTGGATTTCTTTCTCCCTGCCGTCCCATCTCTTTTCATTTAGAGCGCAGAACTCCAGCCAGGCAGCATTGGGATAGGTGCCGCCCAGGCAATCCTCAAGGGCGGCAGCAGCCTTCGAGGTCTCACCTCCCCAGAAACGCTCCGACCAGAGGGCATATTCATAATCATCCTTGATGAAGGTGTTCAGCAGATTGTTCATCTGCCCCATGGTCCTGGAATAGAACCACTTGTTGCGTCCTGCCTGCAGGCGGGCCTTGTTGGTGATGACGTAATCTGTCAACGAACCTCCCTCCTGGTCCCTCCTGAAGGAATATGTTACTATCGGTTCGGCATATTCCTCAATCTCGGCAGCCAGCTTGGAACGGAGTTCCTGGCGGAGTTTCCAGTTACGGGAAGACTCGGCGTCGACCTTCTTGACCGCGGCATCGTAGAAGTCCCAGTGGAGCCTCCTGGCCTTCGCCTCCTTTTCGATCGATTCGAGGGAACTGACCATCTGCTTGGGCAGGTCAGCCTTCTGGGCCGCATAATACGACTTCCACAAGGAAGCAAGGACATGGCCGTTGCTATCCGGAGACTGGTTCTTGTCTGTCTTCATGTAGGCATGCGATGTAAGTGCAGCCACGCAGATTGCTGCAGCCGCAATTATGGAAAGTATAAGTTTGTTATTCATGGCGATATTCACTCACCATCCATGCTATGCAAAATCCCTACCGCTTCTGAAACAAGGTAGGTGCTGCCTCCCAGATAGATGAGTGCATTGGTGTCTTTTGCAAGGTCCAGGGCCATCCGGACGGCTTCCTGCACCGATGGAGCATCATGGATCCTGTCGACCGGTTTCCCGTTCTTGATGCAATTGTTCCTGAAGATTTCAGTCAGTTCCTTTACGGGCAAGGCGCGACTGGTAGCCGGGTTCGTGAAAATGTAGGTGGCATCCTCCGGCATCAATGGCATTATGCCCTGGAAATCCTTGTCTGCCATGACTGCGTACACGATTATCAGGGAAGAATAGTCCCCGCCGGACATCATTTCCTCCAGCTGGGCGAAATTTTCCTTCAGGGCAGCCGGATTGTGGCCTATGTCAGCGATGATCTCGGGATTCTCCGAAAGCCTTTCCCAACGCCCGTGGAAGCCGGAAAGGAAGGCTGTCCGGATGATAGCGTCTGCGGTTCTCCCTTCATCTTCAAGTCCTGAGTAGCAGGGATTCTCCTTCAGGATGTCTATTGCTGCAAGCACCGTCCTGAGATTCTTTGCCTGGTACTTTCCCCGAAGATCCATCTTCCCAAGGATCTCATCTGAGAGACCCTGCATTGAAGGCTCCACATCCTGGGCGAAGGTCAAGGGGGCTCCGGCCGTCCCTGCAACCTCCTTGAAAACCGGCCTGGTCTCAGGAAGATATTCCCCGACAAGTGCAGGAACCCCTGCCTTGAAGATTCCTGCTTTCTCCCTGGCGATTTCGGCGAGGGTGTCGCCCAGCAGGGCGCAATGGTCTAGGGCTATGCTCGTGACAACAGAGAGATCCGGGGTGATGATGTTCGTGCTGTCCAGCCGCCCTCCCAGACCGACTTCGATGACAGCCACATCCACTTCCTGGTCAGCGAACCATTTGAATGCCAGCCCGGTAGTGATCTCGAAGAAGGAGAGGGAAAGCTCTTCCATGACATCTTCGTAGCGGCAGAGGAAGTCGTAGACATATTCCTTGGGGACAAGGGAATACCGTCCTTCGGAAAGGATCCGGGCCCGCTCCCTGAAGTCCTCGATGTGCGGCGAAGTGTAGAGGCCGGTCTTGAGGCCGGATGCGGAAAGCACCGAGGCCAGCATCGAAGCCGTCGAGCCCTTCCCGTTGGTGCCTGCAACGTGGATCGTCCTGTATTTCAGATGCGGATCGCCGAGGGCGGCAGAGAATCTCTCCATGTGGTCCAGCCCGGGTTTATAGGCATCTCCAAAGGGAACCTTCTGGACAGAAGGATACCTGGTAAATATCGATTCTACCTTTTTGAGATAGGTTTCTTCCGAATAATTATTCATTTGAGCTTCCTTGCAGTTTTTGAACTCAACTCAAAAATACTTAAATTTACAGACATATTCTAACGGAATGAAAGAAAAAACCTCAGCACTGCATTCGGAATACATTATCGACGGGATTCCAAGGCGCTTTACGCCTGCGGACATCCTGGACGGATGTCTTGAGCAGGAAATCCAGGGCGAAGGTTACGAGGAATTCAAGCCCATCGTGGACGAGAGCACCGATCCGTCCCCGGCCTCGGTGAAGTTCGAGAGCCAGAAAGTGCATGACTATCTGACCCGCCTTGTCCCCTTGCTCGGCCAGCCCAGGAACTGCCCGACTGCTTTTCCTGAAGAGTTCACCCGCAGCCGGATAGCAAGGGCACTCCTCGATGCGATGTGGATGAAGGGGCATTTCCGCCTGAGCGACTTGACCCTTCTGGCCAAATGGCGTTGGAATCCAAGGATCATCGGAAACATGGCAGCCTTCTACTCATCGGTGGAAGCAGCAGCCGACTACATCGATTCCCTGGGAATATGTCTTCATACATATTCATTCGCAGAAAGTGAGAAATGCTGCCAGGCTTCTTTCAAGGTAGCAACCACAGACAAGCCAGAAGATCCGGACGAGGAGATAGATCCCGAAGATGAGATCGACCTTCCTGGGAACGCTCCTTTCGGCAGCCCTCATCCTGTGATCGGCAGGAAAAGGGCGGTGCCCGACAAACTGGTGGCGGATCCCGACAGCTGGCTGATCTTCATACCGTTCGACACCTGTGAGTTCCGTCTTGGCAATTCCCTCCTTTGCAGCGTCATGGGGCAGAACGGGGACACCGCTCCGGAAACAGGAGACGGCGACTATTTCATCGACTGCTTCGAGGTTCTCAGGGAATTCGTGGAAGACAAGGTGGTGCTCTCCGGAGTGACGGTCGGAGACGGAGGCCTCCTCCCTGCATTGAATTCTATGTGCCAGGAAGGAGTCGGAGCGGCCGTCGACATAAGCGGCATCATGAATGCCTACGACGAGAACGACAGCATCAGGATCCTGTTTTCCGAGGTCCCTGGTGCCCTCATACAAATAAAGGACATCGACTACGACTATGCCGATGCCGAATTCCTCCTTCAGGACGTGGCCTACTACCCGGTGGGACATCCTGTACCCGGTTCCGGGACCGTCAAGGTCAAGACCGGAAGGGGCGGTGGAATCTCCGACATCCTGCAGTCGCTCCTGGGCAGCCAAGCCCTTGAAGGTGAAGATTGAACATAATTAATAATATGGCAAGATACCCAAAAAGCAAGCCGAAGATATTCGTACTGGACACCAACATCATCCTGCACGATTTCAAGGCTATCAGGAAATTCAAGGACAACGATCTCGTGATCCCCATCGCGGTAATCGAGGAACTGGACAAGTTCAAGAAAGGCAATGACCAGCTGGCTTACAACGCCAGGGGCTTCATGCGGGACATAGACAGAATCACCGAAGGCCGATCCTTCGGCAAGAGCGGAATCCCTATAGCAAACGGGCTCGGAAACATCAAGATCGAGCCCAACCATCCCTTCCCGGAGGAGATGAAGGACCTGTTCTACGATGACATACCAGACCACAGGATCCTTTCGACAGCGATCTGGGTCAGGGACAACAATCCCGGCCGGTTCGTAGCCCTCGTCACCAAGGACATCAACCTTAGGATGAAGTCAAAGGCCGCCGGCATGGAAGTCCAGGACTACATGACCGACAGAGTTGAAGAAGAGAAGATAGAGAACTCCAACAAGGAAGTCCAGATCCTTGACAACGTGGATCCGGACTACATCCAGGAACTCGCCTATGGTCCTGAGACTTCTATTCCTTGGAAAGCAATAAGCAGCAAGCGCCCCAGGCCGAACCAGCTTTACAAGATCCGGTTCGGCAAGGATATGGTCTGTGCCAGGTTTGACGACACCCTTGACAAGGTTGTACTCGTGAAGAGCAAGCATGTCTACGGCATCCGTCCACGCAACGACGAACAGAAGTTCGCTATCGATGCCTGCATGAATCCGGAGATCCAGCTTGTGTCCATGACAGGAGGAGCTGGAACCGGAAAAACTCTCATCGCACTGGCTTCCGCCCTGGAGCAGGCAAGGGACTACGACCAGATCATCCTCACCAGGCCTACCGTGGTCCTGGGCAACCAGGAGATCGGATTCCTCCCCGGCGACCAGAAGACCAAGATGAGTCCATTCATCCAGCCCCTTATGGACAACCTCAACGTCATCAAGGGACAGTTCAAGTCCACGAGCAAGGAGGCCCTGAAAATTGAGGCTATGCTCAAGGAAGAGAAGCTTCTGATTTCCCCTCTCGCCTACATCAGGGGGCGCAGTCTTGGCAAGGTCTTCCTGATCTGCGACGAGGCACAGAACCTCACTCCCAACGAGGTCAAGACCATCATCACCAGGGCCGGCGAAGGTACCAAGATGGTGTTCACCGGAGACATATTCCAGATCGACCAGCCCTACCTCGACCAGTGGTCCAACGGACTTACGCACCTCGGGGAAAAGATGGAGGGACAGAAACTCTTCGAACACATATTCCTCAGGATCGGAGAGAGAAGCGAGCTGTCCGACATCGCTTCGAAATTGCTATAACAAAAGTTTTTAGTAAATTTGCAGACTTTCATAACGGACAATAATCAAATCTATTTATAATCAACCATGTTTGACAAGAAGAAAAGGGTCTATCGTTTCGGTGGCAAGACTGCCGAGGGCGACGGACAGATGAGAGAATTGCTGGGCGGCAAGGGAGCGAACCTTGCAGAGATGAGCAAGCTCGGCATGCCGGTTCCGGCAGGATTTACCATCACGACAGAGTGCTGCGCTGAGTACTATTCACTCGGCGGAGGTTATACTGAAGATCTCAAGAAGGAAGTCGCTGAAGCCATGAAGGCCACTGAGACCATCATGGGCAAGAAGTTCGGAGATCCTTCCGATCCCCTCCTCGTCAGCTGCCGTTCCGGAGCAAGGAGTTCCATGCCCGGCATGATGGACACCATCCTCAACATCGGTCTCTGCTCCGCTACCCTCCCTGGAATGATCCAGAAGACCGGCAATCCCAGGTTCGTCTATGACGCCTACAGGCGCCTCATCATGATGTACTCCGATGTCGTCATGGAGAAGGCCGAAGGCATCGAACCTGCAGACGGCCAGGGCATCCGCCAGCAGCTTGACAGGATGATGATGGAGCTCAAGGAGAAGAAGGGCTACAAGTCGGACACCGAGATCACCGCAGACGAACTCAAGGATCTCTGCGAGAAGTTCAAGGTGAAGGTCAAGGAAGTCCTCGGAGTCGAATTCCCTGACACAGCCAGGGAGCAGCTTTGGGGCTCTATCGGCGGAGTGTTCAAGTCATGGAACGGAAAGAGGGCCATCGCCTACCGCAGGATCGAAAAGATTCCTGATGACTGGGGCACCGCAGTCAACGTCCAGTCCATGGTGTTCGGAAACATGGGCAACACCTCAGCTACCGGTGTCGCCTTCTCCCGCAACCCTGCCAACGGTGACAACAAATTCTACGGAGAGTGGCTCATCAACGCCCAGGGCGAGGATGTGGTTGCAGGAATACGTACTCCCAACCCTCTGAACGAGGCCACCAAGACTGAGAAGAACAAGGATCTCGAGTCTCTCGAGACCGCCATGCCGGAAGTCTACAAGGAGCTGGACGGAATCCGCCTGAAGCTTGAGAAGCATTTCCGCGACATGCAGGACATCGAATTCACCATCCAGGAAGGACATCTTTGGATGCTCCAGTGCAGGATTGGAAAGCGTACCGGTCTGGCAGCCCTCCAGATGGCAATGGACATGGTTGAAGAAAAAATGATCGATGAGAAGACCGCCGTCATGAGGGTTTCCCCTTCCCAGCTGGACGAGATTCTCCATCCTATCCTCGACCCTGCATCCGAGAAGAAGGCCAAGGTCCTCGCAGTCGGTCTGCCTGCCTCCCCGGGAGGTTCCGTAGGACAGATCGTATTCACCTCCGAAGCCGCCATGGAAGCGGCAGCCAACGGAATGAAGGCCATCCTCATCCGTGAGGAGACCTCCCCCGAGGACATCGAAGGAATGCGTGCAGCCGCCGGTATCCTTACCACCCGTGGAGGTATGACATCCCATGCAGCCCTCGTAGCCCGTGGATGGGGCAAGTGCTGCATCGTCGGATGCGAGGCCATGAAGATCAACCTCGAGGAGAAGACTGTCACCTTCAACGACAACCAGACCTTCAAGGAGGGCGACTGGCTCAGCCTCAATGGTTCCAAGGGCCTTGTCTACGGGACCAAGATCGAGACCATGGACGCTTCCGAGAACCCTCTGTTCAAGAAGTTCATGTCGATCGTCGACAAGTTCCGCCGCCTGGGCATCAGGACCAACGCCGACACTCCTGAGGATGCGGCAAAGGCCCTCAGCTACGGAGCTGAAGGTATCGGACTGTTCCGTATCGAGCACATGTTCTACGGAGCTCATTCCGAGAAACCTCTCTCCAAGCTTCGCAAGATGATCCTCTGCGACACTGAAGAAGAGCGCAAGGCAGCCCTTGCAGACCTCGAGCCTTACATGAAGGCCGCTGTCAAGAGCACCATGAAGATCATGGACGGCAAGCCGGTGGTGTTCCGTCTCCTCGATCCGCCTCTCCATGAGTTCGTTCCGAAGACAGAGGAAAAGAAGAAGGAAATCGCCCGCGAACTCGGCGTCACTGTCGAGGAAATCGAGAAGAGGGGCGAGGCCCTGCATGAGGTCAACCCGATGATGGGTCACCGTGGAGTCCGTCTCCATGTGAGCTTCCCGCTCATCGCCGAGACCCAGTACAAGGCCATCTTCGAGGCAGCAGCAGAGCTGCTGATCGAAGGCTACAACCCCAGGCCTGAGATCATGATTCCCGTGACCATCTCTGCCCGTGAACTCAGCTTCCAGAAAGCCATCTGTGACCGCGTCAAGGCCCAGGTCGAGGGAATAAAGATCCAGAACATCGACTACAAGTTCGGAACCATGATTGAGATACCTCGCGCTGCCCTGACCGCAGACCGCATGGCCCGTGCAGCCGAATTCTTCTCATTCGGTACCAACGACCTCACCCAGATGACCTTCGGATTCTCTCGTGACGACATCGGCACCTTCATGGGTGACTATCTCGGCAACAAGATCCTCGATTCCGACCCGTTCCAGACCATCGACACCAAGAGCGTCGGCAAGCTGGTCGAATTCGGTATCCAGGGCGGCCGTTCCAAGAGGCCTGACCTCAAGTGCGGTGTCTGCGGAGAGCATGGCGGAGATCCCGACTCGATCCGTTTCTTCAACAAGATCGGAGTCGACTACGTCTCCTGCTCGCCGTTCCGCGTGCCCATCGCCCGCCTCGCCGCCGCCCAGGCCGCCATCGAGCAGAGCAAATAATCCTGCCTGAGCGCCAGAACGTCATTCTGAGCGGCAGCGAAGAATCTTTCAAGGAGCCTCCCCAAAAGCAGGCTCCTTTTATATTATCGCCTGCCCAGGGCATTTCCACCGGGCAGGCGATTGTCATGTTAAGAATTCGGCAGATTATCTTGATAAGAAGTCAAGTAAGCGCCATAGAGAGTCATGGGAGTATTCCATTCCGAGTTGACAGGATCCTCTTCCGGTTTGGAGCAGGAAGCAAATCCCAATAAAGCCAGTAAAGCTGTCAGGACAACCTTGACATATTTGTGAGATGCTGACTTCATGATATTCCTGAACTTCTTTACTTCTTTTCTGCAAGGACGAAGATGACGGAGACTCCGTACTTCTTGGAGTCCTTGGTGAAGTCAGAGGCGAGGGACAGGAGGCAGTTATCGCCCTGGAAGGAGACTGACGCCGAGCCGTTGGCGAGCTCGTAGCCCACAGCTGAAGCATCATGCCAGGCGTACTTGAGAGTGCCTTTGTCAACGGCAGAGAGATCGCAGTCTGCAACATCCATCTGGTTGTTGCTGTACTGGATGATTGCGGAACCCATCGGAGTGAGGGTTATGCTGAGAAGGCTGATGCCGCTGAGGTCCTTCTTGATCTCGATTCCCTGGTTGCGGGCGAAATCGGAGATCTCTCCAAGGTTGCAACCGGTGAAGTCGGCATTGGCCTTTATGCTCTCTGTGATGCTCACACGTGTCTTGCTGATGACCCAGGTCCTGCAAAGCTTCTTGGCATCGGCAGAAAGGGTGGCGCCCTTCTTTGGCGTGGCCTTGCCGCTTATGGTCTTACCGTCTTTTTTCTTCAGGGTAAAGGATGTCGGTGAAGCCTGCTGGTCATAAGTAAGGACAGCATCGTTCCCCAGAATGAACTGTCCTTCAGAATCGATGGTATAAGTGCCGAAAAGATAATCTAGATCTTTATCAGAATTGACTTCACAGATAAGATAAGAGCCAGACTCGCTGAGTTCGACGAACTTGACTGTGACGTTGTCCCCATCGACTACCAGCCTGACTGTCTCAGGCTTTGGTGCAGGCGGCGTGGGAGTAGGAGTCGGAGTGGGAGTAGGAGTCGGTGTAGGGGTCGGAGTAGGAGTTACGCTTCCTCCTCCGTTACCACCGTTCGGATTATTCTTTTCACAAGCGACCGTCAAAGAAAGGGCAGCCATCAATGCCAGTACCGGCCAAAACTTTTTCATATCGTTTAGATGCTAAAAGAGATTTACGAACAGATGGACGTTCAACATCGGATAGACGACCAGCTTCTCAGCCTTCTTTATCAAGCCGTCATCGCGGTTGTTCAATGACTCCGGAGTGATCCTCACATCCTTCCAGTCGCCGATCAGAGGCTCGCCGGGAGCAAAAAGGCCGGGCTTGCCCCAATAGATCGCGCCGAGGTCGAAGGTGAAATTGACCCGCTTGTCGGTGGTGACTGCGCGGCCGAATCCTATTCCGAGGTAGGGACGGAGAGCATCAATGCCGATGTAGCCGTTGATCTTGTTGTTTACAGCCTTGACGGTGTAATCCTCCCCTCCTTCTTCAACGCTGAGACCTACAGTGTTGTAGTCGTTCGGCATAGGACTTATGTTAGTGACCTTAACCGCATTCTTGGGACCGTAGAAAAGACCTGCAGTGATGTGGAAGCCGTTTTCAGCAGAAGGGAATATGTCGAGCATGAGCTCTGCATTCTGGAAATGCATGGTAGCCTTTGCATCAACAGGAATATCCGGTCCCTTCTCGGAACCATGCTTGCCGGGATGCTCGGGAACATCGACAGTCCTGCTGTAGGAGAACGGGGGCATCATGGAATAACCTGCACGGAGCTGGAAATAAGAACCTATCGGAGCAGCAAGTTCGACACCGACACCGGCGGTGCCGGCCTTGAGGCCTGCTGCCATGTGGTTGAAGTAACCATCTTCTTCCTGGGCCATGGCGCTTCCCGCGAGGAAGCAAAGGACTGACAAAAGGATAAACTTTTTCATATAAGCCTGATCAAAACATATTAATCAAGCAAATATAAGCATTTTGGACAACAAATAAGGAATTAGTTTCCTATATTTGTGAAGATGCACATTAAATAACGAGCTTATGAAAAAAGGTTTAATGCTTTTCGCACTGCTGGCTGCATTTGCCGGCAGCCACACGGCTTTCGCCCAGGTGTCAGAATCCCCCGAACTGGCGACCAAAATCAAGAACGAGGGCCTCAACAATTCAAAGATCGAAGAGATCTCACAGTACATGACCGACCTGCTCGGTTCGCGGCTTACGGCCTCGCAGCAGAAACGCCGCGCCGACAACCTTGTTATCGATAAGCTCAAACAGATCGGTCTTTCCAATCCTCGCTCTGCTTTTGCCGCCGAATTCCCCAGGGGCGGCTGGGATGTGGTAAAGACCTACGCCGCGATGACGGAACCATATTACTGCGCCTTTTCAGTCAACCCGAAGGCATGGTCAGGCAGCACTGACGGCCTCGTCAAGGGAGAGTGCATGATCTTCGACGTGAAGACAAAGGAAGACATCGAAAAATACCGTGGCAAGATTGGAGGAAAGATCCTCCTAATGCCCGTCACCCAGACTTACAACATGAGCTTCAAGCCCTTGGCCACCCGCTACGACGAGGAGCAGCTTGAGGCCCTGACCCAGGACAACCGAGTACAGAACTCCATCTCCCCTGCCGGTCCGCCTGCTGGAGGCTATCCCAGGCAGCCTTTCGACAGGAATGCCATGATGGAGCTCCGCCAGCTGACCAATGACCTGCTGGCTTCCGAAAAGCCTCTCTGCGTTGTCACAGGTCGCGGAACATTCAATGTTCCCAGCGGAACTGGCGTCAACTACAAATTCGGTGATCCTGAACCCACTCCCGAAGTGATCATGCCAATTGAAGACCACGGACGCATGGTCCGACTGATCGAGAACGGGAACAAGGTTGAAATGGAGCTCGAGCTCATCAACAAGTTCACCAACGACCAGGAAGTCCACAACATCTACGCTGAAATCCCCGGCACGGATCCCAAGCTCAAGGACGAGATCGTCCTCATCGGAGCCCACCTCGATTCTTGGCACGGTGGCACCGGAGCAGCCGACAACGCTTCCGGCTGCATCGTGATGATCGAGGCCATGCGCATCCTCAAGGAGCTGGGCATCACTCCGAAGAGAACCATCCGCCTGGCCCTCTGGGGCGGAGAGGAGCAGGGACTCTACGGATCGAGAGGTTACATGGAGCAGTACCTCTACAAGGACCAGAAGAAGCTCCCCGGATTCGACAAGTTCGCCCTCTACCTCAACATGGACAACGGATCAGGACGTTTCCGCGGAATCTATCTGGAGAGGAACGACGCAGCCTTCCCCTTCTTCGAGGCATGGATGAAGTACATCGAGTCTCTCGGCTTCAACTACCTCTCTCCGAGGAACACAGGTTCTACAGACCACGTGTCGTTCGGAAGAGTCGGGCTGCCTTCCTACCAGTTCATCCAGGACGTCCTCGAGTACAACCGTACCTACCACACCATCATGGACACCTACGAGCGTCTTTCTCTTGGTGACCTGAAGATTGATGCAACCATAGTTGCATGGCTTGCTGTCTGCGCAGCAAATGACCCGGGACGAATCCCCGTCAACCCTGCTGCGATGAATCAGCAGCGCAGATTCTAAGGAATATGAAAATCGCCATCATCGGGGCCGGGAATATGGGAGGCGCGGCGGCCCTCGGCCTTAAGCGCTGCCTTCCTGAAGCGGAGATAACGGTCACGGCTCGTCATGCCGTGACCCTGGAAAAATATTCAAAGGCAGGCATGAAGGCCACGCTGGACAATTCCGAAGCCGTGCGTGACGCTGATGTTGTCATCATGGCAGTGAAACCATGGCTGCTGCATGAAGTCCTCTCTCCCCTGCTCCCGATGATGGATGGAAAGATCCTGGTCTCATTCGCCGCCGGCATCCCGGCAGCGACCCTCAAGGAATGGACTGACGGGACAGGTCTTTCAGGAATATTCACGGTCATCCCCAACCTGGCGATAGAAATCGGTGAGAGCATGACCTTCATCAACGAAGTTTCCGGAACAGAAGAGTCCCTCGCCGTCGTCAAGGGACTCTTCGATGCAACCGGGAAGAGCATGGTCGTCGATGAGAAGCAGCTCGGTGCCGGAATGATGGTCGCCTCATGCGGTACGGCTTTCGCCCTCAGGTACGTCCGAGCCACGATGGAAGGCGGGATCGAACTGGGGCTCTACCCCAGGCAGGCCCTGGAGGCCGCCCTGCAGACAGTAAAGGGCGCTGCCGATCTGGCAGACGCCCATGGAACCCATCCTGAGCAGGAAATCGACCGGGTCACTACTCCCGGAGGGATAACCATCCGCGGACTCAATGCGATGGAGGAGGCAGGCTTCTCCAATGCCGTCATCCAGGGGCTCAAGATCTGGAAATAGATCACATCACATCCAGGAGGTAAATGAAGCTGAGGACCGCAAGGACCGTCAGCGCGATAAGCCATATCACGAACATGCACAGTCCCGGATGCCATTTGGGAGCTTTCAGGTCGAAGAGAAGCATGATTCCTCCGTAGATCATCCCCACGAAAGGTATTACAACTGACACTGCCAAAGCTGCGACAAGCGGAGAATAGGACAGCATGTCAAACACTCCTGGAGCCTCGTTGGCTACATCCTCCAGGATCCTGTTCAGGAGGAAGGTGTTGGAGAAGAAGCTGCTGTCGAACGTCAGGCATCCCAGAGCGACTACACCGGCGACACCGGCAACAAGAAGAATTATTCCTATGCAGACCTGGATGATCCGCCATACTCCTGTCCAGAAATCGGATTTTATTACTGATTCAGCGGCTTCTCCCATCTCCTGTACCGAACTCAGTACCCGGGCGCTGATCGCGTCGACGGTCCCCTTTTCACCACGCAGTTCATCTCTCTGACTCACAGTCTTAGCGACAGGCATGCAAATCCAGAGGACAGCATAGATCAAAGGGAAGAAATAGTCGGGAAGATGGATCCATCCCCTATGGAAGAAGAATCCCACTCCTATCAGGGAAAAGACCACGAAAATGAGCCTGAACAGGGTCGCATCTACCTTGAAATAGGCTCCAAGACCACTGCAGACCCCGGCAACCTTACCCGTTGAAGGATCACGGTATAACTTCCTTCGGACCTGCTCGCCCGCTCCAGATGCATCACTCGAAGATTTGTCCGAGAACTCTCCTGACTCCTCTTCTATAGCTTCCGGCTTCCCTAGGGTCGACATCGCACTCTCGACCATGGCAAGAGTAACCACACCCCCGGTCCCGCTTTTCTCGAGCAAAAGCTCCGACATCCTCTCTTCGATCCCCTCCATGATTTCTGCCCCGCTCTCCTTCTTTGAATAAAAAGCATTAAGCTCATCAAGGTACCTCCTGGCCACAGTGCAGGCATCCTCTTCAAAGGTGAAGACACAGCCACCTATGCTGACATGTTCTACCGGTTTCATATCTGCTGCTCTTTGATTGTCCTGATCGTGTCGACTATCTCCTGCCAGGCAACATCCATCTCACCAAGCTGCTGACGTCCCTTCTCGGTGATGCAATAGTACTTTCTGGGCGGTCCCTGGGTCGATTCTTCCCAGCGGTAGGACAGGAGTCCCTGGTTCTTCTGGCGTATGAGAAGAGGATAAAGGGTCCCTTCCACTACTATCATGTTAGCGGCCTTGAGTTCTTCGAGGATCGAAGATGCGTAGGCCTCCTTCTTGTCGAGGATGCTCAGAATGCAATATTCCAGCACCCCTTTGCGCATTTGTGAGCGCACGTTTTCCGCACTGTTCTCCATGGCTTACTTCTTTTTGTATTCACTGAAACGGGCCATGTTCTCGGCTGTAGGCTCCAGGCCTCGCATCTCGCATTTCTCTGCGGGAGTCTTGGCGAGCGGAACTACGATCCAAAGGACAAGGTACACAAGAAGTCCGGACCCCCAGAGGAGGATGGCAAGGAGGATGATTATCCTCACGATGGTGATGTCGATGTTCAGGAATGCGGCCAGACCGGAGCATACGCCTCCGATGGTCTTGTTGTCGGAATCTCTGTAAAGACGCTTCGGGGCCTCCCCCTTCTCTCCTGAATATGAGAAATCAGGCCCTGCACTGGAGCTAGTGTTCCCTGCCCCGGAACTTGTCGAAGGGCCTGCGCCCGCCGAAGATCCGATCGGTTCCGGGGAGCCGTCCGGCATGCCGAGCTGTCCGACGACCTTGCGGACCAGATCGAAGTCCACTACCCTGTACGACGCTCCGCCGATGCCCTGGTCGAAAAGCTCGGCGATGCGGTTCTCAAGGTCTGACATGATCTCCTCGCCAGCAGACTGGGAGTCGCTGCTGAGCCTTGCCTTGAAATGCTCGAAATAGGCGGAGAGCCTGTTGTAGGCATCCTCATCAAGGGCGAAACTACGGCCTCCGATACTTGCATTGATAACTTTTTTCATAATATTCTTGGCTTTGCAATTAATTTTCTTTTGCAAAGATATAAATATTTTCAAATACCTTGCAACGCAAAGTACTAATAAATTTCAAAAAATTTTTATTTTTGTAAAAAGAAGACAATCCGATGAAACGTTCCTTCCTCCTGATTTCGAGCATATTCATGCTTCTTGCATGTACCTCGAACGCCCAGAATTACACATCCCAGCGTCCAGCAGCCGACCAGAGACTCTTCCGCTCGGAGGCGGTGGAAAGCAAGATAGTCCAGATTCAGGCCCTCTTGAAGAATCCGAAACTCGCCTGGATGTTTGCCAACTGCTATCCCAACACCCTGGACACCACCATCCATTTCGGGAAGGATGAGGACGGCAATTGGAGGACTTTCGTCTACACGGGAGACATCCATGCCATGTGGCTCAGGGACTCCGGGGCCCAGGTCTGGCCTTACGTGCAGCTGGCGAACCAGGATGAGGAACTGCGGCACATGCTTGCCGGAGTGATCAACTGCCAGTTCTCACTGATTGCCATCGATCCTTATGCCAACGCATTCAACGACGGCCCGAAGGGCAGCGAATGGGCGAAGGACCACACGCAGATGAATCCCTGGGATCACGAGAGGAAATGGGAGATCGATTCCCACTGCTACCCTATCCGCCTCGCCTACCAGTACTGGAAGGTAACGGGAGACGACTCAGTGTTCGGCGACAAATGGCTGGCCTCGATCAAGGCCACGCTCAAGACTTTCAAGGAGCAGCAGCGCAAGGAAGGCCACGGCCCCTACCGTTTCGCCAGGACCACCAGCCGCCAGTTCGACACCAAGTCAAACGACGGAAGGGGCAATCCTGTGAAGCCCTGCGGACTGATCGCTTCTTCCTTCAGGCCTTCGGATGACGCCACTATGTTCGAATTCCTGGTCCCTTCCAACTTATTCGCAGTCACTTCCCTCAGGAAGGCCTCCGAAGTTCTACGCACCGTCAACAAGGACGAGGGTCTCGCCAAGGAATGTGACGCCCTGGCCGCAGAAGTCGAGAAGGCCATCAAGGAATATGCAATCTACGACCATCCCAAGTACGGTAAGATCTACGCCTACGAAGTGGACGGTTTCGGCAACCACCTGCTGATGGATGATTCCAACGTTCCCAGCCTGCTTGCAATGGCTTACCTGGGTGACGTGGACATCAACGACCCTGTCTACCAGAACACCCGCCGCTTTGTCTGGAGCGAGGACAATCCTTATTTCTTCAAAGGCAAGGCAGGTGAAGGAATAGGCGGACCGCACATCGGCTACGACTACATCTGGCCCATGAGCATCATGATGAAGGCTTTCACTTCCCAGGATGACGCCGAGATCAAATGGTGCATCGAAACCCTCATGAAGACGGACGCCGGCACCGGATTTATGCACGAGTCCTTCTTCAAGGACGATCCCGCAAAATTCACCAGGGCATGGTTCGCATGGCAGAACACCCTGTTCGGTGAGCTCATCATCCACCTGGTGGACAACGGCAAACTGGGCCTCTTGAACTCCATCAAAGTCAAATAGTCACTTCCAAAAGATATGAACAGAATCACCTCCCTGGCGCTCGGCGGCCTTATGCTGCTGGCTGTTTCCTGCGGTGTTAAGGAAACCTACAGGATCCTCGATCCAGTCGACTATGTCAATCCCCTCGCCGGAACTGCTTCTACCTATGAGCTATCCACCGGCAACACCTACCCTGCCATCGCCCTTCCCTGGGGCATGAACTTCTGGACTCCCCAGACCGGGAGGGACGGCAACGGATGGACTTACACCTATTCAGCGACAAAAATAAGGGGCCTGAAGCAGACCCACCAGCCCAGCCCGTGGATCAATGACTACGGTGCTTTCTCGCTTATGCCCGTTACCACAGGTCCCGTCTATGACGAAGAGGGCAGGCAGAGCTGGTTCTCTCACAAGGCCGAGACCGTGAAGCCATATTACTATAAGGTGTATCTCGCAGAGCACGACGTGACTGCCGAGCTGGCCCCCACCGAAAGGGCTGCCGCTTTCAGGCTGACATATCCCCAGAAAGACACTTCATACCTGGTGGTAGATGCCTACAGGGGCGGAGAAGTCGAGATCGACATGGAGAAGAACACCATCCGCGGCTGGTCTTCGTCCAACCACGGTGGTGTGACGGAGAATTTCCGCAACTGGTTCGTGGTTGTAAGCGACACGCCTTTCGAGGTTGAAACAGTGGACGGGCAGTACGCGATGGTCGGTTTCAAGACGGCCAAGGGACAGCAGGTCAATCTCCAGGTCGCATCCTCCTTCATCAGCGCCCGGCAGGCAGAGTTGAATCTCAAGGAACTGGCAGGACGTTCGGTTGACGAAGTGGCAGATGCCGGACGCGCCCGCTGGAACGAGGTGCTAGGTAGGATCAAGGTCGAAGACCCCGATGTCGACAACCTTAGGACATTCTATTCATGTCTCTACCGTTCAGTCCTGTTCCCTAGGGATCTTTCCGAGATCAACGCCGAAGGCAAGAGGGTCCACTACAGCCCGTTTAACGGAGAGGTCTGCGACGGCTATCTCTTCGGAGACACCGGTTTCTGGGACACTTTCAGAAGCCTCTTCCCTCTGCTCGACCTGGTCTACCCCGACCAGGAAGTCAAGATGCAGGAAGGCCTTGTCAACACATGGAAAGAGAGCGGCTTCCTTCCTGAATGGGCCAGCCCGGGCCACAGAAACTGCATGGTCGGCAACAACTCAGCTTCAGTCGTGGCCGGAGCCTACATCAAGGGCCTCCGCGGCTACGATGCAGAAGAGCTCTGGAAGGCCGTCACACATGGTGCTCACGCCGTACATCCTTCCGTCAGGTCGACAGGAAGGCTCGGCTGGGAATATTATGACAGTCTTGGCTACGTCCCCTGCAACGTCGGAATCAACGAGAATGCTGCCAGGACCCTTGAATATGCCTACGACGACTGGTGCATCTACACCTTCGGAAAGGCTCTTGGCAAGAGCGAGGAAGAGCTCGCACCCTACGCAAAGGCTGCACTCAACTACCGCAACCTCTATGATCCCGAGTACAAGCTGATGGTCGGAAAGAACCTGGACGGATCCTTCGAGAGGCCGTTCAGCCCTCTCAAATGGGGCGGCAACTTCACCGAAGGCAACAGTCTCCACTACACCTGGAGCGTCTTCCACGACCCGCAGGGCCTCATCGACCTTATGGGCGGTGATGATGAATATGTTTCCATGCTCGACAGCATATTCACGATCCCCCCGCTCTTCGACGACAGTTACTACGGACGTCCGATCCACGAGATCAGGGAGATGCAGGTTATGAACATGGGCAACTACGCCCACGGCAACCAGCCCATCCAGCACATGCTCTACATGTACGACTGGGCAGGCCAGCCTTGGAAGGCCCAGCAGCACGTGAGGGAGGTCATGGACAAGTTCTACAACTCCAACTTCGACGGCTACTGCGGTGACGAGGACAACGGCCAGACTTCCGCCTGGTACGTCTTCTCCGCCCTCGGATTCTACCCCGTCTGCCCTTCTTCGGATGAATATGCTATCGGCACCCCGCTGTTCAAGAAGGTTACCGTCAATCTTCCCAACGGGAAGAACATCCTGCTGGAAGCTCCCGATAACTCCTGCGAGAACTTCTACATCGACGGAATCAAGCTGGACGGCAAGTCCTGGAGCAGGAACTACTTCAAGCACGGCGACCTCTCAGGCGGCGCAAGGATTACCTACAGCATGTCCCCTACCCCGAACAAAAACAGAGGGGCAGCCCCTGAAGACCGCCCCTATTCATTCTCAAGACAATAAAGCTACAGTCCGAGTTTCTTGAAGAAATCGTTACCCTTGTCATCGACGAGGATGAAGGCCGGGAAGTCCTCAACACGGATCTTCCAGATGGCCTCCATGCCAAGCTCAGGGTACTCGACGCATTCGATGCTACGGATGCTGCTCTGTGAGAGGACAGCAGCCACGCCTCCGATAGTGCCGAGGTAGAAACCTCCGTGCTTGAGGCAGGCGTCGGTAACGACCTTGGTGCGGTTGCCCTTGGCTATCATGACAAGGGATGCGCCATGATCCTGGAACTCATCCACATAGGGATCCATACGGTTGGCCGTAGTGGGGCCCATGCTGCCGCAAGGATAGCCTTCCGGAGTCTTGGCAGGGCCGGCGTAGAGGATGGGATGGTCCTTGAAGTACGCGGGCATCTCCTGACCGGCATCCAGACGAGCCTTCAGCTTGGCATGAGCGATGTCACGGGCCACTATGATGGTTCCGTTGAGGTTGACCCTGGTACCCACAGGATACTTGGTAAGTTCTGCACGCACGGAATCGATACCCTTGTCAAGGTCTATGACGATGCCCTTGGGGCCTTCGCCTGGACGACGGTACTCCTCAGGGATAAGCTCTGAAGGGTTGGTGTCCATCTTCTCGATCCAGACTCCGTCAGAATTGATCTTGCTCTTTATGTTACGGTCGGCCGAGCAGCTGACACCCATGCCGATAGGGCAGCTTGCTCCATGCCTGGGAAGACGGATGACACGGATGTCATGTGCAAGATACTTGCCTCCGAACTGGGCTCCGAGGCCGATCTTCTGAGCCTCAACGAGGAGCTTCTGCTCGAGGTCGATGTCACGGAATGCACGGCCGGTCTCGTCTCCTGTCGTAGGGAGCGCATCGTAGAACTTGATGCTGGCAAGCTTGACAGTCAGCAGGTTCTTCTCAGCCGAAGTACCGCCGATAACGAAAGCGATGTGGTAAGGCGGGCAGGCCGCTGTACCGAGGGAACGCATCTTCTCCACGAGGAAAGGCAGGAGGGTTCCTTCATTCTGGATCGTAGCCTTCGTCATCGGATAGAAATATGTCTTGTTGGCCGATCCGCCACCCTTGGCAACCATGATGAAACGGTACTCGGAGCCTCTTACAGCCTCGATGTCGATCTGGGCAGGAAGGTTGCACTTGGTGTTGACCTCGTCGTACATGTTGAGTGGAGCGTTCTGGCTGTAACGGAGATTCTCCTGGGTGTAGGTGTTGAATACACCGAGGCTCAAAGCCTCCTCGTCCTCGAAATCAGTCCAGACTCCCTGGCCCTTCTCACCATGGATGATGGCTGTACCGGTGTCCTGGCAGAACGGAAGGACTCCTTTAACTGAAGTCTCAGCGTTGCGAAGGAACTGAAGAGCCACATATTTGTCATTTTCAGAGGCTTCCGGATCGGCAAGGATGGCCGCGACCTGCTCGTTATGCGCCCTGCGGAGCATGAACTGGCAATCGTGGAAACTCTGCTGGGCCACCAGCGTAAGAGCCTCGGGGGAAACCTCGAGAATGGTCTTTCCGTCAGCCAACTTTGTGGTCTTCACAAGTTTCTCAGACCCCGGAATCTTGTAGTACTCTGTCGTGTCCGGCCCAAGCTGGAACATCGGAGCGTATTTGAATTCTGCCATAAACAAATATAATTAATTGATTATCAGTCTATATCTTCTACCGGAGCCGAAGGGCCACCGGAGCCTTCCTGCATGAGGTAACGTCTCATGAACTCGTTCAGGTCGCCGTCCAGGACTCCCTGGGTATCGGCCGTCTTGAATCCGGTACGAAGGTCGTTTACCATCTTGTAGGGATGGAGGACGTAGGAGCGGATCTGGGATCCCCATTCGATCCTCTTCTTCTGTCCTTCGAGCTTGTCCCTTTCTTCCTGGCGCTTCTTCATGGCCAGGTCATAGAGCCTTGAGCGGAGCAGCAGCAGGGCCTTGGCCCTGTTCTTCGGCTGGTCGCGGGTCTCGGTGTTTTCGATGAGTATCTCCTCTTCCTTACCTGTGTCAGGATCCTGGTAGAGGTAACGGAGCCTCACACCGGATTCGACCTTGTTGACGTTCTGGCCTCCGTGCCCTCCGGCTCTGAACGTGTCCCAGGACAGCCTGGAAGGATCCACATTGACTTCAATGGTGTCATCCACTAGAGGATAGACAAACACTGAGGAGAAGGTCGTCTGGCGTTTGCCCTGGGCGTTGAAGGGCGAGATCCGCACCAGACGGTGCACACCGTTCTCGGCCTTCAAGTAGCCGTAAGCATATTCCCCGTCAAACTCTATGGTAACGGATTTGACTCCGGCTTCGTCCCCGTCCTGCAGGTCGGTGACTGCAGTCTTGTAACCGTTCCTCTCGCCCCACCTCATGTACATCCTCATCAGCATGGCGCTCCAGTCGTTGGCTTCGGTACCGCCGGCTCCGGAATTGATAGTGAGGATGGCGCCGAGGCTGTCACCTTCTGATCCGAGCATATTCTTCATCTCGAGGTCCTCGATGTCCTTCATGGCCAATGAATATGCCTGGTCGAGTTCCTGGGTTTCAGGGGTTGAATCAGCCTCGTCGGTACCACCTGCAAGGCTTTCTTTTGCAAATTCGTACAGAACGTCGAGATCTTCGACACCGGAGAAGGCCTTGTCGAAGCCGGTCACCCATGCCTTGATGCCATTGAGGTTCTTCATGAAGGTCTCGGCGGCCTTAGGGTCGTTCCAGAAATCCGGGGATTCCGTCTTTTTCTGTAAAGCAGCCACCTGGCTTCTCTTTCCAGGGATGTCGAGACATTTGTCAAGTGTCTCCAGGCGCTCTTTGAGGGCTTCAATCTGCTCTTTAGTGGTCATCTCCGTTTCCTTGTTACTTCAATAAGAATACAAAAATAGGCAACTTTGACGAAAATTGCTATCTTGTCGGAAAATAAGTTGACCGATGAAAAGATTCCTCTTTCTGATCACAGCACTGGCCGCTCTGGGATGCTCGTCAGCCCCCAAGGACAACAATGCCGGCACACAAAACGATTATGTAACCAAGGCCGGCAGGATGGACCGCAGCCGGCTTAACATTGGAGTCTATCACCTCAGGCCCTACGCCCGGACAGAAGCCCACATCAAGGATCTGGCTGACTGTGGAATAGATTTCGTGATCTGCATGGATAATGACCGCCAGGCACTGGACCTGTTCAGCAAGTACAACGTCGGGGCAATCGTGAGCGGCATAGTTCCCGGATGGTGGGGCGGTGACGGAGACAATGCCGGAAAACTGGCCGAGTCCACCCCCCTGCACAAGTACGAGGAAGCTGCTGCCCAGTTCAATGATCACCCTGCGATCTGGGGAATCGACATCGGAGACGAACCGTCGGCTCTCGACTTCCCCTACTACAAGGACGTCATGACAAAGGTGGAGGAAGTCTTTCCCAACCAGTTTGCCTTCCTGAACCTCTACCCCAACTACGCTTCAGTCTCCCAGAACACGGCCGACCAGACCAAAAGCCAGCTCGGTACCGCCACCTATTCGGAGTACATCGACGAGTATTGCAAGAATGTTCCTTCAGACTACATCTCCTACGACTTCTATTACAAGAATGTCGGAGTCACCAAGGACTACCAGAACCTGAAGACTGTCGCCGATGCCTGCCAGGCCACCGGACGCTCCATGTGGGTCACCGTCCAAGTGAACAGCCAGAATCCCGACGTGTGGATCACGGAGAACGAACTCCGCTTCCAGGCTTACTCAGCCCTTGCCTTCGGAGCCGAGTCGGTGACTTGGGCATGTTACACTGCCGGCTGGTGGAACAATCAGGTCGTGGACGAAGACGGCAACAAGACCCGGCAGTATGAAAAGTTGAAGAGGGTGAACGCCGAGCTCCACGCAATCGGCGGAGAATACATGCGCTACCGCTGCAAAGGCACTTCTTTCGTAGGTTTTGACGAAGAAACCATAGCAGGTACCGGAGCCGAAAGTGTCAATGAATATTCCGACGAAACCTTCAAGGAGCTTCACACAACCGGAGAATGCCCTCTTCTGGTAGGAAGGATGGAAGGAAGAACCAGGAAAGCCGGGAACGCAGTCTTTGTCTGCGTGGCAGACGATCCATTCGACAAGTCACCTGCCACCTACACGCTGCAGTTCAGGGCCGGCAAAGGCAAGATCTCAGCGTACGATGGGAATGGTAAGATTCCGGTAAAAAAGAATTCTGACGGGGTGTACGAATGCTCGGTAGCCTCCAGCCAGGGAATCCTGATCGAATCGTCAAGATGATCAGTCCACTTTGATCATGCCGGGGAGATCGGACTTGATCAAGATGCCCCTGGGCACTCCGTGATCCATCAACTTGGTTTCAAAAGGCTTCCTGGTCTCGATCGAGGACTTAGTGTAGACCTTTCCGGCAGCTGTGAGGGCAGCCTTGAGCATAGTCTCATTCTCGTCACCGAGCTGTAAGCCGTCGAAAGGGTCATCCACACTCTCTATCTGCACGGGGATACCGTCCGGCTGGGCCGCATTGTCCCCGTTCTTGTCAGCGAACTTGCTCACCATCACGTACATTCCCCATTTGGTGATCTTGGAATAGTCGTACTGTGAATTGGTGCCATAGAGATCTTCCGGGGACATCATCCAACCTGCGCAATACTTCCCGTAGGTCTGGCTGCCGATCAAAGTAACATCCATGTAAGGAGAAAGGCCGACGATGAGGCCTTCTGAAGCCGAAGCGGAGCCTCCGGTCACGATAGCATAGAGCTTCTTGATCCCGGGATTGGCGTCGGAGACATCCTGATCGATGCTTTGGGATGCCATGGTATGCCTTGTAGAGAAATAAGTGTTGGTGTCGTAGCCCTGCCTCTTCCACTCTTCAGCGAGGATAGAGTTGTAAACTTCAGTCTGGAAGACATCGCCTGCGGCAACCACGGAATAAGGAGCAATCATGGAAGCCAGCTCGCACTCTGTGAATGCGTAACCGCCACCGTTGTACCTAAGATCGATGATAAGCTCCTCGATACCGTCTTTCTTGAACTCCCTGAAGACATCAGGAAGGGTAGTGGAAGATTTGAGATCGAAGGCACTGTAGGCCAGGTAACCGACCTTCTTGTCGCCCAAATCGAAAGTCTTGCTCACCAACACAGGATCCTCCCACTCTTTGTCCGCCGTCATAGAAACCGTCTTCTCGACAGGTCCGAGATAGCCATCATCGGTCAAATGAGCTACGCCAAGCGTCACTGTTTCAGCATTGAAGGCATCATAGATATTGGACATCGTGATCTCACTGCCATCTATGGTCATTATGATGTCTCCCCTCCTAAGGCCTGCCTTGTCGGCGGGCTTATCCTTGTTGACATAGCAGACGAGCAGGAAATAAACTCCGTTCTTGTTGGAGATACGCCCCGCCTGAAGGTCATAGCCGAAGGACAGGCCAAGGCCCTGCACCGAGTTGGTGAATGAACTCAGGTCATCGGTCAGCACAGTCCAATGATCCACTTCCTTGCGGTTCTGATGATAACGGATCTCATTCACAACCGCAATCGGAGAGGTGCATGTGTCGGGAGTGAGCTTTGCAATGTCACTGTTGATCTCCTTTGTCCATAGATAGTAGGTACCGAGCATGTGCTGGGCGAAAAGGTCTGCCTGCTGGATCTTCTGGGCTGGCTTGGTGACGACTGGAGTGACCGGAGTCTCATTGCCGGATCCGTTTCCTCCACCAGAAGGTGTCGGATCGACCTTTTCTACGCAGGAAAAAAGCAGCGGGAACAGCGCGATCAGAGCAATATGCTTTAGATTCAAAAACTTCATGACAAATCTATTTTTCAAAGTCTATGTATCACGCAAATTTAAGAATAATATTCTGGAATATGAGTATATTTGCAAGTATGATCGGCATATTCGACTCCGGTTCCGGCGGGCTTTCCGTCCTTCGGGAGATCATAAAGATCCTCCCCAAGGAGAAATTCGTGTTCTTCGCCGACAATGCCTTCTGCCCCTACGGGGAGAAAACTCCGGAATTCATCCGGGAGAGAGGAAGAGCCATCACCGACTTCCTTATCAAGAAAGGTGCCGACATAATCGTAGTGGCATGCAACACAGCCACGGCCGCAGCAATCTCCACCCTCAGGAAGGAATATTCATTAAGTTTTATCGGCATGGAGCCGGCGGTCAAGCCGGCTGCCCTCAGTTCCGAGACAGGAGTCATCGGAGTGCTTGCGACCGCCGGCACCCTGAAGGGCTCCAAATACCTCACGACCAAGGGTTTGTACGAAGACAACGTGAAGATTGTAGAACATGTGGGAAAGGGCTACGTGGAACTGGTTGAACGTGGAGTCCTCGAAGGGCCGGAAGCCGAAGAGACCGTCAAAGCCAGCCTGCAGCCTCTTCTAGATGCAGGTGCAGACAGGATCGTGCTCGGCTGCACCCACTATCCCTTCCTTTCAGGAGTCATCCGCAAGATTGCCGGAGAAGATGTGAAGGTCATCGACCCTGCCCCAGCGGTGGCAAGGCATCTTGAAGATGTCATGCGCAGGGAAGGAATCGTCCGGGAGGACGGAGGCCCTGTTCTTCCCGACATAGAACTCGTAGCTTCAGTAGATCCCGCCCCTGCGGGGAAGATCCTGCAGATGATTCTCCAGGATCAGTCAATTGAATAATAATCAAAAAGATATGCTGAACAATTCGTATTGCTCGGACAAGTACCAGTACACAATGGGAAAGTCCTTCTTCGAGACCGGAAGGAAAGATGAAATCGCGGTCTTCAACATGTTCTACCGCGTGGCTCCAGAGAACAACAACTGGGCTGTGTGCAGCGGCACTGAGGAAGTCATCGAATGCGTACGCAATCTCGGCACCGCCGAGCCTTCCTTCTACGAGCGTTTTCTCCCGGGAGATGAATATGCCGAGTTCCGCAAGTTCCTCTCAACCATGAAGTTCACCGGGAACGTCTATGCGATGAGGGAAGGAGAGATCGTGTTCCCCAACCAGCCTATCATCATCGTAGAGGCTCCGTTGATCGAGGCCCAGGTTCTCGAGACTCCCCTCCTCTGCATAATGAATCACCAGATGGCGGTTGCCACAAAGGCTTCCAGGGTCTGCAGGGCTACCAACCGTCCTGTGAGTGAATTCGGTTCCAGGCGTGCCCATGGCCCTTGGGCTGCGACCTACGGAGCGAAGGCTGCAATCATCGCCGGCTGTGCCAGCACTTCCAACATCCTGACCGGGGCGATGAACGGTGTCCCTTCGACAGGAACAATGGCTCATAGTTTTGTCACATCTTACGGCAGCACCGTGGAGGGAGAGCACAGGGCATTCGTGGACTATTGCAACACCCACAGGGGCGAGAACCTCATCCTTTTGATCGACACCTACGACACTCTCAGATGCGGAGTGCTCAATGCGATCCGTTCATTCAAGGAGTGCGGGATCGACGACAGCTATGCTCCCGGCTATGGTATCAGGCTCGACAGCGGAGACCTTGCATACCTCTCCCAGAAAGTCAGGAAGATCCTCGACGCGCACGGACTGACGAAATGTAAGATATTCGCAACCAATTCCCTCGATGAATATCTTATCTCGGATCTTGAGCGCCAGGGCGCCTGCATAGATTCCTATGGAGTCGGTGATGCGATTGCTACCAGCAAGGCGGCTCCTTGCTTCGGTAATGTGTACAAACTTGTGCAGATCGGTGGTGAGCCCGTCCTGAAGCGTTCCGAGGACACGATCAAGCTTATCAATCCGGGATTCCAGATCACCTACAGGATCATCAAGAAGGATCCTGACAACGGGGAGATCTACAAGGCTGATGTGACCTGCCTGAGGAGTGATTCGATTGCAAGGAAGATCGAGGCCGGAGAGGAGTTCACGATCTTTGCGGAGGCCGACCGTTTCAAGCACAAGACTTTCGAGGCTGGTTCCTACACTTGGAGGACTCTTCAGTTGCAGATCATCAAGAACGGAGAGGACTGTTCGGAGAAGCACACGCTTCTTGAGAAGAAGGCTTTCTTCAATGACACCCTTGCTCACTTCAGCCCTTCCGAGAGGCGTCTTATCAATCCGCACTACTACAAGGTCGACATCTCTGAGGATCTCTACGAGAAGAAGATCGGGATGCTCGCCAACCTCAACAAGGAGATCGCCGCCTTCCACATCGACTAGTCCGGATCTGCAGAGCTGGCTTGTACCGTTGGAAGTGTCAGAGGATGGCGGTGAGGCGGGAGAGCCAGAAGGAGTCGATGTGGTCGAAGGTGGAAAGCTCCTTGCTGTCGATGTCGAGCACGCCGGTAACAACACCGTCAGCATCCTTGAGCGGCACCACAATCTCCGAACGAGACAATGATGAACAAGCGATGTGGCCGGGGAACTCTTCAACATCCGGCACGACCAGAGTACGAGCCTCTTTCCAGGCAGCCCCACAGACCCCCTTCCCGAATCCGATCCTCATGCATGCGATCGGCCCCTGGAAAGGTCCCAGAACCAGTTCATCTCCCCTGACCAGATAGAATCCCGTCCAGAAGAATCCCATCCTCTCCTGGATCAAGGCCGCCGCATTGGAAAGCCTGGCCACCATGTCGGTCTCATCTCCCAGAAGGGCTTTCAGATCCGCCACCAGACGCGGATAACGGAATATCTTCAAAGGCAGATGGCAGTAGCCATCCGGATTCTTGACCAGATAGTCCTGATGCCTCGCATCAGCAGGCCAGAAATTCCTCAGAGGCTCAAGCTCGACCGCAAGCTGAGAAGAAAAACATGACTGAACCTCATCGAAAACCTTCCTGGCAGTTTCAAGATCCTCAGGATCAGAATAGTAAACTCCTGTCCGGTAACGAGTTCCCTCATCTTCGCCCTGCTTGTTAAGGCTGAGAGGATCGATCGCACAGAAAAAGTCCCGGATCAATTCATCCAGAGGAAGCTTATCCAGATCATATACGACCCTCACTGCCTCGGCGTAGCCGGTAGTGTCGGTGTAGACCTGCTCATAGGTAGGCGAAGGAAGGTCTCCGTTGGCAAAGCCGACCTCCGTGTCAACCACACCTTCTATATTCCTAAAATAATGCTCGGCGCCCCAGAAGCAACCGCCCGCAAAATGTATCTCTTTCATTCTTCAGTCTCCTTCTCAATTGATTCACGTACTGAACGCAGATAGTTCCTGCACTCCTCTATCAAGGTCTTCGATCTGGAGACAAGGGCGCCTATGTCGTCGAGGCTCGTCTTGGGATCCTCGACCTTCAGGGCGATCTCCTCGAGTTCGGCCATCGCCTTGGAGTAATCGAATTGTTTGGTGTCCATGGTTCGGTTGTTTATTATTCTGGGTTAATAGATCCTTCGCCTTGCTCAGGATGACAGGTTTCGCTAAGGATGACACGGGTGACAGTTCCTTCAAGAGTACCGTCAGGGAACAATATCCGGACTGGATCACCGGCCTTGGCGGAGGCGGCGGAATCCATCCGGACTCCCTTGCCGTCAAGTGCAAGCACGAAGCCCTTCTCAAGGATCCTTCGCGGGTCGGATGAGAGAATCCTGGCCTCCAGGAGTTCCAGCTTATGGGATGCCTCGGAAAGACGCAGCTCAGCAGCATGGGTGATCCTCTTCCCGACAAGGTCAAGGACGGAATACAGGGCTGAGAAACGGGAGGAAAAGGCCAGGCGCAGACGGTTCTCTACCGAAGAAATACGCTGGTCCTCAGCGATGTAGCAGTCAAGAAAGAGATCAGCAAGGGCAGTCGGAGTCTTGACAAAGGTGTTTGCGACCATGTCCGCTACATGATAGTCCTTGTCATGGCCGATGGCGGTGAAGACCGGGACGGGACAGAGAGCTATCGCGGCAGCGAGGTCATAATCGTCGAAACAGGCAAGGTCGAGGTCGGATCCTCCGCCTCGCAGGATCAGGACGGCGTCATATTCAGAGTGGGAAGTAAGGATCTCTCCGAGTGCGGCCATGATCGATTCGGGGGCCTGCTGCCCCTGCATAACTGCCTCGAAGAAGTCCACCTTGAACACGAAACCATATTCATTGCCGAGCAGATGGTGCATGAAGTCGCCGTAGCCGGCGGCCCCGGGAGCGGAGATCACTGCCAATGAATATGGCAGCGGCGGCAGCGAGAGCTCTTTCTGAAGGTCGATCAGTCCCTCTTCCTCGAGCCTCATGATGGTCCTCTGCCTCTCCCTTTCGGCAGCTCCGAGAGTGAACTCCGGATCGACTTCGTCAATGTCGAGGGAAAGACCGTAGACCGGATGGAAAACCACCTGGGCGCGGAAAAGCACTTCCATCCCGACTTCCAGGGACGATCCTGTCACGCTTTTGAAGTACTGGTCGATGTAGTTCCACCTGGAGGCCCAGATAGTCGCCCGGACCTTCGCCAGGACGCCTCCGCGGCCACTCTGAGAAAGGTCGAGGTAGCAGTGTCCGTTCTGTTTGCGGCTCAGGCTGCTGATCTCGGCTTTGACCCAAACACGCCCGGGAAACATCTCGTCTATGCCCTCCTTGAGAAGGGCTGCGAGGTCGACCAGTTCCATGTATTCCTTTTCCATCTCCAAAGTCTCGAAGTCTCTTACAAAATTAACAAAAATCCACTATCTTTGCATTATGAGGATCACCGAAGCAAAATTTGCCGGCAGCTGCACCAGGGCCTCCGGGAAGCCCTCGCGCAAGCTGCCAGAATTCGCGTTCATAGGACGTTCGAATGTGGGCAAGTCATCGCTGATCAACATGCTCTGCGGCAACCGCAAGCTTGCAAAGACCTCATCCACCCCCGGAAAGACCAAACTCATCAACCATTTCATCATCAACGACAGCTGGTACCTCGTGGACCTTCCCGGTTATGGCTTCGCCAAGATTTCAAAGGAAGCCCGTGAGGAGCTGCGGCTGATGATCAACGACTACATCCTCGGTTCCGAAGAGATGGTGCTGCTCTTCGTCCTTGTGGATTCCAGGCATGACATCCAGAAGATAGACCTCGAATTCATCTCAGGACTCGGAGAGAACGGTATCCCCTTCGCGATCATATTCACAAAGGGGGACAAACTCGGTCCCAATGCATTGAAGGCACAGATAGACAAGGACAAAGCCATCCTTTCCGAACATTGGGAAGAGCTTCCTCCGATGTTCGTCTCGAGCGCCGAGACCGGAAAGGGGAAAGACGAAATCCTTGAGTATATCAATAACTACATATAACTAACCAACAACTTATCATGTACATCGAACACAGAATGGAATTGTTTGCATGCAGGGCTTCAAAGGACTTCGCATGCAAGGTAGTTGAGGAGTTGAACAAGATCGGTGCTGACAGCGGAGAGAAGTACCATCTCGGAGATTCCGAAGTAACTCAATTCAGCGACGGCGAATTCGTTCCTTCTTTCACCGACAGTGTCAGGGGTGCGACCGTCTTTGTAGTTCAGTCCACCTTCCCGCCGACCGAGAACCTTATGGAGCTCCTCCTTACCATCGATGCAGCCAAAAGGGCCTCTGCAGACAAGGTCATAGCCGTCATGCCGTATTTCGGCTGGGCCCGCCAGGACAGAAAGGACAAGCCGCGTGTCTCGATCGGAGCCAAGCTTGTTGCCAACCTCCTCACAGCCGCCGGCGTCGACAGGATCATGACTTGCGACCTTCACGCCGACCAGATCCAGGGTTTCTTCGACCGCCCGGTCGACCACATCTACGCCAGCAAAGTGTTCATTCCATTCTTGAGGTCACTGAATATTGAAAATCTCGCAATAGCCGCTCCTGACATGGGAGGCGCAAAGAGGGCCAATGCCTACGCAAAGGAACTCGCCTGCCCCGTCATCATCTGCCACAAGACTCGTGAAAGGGCCAATGTGGTCGGATCGATGACCGCTATCGGAGAAGTTGAAGGCAAGAACATAGTGATCGTCGATGACATGATCGACACCGCCGGCACACTGACCAAGGCAGCCGACCTGCTCATGAGCAAGGGTGCAGCCAGCGTCTGCGCCTGCGCGACACATCCGGTCCTTTCAGGCCCCGCCTACGACAGGATCAACGCCTCCGCACTGAAGGAAGTCTACGTGACCGACACCATTCCTCTCAGGAGCGATGCGGACACCAGGAAGATCAAGGTGGTCTCGATGACCTCCACCTTCGCTTCCATCATCAGGAAGGTCTACAACTACGAGCCGATCAGTACCGAATTCATCTTCTAGTTCCTCCAACCGATGAAGACCCTGCTTGCTGCCATACTCATCCTCGCCATCGCCATCGCCTTGATGTGCGTGGGGATCATCGTCAAGGGGAGGTTCCCTGAGACGGAGGTCAGCAAGAACGAGAACATGCGCAAGCTTGGGGTCAAGTGCATGCACGAACAGGAAAAGGAACTTTTCGGCACCGAACGGCAGCGGCAGAAGAGCAAGTCTTGCACCGGCACCTACAGCGACCAGTGCGCAGGCTGCGGTTTTTATAACAAATAATCTTATTCATGAGTCTTGTAGCTATCGTCGGAAGGCCGAATGTCGGCAAATCTACTCTGTTCAACCGCCTCGTGGGGATGCGCCAGGCCATCGTCGACGAGACGGCCGGCGTCACCAGGGACCGGCACTACGGCAAATGCGACTGGAACGGCAAGGAATTCTCCGTGGTCGACACCGGAGGCTGGACCACCAAATCGGATGACGTGTTCGAGGAGGCGATCCGCAGGCAGGTGGTGATCGCGATTGAAGAGGCCGACCTGATCCTTTTCATGGTCGAGGCGGCGACTGGAATCACCGACTACGACGCCGAGATCGCCGACCTCCTCAGAAGGAGCGGAAAGCCCGTGGTACTCTGCGTCAACAAAGTTGACTCCGGAGAAAAGATATTCGACACCTATCAGTTCTATTCCCTCGGCCTCGGTGAGGTCTGGAGCATTTCCGCCGCCAACGGCAGCGGAACCGGCGACCTGCTGGACGAGGTTCTCCGCCTCCTCCCGGAAAGCACCGCCGAAGAGGACGACGACCGCCCCGACCTGCCGCACATCGCGATAGTCGGCAAGCCTAACGTGGGCAAGTCATCCCTGACCAATGCCCTGCTGGGTGAGGAAAGGAATATAGTTACGCCCGTGGCCGGAACCACCCGCGACTCGATCTCCACCCACTACAACAAGTTCGGCCACGAATTCATGCTCGTGGACACCGCGGGAATGAGGAGGAAGAACAGGGTCAACGAGGATCTTGAATTCTACTCTGTAATGAGGGCCATCCGGGCCATCGAGCGGGCCGACGTCTGCATCCTCATGATCGACGCTACCGCCGGCATGGAAGCCCAGGACATGAGCATATTCAACCTCATCCTCCGCAACCGCAAGGGATGCGTCATAGTGGTCAACAAGTGGGACCTCTTCATCAAGGACAACAACACCCTCAAGGAATATGAGGCCGCTCTGAAGAAGCGTCTGGCTCCGTTCGACGACGTGCCGGTGGTTTTCACTTCAGTCGTCAAGAAGCAGAGGATCATGGATGTACTGGATGCCGCAGCCCATGTCTACGACAGCTTCTCACGCAGGCTGCCCACCGCCAGGCTGAATGAGGCCCTGCTGCCCGAGATTGAGAACTACCCCCCTCCAGCATGGAAGGGCAAGTACGTCAAGATAAAGTACATAACCCAGCTTCCGACGAGGTTCCCCGCCTTCGCCTTCTTCTGCAACCTCCCGCAGTACGTCAAGGAGCCCTACAAGAGGTTCCTTGAGAATAAGCTCAGGGAGCATTTCGACCTTCTGGGCTGCCCCGTGCAGATCTTCATGAGGGCCAAATAGGAGTCAGGCATGACCCCGGATGTACTGAAGGCCATCGCCATCGGGATCTGCGCATCGGTCCCGATCGGTCCGATAGCTATCCTAGTACTCCAGAAGTCGTTGAGTTACGGGCACAAAGCCGGATTCGCTACCGGGCTGGGGGCCACGACAGTCGACACGACCTACGCGATAGTGTCGGTTTTCGCACTGGCCGTTGCGCAGAACTTCCTGAACACTTATGAAACCTTCATATTCCTGATCGGAGGCATAATTGTTGCCGCACTGGGTTGGTCGATGGCTTTCAAAGATCCATTCCGGAAGATGAAACCGGGAGAAGAGGAGAGAGGAGCCTCGATAAAGGACTATCTCCAGGCAGTTGCGACAGCCCTGTCGAATCCGGGAGCGATCTTCGTGATGTTCGCACTGTTCGCTTTCTTCGGGGTCGACGCCGACGAGAAAGGATTCAAGATGCTTCCCATCATCCTGGCCGTGGCCGCAGGTTCGATGACCTACTGGTTCGCATTCTCAAGGGCTTTCGGCAAATGGAGGAGGGCAATCGACCTGAAATCCTTGATCTGGCTCAACAGGATAGCGGGTGTGGTTCTGATAATCATCGGAATAGCCCTGATCGGGGAAGGTTTGTTTGAAATTTTGTTCAAGTAGCTTGAATATATGGAAGAAGAAAAGATAGAGAAGAAAGGCTTTTTCAGCAACTGGATAGTCCGGAACCTGATCGGTGCCGTCGTTTTCTTCGCCGCTCTGCTGATCGCGGCGACCGTGATCCTCGGCATCGTCACCCACCACGGACAGACCATCGAAGTCCCTGATCTTACCAACATGAGCGTGGACGAAGCCCGCCATGAAGCCTCGAGAGAGGACCTGAAAATCGAAGTGATCGACTCGATCTACGTCAGGAGGATGCAGAAAGGAGCCGTGTACAGCCAGAACCCCAAGGCAGGTACGAAGGTCAAGAAAGGCCGCAGGGTCATGTTGACCATCAACGCCATGAATGCCAAGAAGGTAAGCATGCCGAACCTGGTCGGTTACTCGATGCGCCAGGCAAAGGCGGAGCTCAACGCGAGGGGACTTGCGCTCGGCAAACTCATCTATGTCAATGACATAGCCACCAACAACGTGCTCAAGCAGATCTATCACAACCGCGAGATAAGATCCGGAAGACAGATAGAAACAGGCTCTGAAATCGACCTGCAGGTGGGTCTCAACCCCTCGGACAACATGACTTACGTCCCCAACGTCAAGGGCATGAAGTATCTCCGCGCAGTCGATGCCGTGCATGACAACTCGCTCAATCTCGGGAAGGTCGTGTTTGACAAGACAGTCAAGACCTACACGGATTCACTCAATGCGATTGTTTACAAGCAGACTCCCGGAGCTTCGAAGAGTCCCTTCCTGATGGGGTCGGACGTCACAATCCATCTCTCCCTTGACATCAAGGAAAACTATTAGCCGTGGACAAGGAAAGGCTCTTTAACGAACCCGAAGAGGCGCTGGAGGACGAAGAACAGGGGATGTTCGAACATTTCCGCCTGAACGTCGACCCTGGACAGACTCCGATGCGGATCGACAAGTTCATGGCCTCGCACCTGGAGGACACCTCTCGTCACAGGATCCAGTGTGCGATAAAGGAAGGATATGTCAGGGTCGGGGAAAAGGTGGCCAAAGCCAACCTGATCGTACGCCCGGGAGACATCATCCGCTTCATGATGCCTTACAGGCGCCGCGGGATGGAAATCCTTCCCGAAGACATACCGCTCGACATAGTCTACGAAGACGACGATCTGCTTGTTGTCAACAAACCGGCCGGGATGGTCGTCCATCCCGGACATGGCAACTACAACGGAACCCTTATCAATGCCCTCGCATTTCATCTCGGAATCTCCCAGGGACCAGATGCAGAGGACGAAAGGATGGGGATCCTGGTTCACAGGATCGACAAGGACACCTCCGGCCTGCTGGTAGTGGCGAAGAATGACGATGCCCAGCTCAACCTGGCCAGACAGTTTTTCGAGCACAGCATCGAGCGTCTCTACGTAGCGGTAGTCTGGGGCAACATCAAGGAAGATGAAGGGACTGTGGACGGGGCCATCGGCAGGGATCCCAACGACAGGCTACGTTTCAAGGTCTATCCGGAAGATGACGGAAGGGCGAAGCATGCAGTTACCCACTACAAGGTCCTGGAAAGGTTCGGTTACGTCACGGTGGTACAATGCCGGCTCGAAACCGGGAGGACCCATCAGATCAGGGTGCACATGAACCACATCGGCCATCCCCTCTTCAACGACGCCCGCTATGGAGGATCTGAAATCCGAAAGGGCACCATCTACGCCAAGTACCGCCAGTTCATAGAGAACTGCTTCGAATTATGTCCCAGACAGGCCCTGCATGCAAAGACACTGGGTTTTGTCCATCCACGGACAGGAGAGATGATCCGCTTCGACTCCCCTCTCCCTGATGACATGACTTCCATGATTGAAAAATGGCGTGCCTACGTAAAGTAGCACGCCATATTCATTTATAAGAATATTCCTACATCGGTGGACGTCCGCCGCCGAAGCCTCCGCGGCCTCCTCCGGGGGCACCGGGACCACCGCCGGGGCCACCAGGGCCACCGCCCATCCTCATTCCGCCGCCTCTCCTTCCTCCGAAGGTTCCGAAGCGATAGGTAAGGGCCACGATCACGTAGCGGCCGAGGGTGTTGCTCCAGCTCTCGGTGATCACACCGTTGCTCTCACTGACACCGATGTTCCTGGCCTGGTCGAGAAGGTCATAAGCCCTGAGGGCAAGCGTAACCTTATTCTTGAACAGGAGTTTCTGGATGTCCAGGTTGATAAGCATGGTAGGCTCGATGTCCGTAGTGTAATTGATGTACCAGTTGTAAGATGCATCGGCCTTGAAAGTCAGTCCCGGTGTAGGGATGGTCCAGTTGATGGAACCGTCAACACTGTTGGTCCAGGTCTCTGCGTTGTTGACTCCGCCAATTGTTGTAGTGTTCCCCTTGTTGACTGAATAGGTGATGTGGCTGTAACGGCCGCTTGCGCCACCCATGATCTCGAAGTTGTCACTGCGGTAGGTTAGCCTCAGTCTCTCGCTGAACGAGAAATTGCGGGTGACGTTCTCCTTGAATATGGAAGCCTTTGCCGGATCCGGGTAGTCTTCAAGGAACTCCTTGTATTTTGTGAATGCTCCGTCCTCATTGAGGTACTTGTCCATGCTGATCGCCAAGCCGGCATCAGTGTAAGAAGTCGACTGTGAATAGTTAGTGTTTGTCATGGAGAAGATGGAGAAGTTAGACTTCGCAATCGGAGAGTTGAAGAAGATCCTCGCTCCGCCATTGTAGGAATTGGGACCGTTGTAAGGGATGGAGTAAGACCTGTTCTTCTTATCCTTGATCACCGCAGAGACAATGGGATTCTGAACCATTCCACCATTCAGGTTGATGTTGAAAGAAGTGAAAGTCTTCCTGTTCGTCATCCTGTACTCAGTGTTGATGTTATGGTTGAAGTACGGGACCAGACCGGGGTTACCGCTGGAAATGGCATTGGGGTTGGAGTTATCCGGAACCCTCATCAACTGGGTGGTTGAAGGCTGCCTTGACTGGCCGCGGTAGAAGATCCTCATGTTGGAGGTCTCTCCCATGTCGTACCAGAACATTGCCGTAGGAGCTATGTTGATGACGGTCGTGTCGTAGACTTCCTTGTTGGTCTCGTTGTAGATCTTGTTGGGCATGACAGAGAAGCCGAGCTGGGCATGGATCTTATCCTTCTGGTACTGAAGATCAAGGCCGGCACTCTGGTTGTTATTCTTGTTCAGGATGTTACTGGAATAGGTTTCATTCCTGACTTCACCACGTGGATCATAAATGAGAGCCTTGTCTCCGATGACATCGGATCCGCTGTCGTAGGCATCCTTGGTGGATTTGTTCTTGCTCCAAGAATAGCTGTAGTTGGCGGATGCATAGAAACCGTTCCCGAGAGGCTCAGTGTAGACCAGCCTTCCGGAAAGGGAAGAACTGTTGGAGAGCTGCTCAGTCCTCTGGTTGACAATATCTTGTCCGTCTCCTTCCTTTGTGTTCCAACTGTTGGTGAGAGACTGCGTGAAGCCGTCCATCTGGTTATGGCTGAAACTGTAGTTACCCATGAACGAGAGTGTCCTTCCTGGCATGCCGAGA
This sequence comes from Bacteroidales bacterium, assembly GCA_017469745.1. Taxonomy (GTDB): domain Bacteria; phylum Bacteroidota; class Bacteroidia; order Bacteroidales; family UBA932; genus Cryptobacteroides. The sequence continues at coordinate 21,367 of JAFUFS010000008.1, read as the reverse complement.
CGCTGGCGGAAGAGAAGGAAACCGTTTGTCTGCCAGTTGTTGTTGTTGCCGGAATTGTTGGAGAAACCGTTGCTGGAATTTGTAAGAGTGTTCTGGCTATTGAACCTTTCCGTGGAAAAGTCGGAGGTCTGGAGATAGTTTCCGGTTCCGAAGTTGATCTGGGGCTGGAAGAGAATCGACGTGTTCTCACTGAACTTATGGTCCAGACGCATTCCGAACCTATGGCCATAAGAAGTAGTACTGTTCACTCCGGGAGTGTCGACACCGTTACGGGTGATCATGTAGTCACCATTCTGGAAGGAGCGGTCAGTTTCGATACTCCTCTGAAGGACATCCCTCTTGGACTGGTTGTAGACATAGTTGCCTCCAACGTTCATCTTGTCATCAAAGAGGTCAGCGGCTGCGTTGAGACCTGCCATCCATGAGGTATTGATGCCGTTTCCGCCACCGAAACCTCCGCCGCCCATGCCACGGCCGCCGCCCATGCCGCCCATCATTCCGCCCATCATGTTGCCGGAGATGTCGTTGGCACCACGGTTGTTGGTGTTGTTACCGTTCAGGATGAAGCTGATGTTGCTGTTCTGGGTGAACCTTCCGATGAAAGCACCGGTCTGGTAACGGATATCATCGTTGTCAGCCAAGGTGCTGGAAGTCTTAGGGAAATCCTTACCGGCTCCGGCCGAAAGGTTTCCGACCAGGCCGTTCATCATGCCTCTCCTGACACTCAAGTCGATGACCTGCTCTTCGTTGCCGTCCTCGATCCCTGTAAACTCGGCCTGCTCTGACTTCTTGCGCACGACCTTGATCTTCTCGATCATCTTTGCAGGAAGGTTCTGGGAAGCGATCTGGGGATCGTCCAGGAAGAAAGTCTTGTTTCCTATGGTGATCTTGGAGATTGTCTCTCCATTAGCGGTAATCGTACCGTCATCAGCGACCTCGATGCCGGGAAGCTTCTTGAGAAGATCAACCAGCATATCGTTGTCAGTGGTCTTGAAAGAAGAGGCATTGTACTCTACCGTGTCTTTCTTTATGGTGATAGGATTACCTGTCGCAGAGACGCTTGCAGCATCAAGGACCTGCTTGTCCTCTTCCATTGTGATATTCCCAAGGTCCAGGTTCCCCTTGACCTCGATATCCTTGGAATAAGCCTTGTAACCAAGCAGTTCGGCCTTGATGGTGTACTTACCGTTGGCCACCTTCTCGATGGTCACCTTACCGTCCGAAGCGCTTAAGGCATACTTGTAAGGTTTGGTGTTACCAACCTTGGAAACGGACACCGTCGCAAAGGGGACAGGCTCTCCGTTCTCATCCTGGAGAACGGCCCTGAGCGTACCGGAGTTCTGTGCTGAGGCGATAGAGAAGATCGACATCACGCCGACGAAGACCGCCGCAAATCTTTTCATTAAGTTCATACAGTAATTATTTCAAACACTATTTTGACAGATCAAGCCTGACTCGGTTTAATCAAAATGAAAGAAAAAAGATAATCTGAAGTCTATTTAATCCTGTCCGGATTGGCCTGGATGAATTTTTCCCAACTCGAAGAGGTCTTGATCTTCCCCAGCGGACTGGAAGTTGAATAATAATGGCAGAGGGCTATTGCCAGAGCATCGGTTGCATCGAGATGCTCGGCCTTCAGTTCAACCCCGAGGGTCTTGCGGATCATCAGGTCCACCTGCTCCTTGGAAGCGGCTCCGTTGCCGGTTATCGCCTGCTTGGCCTCACGGGGAGCATATTCATGAACCTCGGAGATTCCATGCTCCATGGCGGCGATCATCGCAGCCCCCTGGGCACGGCCGAGCTTGAGCACGACCTGGGCGTTCTTGCCGTAGAAAGGTGATTCGAGGGCCATCTCGGTGCCATGGTAGGTCTTGCAAACCTCGCTGACCGTCTCATAGATCTGGCGGAGCTTTGAATAGGCATCCTTCTCCTTCCGGATGTCCAGCACGCCCATGTCCACGAAACGGGGCTTCCCCTCGATGACATCGATTACCCCGAAACCAAGCAAGTTGGTTCCGGGGTCGATGCCTATGATAGTCCTCTTGTCCATGACAAGGACAAAGTTAGTCAATCTTGTCGAATCCTGTGTAGGGGCGCAGGACCTCAGGGATGACGATACCGTCTTCGGTCTCGTTGTCCTCGAGGAGGGCGGCCACGACTCTCGGAAGAGCAAGCGAGCTGCCGTTCAGGGTGTGACAGAGCTGGATCTTTCCGTCCTCATCACGGTAGCGGAGGTGGAGTCTGTTGGCCTGGAAGGTCTCGAAATTCGACACAGAAGAAATCTCGAGCCAGCGGCCCTGGGCTGCAGACCAGAGTTCGAAGTCGTAGGTGATCGCGGATGTGAAGCTCAGATCGCCACCGCAGAGGCGAAGGATCCTGTACTTGAGACCAAGGCTGTTCACGAGCTTCTCCACATGGGCAACCATCCCGTCGAGGGCTGCGTAGGAGTTTTCGGGCTTCTCGACCCTTACGATCTCGACCTTGTCGAACTGGTGCAGGCGGTTCAGTCCCCTTACATCCTTGCCGTAAGAACCGGCCTCGCGACGGAAGCAGGGAGTGTAGGCTGTCATCTTCTGGGGCACCTGGTCGTTCTCGAGGATCACGTCCCTGAATATGTTGGTTACAGGGACCTCGGCGGTCGGAACGAGGTAGAAATCGTCCAGTCCGACATGATACATCTGGGCCTCCTTGTCAGGAAGCTGACCGGTACCGAAACCTGAAGCTGCATTCACTACCACGGGAGGTTCGACCTCCTTGTAGCCTGCTGCAGTGTTGAAATCCAGGAAATAATTGATAAGAGCCCTCTGGAGCCTTGCACCCTTGCCCTTGTAGACAGGGAATCCTGCACCGGTGAGCTTGACACCAAGGTCGAAATCGATGATGTCATATTTCTTTGCAAGCTCCCAGTGAGGAAGGGCATCCTGGGGAAGATGGACCTCAGGACCTCCTGTCTTGACGATCTGGTTGTCCTCTGCGCCCTTGCCCGGGATCACGAGATCGCAAGGCATGTTGGGGAGAAGGACTATGGTCTCGTCGAGTTCCTTGTTGTTGGCGTCCGCCTTGGCGAGGAGCTCGTTGGACCTGGCCTTCATGGCCGTGACTTCCCTCTTCACCTCTTCGGCCTCTTCCCTCTTGCCTTCCTTCATCAGGCCTCCGATCTTGGCGGAGAGCTGCTTCTGGCTGGAGAGGAGGGCGTCGCTTTCGGTCTGGAGAGCCCTTCTGTTGGCGTCCAGTTCGAGGACCTTGGCCACGATTTCCCTGGCGTCGAAATTCTTGACTGCGAGCTTCTCGATCACGCGCTGCGGATCCTCACGAAGCATCTTGATTGTCAGCATATCTCTTGTTGTTTTAGTCTATTGAAAAAGGAGGACTGCACGATGTCTCGAAGCAAGTCCTCCTTAATCTATTTTCCTCCGAGCTTAGTTCTCAAAAGGGATGACGGAGACATAGGATTTGTCTTCCTTCTTCTTCGTGAACTTCACGGTGCCGTCTACGAGGGCGTAGAGAGTGTGGTCCTTGCCCATACCGACGTTCTTGTCAGGGTTGTGGACGGTGCCCCTCTGCCTTACGATGATGTTACCGGCCTTAACGACCTCACCGCCGAATTTCTTGAGTCCAAGTCTCTTGGAATGGGACTCACGGCCGTTCTTTGAACTTGACTGACCTTTTTTGTGTGCCATAATCTTTACTCTTTAAGAAATTAAGCGATAGCGTCGATACGGATCTTGGAAAGCTTCTGGCGATGGCCATTGAGCTTCTGGAAACCCTTGCGACGGATTTTCTTGAACACGAGCACCTTGTCGGCCTTTGCCTCGTCATCGAGGACCGTGGCCTTCACGACTGCGCCCTTCACATAAGGATTACCGAGCTGGATCTGCCCTTCGGAGTCAATCAGCAGGACTTTGTCGAACTCGACGGAAGCGTCCTTGGCCGCTGCGAGGCGGTTCACAAAGATCTCGTTTCCGGCTTCAACCTTGAACTGCTGGCCTGCAATGTCAACAATTGCGTACATAAAAAACAAAACTTATTTAAGTTTCAGCCTGAGGCGCGTCCGCACTTGCGAACGTCTTCCGGAGCCTCCGGGCCATAAAATGGACTGCAAAGATAGTAATATCTGTGAATCCGGCAAAATAATTTTTACCCAATTATTTGATATACATGTTGACAAGGGTCTCGTAGAGCTCCTGACGGCCGCTGCGGGTCTCGGGCTCGCCATGGTTCTTGGCGTAGGCCACGAGTTCCTCGAGCGTCAGGGCGCCGTCCTCGAACAGTTTGCCTTCTCCGGAATCAAAGGAAGAGTAGCGCTCCTTTACCATTCCGGGGATCGGAGACTCCTCTACGATGGCTGCAGCGGCCAGAAGTGCCCTTGCCATTGCATCCATTCCACAGATGTGGGCAATGAATATGTCCTCGGGATCAGTGGAGTTGCGCCTCAGCTTGGCGTCGAAGTTGGAGCCGCCGTTGCCGAGACCGCCGTTGCGAATGATCTGGAGCATGGCCTGGGTGAGGTCGAAGAGGTCCACGGGGAACTGGTCGGTGTCCCAGCCGTTCTGGTAGTCTCCCCTGTTGGCATCGATGGAGCCGAGCATGCCGTTGTCGACAGCCACTGCGAGTTCATGCTCGAAGGTGTGGCCGGCAAGAGTCGCATGATTGACCTCGATGTTGACCTTGAAGTCCTTGTCAAGACCGTGGGCGCGGAGGAAACCGATCACGGTCTCGGTGTCCACGTCATACTGGTGCTTGGTAGGCTCCATAGGTTTGGGCTCGATGAGGAAGGTGCCGGTGAAGCCGTTGGCTCGGGCGTAGTCACGGGCAGCCTTCAGCATATTCGCTAGGTGATCCTTCTCCCTCTGCATCTGGGTGTTGAGAAGGCTTGTGTAGCCCTCGCGACCGCCCCAGAACACGTAGTTAGTTCCGCCGAGCTTTATGGTGGCGTCGATGGCGTTCTTGATCTGGACGGCTGCGCGGGCGACCACATTGAAGTCAGGATTGGTCGCGGCACCGTTCATGTACCTCTTGTGACCGAAGACGTTGGCCGTACCCCAAAGGAGTTTGATTCCGGTCTCCTGCATCTTGACGATGGCATAGTCGGTGATCTCCTTCATGCGGGCCTCATATTCAGCGATAGTAGGAGCCTCTTCGACGAGATCCACATCGTGGAAGCAGAAGTACTTTATGCCGAGCTTCTGCATGATCTCGAAACCGGCGTCCATCTTGTCCTTGGCCCTCTGCATGGGATCAGCAGCCTCATCCCATGCGTAGGCACGGGTCTGGCCTCCAAACTGGTCACCGCTCGCCTGGCCAAGGGTGTGCCACCAGGCCATCGCGAACTTCAGCCAGTCCTCCATCCTCTTGCCGAGTACGATGCGGTCGGGCTCATAATAATGGAATGCAAGCGGGCTTTTGCCTTGAGGTCCCTCGAAGGGGATCTTTCCGATCTGGGGGAAATATTCTTTTGCCATATTCTTGTTTATTGATTGTTAATTGTCTTCATCAGTCTTTCCTTCCACAGGGAGTAGGCTTCAGCGTACCTTTCATCTCCGGAAGGTTCCACGACGGCCATCCGCTTGAGCGAAGCGAAAGCCTCGTTGTTGTCCTTGTAGATGCCGGCTCCGATTCCCGCACCGCGGGCAGCACCAGCCGCACCGTCAGTGTTGAAGAGTTTGATGGTGGCACCTGTCACTCCGGCAAGGGTGTCCCTGAATATGGGACTCATGAACATGTTCGCATGACCGGCATGGATCACTCCCACCTTCATTCCCATCTCCTCCATGATGTCGACGCCGTACTTGAACGAGAACACTATTCCCTCCTGGACGGCCCTCACGAGGTGTTTCCAGGTGTGGATGTTGAAATTGAGGCCGAAGATTCCGCAGCCCGTCTCGCTGTTCGAGAGCATCCTCTCTGCTCCGTTTCCGAATGGAAGGATAGAGATGCCTTCACTGCCGACAGGGATCTCGGCAGCTGCAGCATTCATCTGGTCGTACATCATTCCTTCAGGCACTACATTCCTCCTGATCCAAGCGTTGGAGATACCTGTTCCGTTGATGCAGAGCAGTATTCCGAGCCTGGGATCAAGGGCGTCATGGTTCACATGGGCGAAGGTGTTGACCCTGGACTTGGGATCGTAGCTGACCTTGCCGCTGACCCCGTAGACTACGCCGGACGTACCTGCCGTAGCAGCCACGTCACCAGGATTGAACACATTGAGGGACAGCGCATTGTTCGGCTGGTCCCCGGCCCTGTAGGTAATGGGGATTCCGGGTTCGAGTCCGAGTTCTTCAGCTGCTTCCCTGGAAAGTCTCCCCTGCTCGGAGAACGTAGGGGCGATCTTCGGGATAAAGCTTTCGTCAAAACCGAACCAGTCCATAAGGAAGGAAGCCGGACGGTTCTCCTTGAAGTCCCAGAACATTCCCTCGGAAAGACCTCCGACAGTAGTGCAGGCCTCACCGGTCATCCTGTAGGCTATGTAGTCTCCCGGAAGCATGATCTTGTCGATCCTGTCGAAAAGCTCCGGTTCGTTTTCTTTGACCCAGGCCAACTTCGAGGCTGTGAAATTGCCTGGAGAATTCAGCAGGTGCCCGAGGCACTTTTCTTTTCCAAGGGCCTTGAATGCAGCATCGCCGTAAGGGACCGCCCTGGAATCGCACCAGATTATGGAATTCCTCAACAGGTAGCCGTCCTTGTCCAGGCACACGAGGCCGTGCATCTGGTAAGAAATGCCTATGGCGGCTATGCCCTCCGACGCATTCACTTTGTCATCAGACAGGGCCTCTGCCGTTGCATGCTTCACGCTGTCCCACCATACCAGGGGATCCTGTTCAGCCCAACCGGCCTTCTTCGAGATGATCGTGGTCTCGTGCTTGGGATAGAACGCGCTGGCGACGCATTCCCCGGTCTCGACGTCCACCAGGCTGGCCTTAACGGACGAACTGCCGACATCATAACCCAGAAGATACATATTCCTATAATTTGGTTGTAAAAACTTCCATTCCCTTGGTGGCGACCTCCCTGATGTGGGTGATCCTTGGATCGTAGATTGCAACGTCTTCAGGATCGATCAGATAGACAGGCACGCCGTTCTTGGCATAGCGATAAAGTCCCGCCGCAGGATAGACATTCAGCGACGTGCCGACGATCAGCATTATGTCAGCGTACGAGACAATGTCGATAGCCTTTTCGATGTTCGGCACCGCCTCGCCGAAGAAGACAATGTGGGGACGAAGCTGGCTGCCGTTCGGAGCCAGATCGCCCAGGTTCACGGGCTCGTAGCCCACGTCGATAACTTCCTTTTCTGAATATGTCCGGTCGTATTCCCCGTTCTCGGGTCGTACTTTGGTGGCTTCGCCATGGAGGTGGAGCACCCTGGTGCTGCCCGCCCTCTCGTGGAGGTTGTCCACGTTCTGGGTGATGACCGTTACGTCATATTCCTTTTCAAGGTCGGCTATAGCAAGGTGGGCGGCATTGGGTTTGACTTCGGACAGCTGCTTCCTGAGCTGGTTGTAGAAGCCCAGCACCAGCTTGCGGTTACGGTACCATCCCTCGATGGAAGCGACTTCCTGCGGGTCGTATTCTCCCCACAGGCCGCCTGAACCCCTGAAAGTGCTCAATCCGCTCTCGGCGCTCACTCCGGCGCCCGTCAGAACTGCTATTTTTTTCTTGGACATACTATTATAGATTCTTCACTTCGTTCATAATGACAATTGGGGTTCGTTCAGAATGACAACTGGGGTTCGTTCAGAATGACATCAGGGGCGCTTGAAATAAGTGTTCTTGAGCCAGTATTCAAAGAGAGGATCGAAGATCAGGGGACGTTCGTCGTCGCCGACGAAGGTCAGGATCTCCTTCTTCATGAGAGCGTCCTTGAGCCTGCGGACATTGGCCGAGGAGTTCAAGGAATATTTACGGATCACCTCCGCTGTGCTGAACTTGGTGTAGCCGTCGATGATGGCCTTCAGGAGACTGACCTGGAAGGTGGTAAGGTCGTTCATGATGGATATGAAGCGCCCTTTGTGGATGGCCAGGATTGTCTCCAGGGCTTCCAGCAGGACGGGTTCCATTATGTAACCCTTGGAAAGGGAATCACAGATCGATGTGAAGTGATTGATATAGTAGAGGTTGCACCTGAAAAGGCGGCAGGCTCCGCTGATGAGGTCCCTGTCGATAACCTTACCGCTCGACAGGAAACCTTTGATTATATGCTCGACGATCTCCCTTTCCTCGACCTTGCTGAGCTTGAGGCGCTCGACCCTGCGGTAAAAGAAGTGCCTCTTGACGAAGATGTCCTGCATGGCATTGTATTGCGAGCCAAGGAATATGTAGGAGAATGTCTTATGGCCGGCTGCCCGCATCTCGTCCATAACCTCTTCCATCATCTTGAAGATCTTCTCGCCGTCCTCGGTGAGATCGATGTTCTGGAATTCGTCGATGATCATGAACATCTTCTCCCCAGTCGCGGCCGAAAGCAGGTAGGGCAACCTGAGGACTGCACGGTAATCTCCGTCGTCCAGATCCCAGTTGGTGGAAAGGATGATGTCCGAACTGGAATAAGCGCTGCGGTCGAAGACGAAATGCGTTCCTGAAAGATAGTTGGCGACTATCTGGGCATACTCGTCAGGTGTCGAAGCCACGAGCTTTATCACAGCGGCTCCGAGACGCCTTATGAACACCTCGTTGGAACGGATGTCAAGAGCAGTTATGTCCCCTGTAGTGAAACGGACGCCCGAAACCTTGAGCCTGGTCAGCACCTGATGGATGATGGATTTCTTTCCTGTCCCGTAAGGTTCCCAGATGACCACGTTCTCGCTCTGGGAGAGCAGATTCCCAAGAATTGTGCAGTCTTCCTTGCGTCCTATGAAACGCTGGCCTGTCACATACTTGTTGTACAAAAACGGGCTGTCCATTGAAATAACATTTTTGTTTTGACAAAATTAAGAAATTTTTCATATCTTTGCACCCGCTTTGAGAAAAAGGAGGTGGTAAATTAGCAATGATCATAGTTCCCATTAAAGAAGGCGAAAACATCGAAAGGGCTCTGAAGAAATTCAAGAGGAAATTCGAGAAGACTGGTGCGATCCGCGAGATGCGTGCCCGCAAGAACTTCGAGAAGCCTTCCGTAAAGAAGAGAGCTGCCAGGATGAAGGCTATCTACGTCCAGCATCTCAAGCTCCAGGACGAGCAGTAAGAGTTTTCCTGGAATCAGTAATTAGACAAATCCCAAGGGTTTGTCTTTTTTTTTGCATAAATTTGCTTCAGGAGCCTTTAATTCCAGCTTCATAATGAGTTAAGGAGCCAATGGAAGAATCGGAACAGAAACAAGTTAGCAAGCCAAGGAAAGGGCGTTGGTGGAAGGTCCTCCTCTGGTCGGTCCTGGGCCTGTGGGCAATTCTGCTCGTGGGAATCCAGATCGTCCTGAATTCCAGGGTCCTGACAAGCATCGCCAACCGCTACGCCAGTGAATATGTCGAAGGGAACGTCGAGTTCTCCGACATAAAGGCTTCGGTGTTCAAGAGCTTCCCGAACCTCAACATCAGCATCGACGGTTTCGTCCTGACTTATCCCCATGAACGGTTCGCCTCTTTCGATTCCTTGATCCCTCCGGGAGACTCCCTCCATTTCTCCGGCTGGCAGTTTCCATCATCCCCCTGTCATCCTGAGCGCAGCGAAGGATCTGTCCGCAGCGAAGGATCCGACACCCTGGCCAGTTTCTCACGGCTCAGCGCATCAGTAAACTACATGGAGGCCCTCAAGAAAAAGATCCGCATCCCTCATGTAGTCCTCGAGCATCCAAGGATATTCCTACACCGCTACGATTCCCTCTCCGGCAACTGGAACGTCCTCCGTCTTCCCTCTTCCGACCCTGAAGACACTTCTTCCATCAAACTGCCCCCTATTTCCATCGGCAGGGTAAGCCTGGAGAAGAATCCTTTCACGGTCTATACCAGCATCCCCGATGACCTGGAAGGAGCCGTCAGCCTCGACCACCTGTCCGTCAAGAATCACAGGGAGCAGCATTACGATGTCGACCTTGACACCAGGCTCCATCTAAGGACTTCAGCCACAGGGACGCTGGACCTGCCCTTCAAGCTGCAGACCAGATTCTTCCCCGACCTGGAAAAGAGAATATATTCAGTCAAAGGGCTCAAGGCATCGGTGGCCATGATCGAGATGGCTGCGGACGGGCTGGTGGACATGAGCGGCGAGAACATATTCATAAAGGCAGACGCAACGATCGACGACCAGCCGGTCAGCGAGGTGACCGGGTATTTCGGGGATAATTTCCCTATCCTGAAGAAACTCAAGACCGACGCCAGGGTCTCCCTCGACGCCCATTGCAACGGGTACTATATTGCTCAGACCAAGGAACTTCCGCAGATGTCAGTCCACCTTAGCGTGCCGGATTCGAAAGTTGGATGGGAAGGAATCGACGAAGAAGGAAGGATGGATCTGGACGCCACAGCCTTCGTGAAGGACGGAAAACTCGTGACCGACGTACAGGACCTCTGCTTCCACATTAACGGAGCAGACATCCAGCTCAAGGGTTCGGCCAACGACCTTTTGGCCGGGGATCCGCTGATGAACATTGACAGCCGGGTGCACCTGAAACTGGATTCCCTAGTACGCTTCCTTCCCGAAGATCTTGGAATCTTCGCGAACGGCAACCTCGACGGCAATCTCAAGGGTGGGTTCAGGCTCTCCCAGCTGGACATCTACAATTTCGGCGAGTCAAGCCTCTCGGGAAGGCTCGTCAGCGACGGAATTCGCATCCGGGCTCCGAAGGACTCGATCAACGCCTACCTGGGAAGCACCGCCATCGAACTCGGACCGTTCTCGCACCATGAAGAGGAGGGCGAAGACCACGACCATGTCGGAATCTCGGCCGCCGTAGACAGTCTGTTCGCTGAATATGGGAAAACCACTTTCTTCCGGGGAAGAGGGATCAGGCTTTCCGCTCACAACACCGAAGAAACCATCAAAGGAAGCCATGGAAGGCATCCTATCCACGGCCACCTGGACATCTCATCGATCGGAATGATGGACGTGGATTCTTGCTTCGTCGGAGTCAGGGGATCGGAGAACACCATCAAGCTGTCCCTCGTTCCTGAAGGCAAGGTCAATGTCCCCTACCTCACCATTTCCAGCAGCAACAAGTCCGTGTTCGTCAGGGAGAGCGTCAACCGCTACTCTTTTTCAGGAGCCGGCCTGAGCCTTTCTGCCCATCCTAATTCAGTTGAAGCAAAGGAAAAGCGGGACACCCTGACCGGAAGGCTGGCCTCGAGGTTACGCGACGGGAAAATGCCGGATTTCCTTTCAGAGAAAGACTTCGAAAAGAAAGACATCAACCTCAAGCTCGGAGAGGGTGTAGCGAAGTATTTCAACGACTGGACTTTCTCCGGAAACCTCAAGATCAAGGAGGGGAAGGTCATCACTCCTTACTATCCGCTTGAAAACAACCTTTCCGGCCTCAGCGGTAAGTTCACCAACAACAGGATAGACCTCTCGAGCCTGACGGTCAACTCCGGTTCTTCGGACATTTCGGCCACCGGATCGCTCACCGGAATCAAGAGGGCAATCACCTCCGGCAGGGGAAGGATGAACCTCGACATGAGAGTCAGCTCGCACAGGATCGACCTCAACGAGATCCTGCTGGCGATGAATGCAGGAAGCCAGTTCGTTCCTCCCGGAGAAAAGACGGCCCTTTCGGGAGTTGATGACGGTACCTATCTCAACAGCGTAAAGGAGGAGGCGGTTGTCGACACCAGTTCATTGAACTCACTCATCGTCATTCCTGCCAACCTCAACGCAAAGGTCTCCGTCCAGGCGGAAACGGTAAAATATTCAGACCTTGAAACTTCGTTCGTTTCGACAGACCTGGAGATGAAGGAACGCTGCCTGCAGGTCACCAACACCCTGGCTATGACGAACATGGGAGAAGTCTTCCTGGAAGGCTTCTACTCGACGCGCACCAAGAAAGACCTGAAGGCCGGTTTCGATCTGATGCTTTCCAACATAACGGCTGAAAAAGTCATCCAGCTCTTCCCCGCCGTCGACAGCATCATGCCGATGCTGAAGGCCTTCAAGGGCCTGCTGGACTGCGAGATTGCAACCACCGCTTCGATAGACACAACCATGAACATAGTGCTGCCTTCCTTGAACGGAATGATCAAGATTGACGGAAAAGACCTGTCCCTTAGCGAGAGCAAGGATCTCGACAAGCTTCGCAAGACATTGATGTTCAAGGATAAGGATTCAAGCTACATCAATTCCATGTCGGCCCGCGGAATCATCAAGGAAAACCAGCTTGAGGTCTTCCCGTTCATCCTCAAGGTCGACCGGTACACGGTCGCTCTCAACGGCATCCAGGGCTTCGACCAGAATTTCAAGTACCATGTCTCAGCCATAAAGTCCCCTATCCCGTTCCGGTTCGGCGTCAACCTCGGCGGCAATTTCATGGACTGGAAATGGAAACTCGGGAAAGCCAAGTTCAAGAGCGCGAAGATCCCTCTGTTCGACGATGAGATCGACGACGTGAGGCTGAACCTGGTCAATTCCATCCATAACATCTTCAACCGTGGAGTGGAGCAGGCCATGCTCCAGCAGGAAAAGGCCCAGGAGGCTGTGGAAGAAAAGAAGACGGAGATAGCCTACTCGGCCGAAGAGACCGAGGAACTATCCTCCATTGAGCAGAAAGCCCTTGAAGCCCTCGGAGAGGCAGTTGGAGAAGAATAAAAAATGCTTAACTTTGCAGTCCGATTGCGGGTGTGTTGGAACTGGTAGACAAGCCAGACTTAGGATCTGGTGCTTCGGCGTATGGGTTCGAGTCCCTTCACCCGCACAAGGGGACAACTTCGGTGGAAGTTGCCCTTTTTTCGTTTCCGTAAGTCGGGGGTAAGAGCATAAATTTCAATTAAAACCCCTTAAAAAGGCCGAAAGATAAGTATTCTGTTTTTGAAATAATCTGATTAGTACATACTTTTGCATTATTAGGAGGTGAGAACAAAGTATGTAGTTCTTTTTGTCATTATCTAGTTAGCTTTTCTGCAGGTATCCAGCCCTAAATGGATGCCTGCTTTTGCGTTATTGTCAGATGATGTCTTTCAGGGCTAGGACGTTGTCTTCGGTGGTGGCCCAGCTGGTGACGAAGCGTACGGCTATGTTATCCGCGTCCACGGGACACCAGTCCTCGAAGCGGACTTTCCCGTGAAGTTCCTCGGCCTTCCGGCGTGACATCACGAAGAACTGCTGGTTGGTCGGCGAATCGATGAAAGTCCTGTAGCCTTTCTCCAGGAATATTCCTTTAAGCAAGGCCGCCATCCTGTCGGCATGGTCCGCGATCTTGAAGTAAAGTCCGTCGGTGAAAAGGGTGTCGAACTGCAGTCCGAGCAGCCGGCCCTTGGCCATCAGCGCCCCATGCTGCTTGATGGTTGTAAAGAAATGAGCCGGAGCATTGCCCCTCGTGAAGACTACGGCTTCCCCGAAAAGGGCACCGACCTTGGTTCCTCCGACATAGAAGACGTCGCAAAGCTGCGGAAGCTCCATCGGATCAATGTCATTATATCCGCTCATCAGGCCGTATCCAAGACGGGCACCGTCGATGAAAAGCGGCAGGGAATATTCCTTGCAAACCCCATATAGGGCCTTGAGTTCCGACTTTGAATATATCGTCCCGAACTCGGTCGGGAAGGAGATGTAGACCATCCCGGGGATGACCATATGTTCGTACGTACCGTCTGCATAGAAAGCCTCGAGATAAGCCTTAAGGTCTTCGGCTGCCATCTTGCCATCGTGATGAGGCAGGGTAAGTACCTTGTGGCCTGTAAACTCCACTGCCCCGCTTTCGTGGACTCCAATGTGACCGGTCTCCACTGCCACGACTCCTTCATAGCCACGGAGCATGGAAGCTATGACGGTGGAATTTGTCTGTGTGCCACCGACAAGGAAGAACACATCAGCACCAGGGATGCCGAATGCCTCACGGATCCTGTTCTTGGCGCTTTCACAGTACCTGTCAAGGCCGTAACCGGGAGTCTGCTCGAGGTTGGTTTCCATCAAACGGCGAAGGATCGCTTCATGCGCACCTTCGGTGTAATCGCTTTCAAATGACAACATGGATTAATCTGCTTATTTCTACAAATATAGCATTTTTAAGCAAAGCGGCATTATCAACAAAGGACTGTTGATAACTTTTGGTCCCCATCTTGGATCAGTTACTTGCGTCTAAGAGAGATTCTGCGTATTTTTACTCGATTATACACTTAGTTAATAACTAACAACAAATCAAGATATCAAATGAAAAAGTTTCTATTCTTACTCCTGCCCCTCGCATGCATGCTGGCAGGATGCAAGTATGACGATTCGAAGGTCTGGGCGGAGCTGAATGCCCAGAAGGCTAAGATCGAATCTCTCGAAAGCCTCAACTCGAACGTCAGCTCGCTGCAGTCGATCGTGTCTGCACTTCAGAAAAACATCACCGTCACGGCCATAAGGACGACTGACAAAGGACAGGCCGTCTCCTTCTCTGACGGAACGACAGTAACCATCCTCTCCACGGAAGCCCTCATCCCCCAGTTCGGAGCAAAGCAGGATTCCGACGGCAACTACTATTGGACCGTTGGAGGGAACTGGCTTCTCGACGCTTCAGGGAACAAGGTTTCGACCGGAAAGACTCCCAAGCTGAAAATCGAAGACGACCAGTGGTTCGTTTCCTATGATGGAGAGTCCACATGGACAAAGGTCGAAGGCCAGACTTCTTCCGTCAGCCTCTTCGAGAGCGTGGTTACAGATGCCAACAATGCAGTTTTCACCCTCAGTGACGGCAGCGTCATCACCCTGCCTCTTGCCAACGCTGCAAACAAGCTTCAGCTGATCTTCATCGAAACCGTATTCGAGAAGATGCGCAACAGCGAAGTGCTGAGCACATCCTACAAGATCGTTGCTCCCGAAGGTGCCAAGACCTCGATCCAGACCTTCGAAAACAATGGATGGACCGTTACCCTCTACCCTGCTGACGAGACCTCCGGAAGGATCTCGATCAAGTCTCCGGCCAACGTCAGCCCCACCAAGGTCATGTTCCTTCTCACCGACGACAACGGAGGTTCATTCGTCAAGATCATCAATATCGGCTACAACGAGGAGGCAAAGCCTGAGGTGAAAACTGAATATGTGGTCGATCCTGAAGGCGGAGAGTTCATAATCCCCGTGGCTTCATGCATTGCTGAGCTCAGCGATGATGCTGAAGGTTGGGTAGAAGTCGTCGAAGCCGGCGACCAGGTTGTCCTCAACGTCCAGTCCAACGAGTCTTATGACTACCGCGAATGCAAGATCACCCTCGAAGACGGAACCGTAGTTTCGCTGCAGCAGATCACCAGGGACGCCCTCGTCCTTTCCAGCAGCGAAGTCAACATCGACGGCCGCCGCCAGAAGGTTGCCTTCGTAGTCAGCACCAACATCCGCGTCACCGCCACCGTGACCGAAGGCGGCGACTGGCTCAGCGTAGACCCCACAACTAAGGGACTCACTGACAAGCTGTTCACCTTCACCGCCACCAGAAACACTACCGAGGCGGAAAGGAAGGCTACCGTGGTCTTCAGCGGCAATGATCTCACCGAGACCTGCACCGTGATCCAGGCTCCTTACACCGGCGGTGCAAGCATCGACGTGACCGAAGCCGTGGCCATGGAGGAAGGAGAAGACATCGAACTTGAGACCTCCCTCGTAACTGCGATCACCACCAACGGTTTCGTCATCACCGACGGAGAGAGTGCAGCCTTCGTCAACGCTGGCCAGAGCATGGCCGAAATCGGAGACTCCGTCAGCTTCAAGGCCCTGACCGGCACCTTCAACGGAATCACCGACCTTGAGAGCATCAGCGATTTCGACGTCGCCTCTTCCGGCAACAAGGTCACCTATCCTTCAGCAACTGACATCACCAAGTCCCTGGATTCCTATTCTCCTTCCACAGCCCGGTACGTGACTGTCACAGGAGATATGACTGTTGAGAACGGGGCATGCATCATCGCTGTTCCCGGAGCCACTACCAAGGTTCTGGTCTACAATCCTCACGAAGGACTCAGCATGGAGGCCCTTGACGGACACAACGTCACTGTGGAAGGCTACTGGTACGGTGTAACTGACGGTACTGCTTACATCATCGCAACCAAGAGGAGCAACAACGGTACTTCCTCAATGACCATCAGCCAGGTCATCGAGCTTGAGGACGGAACTCAGTTTGAGGCAAATGCCCTCGTGGTCGCACAGTCCACACAGGGTGTCATAGTTTCAGACGGCGCCAGCGCAGCCTACCTCTATCATGGTTCAAAGATCAGCATTCCTGCCGGAATCGGCGACATCGTCTCGATCAAGGGAACCAAGACCACTTACAATGGCGTACCGGAAATAACCATCAGCTCTGCTTCTGATGTAACAGTCTCTTCTTCAGGCAACCAGGTTTCACACCCTGCTGCCGATGACATCACGTCATCGCTGGACAACTATTCCGCGGCTTCTGCTGAATACATCACATTCACCGGAGATCTAGTAAAGTCTGGCAATTACTACAACGTCATCGTAGAAGGAGCATCCGCACGGCAGGGAAGCATTACTTACCCGATCAGCACCAGCGGTTTCTACACCGAAGGAAAGAAGATCGATGACCTGAGCGGGCACAATGTCACCGTCAATGGTTACTTCAACGGCTTCACCAGCCAGGGCAAGTACGTGACCATCATTCTGACCGACATCGTGGACAACGGAGCCAGCCAGGGCGGAGAAGTAACTCCCGGTGGAGATGACACCCCTATTGAAGGATCTTATTCCTACACATTCGAAAGCGGTGACTTCGGAAGTAGTGCGAGTCCTCTTTCCTCTACGACATTAAATGACCTTAACTGGAATCTGGACTTCACCTGGAGGACCGGTGATAGTTATTTGGGCTTCGATACCAGTAATTACAAGAAGGGCCTTCAGGTAGGAAGCGCTAAAAAATCTGCTTCTGAACTGGTTCTTTCCACATCAGGCATTTCAGGAACAATTAAATCCGTGACTGTTACTACTGCCGGAGCTTCAGGCATCAGTGCGACATTGAATGTAACCGTAGGTGATTCAAATTATGGTACCGAAACTATTTCAATGGAATCTGCTTCTTATACATTCACAGGCTCTGATAGTGGCACAATAACTTTGACCTGGAGCAATTCTTCCGAGAAAGCTATATACATTAGTGAAATCACCATTGAAGCCGAATAGGCCTGTTACACAATAGACTGACTATCAATCATTAAAGCAAAGTGACGGTCCCGAATTCAGGACCGTCACTTTATTTATTCAATTATCTGACAAGCAATTGCGTACCAGCACAATATTACCCCCTTCCCGAAGCTGCTACCATGTCATTCACATGCTTGCTGAAATCCCGATGAGAAAGGAGTTCTTCAAGAGTGATGGGCATCCTCCAGCGCCAGTAATGACGGGGGTTGGCCGGGACATTGATCCTCTCGTCTTCGGGATTGCCCGGATAACGGACAGAGGAGTCTATCGACGTCCAGTCCTGGAGCGGAAGGATGCAGAACATCGAAGGTGATTCGAGATGGTCGCGGATGATCCGCTCGCAGATCCACGGCTCGCAGCTGAACGGAGCCTGGCCTTCGCAGTGAAGTTCCTCATGGAAGTACCTGTCGGTCATCTGGCGGTCTTCCTCCCACCAGGCACGCAGGGACGAGGTGTCATGCGAACCGGTGGTACAGACTGACATGTAAGGATAGGTAGAAGGGTGGCCGAACATGTCTTCAGGAGACTTGGGCATCCTCTGGACTTCAAGGGAAAGGATCCTGAGTTCATCCATTGTCTCGGGGACACATGCAGGGATCATACCCAGATCCTCTCCGCAGGCGAGCATCTTGGTGGAATCCAGAAGCGCCGGGAGCTTCTTCATCGCGGTCTCTTTCCAGAAAGCATTGTGGCGGCGGTAGAAGAAATCGTTGTAGAGGTCGTTGTAGGCGTTCTTCATTCCCTCATCCAGAGCCTGGAATGCAAGGGTGTTCTGGGAAGATATTCTCGGATGGAACCACCCCTCGCGATGGGGATCCGGAACGAAGAGTTCGGAAATTGGATCGAATCCCCTTCCGACGAGTTCGTCCCTTGAATATGGCAGGGCAGGATTGAAGTGTCCGAGCAAGCCGGACTTGATTCCGAGCGGGATCTCCCAGATCCTGAAGAAGCCCAGGATGTGGTCGATGCGGAATGCGTCGAAATATTCACTCATCTTTCCCAGGCGGGCCTTCCACCAGCCGTAGCCGTCCTTGGACATCTCCTCCAAGTTGTAGGTTGGGAAGCCCCAGTTCTGGCCGTCCTCCGAGAAGGCATCCGGTGGAGCCCCTGCCTGTGAATCAAGGTTGAAGAGTTCCGGATACTGCCAGGCGTCCACGCTGGTCCGGCTTATTCCGATCGGCAGGTCGCCCTTGATGGCAACTCCCTTTGAATGAGCATATTCAACTGCATCCTTGAGCTGGGCATCCAGGCAGAACTGCTCCCAGAGGTAGAAATCCATCTCGTCGGCATGGCCTGCCCGGAATGAGTCTACAGCCGTCCTGGAATATTCAGAAAGCTCCTTCCACTTTCCGAACTCGGGAGTGCCGTTAAGGTCACGGAGGACACAGAAGGCGGCATAAGGCACAAGCCAATGCTCATTGGCATCATAGAAAGCCTTGAACTCAGGCCCCACCAGTGCTTTCTTGCCGACAGTCTTGAAGGCCTTCCTGAGCAGGCGGTCCTTCTCGTCATTCACGCGCTCATAGTCGATCTGAGGGAGAGAATTTAGTTCTTTCTGGAGGGAAAGATATTCCTTGGTGACTCTCACGCCAGCTTCAGGCAGGGAGATGAACTGCGGATGAAGGGCGAAGGTGGAATTGGCATTGTAAGGGTAAGAATCGGTCCAGGTGCGGGTCATCGTGGTGTCGTTGATCGGAAGGATCTGGATGACGCTCATCCCCGATGCGGCAGCCCAGTCGGCCAGTTTCCGGATGTCACGGAACTCACCCACTCCGAAACTGTCTTCGCTGCGCAATGAGAAGACCGGGATAGCCACGCCTGAACCCTTCCATGGCGTCCTGTCGAAGATGGGTTCCCTCTCCCTTATGACCAGGAGGGAATCTGCATCAGGGACTTCGTGGCAGGAACGGTTGGGACCGGATTCCCAGACCCTTGCTTCCTTGGTTTCCGAATCTATGATGACGTACTTGTACTCAAAAGGTTCCTTGACGTCCATGAATATGCTCCAGAGCGGCGAGCCGGCTGATGAAAGCGGGGTGAACTTCTTCCAATCGCCGAGGACGGACCCGCTTCCGGCAATGGCGAGGACTTCTCCGCGCCTGACCTGCGAAGCTGTGGCCATAAAAGCGAGGTTACCCTTCCTGGAGACCCTGGAAGGGACTTTTTTACGGAATATCACATCCGTGAAAGCTTTCGTCCAGAACGGGGAGTCCGCGGGCCTGTCATGCCAGGCATCACGCACCTCGAGAACCGAGAGTTTCCTGCCTGAAGGCAGCGTGATGCTGTGGCCGGACCATTCACGCCTGAGGGTGGCTGCGCCCCTGCGCAGCTCGAAGGAATAGTCGAGTGATCTTGTGCTGGCAGGAACAGAGAGATCCGCCATCCAGATTCCTTGCAGGACATACTGCATAGGGATGACGTTCCCGTCACTCAAGACCATGCAGACGCTTTCACCGAATGAGGTGAAATACTCAATGCTGATTCTGACTTTCATGATTGTTCACAAAGTGATTCTAGTGTTCACTCCTGCAATATAGCCAAAATATCTGAAAATGGCTATCTTTGCAACTCACATTGACCTGATGATGGACAGCAAGGAACTTGAAATCATGGCACCCGCCGGCAATTTTGAATGCCTGAGGGCGGCTATCGAGGGCGGGGCGGATTCCGTCTATTTCGGAGTGGGGCGCCTGAACATGCGCTCGCACTCGGCCGGCAACTTCGCTCCGGAAGACTTAGGAGAGATAGTGCGGATCTGCCGGGAAAACGGAGTCAAGACCTATCTGACCCTCAACATCGCCCTCTATGAGGATGACCTTGCGTCCATGAGGGAGACCCTGAATGCTGCGAAGGAGGCCGGCGTGGATGCGGTCATTGCTTCTGACATGGCGGCGATTTCCTTCTGCCGGTCAATCGGGATGGAAGTCCACGCCTCCACACAGCTTAACATCTCCAACATCGAGGCCCTGAGATTCTATTCCAGCTTTGCCGATGTGGTCGTGCTGGCAAGGGAACTTACCCTTAGGCAGGTCAAGTCCATCCACGATGCAATCGTCAGCGAGGGCATAAAAGGGCCCTCCGGCAAGCCAGTGAGGATAGAAATGTTCGCGCACGGAGCTCTCTGCATGGCTGTTTCCGGCAAATGCTACCTGAGCCTCCACGGGTGCGGGCATTCCGCCAACCGCGGTGACTGCTACCAGCTCTGCAGGAGAGGATATGAACTGACCGACCTGGAGACAGGCGAAAAACTGAACCTAAGGAACAAGTACCTCCTTTCCCCGAAGGATCTCTGTACCATCGAGTTCATGGACAAGATCATAGAAGCCGGAGTCAAGGTTTTCAAGATCGAGGGGAGGGCCAGGTCCGCTGAATATGTCAAGAGAACGACATCCTGCTACCGGAAGGCGGCCGATGCTGTGTGCAACGGAACATATTCCCAGGAGATGGCATCAATGCTCAAGGAAGATCTTGCCGAAGTCTTCAACCGTGGGTTCTGGGACGGCTACTACCAGGGCGCGAAGATGGCCGAGTGGAGCGAGATCTACGGCAGCCATGCAACGAGGAGGAAAGTCTACTGCGGCAAGGTGACCAATTGGTACGACCGTCTGGGGGTCGCTGAGATCACCATGGAATCGGGCATGATGAGCGTCGGTGACGACTATCTGGTCATAGGTTCCACCACCGGAGTCTACGAGGGCACTATCGGTGAGATCCGGGTCGACCTTAATAGTGTGGGTGAGGCCAGGAAAGGGGAAGTCTGTTCAATTCCTGTTTCGTTCCCGGAAGACTGGAAGGGAGAGAAGAAACTGCGACGTGGCGACAGGCTCTATCTCTGGGTCGCTTCAGGAGAGTGAGAAAAGCGTCTCGGTCCTTCTATCGAGCGCCAATAATCTGAATCAAAGGTTTCGGGGTGCCTGTAAGGGCCTTCATGGTCAATGGTAAAGGCCATGTAGGTTATCTTGTACCCCTGCGACAGGAACATCCTCTCATAAAACGTCTGAACCTCGAACAGTTCCGGTCCGGGAGTGTATCCCTCCCAGCAACCGTGGCCACCCACGGCCACGTAAGAGGGGGGACCGCCGACGTAGTCGGTGGTGGGGTC
>JAFUFS010000007.1 GCA_017469745.1 Bacteroidales bacterium | reverse complement strand
TGCCATTCCTTGAAATTCTCGACGGCCTTGTCATAGACCCTATGGTCATGGTCCTCAAGCATGGGATCGAAGTCGATCTCAGGCTTGGTGATGTGGAGGAGGGATTTCTCTCCGGCCATTTCCTTGGCCTCAGCGGAGTTCAGTACATCGTACGGCGGGGCTGCCACCTCAGTGACGATGCCTTTGGGCGGGCGGATTGCCGCGAAGGGTTTTACTCTTACCATAGATTCTTCACTTCGTTAGATTCTTCACTTCGTTCAGAATGACACTACTTGTTGACCTGGAAACGGGTGTTGCCGGTGGCGAAGAAGTCCACGATCTGGCGTGCAGCTGCAAGACCTGCGTTCATGTTGGCCTCTGCGGTCTGGGCACCCATCTTCTTGGGAGTTGCGAAGACACGCAGGCCGAACTTCTCGCGGAGAGTCTCGTAGTTGTCGGGCATGACGTCGGTGACATACTTGAGGTCGGGACGCTCCTCGAGAGCCTTCTCGAGACCTTCCTCGTCGATGACCTCCTTGCGGGCGGTGTTCACGAGGGTAGCGCCCTTGGGCATCTTGGTGATCAGGTCATAACCGATGCTCTTGATGGTGGAAGGAAGGGCGGGAATGTGGATGGAGACATAGTCCGAACCGGAATAGAGCTCGTCAAGGTTGAAGACGGGCTTTGCTCCGCCGGCCTCGATCTGCTCAGGAGTGAGGAACGGGTCGAGGGCGAGGATCTCCATGCCGAGGGCCTTGGCCTTCGCGCCGACCAGACGGCCGACGTTGCCGAAAGCCTGGATTCCGAGGCGCTTGCCCTGGACTTCGCATCCGGTGGCAGGAGTGAACTGGGTACGGGCCATGAATATCATCATGGCTACCGCCAGCTCGGCGACTGCATTGGAGTTCTGTCCGGGGGTGTTCATCACGACCACCTTGTGGGCGGTGGCGGCGGCGAGGTCGACATTGTCGAAACCTGCACCTGCGCGGACGACGATCTTGAGGTTCTTGGCGGCGTCAAGAACTTCGGTGGTCACCTTGTCGGAACGGATGATGAGGGCGTCGACATCGGCGACAGCAGCGATCAGCTCGCTTGCGTCGGCATATTTCTCAAGGGCGGCGAACTCATGTCCGGCACCGGTGACAATCTCCTTGATCCCTGCGACAGCTGCCGCGGAGAAAGGCTTCTGGGTTGCAACCAGTATTTTCATATTCAGTTACTTCTTAAGGGTTTCGAATTCCTTCATGCAGTCTACGAGAGCCTGGACGTCCTCGACGGTGCAGGCATTGTACAGGGAAGCCCTGAATCCGCCGACTGAGCGGTGGCCCTTGATGCCGATCATGCCGCGCTCCTTTGCGAAGGCGAAGAACTCGTCCTGGAGAGTCTCATAGCCGGGAGCCATGACGAAGCAGACGTTCATGATGGAACGGTCTTCCTTGGCTGCTGTTCCGACGAACAGGGAGTTGCGGTCGATCTCGTTGTAGAGGAGGTTGGCCTTCTCGGTGTCGATCTTGTGGATAGCCTCGACTCCGCCGATGCCCTTGAGCCACTTCAGGGTCTCGTTCATCATGAAGATGGAGAACACGGGAGGGGTGTTGAACATGGAGAGCTTGTCGATGTGGGTGCGGTAGTCAAGCATCGTAGGGATGTACCTGGAGACCCTTCCGAGGGAATCCTTCTTGATGATGGCGAAGATGACTCCGGCAGGGCCGACGTTCTTCTGGGCTCCACCATAGATGAGATCGTACTTGCTCACGTCGACGGGACGGCTCATGATGTCGGAGCTCATGTCAGCGATGAGGGGAACGGGGCAGTCGATGTCTTCCTTGATCTCGGTACCGTAGATGGTGTTGTTGGTAGTGATGTGGAAGTAGTCGATGTCGGTAGGGATCTCGTAGCCCTTGGGAATATAGGAATAGTTCTTGTCGGCTGAGCTGGCGAGGGCATAGGCCTCTCCGATGCCCTTGGCTTCCTTGAGAGCCTTCTTGGCCCAGACGCCGGTCTCGAGGTAAGCTGCCTTCTTTTCAAGGTAGTTCATTGCGACATAAAGGAACTGCAGGGAAGCACCGCCGCCGAGGAACACGACCTCATGGGTGTCGGGAATGTGGAGAAGTTCCTTCCAGAGAGCGCGGCACTCATCCATGGTCTCGTCCCACTCCTTTGTACGGTGGGAAATGCTGAGTACAGAAACACCAGTGCCCTTGAAATCCTTGAGGGCCTCAATGGCATTGTCGATGGCTACCTGCGGCAGAAGGCAGGGGCCCGCATTGAAAACATGAACCTTTTTCATTTGAAATATTTTAATTTATAACTATTAGTAAAACAGAAGATTCCAAATTAAAACCTTAACGGCGGTAAAGTTACTCAAATTAAAAGTAATAAGCTAATTTATTTAAGATTATCTGTAGCCGAGAAGGTAGGAGATGATGGCCATCCTTACGTACATGCCGCCTCCGGCCTGCTGGAAATAGTAGGCATAGGGGGTGTCGTCCACATCAGTAGCAATCTCGTTGACCCTCGGGAGAGGATGCATGATCTTCATGCCGGGCTTGACACCTCCGAGCATCGAGGCTGAGAGCCTGTAGACGTCCTTCACCTTGTTGTACTCGTCCATGTCGGGGAATCTCTCCTGCTGCACGCGGGTCATGTAGAGGACATCGCAGGTGTCGAGACCGTCCTCTATCCTGCCCACCTGCCTGTATGGTATCCCGTCTTTATCAAGCATTTCCAGGTATTTCTTCGGCATGTTCAGCTCTTCGGGAGAAGTGAAGGTGAAAGTGGGGTTGAAAAGCCTGAGTGCATCCACGAGGGAGTGGACAGCACGGCCGTATTTGAGATCTCCAACCATGTCGATTTCGAGACCTTCGAGCCTGCCCTGCGTCTTCTTTATCGCATAGAGGTCGAGAAGGGTCTGCGTCGGATGCTGGTTGGCTCCGTCCCCTGCATTGATCACCGGCACAGATGCCACCGAAGCGGCAATGTCGGCAGCTCCAGCCATGGGATGCCTCATAACGATCATGTCCACATAGTTGGAGACGATCTTTATCGTGTCTTCAAGGGTCTCTCCCTTGGTCTGGCTGGTGTTGCGGTTGTCAGGGAAGCCTATAACCCTGGCGCCCAACCTGTTGACTGCGGCCTCGAAGGAAAGGCGGGTCCTGGTGGAGGGCTCGAAGAAAAGGCAGGCGACGACTTTTCCGGCGAGGAAATCCTGCTCGCGGTTGGCTTCGAATTCTTGTGCTACATCGAGGATGTGGAGTATCTCGTCTTTCGAGAAATCCTGGATTGAAATCAGACTCTTAGGCATTTTGTTATCATTGTTAAATTAGTTCCGTCGTGCATCCTTCGACTCCGGAGAGTCTCTTCAGGAAATCCTCCCGGGCAGACAGCCTGACCCAGGCCTTGAGTGAACACTCGTTGCCGAAATCCTGATCCTTCTGGCGCAGGTCCATGTCCTTTAGGATCTTCATCACAGCATTCATCCCGGAATAGCCGAAGCTGACCTTATGCCAGTTGCCGGCTATCTTTTCCACCGTCCCCGCATTGTCCAGGGCCTCCGCAGTGGAAGTCTTGTAGGCACGTATCAGGCCGGGAATCCCCAGCTTGATGCCGCCGAAGTACCTCACCACTACGACAAGAGTGTCACTCAGACCCCGGGAATCTATCTGGCCAAGGATCGGCCTGCCTGCAGAAGAAGAAGGTTCGCCGTCGTCATTGGCCCGGAAACGGTCTCCCAGGTACCCAAGGCGATAGGCATAGCAATGGTGCCGGGCATCGTGGTATTTCTTCTTGAGGTCCGCCACTATGTCCTTTATCTCCTCCTCTGTTTCAACGGGATAGGCGAATGAGAGAAAACGGCTGCCGTTGTCCTTGAACAGTCCTTCAGCAGGACCTGGAATGCTCCTGTAAGAGTCTCGGATGATGTTTTCGGATGCGTTCATTCTCAGATTACGAAATTAGCGTTTTTCACATTATTTTGCAACGGAGCGGGAATTTTTGTACTTTTGAATAACTTTTGAGTTTTATGGTTTATCAGTTCAGAGTCACACTTGCAGGAATCAAAGGATTCTTCAGGGTTTACCAGATGGACGGAAGCTGCACGCTTTATTCTTTTCACAAGCAGATGCGCTCCGACATGGAGTTCCCCCAGGATCAGTTAATAATGTTCAAGGCCCTCTCGGCTGACGGAAGCGTGATTGCACGCTACGGTCTTTTCGACCTCGGAGCCGGAACCGTCGACAAGGTCACGGTCCAGGATGCAGTCGAAGCCGGAGTCGCCTCATTCATATATTTCTACGACGTCCCCAACAAGAAGAGCGTCATCGTCACTTTCGAGGGTACGGAAGACAGGCCCGGGACATCTCCCACCGTCATAGAGACCAAGGGGCCCAACCCCATCGAGTTCGAAAACGGCTACGTGGCCTTCGAGGATCTTCCGGATTCGCAGCGCCATCTTCCCGGACAGAAACCTGACTGGGGCGCTGCGGTCGGCACCGCCTCCGCTGACAGCGCCTCTGGCGACGACGATGATCCGGATGAGGACGAAGAAGAAGAGGATGATGACGAGGACGGCAAGATAGTTTTCGACGGTACCGAAGACCTCGACTTCTAGACCATGCCCCGCCGGCTCGAAATAATCCTTGGGCCGACTGCTGTAGGAAAGACAGACTACAGCATCCGCAAGGCCTTGGAATATGGTTCGCCGGTGATCTCCTGCGATTCGAGACAGATCTACAAAGGAATGACGATAGGGACAGCTGTCCCGGATGCTTCACAGCTGGCTGCTGTGAAGCATTATTTCGTACAGACCTTTCCGGTCACCCAGGCATACACAGCCGGGGACTACGAGCAGGACGCCCTAGCCCTGATCTCGGATCTGTTCGACCAAGGGCATGAAACCCTCGTCATGACAGGGGGCTCGATGTTCTACATCGATGCGGTCTGCAACGGCCTTGACGACCTTCCCGACGGAGACCAGGAAGTCCGGGACCGGCTCTGGAAACGTCTCGGAGAGGAAGGCATCGAGAGCCTTGCCTCGGAACTCAAGACGAGGGACCCGGAGACATATTCATCAATAGACACCCACAACAGCCAGAGGGTGATCCGCGCCCTGGAGGTCTGCCTGGTTTCCGGGCGGCCGCTTTCCTCCTTCAAGACAGGTACGCGGAAGAAAAGGGATTTCGAGATAGTAAAGACAGGCCTCCAGAGGCCGAGGGAGGAGCTGTATTCCCGGATTGACCGGAGGGTGCTCGCGATGATGGACGCCGGCCTCGTGGAGGAAGTCCGCTCCCTTCTCCCCTACCGCAGCTGCCAGGCACTCCAGACCGTCGGCTACAAGGAAATCTTTGAATATCTTGACGGCACCATCCCCCTCGAAGAGGCAGTCCGCCTCATACAAAGAAACACGCGCCACTATGCCAAGAAACAACTGACATGGTGGCGGCGTGATCAAACTATCAGATGGGTCAGCCCTTAGAACGGCAGGTCGTTGGAATCGTCCTCGGCTGGCATGTCATCGATTGACGGAGCCGGAGCCTGAGGAGGCTGGTACTGCGGAGCCTGCGGTGCCGGATGCGGCTGAGGCTGCGAGGCTGCCTGCCCGGCAGGGCTCAGACGCCAGACACGGACGTCATTGTACCAACGGCCGTTATATTCCCTGGCCCTGAGGTTGAAAGAGACCTTCACTTCGTCTCCGACCTGGAACCTGTCCAGCTCGGCAACCTTGTCGTTGCCGAAGGACGTGAAGCAGACCTGAGCCGGGAAGGATCCGTCCTGATATTCAAGGATGAAATCCTGCTTGGTCCATGCTCCCCTGGCGCTCTGGCCGTTCTGTTTGGGGAACTTCTGGGAGATCCTGCCCTCTATTTCAAGTGCTGCCATGGTGAACTACTCAACGGGGACGAAACGCTTGATGGAATCAAGCTGGATGTCGAACACCAGCGGAGTGTTGGGCTCGATGGCGTTGGAACCACGCTCACCGTAACCAAGCTCTGAAGGAACATAGAGGGTGGCCTTGCCGCCTTCGCCCATGAGCTGGAGACCCTCGGTCCATCCGGGGATGACCCTGTCGAGAGTAAGCATCACTGAAGGCTGATCCTCAGTAACTTCCTCGATGACTGTACCGTCCTTGAGGGAAAGCTTGTAGTGGACGAAGACAGTGTCCTGCGGACCGGGCCTGTTGTAGCTGCCGGTTTCCTTGATAAGATAAGCAAGTCCGGTGGGAGAAGTCTGGACACCGGCATTCTTCTTGACATCGTTGAGGAACTTAGCCTGGGCTTCCTTGTTGACGGCGGAAGTGTAGGCATTCCTCTTCTCCATGAAGGCGGTGAGGATGGTGTTCATCTCCTCAGGATTGACCTTGAACTGTTTCGTGAAATCAGGGTTGTTCTGGTTGCCCTTTGCGTTGACGAAGTCGTTGATACCCTTCTTGATCTCATTGAAATTGAGGTCGCCGAGGTTGTAGCCCTTGATGAAGGAACCGAAGTTGATTCCGACAAGGTAGCTGACGGAGTCGATCTCGGACTTGGAAGGGAGAAGTCCCTTTGCTGAAATAGAATTCTCAACGGCAGGGGCGTTACCCGTGTTGTCGTCACCGGCTGCGTCGCCGGAGGGCTTGTTGGAGGTGCAAGCGACGGCTGCGAAAAGCATTGCCGAAGCTGCGAACAGATTGATTGTCTTCATAACTATGACTTTTTATTTGTACTCATTCACCTTCAGGCACTCCTGAATGCCTGGAAGTCAGGCGCAAATATCGCAAAAATAATTCAGATTGAAATTATTTAAATCCATTTAGTTTGCTTATCCGGAAAATTATAACTAAATTTAATGATAAATAAAGACAGCTAGGGAGATCGATTCCACCGTCCTATATTCCAAACTGAAAGAATTCTTCGGATTTGACTCCTTCAAGGGGGATCAAGAAGCCATCATCCGCAATCTTCTGGAAGGCAAAGACACCTTTGTGCTCATGCCGACAGGCGGCGGGAAATCATTATGCTTCCAGCTTCCCGCCCTTGTCATGCCCGGTACTGCGATCGTGATCTCCCCCCTGATCGCACTCATGAAGAACCAGGTGGACGTGATAAGAGGATTCGTCGAGGAGCAGAACGGGATAGCCCACTTCCTCAACTCTTCCCTCGGCAAGGCACAGATCCAGGAGGTCCGGAAGGACGTGCTATCCGGAGTCACGAAGCTTCTGTACGTTGCCCCGGAATCCCTCACCAAGGAAGAGAACGTGGACCTGCTCCGGGAAGTCAACATCTCCTTCTACGCTATCGACGAGGCCCACTGCATCTCTGAGTGGGGCCACGATTTCAGACCTGAATACAGGCGCATAAGGAGCATGATCCAGAGTATCGGGAAGGCTCCTGTCATAGCCCTGACTGCCACCGCCACCCCGAAGGTCCAGAACGACATCCAGAAGAATCTCGGAATCATGGATGCCACTGTCTTCAAGTCTTCCTTCAACAGGCCGAACCTGTACTATGAGATCAGGGACAAGGTGGATCCGGAAAAGGACGTGATCCGCTACATAAAGCAGAATCCCGGCAAGTCCGGCATCATCTACTGCCTCAGCCGTAAAAGGGTCGAGGAGATGGCCAACCTGCTTACCATCAACGGAATCAAGGCCCTGCCCTACCATGCGGGACTGGACGCGAAGACCAGGGCGGAGAACCAGGACCGCTTCCTGATGGAGGACGTGGATGTCATTGTCGCAACCATAGCCTTCGGAATGGGAATCGACAAGCCTGACGTAAGGTTCGTAATACATTTCGACATCCCCAAGAGCATCGAGGGATACTACCAGGAGACCGGAAGGGCCGGCAGGGACGGAGAGCCGTCTGACTGCATCACCTTCTATAGCTACAAGGACATCCAGAAACTGGAGAAATTCATGCTCGGAAAGCCCATCTCCGAACAGGAGATCGGCCGCCAGCTCCTCATGGAGACCGTAGCCTACGCCGAGACCAACCAGTGCCGCAGGAAGATGCTCCTGAACTATTTCGGAGAAGACTATCCGAAGGACAACTGCGGGGTCTGCGACAACTGCGTCAATCCCAAGCCCACCTTTGACGGCAGGAAGGAAATGTGCCTGGTCATCAGGCTGATCAAGTCTCTCCCCGAGCACTTCAAGATCGAGCACCTCGCCCTGATCCTTTCGGGCAAGACTAATGCAATGGTCAAGTCCTACAAGCACGACACAATTCCGCTTTTCGGATCCGGAGGCAGCCACAGCGAGAAGTTCTGGAGTTCCGTAATCCATCAGGGACTCCAGCTCCACCTGCTCGAGAAGGAGATCGAGACCTACGGGCTTATCTATGTCACCGCAAAGGGAGAGGAATTCTTCGCCAACCCTTACGAAATCCGCCTTGTTGAAGACAGGGTCTTCCTTGGAAAGGACTATGTCGATGATGATGACGAAGATGCAGTGAACGACCGTGCGGCCCAGAAAGGCGGAGGCGGAGACCAGACCCTCCTTTCGATGCTGAAGGGCCTGCGGAAGGACATGGGCAAGAGGCTCAAGCTCCAGCCATGGATCATATTCGGAGATCCCGCCCTCGAGGACATGTCCATCCTCTACCCTATCACCTTCGAGGAACTCCATGCCTGCCAGGGAGTCGGAGAAGGCAAGGCCAGGAAATACGGCCGGGAGTTCATCGAACTCATCAAGAACTATGTGGAGGAGAACGACATCATCCGCCCGAACGATTTCGTGGTGAAGTCCGCCCCCACCAGGTCCTCCGACAAGATCTACATAATCCAGAGCGTGGACAGGAAACTGTCCCTTGAGGACATAGCCCAGGCCAAGGGTCTTGAGATGGACGAACTGCTCACCGAGATCGAAGCCATTGTCTCCTCAGGCACAAAACTGGACCTCAACTATTACATCCGCCAGATGGTCGACGACGACATAGTCGACGAAATCTTTGACTATTTCAGGAACGAGGCCACTTCAGACTCCCTGGAAGAAGCCAAGGAAGAACTGGGCGCCGATTACGACGACCTTGAGATACGTCTGGTAAGGATTAAATTCCTCTGCGAAGTCGCCTCCTAAATGGTGACCATCTTCAGCTTGCGTCCCTCGAAATGGCCCAGGCGCCTGAATCCGAACATCTTGATGTACTGGGCGAAATAGTCGAATTTCGCTCCCACCTGCTCTGCCTTGTGCGAATCCGATCCAAGGCAGATGATCTCACCTCCAAGCTCCATGTAGCGGATGAGGATGTCCCTGTCCAGTTGTGGAGTACGGAGTCCGTAAGCCCTGTAGGTCTTGGTGTTGATCTCCAGTCCTTTTCCGTTCTCGATCAGGTACTTGAGGATCTCATCGATCAGTCCGGGGAAATCCCGGTAGAGGATGCTTTCCTTAGGGTAGGGAGCGTAACGGACTATGTAGTCGAAATGGCCCATTATGTCGAAGTCCTCCAGGCGCTTCATCTCCCTCAGGAGGGTTTCCAGGTAACGCCCGTAGGCCTCCTTCCAGTTCTTGCCCTTGTAGTAGGGGCCGAAATAAGGATCCGTGTCTTCAAGGTAATGGACCGAGGCTATGATCTGGTCGAAATGCTGGGCGGAGAGAAGGTTGCGGTTCAGCTCCCGGCTGTGCTCGTCGAGACCGACTTCTATTCCTTTCAGGACTTTGAATTTCTTTGCTGCAGCCTTTCCGAAAGCGCCGTCAGCTACCATAGCGCTGACACGGTCGATCTCAGCCTGCTGGGCTCCTACATCGAAGACCTCGCAGACTATCGGCTCGAACTGTGCTTTCATCTCAGGGACATAATAATCGCAGTGGTCGGTAAAACATATTCCTCCGAAACCTTTGTCCACTGCCGCCTTAACACTTTTCTCAACGGTTGTTGCCCCTCCGTCAAACGAGAACTGGCTGTGATTGTGAGTGTCGAAAAACATATTTACGAATATAGCAATTTTTATTAAATTTGTAATTCAAACGATCACACCTGAAATGTTCACAATAGGTTACAAGACAAAGTTCGACAGCATTACGAGGGCCATAGCCGCCATCGGAATCGGACTCGTAATGATATTCGGAAGCAACGCCCCCACCCTGGTCGTCAAGATCATCGCCGGCCTGCTGGTCATCGCCGGTCTGGCATCTTTGGTATATGGAATAATCAAAAGGAAGGAGCAGGGAATGTACCAGCTCCTGATTGTCAATGCCGGCCTTGATCTCGTCCTGGGCCTCCTCCTCTATTTCAACCCCCAGTGGATTGCCGGCTTCATAGTCTACCTGATAGGTCTCGCCCTGATCCTTTTCGGAGCCCTTCAGCTAATCGTGCTGGCAGGAGCCATGTCCCTTCTCGGAGCAGGGTTCTCTTCGTTGATCCTTTCGATCTGCGCGATCGCCGGAGGAGCTTTCCTGCTTTTCAACCCATTCACCCTCAACGTGATGAGTATAATTGCAGGTTGCTTCCTCACCATCTACGGAATCTCCGAACTGATCTCGACATGGAGGGTCTACCGAGCCAGGAAAGAATATGAGATCCGCCGGAATCCGGAACCTTCAAGCACTACGGCTCCCGAACCCGGAAAGATCGATGCTTCAGGCATCGCCGACGCCCGTGAGGTTGAATATGAAAGGATTGACGATCCCGACGACCTCGACGACTAGACGATGATCCCTCAGGAAACCGTACAGAAGATCCTCGACACCGCCCAGATAGAAGAGGTGGTGGGCGATTTCGTGTCCCTAAAAAAGCGCGGGGCCGAAAGGTGGGGATGCTGTCCTTTCCACAATGAAAAGACTCCTTCGTTCCACGTGGTTCCCGCAAAGGGAATCTACTACTGCTTCGGCTGCCACAAGGGAGGATCTGCCGTAGGCTTCGTCATGGAGCACGAGCACATGTCCTACCCGGACGCCCTAAGGTACCTTGCCAGGAAGTACAACATCGAGGTGGTCGAAGAAGAGGAGAGCGCTGAAGACATCGCCGCCCGCCAGCGGAACGAAAGCCTGATCCTCGTCTCTGAATATGCGGGGAACTTCTTCCGCGACCAGCTTAAATCCGGAGAAGGCAAGGCCGTGGGCCTGAATTATTTCCATTCCCGTGGCCTCGAGGATGCAACCATAGAGAAATACGGACTGGGCTGGGCCCCGTCCGACCGTCACTCCTTCACCGACGCTGCCAAGACAAAGGGTTTCAAGGATGAATATCTCCTCGAAACCGGGCTATGCGCCAAATACGACGGCAGCGAAGACCTCCACGACAGGTTCGTGGAAAGGGTGGTCTTCCCCATCCATTCGGTAAGCGGCAGGGTGATCGCTTTCGGGGCCAGGACCCTGAAGTCCAAGGAGGACGGCAAGCCCTACGCCAAGTACGTCAATTCCAAGGAGAGTTCCATCTACGTGAAGAACCAGTCCCTGTACGGAATATGGTTCGCCAAGACGGAGATGGCCAAGAAGGACAGGTGCTACCTTGTCGAAGGCTATCTGGATGTCCTTTCGATGCATCAGTTGGGAATAACCAACGTGGTAGCTTCCAGCGGAACGGCCTTGACTGAAGGGCAGATCAGGCTGATCGGCCGCTTCACCAAAAACGTCACGATAATGTACGACGGCGACGCCGCAGGCGTCAAGGCCGCCCTTAGGGGAATCGACATGTTCCTCAGACAGGGGATGGACGTGAAGGTAGTCCTGCTCCCTGACGGGGACGACCCGGATTCATATTCAAGGAAACACACCCTGGCCGAAGTCGAGGAATTCCTCTCCGGTGCCGAGCAGGACTTCGTGGACTTCAAGAGTTCGCTCCTGATGGAGGATGCAGCGGGAGATCCTTTGAAGAGGGCCGCCGTGATCAACGACATCGCCGACACCGTGGCTGACATTCCCGATGCTGTGAAGAGGGAAACCTACATCGACTTCCTGAGCAGGAAGTTCGACATCCGCCGCGACGCTCTCGAAGAGAGGGTCGGCGCTACAAGGTCTAAAAACATCATCGCAGAACGCAAGGCGGCTGAACGTCGTTCAGTCGATATCAACGCCGGACCTGATGGCGGAGCAGCTGCAGGGATTGCTGCCGGAGTTGCCGCCGGGCTTAGGCCGTACTCAGCCGCAGCGGAGCGAGGATGGACTCGGCCGGGCCCGGACGGCACTCCGGCCGAAGGTCCGACTGTAGACAACAGTCTGTCAGGGCTTGAAGAGAATCGCATCATGGCCAAGGCCGAGCGCGACCTCCTCAACTTCATCCTGACCTACGGCACCACAACGCTTGAATTCCAGAGCGATTCCGACTTCTACACCGAATCCGAAGAAGAGAGGGAGACAGTCTTCGACTTCATTGACCAGGCCCTGGCCGGAGACGAGGCAGGTTTCGCCAACTCAGCCTACCGCAAGACTTACGAAGCATATTCACAAGGCTACTATGACGGCTATTCACAGGACGAGATAGTCAAACACTTGCTGGACGGTGCGGACAGGACGGTTGCGTACGTGACTGCACAGCTCTCGACCGACGAGCAATACGATCTCTCCATAAAGAACCTGCGTGACGCAATGATGTCCAAGGGTTCATGGCTGACGAAGTTCGTCCCCAAAGCCATCCTGGTTTTCCAGGCCTGCAGGCTGGAGGATCGTGAATATGGTCTCAAAGAAGAATTGAGGAAAGCCCAGACCGTCTCCGACACCGACTCCGAACTCAAGATAATGCAGGACCTCGTCCGCATCCGCAAGACCCTCAAGGCTGTCCGCGTCCGCCTCGGTCGAGAAAAATAAGTCTAGAATCTGTAGGAGAGGCCGCCTGTGAAGGAGAAGAACCAGCGGAGTGGCTTGGTGGTGACCGTTTCCGACTGCTCTGTTCTGTACAAATAGTTATTGGTCAGGTTGTAGTGCACTGCAGGGCTTAGCTTAAGGTCGAAACGCCAGATCCTGTAGTTGGCGCAGGCGCCGGCATCAAGAGTCATCAGGAAATGGCCGTTGAGTTCGGTCCAAGAACTCTTCTGGTTCTCAAACGACGGTCCCCAGTAGGCCGTGGAAACGGTAGAACTCTCACCAGAGATGTACCCCGGAGTGATTCCGGCGAAGAACTCAGCCTGGCTGAACAGGTTGGCAATAAATGCGGCCAGAGCGCCACGAAGAGGATCACGATACCCCATGATCACGTCGTAGCCGAATGTCTCCCCAGCGGCAACAGCCCCTCTTTTAACCCTTCCTTCAGTGGAGATGGCTTTAGTCCGGTAGGCGAAAGCGACAGGGAAACCGATTGCGTTGTCAACCTCAGCTACTCTCGACATTATCTGTACACCGGCCCTGTAACCCAGACCGTTATAATTGAAATGACCATAGTTGAAACCGTAAGTAAGCTCAGCTTCATGTCCCTCGTACATGGTAGTGAAATAGACTCCGGCATAGGGGCCTATGTCATTGGAAAAATTTCTAAAGTCTGCAGGTTTTGTCTGAGAATTAGCACAGACAGAAAAGGCCATCAGGACACACGCGAAAGACAGGCGTAGATTCATCATACACACATTTTATCAGCATGCAAGTCCTACAAATAACATTCCTTGTGGAAACATCCGGCGGAATTTGCTAAATTTGCAGGCTATAGGACATGTAGTAAGTAGTAGTAAAAGATATTCATAAATGGAAAAAGGATTCAAGAGAACGCTTGTCACATGCGCGCTGCCGTACGCCAACGGTCCCGTGCATATAGGCCATCTTGCCGGAGTCTATGTCCCGGCTGATATCTTTGTGAGATACAAGAGGATGAAGGGCGAGGACGTCCTTTTCATCTGCGGCTCGGACGAACACGGAGTGCCGATCACGATCAAGGCACGCGCCAACGGCGTGACTCCGCAGGACATAGTGGACAAGTACCACGGCATCATCAAGGACTCCTTCACAAGGCTGGGAATCAATTTTGACATATATTCCCGAACAACCTCCAAGGTGCATGACAAGAATGCCTCCGAGTTCTTCCGCGAGCTCTACGACAAGGGCAAGTTCATCACCAAGGAGAGCGAGCAGTACTACGATCCCGAAGCCAAGACCTTCCTGGCCGACCGCTACATCGTCGGAGCCTGCCCCAAGTGCGGCAATCCGAATGCCTACGGCGACCAGTGCGAGAAGTGCGGAAGCACCCTCAGCCCCGAGGAACTCCTGAATCCGAAGTCCAAGCTCAGCGGAGCAGAGCCCATAAAGAAGAAGACCACCCACTGGTACCTTCCTCTTGACCAGTACGAGCCTTGGCTCAGGAATTGGATCCTCGAGAACCACAAGGAGTGGAGGTCCAACGTCTATGGCCAGTGCAAGTCCTGGCTTGACGGAGGCCTTCAGCCCAGGGCCGTCAGCCGCGACCTCGACTGGGGCGTTCCTGTGCCCGTGGAAGGTGCCGAAGGCAAGGTACTCTACGTCTGGTTCGACGCTCCCATCGGTTACATATCCAACACCCAGGAACTGCTCCCCGAAAGCTGGGAAAAATGGTGGAAGGATGAGGACACCCGCCTGGTTCACTTCATCGGAAAGGACAACATCGTCTTCCACTGCATCGTGTTCCCTTCGATGCTGAAGGCCCGCGGTGGCTACATCCTGCCGGACAACGTGCCTTCGAACGAGTTCCTGAACCTCGAGGGTGACAAGATCTCCACTTCCCGCAACTGGGCTGTCTGGCTCAATGAATATGTCGACGAATTCCCCGGCCAGGAGGATGTGCTGCGCTACGTGCTTTGCGCCAATGCTCCTGAGACCAAGGACAACGATTTCACATGGAAGGACTTCCAGCAGAGGAACAACAGCGAGCTGGTGGCCATCTTAGGAAACTTCGTCAACAGGGCTGTCGTCCTGACTCAGAAATATTTCGGCGGCAAGGTGCCGGCCAACCTTAAGCCTGAGGCCATCGATGCCGAGACCCTGGCACAGATTCCGGAGCTGCGCCGCAGCCTGGAGGCCAACCTGGAGGGATTCCATTTCAGGGAGGCACTGAAGGATGCAATGAGCATAGCCCGAGTTGGCAACAAGTACATCTCCGACACTGAGCCTTGGAAGGTGGCGAAGACCGACATGGACAGGACGGCTTCGATCCTTTACACGTCTCTTCAGATCTGCGCCAACCTGGCGATTGCTTTCGAGCCTTTCACTCCGTTCTCTGCGGAGAAGCTTCGTGGGATCCTGAGGGTCGGGCTGGACGCCGGATTCGATCATCGTGCCGGCGAAGGCGAACCGACTGTGAACTTCTTCAAGACTTCAGAAGCTGCTGCACTTCACACTGTTGGTGCAGGTGTGCCGTCCGAGCCCGGCCGAGGCTCGTCGCCTGTGTTCTGCTGGGACGATCTGGGGAAGGCAGAGCTGCTGCCGGTTGGGCATGAGCTTGGTGAGGCTGTGCTGCTTTTCAGCAAAGTCGAGGACAGCGTGGTCGAGGCCCAGGTTGCAAAGTTGAACGCCACGAAGGCAGCCAACGAGGCTGCTGCCAAGGAAGCCGCGGCCAAGGAGGCTGCCGCTAAGGTTGAACCTCAGAAGCCGGAAGTAACCTTCGAAGATTTCGGAGCGATGGACATCCGCACCGCCACTGTCATCGAGGCCGAGCGGGTTCCAAAGACAGACAAGCTCCTGAAGCTCTCCATCGACACCGGCATCGACAAGAGGACCATCGTCTCCGGCATCGCTGAATACTATTCACCGGAAGACATGGTCGGAAAACAGATCTGCATCCTGGCCAACCTCAAGCCCAGGACCATCCGCGGCATCGAGTCCAAGGGAATGATCCTTATGGCAAAGCAGGGCGACGGAACCATGCGCTTCGTCACCCCCCAGGAGGTTGTAACAAATGGCGCCGTCATAGGTTAACGGCGCCATCAATATTCATCAATCAATGTCAGAAACGGACTGTGACCGGGCCGAGAAGGCCTGAGTCATGGAGAGGTGCATCCGCTGCAGGGCCGGCTATGGTCCATGTCTTGCGGAGCGCTTCATCCTGTCCGGCATCGTAGACAAGGCGGTTGTACCAGGTTCCGGTCACGTCCAAGGTCAGGGTGTTCTCGCCCTCATGGACGAACTTGCCGACTTCGAGTGTGTAAGGTGCCGTCCAGCGTACTCCGACAGGCTCGCCGTTGACCTTGACGTCTGCGATGAAATCCACCGTTCCGAGGTCGAGGATCAGTTCCTTCCCTACCGCTCCGGCAGGTACTTCGAAGGTCGCTGAATATGTGGCCGTTCCCGAGAAGGCCTTGCCTTCGTCTCCAAGATCGAGATCCTTCCAAGGTTTCAGGGTCTCCAGGCGAACTGCCTCCTTAGGAGTACCCCAGCCTTCAGGGAAGGCTACAGACCAGTTTCCTACACTGATCTCATGCTTTCCGGGCACAGGGACCTTGGCCTTGGATGCAGCGCCATCATTGCGGAAGACTATGAAGCCTCCCTCAGCCAGGGCCAGATCAAGGCGGATCTTCTTGTACCTGCCCCAACCACGGGCCTTCAGGTCACGCACGCTGCCGTCCACAGGATTCCACCACTGGGCCTTGCCCTTGGCACGGACCCGGACGATTCCATGGAATTCCTCCTGGGGAGGAGATGCGATGAAGAACCAGGTAGCTCCTTCTTCCGTTCTCTGGTTCCAGAGCAGATCCTTGTTGTCGCAGACAAGGTGGGGACGGAGGTCGAAAGCCTTCAAGGCCTCATCCAGCGTCATCCCCACTGCGATAGCTCCCTTACCCATCTTGTTGATACGTCCGGGCTCGAGATCTCCCCAGAGGGTGATGACTTCATCGTCGAAGCGGAGAAGCATTTCCTCTCCTCCCTTCAAGGTAGCCAGCTCGTTGGGCGCATTGCCTATCACCTTGGCTCCGGCCAGGATGAGTCCGCGGATCTTTGCAACTGTCTCAGGAAGCATCTTTTCGCAATCCGGGAGCCAG
The DNA here is from genome assembly GCA_017469745.1 of Bacteroidales bacterium. Classification (GTDB taxonomy): domain Bacteria; phylum Bacteroidota; class Bacteroidia; order Bacteroidales; family UBA932; genus Cryptobacteroides. The sequence continues at coordinate 12,082 of JAFUFS010000007.1, read as the reverse complement.
AGGACTTCATAGGTCATCCCTTCTGGAGTGACCAGCTTGCCGTCCTCGACGCTGAGGCGGTTCAGCAGGACATCGGGATTGCAGTAATCGTACTTGTAACCGTCAGGGAAACGGACGTTCCCTTCCTGGCGCTTTCCGTTGCCTGTGTACTGGGAAGGCCTGTGTCCTACATCATCGCCGAGGTACCAGAGAACATCCACGACAGGCCGTCCCCTCTCAAGGAGATAGCTCTGCCTGGCCAGGAAACTGGTGAAATACGACATGTACTTCCACCATGTCTGGCCTCTCAGGAACGGGGTACCGATGTTCTGGGCGAAACTTGTACCGGGAGGCAGGAAACCGACCTGAGGATTGTGGGTGTAGGTGTGGAAGACATTGTGGGTCACACCCTCGCTCATGTTGAAGTTGGCGACGTCGCGGAGCATCTGCCAATGTTCGTCCCAGGTGAGGGAGAAACTGGTGAAACTCTCAGCAGCGACCCTGGGCTTGCCGTAGATGTGGGCGGCCGATGCAGTAGGCTTGACCGGCTTGAAATCCAGGTCGCCTACATAGCCCTCAGAGAAAGGCTGCCAGAATTCGCACATGGGCACGTCGGCGTACTTGAAGTACTCCAAAGGATCCATGGTCACCACGTCTCCTCCGGCAGTCTCGTACTGGACCTTCATGCCCTTCTCGTGGGCGAGGTCAGTCATCTTCTTGAAGAAGTTCTCGCAGTAGAGGTCGTTCACGACTCGTCTCCAGTCAATCAGGAACCTGCCAGTCTTGTCCTGTCCGTCAATGACATAGCCCATCAGGGCAGGAAGGTATCTGCGAAGCTGGTAGCCGGTCGACTCCTCGAAGATGTCCTCCATGCCAGGAGTCCAAGTCTGGGTGTGGCATTCCCAGCTGTCCATCAGCATTCCGGAAGCCCTTCCTCCCAAGGGACCGTCCTGCAGCATTCCGACATAATTGGCGAACTGGATTTCAGCGCCACGCGGATCGAACTTGCTGCACTCCCAGCCGGTTGCTTCAGGAGGAGCCGGAGAGTTCCTCCGCCCGGAATTGACGTGTCCGATACGGAGCACGGTCCACTTCCCTTCAGGAGAACCTCCTTCCGGTGCCGTCCAGTCAAGCCTTCCGGAAGCATCCATCTTGTAAGTAATGTCCAGGACGTCCTTGACATTGATGTAAGCCAATGCATTCTGCTCCGGACGCTGCTGGTTAGGCTCCCTGGCAATAAGGGTCCAACCGGCTTCTCCCCTCCAGCTGTTCTTGCGGGCAGCAGACAGGAAGCGGACGAACCTGACGCTCGCCGGATGGGCGTTGGTAAGCGTAAATGAATAGCTCTTGGCGTCTTCAACCTCGTTGCAGGCGAAGACCATATCGTAAGGATTTCCGTCCTGCCAGTTGCTCATGGGAAGATCGGCATCCACAAGGATCTTCTCTTCTCCGGAAGAAGTCTTGGCAGCCAACTTCACATGTATTCCTGGATCATAGCAGAAATTATGGGAGAAGGCACCAACTGGCGGCAACTCGAGTGTACGGATCACGCTGCCTTCAGGAAGGGTGAAGGTGACCGTGTGGGAAGAGGCTTCCTTGAGGGAAAGGCCTTTGCCGTCAGTTCCCTCCACAAGGGCTTTCCAGGAATCATCGGAAGCTTCTGTGACCGTAGGCTGAAGAGGTGTACCAGTGTCTCCGAGAGGCGTAGGGAAAGCCAGGACTGCGATGTCCTGGTAGTCCCTCCAGGGCTCTCCGGAAGAAACGGCCGCCGGAAGAGGCGACGAGGCCTTCTTCCCGGCCGGGATGTCCGTCCTGGACCAGACGATTTCGCGCATCGCGTTTTCAGGGGTGATCCAGGGACCTCCGGCCATGGACCAGCCAGGGCAGGTCTGGACCGTCAGCCTGAGGCCCAAGCTGTCAGCCTTGCGTCCGAGGTAGCCCACCATGTCCTCCCATTCCGGGCTCAGAGTGGTAAGCTGGTGACCGGTGGCCGGCCAAGGGCCTCCGAAATAGCCATGAAACCACTGGATGCCGGACAAGCCTGCATCGTGGATGGCCTGAAGATCGGCATCTATGCCTTCCTTCGAGACATTGCCCCCGATGAAGTGGAACCAGGTCTCAGGATAGAAGACCTTGTCCGGCTGACGGAACCGTTCTTCGTCCTTCGAGGAGAACGGGGCCCGCAGCAAAGCCTCATCAGGCACGATGTCCACCGTCTGTGCGGCGGTGGACATCTGCGAAAGGATAAAAGCCGCCGAAAGTACGGCGGAGGTCAAATTAAACTTCATCTACTTCTTGATGAGGGACTTGACGTAGGTGTAGAATTCAGGATCCTCACCGACGATGGTCTTGTTGATGGTTCCGTCAGGGTTGAGGATGATCTTGGTAGGATAGCCCTGAATAGCATAGTTGACAGCCACATCGGTGGTCTCGTCTCCAGGATTGTAGACATGCAGCCAAGGAAGCTCATGCTCCTTGATGGCGTTCTTCCAGACCTCTTCTGTGTCGTTGCAGTCGATGCTGAGGATCTCGATCTTGCCCTTGGCATCCTTGTAGAGCTGCTTCATGTCAGGAATTCCCTTCTTGCACCAGTAGCACCACTCACCCCAGAAATCAAGGATGATGTACTTGCCCTGATTGTAGATTGATGAGAGGGTGAAGTCCTCGCCCTTCTCGTTCTTGAGGGTGAAGTCAGGGGCCTGCATGCCATCCTTGACCTTCTCGGCAGCCTCGGACCTTGCCTTGGTCTTCTGGGCACTTGTCCTGGTCCTGTCGATTAGGGGCTTCAGATAACCGTTCTGCACGGTCTCAGGAATAATTGCGAGAGCCTCGAGTGCATCCTTTCCGTCCTCACCGATAAGGCGGCTGACGAGGGTAGCGCCATAGAGGCTGGCAGGATTGTTCTTGATGAAGTCCTTGGTAAGGGCGGACACATGGGCGGAGACCTCGTTGTAGACGTTCATGATGGAATCGGACTTGGCCTCATCGTCGCCTGCGGCACGATATTCCTTGACGATCTCGGACATCCTTTCCTGGTCAGGCTTGATGAGTTCGGTGTAAGCCTTCTGGTCCTTGAAGAACTGGGAACCGTCAACCACGACGGAGTCGAGCCTTCCGCTCAGGACGGCATATTCACCGGGAACGAAGGTAAGGGAGGCGACACCGTGCTCACGACCCCTCTCGTCATCGGGGCAGTAGATGATGATTCCACGGACGGTTGTGTCGGTGAAGGGGATGGTGAAGTCTCCGTTGACCGCAGGGATGACTGTGGTGCTGAGAGGAGTCCTCGCATTGAGGACGTCAACGACCTCGACTTTCAGTGAATCGGTGGGAAGGCCGTCGAAATGGCCGGTGATGACATTCTTCTTTTCAGCGCAAGAAGACAGAGCCAGCAGCAAAAGGGCTGCTGCAGAATAAAAAATGGTCTTTTTCATTTTGTAATATGTTTTATTCATCAATTCGTTTCACCTCTGGGAAAAGGCCGAAGAGTTCGGCATCGATCCTGTCCGTAATCTTCTGGAAATCTTCCGGCTTGTTCTCGAACTTGATCTCGTCCACGTTGACGATCAGAAGGTGCCCGTCATATTCCTTGATCCAGTCCTCGTAACGCTTGTTGAGACCGGTCAGGTAGTCGATCCTGATGCTGCTCTCGTACTCGCGTCCCCTCTTCTGGATCTGCGCCACCAGGTTGGGAATGGAGGAGCGAAGGTAGATAAGGAGGTCGGGCTTGCTGACAAGGGACATCATCAAGTCGAAGAGATCCGAATAGTTCTCGAAGTCACGGGTGCTCATCAGCCCCATCGAATGGAGGTTGGGAGCGAAGATACGGGCATCCTCGTAGATGGTCCTGTCCTGGATGATGATGTCGCTGCAGCGGGAGATGTCCACCACATCCTTGAACCTCTTGTTGAGGAAATAGATCTGGAGGTTGAAGGACCAACGCTCCATGTCGGCATAGAAATCGGCCAGGTAGGGATTGAAGTCGACTGACTCGAACTTGGGAGTCCAGCCGTAGTGGGCGGCCAGCATCTTTGTCAGAGTGGTCTTGCCGCTGCCTATGTTTCCTGCTATCGCGATGTGCATATCCTTGAATGTTAAATGTTATTGTCAATCGGGAAAAGTCCGTAGAGTTCCGCGTCGATCCTGTCCGTTATCACAGCGAAGTCCTCCGGACGGCTTTCAAAGTCCAGGTCGTCGGTCTCGATAGTCAGCACCCTGCCCTTGTACTCCGCGATCCATTTCTCGTAACGGTCGTTCAGACCGGCAAGGTAGTCAAGACCTATGGACTGCTCGTAGTCCCGGCCGCGCTTCTGGATCTGGGCCACCAGGTGAGGTATGGAGCATTTGAGGTAGATCAGCAGGTCGGGCATGCCGGCCATCGAGGACATGACTCCGAAGAGGTCCATGTAGGTCTCGTAGTCCCTCTTGCTGAGGTTGCCCATGGCATAGTTGTTAGCAACGAAGATGTACACTCCCTCGAATAGGGTCCTGTCCTGGATGATCACATCCTGGCTCTTCGAGATCTCCAGGACGTCCTTGAACCTCTGGGCCAGGAAATATGTCTCGAGGTTATAGGACCAGCGGGGAATGTCCTTGTAGTAATCCTCAAGGTACGGGTTGTAGGTGACCGACTCGAACTTGGGCGTCCAACCGTAATGGTTCGCCAGCATCCGTGTCAGCGTGGTCTTGCCGCTGCCTATGTTTCCTGCTATACCTATGTGCATGTTCTCGAAGGGTTAAATATATTCCTCGGTCTCCCAGGGTTCATTGAAAGGCTGGAGGAAGGGATTGGTCGTCCTCTCTTCAGCTATCGAAGTGGCCGGGCCGTGGCCCGGATAGACCTCAACGTCGCCCGGAAGCAACATGAGTTTCTCCATTATGCCAACGATCTCCTTGTCGTAGTCTCCCCCGTCAAGGTCAGTCCTTCCGATCGCACCTGCGAAAAGGGTATCTCCCGAAAAGAGAATCCTGCTCCCTTCGCAGTAGAAGCACACTCCCCCCGGAGTGTGGCCCGGAGTGGCAATCACCTTGAAACTGTCATCCTGAGCGAAGCGAAGGATCTGCCCATCCACCAGGTCCTCGGTCTTGAACGACACGTCCGGAGCATTGAGCCCGACACCCTGGGCATAGCCGGGATCCCTCTCAAGGATCATCTTGTCCTCAGGAGACATGAAGACTGGGATGGAATAGTCCCGGGCGAGCCCTGCAACTCCGAATATATGGTCGAAATGGCCGTGTGTAAGCCAGATGGCTTTAGGGGTCAGTCCATGTGATGCAACGACGGCCTTAAGGGCTCCGGTTTCGGCTTCGTCATAGCATCCGGGATCCACGAACACGCACTCGCCTCCCTCCTCATTCCAAAGGAGATAGCTGTTCTCCCTGAACGGATTGAAGCAAAACGACTTGATATTGACCTTGCCGCAAAGACCCATAAACCACTAAAAATGACTATTCTTACAAATTTAAGAATAATTCCCCGAAACATCAAAGTACTTCTTTGAGGTAGGGGCCGGTGACGGAGGCGGGATTAGCGGCGAGCTGCTCGGGAGTGCCCTCGGCGACGATGCAGCCGCCGCCCTGGCCGCCGTCGGGGCCTAGGTCGAAGATGTAGTCCACGCTCTTGAGGATATCCAGGTTGTGCTCGATGATGATCACCGTATTGCCCTGGTCGACCAGTTGCTGGAGCACTCCGAGAAGGACCTTTATGTCTTCGAAATGAAGTCCGGTAGTGGGTTCGTCAAGGATGTAGAGGGTATTGCCCGTGGCCTTGCGGAAAAGTTCGGCAGCCAGTTTCATCCTCTGGCTCTCACCTCCTGAAAGGGTGACCGCACTTTGTCCCAGATGAACGTAGCCGAGTCCTACATCCACGAGGGCCTTCAGTTTCCTGGCAATCGCAGGGATGGGCTTGAAGAATTCATAGGCCTCACTGATAGGCATTTCAAGCACATCGTTTATGTTCTTGCCCTTGTAATGGACAGCGAGGGTGTCTTCCTTGTAACGACGTCCGCGGCACTCGTCGCAGACCACGTTGACTGAGGGCAGGAAGTTCATCTCGATGACCTTGATTCCAGCTCCGTTACAAGCCTCGCAGCGCCCACCGGGAACGTTGAAAGAGAACCTGCCGGCCTTGAATCCACGCACCTTGGCGTCAGGCGTGTCCTCGAAAAGGTTGCGGATGTCGCTCATGACTCCGGTGAAAGTCGCCGGATTGGACCTCGGCGAGCGACCTATGGGATTTTGGTCGATCTCGATGAGCTTATCGATATTCTTTATCCCTTCTATCGAGTCAAAAGGTAGCGGACGCAATTTCGCCCTGTGAAGCTTGTTTTTGAGGATCGGCATCAGGGTCTCGTTGATCAGGGAAGATTTTCCGCTGCCGCTGACTCCGGCCACTCCGATGAAACACCCGAGCGGGAAGGTCACGTCGACGTTCTTAAGGTTGTTGCCGTGAGCCCCTTTAAGGGTGAGGGAGAGTCCGTTCCCGGATCTCCTTGCCTGGGGTACTGGAATATTCTTCTGGCCTTGGAGATATTCAAGGGTAAGGGAATTCCCGACGATGGCATGCGGCTTTGTCTCCTTGTCGAGAGATCCGCCGAGCAGGGCCTTGAGGGGGGCGCTCAAACAGATCTTGCCTCCGTTCTCTCCTGCTCCGGGACCGACGTCCACGAGCCAGTCCGCGCTCATCATGGTCTCCATGTCGTGCTCAACCACCATCACGGAATTACCCTCGTCACGGAGTTCCTTCAGGGAGGCGATCAGCTTGCGGTTGTCCCTCTGGTGAAGGCCGATCGACGGCTCGTCAAGGATGTAGAGGACTCCCACGAGCTTTGAACCGATCTGGGTAGCGAGCCTGATCCTCTGGCTCTCACCTCCGGAAAGCGATCCGGTAGGACGGTCGAGGGAGAGGTAATCCAGGCCTACGTCAAGCATGAACTTGACCCTTTCGTCCAGTTCCTTGAGGATGTCCCTCGCTATGTTGTTCTCCCTCTCGTTGAGCCTTGAGGGAAGAGCTTCAAGCCAGGCCTTGAGGTCAGTCATCTCCATGGCAGCCACCTCGGAGATGGTCTTGCCGTCTATCCTGAAGCATCTGGTGTTCTCGTTGAGACGGCTTCCGTGGCAGACGGGGCATTCCACCTTCTCGTCGATGTCGTCCACTATGCCTCCGAAAGAGACCATCTCGGAGAGGTTACCCTCTCCTACCCTGAACAGTTCGTCACTTCCGAAGATGATGTGGGAGACAGCTTCATCCGGGATGGTAGCGATCGGATCGTAAAGAGAGAAATTGTATTTCCTCGCGATGGAGCGTATGACGTCGAACTTCTTGTTCTCGCGGACCTTGCCAAGCGGGACGATACCTCCGTCGGCAATCGAAACGCTGCGGTCAGGGATTATGGTGTCGATGTTGACATCCACGATCATTCCAAGGCCCTTGCAGTGAGGGCAGTAGCCTTCCGGAGAGTTGAACGAGAAGGAGTGCGGGGCAGGCTCCTGGAGGGATATTCCTGAATCAGGATCCACGAGGTGCTTGGAGAAATGGCGGAGGGTGTCCGAGCCGCTTTCGAGCATCGCCACCGAGCCCTTGCCTAAATTGAGGGCTGTCATGACGGAGTCCCTGACCCTCTTGGTGTCGCCCTCGGAAGGCTTCAGCTTGTCCACCACGAGTTCTATGAAGTGGCCCTTGTAGCGGTCCAGGGCATCCATTTCATTGAGAGGATGGATCTCTCCGTCCACCCTGACCTCGGTGTAGCCGCGGCGGCGGAGCTGGTCGAAGAGCTCACGGTAATGGCCCTTACGTCCCCTCACGAGAGGGGCAAGCAGGTAGCACTTCTTCCCCTTGTAGCCCTCCATGATGAGGTCTACGATCTGCTCGTCTGTGTAGCGCACCATCTCCTTGCCCGTAGCCGGGGAATATGCCCTCGAGGCCCTGGCATAAAGGAGCCTTAGGAAGTCGAATATCTCAGTGATGGTACCGACCGTGGAGCGAGGGTTGTTGCCCGTGGTCTTCTGTTCGATGGCGATGATCGGGCTCAGGCCTTCTATGCTTTCCACCTCGGGCTTCTCAAGGATGCCCATGAAATGCTTGGCATAGGTGGAGAGGGTGTCCATGTAGCGTCTCTGACCCTCGGCGTAGATCGTGTCGAAGGCCAGAGAGGATTTTCCGCTTCCGCTCAGGCCGGTCACCACGACAAATTCGTCACGAGGGATGTCGACATTGATTCCCTTCAGGTTGTGCGCCTTCGCACCACGTATCTGGATATATTCCTTATTCTTCATCTGGAACTGCTGTCACCTGCAAATTTAGCGAAAAGAATCCTATCATTAACAAAGTACCGCTCCCGTAAAGGAAGCGGCACCTTATTATTATTGCATGTCTGATTACCAGGCAAGGGCGGATGCGCCGAGGATGGCGGCATCGGACTCCTTGAGGGAGGAATAGACAAGCTTGACCTTGCCTCTCCACAAAGGAAGGACGTTGGCGTTCATCGACTTCTCGATAGGCTCGGTGAGGAACTCCTTGCTCCTGGCGAGACCGCCGAAGAGGACGATAGCCTCAGGAGCTGAGAACTCGATGAAGTCGGCAAAGGCCATTCCGAGGAGGGTACCGGTGTAGTCGAAGACCTTGAGCGCGAGTGCATCGCCTTCCTTGGCAGCCTCGTAGACATCCTTCGAAGTGATGGTGTCGAGCTTACGCAGAAGGGAAGGTTCGTCGCTCATCTCAAGCCACTCGCGAGCGGTACGGGCCATTCCTATTGCCGAGCAGTAGGTCTCGAGGCAGCCGTACTTGCCGCAGTTGCAGAGACGTCCGTTGTTGCGGACAAGGGTTGTGTGGCCGAGCTCGCCGGCAAAGCCGTCGTGACCGTAGACCATCTCACCGTTGATGACGATACCGCTTCCGACTCCGGTTCCAAGGGTGATCATGATGAAATTCTTCATACCCCTGGCGGCTCCGTAAGTCATCTCACCCATGGCGGCAGCGTTGGCGTCATTGGTAAGGGTGACGGGAATTCCTCCCATTGCGTCCTTAAGGAGGGCGGCAAAATGGATGGAACCCGAATGTCCCCATGAAAGGTTGACGGCATTCTCGATGTCACCTGTGTAATAGTTGGCGTTGGGGGCTCCGACTCCGATTCCGCGGATCTGGCCGTCAGCACCGGCCTCAGTGATGAGTTTCTTCAGTGCCTCAGCAAGTTCAGCGATGAAAGGTTCCACGGTGTCGTGATTGTCAGTCCTGATGACGGTCTGTGAAATCACAGTACCACGGGTGTCGACGATGCCGCATTTGGTGGTCTGGCCACCTACATCGACGCCGATAACAAGGTTCTGGTCAATATTCTCCATTATTCTTAAAGGTTATTAGTCGACAGGGATATCTTTATTGACGTTCTTGCAACCAACCAGTGCATAGTAGAGGAGGTAGCAGAGCATGGCGATGACGAGCCAGTAGCTGTTCATGTAGCCTGCAGGTCCCTTGGCGATGAGTTCCTGGATGAAAGGCATGATACCTCCACCGACGACCAGCATCATGAAGATACCGGAAGCGGCCTCAGTGTACTTGCCGAGTCCCTCGACTGCCAGGTTGAAGATTGCACCCCACATCACGGATGTGCAGAGTCCGCAGAGGACGAGGAGCAGACAGCTCAGAGGAACCTGGAACATTGCGAATCCATCAGCGGCGCTGTAACCGGGCATGTTGACGGTGACAGTCTTGGGGATGAAGATGGCGATGAGGACGAGGACGATGGCAACCGAGCAGACGGAGATCATCTGGGTCCTGGTGCTGACCTTACCGGAAATGAAGGTACTGCACATACGGCCGACCATCATGAGGAGCCAGTAGATGGCTGCGATGGCACCGCCGATGGCGGCTCCGTTGACTGCGATGCCGGCTCCCTTGGAAGAAGCGTCAGCAAGGAAGAAGTTCACCTGTGAAGGGATACCGATCTCGATACCTACATAGAAGAAGATAGCAATAGCTCCAAGCACGAAGTGGCGGAAGTTCCATGCGCTGTGCTCGTAGACAGTGGCGTTGCGCTCCTTTGCCGGCTCGGGGATCTTCACGAGGGAGATGATCACGAAAGCGAGGGCGAAGACACCCATGGCGATGAAGAGCAGGGGAGCCACGTCAGACATGGAGGTGCTTGATGTAACTGTTCCGATCAGGGCACCGACGAGCAGCGGAGTGAGGGTTCCGGTCAGGGAGTTCATGGTACCTCCGATCTGGATGTACTGGTTGCCCTTGTTACCGCCACCACCGAGGATGTTCAGCATCGGGTTGACGACAGTGTTGAGCATGCAGACGCAGAAACCGCAGACGAATGCACCAAGAAGGTAGACATAGATGGCGGATCCGCCTGTCACCTTGCTGGAAATCCACTGGATGACGATTCCGATGAAACCGGTGGCAAGGGCGACGAGGGTCGTGTTCTTGTAACCGATCTTGAGGAGCATCTTACCTGCGGGGATACCCATGAAGAGATAAGCCGCAAAGTTCATGAGGTTACCGGCCATCTTGGACCAGGGATACTGGTTGCCCCAGATGTTGCCGAAAGGAGCTGCCATGTTGGTGACGAAGGAAATCATCGCGAAGATGAAGCACATCGTCACGATGGCCACCATGTTAGATTGTTTCTTTTCCATGCAGAAATGATTTTATTGATAATACTGTTGTGTCAAATCCGTGGCAATTACACAAAGCTACGAAAAAATCATTAAAAACAAAAAGGAGCCCGACGCTTTCCCCAAAGCGCCGGGCAGTTGTATATAAAACGAACTTAACAAATAGACAACAAAAAGAACTTTTGTCTGTCTGGGAGCAAAGGTATCAAGAAATATTTAATTTGCAAATTATTTTAACAAAAATTTAAAACGATTTTTGCTAAAATATTTTAGAGAATCTATTAAAATTCGATTAAATTTTAAGCAAAGTCGGCGTTCCTGTACTCACTGGGGGTCATGCCGGTGTGAGCCTTGAAATACTTGTAAAACACTGAGGGATTGAGGAAATTGAGTTTGAAGACAATCTCCTTTATGCTGTAACCGGAGTATCGCAGCAAGTTCTTGGCCTCGAGGATGACGAAGGAGTCTATCCAGTCCGGAGCCGACCGTCCACTGTACTGCTTCACAAGCCTTGAGAGGTACTTCGGTGTCAGACCTAAACGGCTGGCATAGAAGGCCATGCCTCGCTCGGACGTATGGTACTCCGACACAAGGGTGAGGAAACTGTCGAAGAGAGTCTTCGTCCTGACCTGCGACGGAGTAAGAGACTCCTTGACCGAGGATGCTTCCTTTTCGAAGATGCCCGAAAGTGCATAGAACAGTGAAGAGAACAATGCTCCCAAGGCTCCCCTCTTGGCAGACAACTCCCTGTCCATTTTTCCCTCATCAGATAAAGATACTTAGCAAGGAAATCCCGCTCATCGTCGTTGATCCTTATGCAGGGTGTCTCAGTGAAAAAGAAATGGCCTTCAGTAGCCTTGCGCAGATCCATATTCAGTTCAGACATGAATCCTCGAGAGAAAGCAAGAATGATGAACTTCCCGTTCTTGTCATTCTCCTTCACGGGGGTCATGACACGGAATATGCTGCCTGGCTGACTGATCAGAAGAAGGTCTTTTTCAAGGAAATAGGATCTCAGATTCACTTCTACCTCAAGACTGCCTTCGATACAGAAGATCACAAAATAAGCATCCGCACGGAACGGATAATTCTTGAATCCAAGGTTCTTTCCATCATCCACCTCCGCAAGGAAGAAATCCTCTCCGAGACGGATTCCCTCGTCCGGAGAGATCAGTTCAGTGATATTGCTCAGACTTATATTTTGCAGTTCTTGCATTACTTAGAAGCTGTTTTGAAATGAATGAAAAAAGTTGCTATAAGAGCTCGTAAATAGTTGAAAATCAGTAGGTTAATTGAAATATTTTTCGTAACTTTATGATTATCAGATCATTACAAAGTTATGAGTAATTATTCAACTAACCTCACTGATAAACAGTGGAAAGTTATCGAAAAAATCATTAATCCGCAAGAAAGACAACGCAAACATTCCCTCCGAGAAATTATGGACGCCATTCTCTACATCAATAAGACCGGTTGTCAGTGGCGA
>JAFUFS010000027.1 GCA_017469745.1 Bacteroidales bacterium | reverse complement strand
CTTCCCCTATCCTCACGAATTCGCCGGTGAACATGCCGAGCATGGCGGTCACGATGGCAGGCATGAGGCTGAGGAGTCCTTCAGGATCATAGAGGCCTTTCCTGTAGATATGGTTGGGAATAAGTGTTCGGTCAATGTAGCCGACAAGGTTGCCTTCGAGCGAGAAAGGATCGGCACCGGGAGCATCCGGAGCGGGAATGAACCTAAGGAGTAGCCAGTAACCGACCAACAGGGCGACGGCGATGATTGCACGGGCCTTCGGCTTGAAATTGATGAACAGGAGGGCGGCGAACATCCAGGCCAGGCCGATGCGACCGAGGACGCTGTAGACACGTACTGTGGAAAGCTCCAGCTTGAAGAGGCCGTTGTAAACCATTCCAAGGAGGAAAAGTACTATGCCCCTTTTGAATATCTTAGCGTAGATCTGTCCCCTTGAAGCACCCTTGGAGACCTGCTTGGAGTAAGAGAACGGGAAAGAGATACCTGCAATGAAGAGGAACAGAGGGAAGATGGTGTCGTGGTGACGGAGTCCTTCCCATGAGACGTGTGACATCTGAGTAGCGAGCCATGAGGATTCTCCTCCGGGGAAGAGGCTGCACAGCGACACGACGACGGATGCGAATCCCATAATGAAAATCATGTCGAAGCCCCTGAGGGCGTCGAGCGAAAGAAGTCGTTTACCCGGTTCCATGTTATTGAATTTTGTGGAAAAGTTGAGGTAAGAGGGTTCGAACCTCTACTGAGGGAACCAAAATCCCTAGTGCTACCATTACACCATACCTCAATTCGGATGACAAATTTATCGTAATTTTAGTAAATTAGCAAATCGAAAGACGATTAAGGACATGAAAGGAGTATATGTATTTCTTGCCGACGGTTTCGAAGAAATCGAAGCCTTGGCGACCGTCGACATCCTCCGCAGGGGTGGTGTCGAAACAGTTACGGTTTCAATCAACCACGACAGGACAGTACGTGGAGCCCATGGCATCCCGGTGATCGCCGACTGGAACCGCGACGAATTCGACGGCAAAGTCATCCTGGGTTCAAGCCCTGAGGATGCCATGATCTTCCCCGGAGGACTTCCCGGCGCAAGCAATCTCGCAGAGGATGAATTCCTTATGACCCTGATGCAGAAGCACTTCTCCGAAGGAGGCACGGTGGCGGCCATCTGCGCAGCCCCGGGATTGGTAGCCTCCCAGCTCCCCGGCATCGAGGGCAGGAAGTTCACCTGCTACGACGGTTTCGAGGAGAACATGATGGCCCAGGGTGCTGAATACACCGGTGAAAGGGCTGTCTGCGACGGGAACCTCATCACAGGACGCGGTCCCGGATGCGCGGTAGAATTCGCACTGACAGTCCTTGCGAAGCTTAAAGGAGAAGAAGTCTCGGAAAAAGTCCGGGCAGGCCTGCTGATCTAGCGGCGGACGACCACCCGTTCTATTCTTCTCGGAACGGAAGTCATTATTTCATAAGGTATTGTGCCGAGCACATCGGCAATCTCGGTGACGGTAGGATCTTCACCGAATATGGTGACTGTGTCCCCTACCTTGCAGTCCACTCCGGTCACGTCGACCATGCACATGTCCATGCAGATATTCCCGATGGTCGGGACCCGATGGCCGTTCAGGCTGAAACTCGCGCGGCCACAGCCGAGGTGACGGTCGATTCCGTCTGCATAGCCTACAGGGATCGTTGCGATCCGCGATCCTCCAGGTGCAATCATTCCATGCTGTCCATACCCGATGGCGCCGTCCCCTGGTTCAAGCTCCTTTATCTGCAGGATCTTCACCTTAAGGGAAGCCACCGGTTTCAGACGCACGTCCGGGAGGGCGCTGATGCCATATATTCCCACACCCAGGCGCACCATGTCAAACTGGTACTGCGGGAACCTCTCAATGCCGGCTGAATTGAGCAGATGGAACATGGGATGGTAGCCCAGGCTCTCTTCGATCATAGCGGAATTCGCCTCGAACATGCGGACCTGCGACATCGTAAGCGCATCCATGGCAGGATCCTCGGCAACACAGAGATGTGAATATACCGACTTGACCCTTACCTCCGGGCAATCCTTGAGATAATCCAGAAGGGCGGGGATCTCGCTTGTCATGAAACCAAGTCGGTGCATGCCCGTGTCGAGCTTGATGTGGACGGGAAAATCCTTCATCCCGCGTTCGCGGAGGGTGGAGACAAGGGCCTGAAGGGTGTAGAGATTAGGAATACCCGGCTCCAGGTGATTGTCAATGATTTCTTCGAAGAAATCCGTTCCCGCGGTCAGGACCAGGATCGGAAGGCTAATACCGGACTGCCTCAATTCCATGCCTTCGACAGGCAGGGCTACTGCGAGGTAATCGGCTCCGGCATTCTGCATCATGAGGGCGAACTCGACGGCACCGTGGCCGTAGGCATTGGCCTTGACAAGCACCAAAAGCTTGGTGGAGCGCTTCAGTTTCGACCTGAAGTACCGGTAGTTGTCAAGGCAGTTCAGGAGGTTCAGCTCCAGCCTCGAAAAATCTGTGACGCCGTTCGACATCCTTGATCCAAGAGTATATCATGACAAATTTACTGTTTTTCTGACAAAGTCAGAGCGAAAATCGCTACATTTGGTAAATGGCCCGCCATTTGCCTTTGTTTGGAAAACCAAAAAACTGAAAGATATGAACACAGCAACAATCTGGATCATCATGATCCTAGTCATGATCCTTAGTTTCATCGTCCAGACGATGCTCAAGAGCAGGTTCGCAAAATATTCGAGAGTCCCGACGACCACCGGCCTCACCGGAGCGGAGGTCGCCCGCAAGATGCTGCTGGACAACGGCATCACAGACGTCCAGGTCACCTGCATCCAGGGACAGCTCACCGACCATTACAATCCCCAGACAAAGACCGTCAACCTCAGCGAAGCGGTCTACGGCCAGAGGAGTGTCGCTGCTGCAGCGGTTGCCGCCCATGAGTGCGGCCACGTGATCCAGCACGCCACAGGCTACGCTCCCCTAAAGCTGCGCTCTGCCCTGGTGCCGATGGTCAGCTTCTCCAACAACATCGTCCAGTGGGTCCTGTTGGCAGGCATCCTGGTTATCCAGATAACCCCCGCCCTGCTTTGGCTCGGAATTGCACTGTTCGCCTTTTCCACCCTGTTCAGCTTCGTCACCCTCCCTGTGGAGGTCAACGCAAGCCAGAGGGCAGTGAACTGGCTGGAAAGTGCCGGAATCACAAATTATGAAACGAGGCCGATGGCGATAGACGCCCTCCGCTGGGCTGCCTACACCTACATCATCGCCGCCATAGGATCCCTGGCAACGCTTCTCTATTACATCGGAATCGCCGACCGGCGATAGGTGTTATTTTAAAAAAACATATTATCTCGGTGCAAGATTTTCATATTTTGGGATTTACTATATAGGTAATAAACTCCAAAATATGATGGTAAGGTGTTATATAAAATTGGCGACGGTTTTATTGTTTACCATCGCATTGACTTCTTGTGTTGGAAGAACCAGCACTCTTTATGATGAGATCTTTCTTCTGAAGAATGGAACACTTGAAAAAGCAGACGGATCCATCATTAATATCGATAAAGAAGGCGAAGAAATCAGGTTAAATGTTGTTTTCCCTTGGTCAAAAGAGATTTCTATAAAAAACGACCATCAATGGATAAATGTTTCGAGAGTCTCTGTGGAAGAATATGATGGAATAATTAACAAGATAGACAAGAATAGATTAACCAAATACTACATAACGACAATCAATATAACCGTCGATAATAATAGCAGTAAAAGTCGTTCCGGTACTATAACTCTTTCTTGTGATTATTATAATGATATCTGTGTTTCAAATATCATTATAATGCAAAATGGCAGCTAACTTTTCGCTGGATATCGCCGACCGGCGTTAAAACAAGGTCGGATGACTGTCGGAAAGCTGGGTGAGAATTGTCTCCATGGTGGCTTCCCTGAATATGGCCGAACGGGCCTTTATTCCGAAACGGTCGCAGTACTCCTTGACTGCGGCCATTTCGCTGTCATTGAGGTAGATAACCTGACGGTGGCGGCGGCGGAGCGCCTCCCTGCTCTGCTGGAAAATCTCCGGATCGACAGCCGGAGCCTGTTTCTTCTTTCTGGCCATAACTTGTCTGATTTGAACGTACTCGTAGTCTGATTATTACAAAAATAGTTATTTTTGTGTAAATAATAGCAGCAAATCCAGATGGACAACAAAGTATTGATATTTTCCGCACCCTCAGGATCAGGGAAGAGCACTATCGTGAACCATATTCTCGGAATCTACCCCGGCTCAATGGAGTTTTCGGTTTCGGCTACCTCCAGGGCTCCCAGGGGTGAGGAACAGGATGGCAGGGAGTACTACTTCCTGACAGCTGACAAGTTCCGTGAACTGATCGCCGAAGACAAGTTCGTGGAATACGAGGAAGTCTACGAAGGCCGTTTCTACGGCACCCTGAAATCGGAGTGCGAAAGGATCTGGGCTGCAGGGCACGTGATCATATTCGATGTGGACGTCAAGGGCGGCGTCAACCTCAAGAAATACTTCGGGGATGCTGCCTTGTCGATATTCATAAAGGCTCCTTCCGTCGAGGTCCTAAGGCAGAGGCTCGTCAACAGGGGCACCGACTCCCCCGAGGCCATCGAGGAGAGGGTCGCGAAGGCTGAGGAAGAGATGACCTACGCACCGCAGTTCGACTATGTCCTCGTCAACGACGAGCTCCAGACCGCATTCGCGGAGTCCGAAAAGGTCGTCGAAGACTTCCTGGACGACGGCAGGCTCAATTATTCGACTTTCATCTGATGCGGATCGCGGTATATTCAGGATCGTTCAATCCACTCCACATCGGCCACCAGGCGATCATGGAGTATCTTACGAAGGAGAAGGACTACGACTGGGTCTACCTGGTCGTTTCCCCGAAGAACCCAATCAAGGACTCTGTCAGCGCCGAGACCGGGGAGGAAAGGTACCACGCCGCGGTTGAAGCCGTCAAAAGGCATCCTGCTCTGCACGTGTGGGTGGACGACATCGAACTCCTGATGCCCCCACCCCAGTACACGATCAGGACTCTAGACGCCCTGAAACTCCGTGAACCTGAGAACGATTTCACCCTGGTGATCGGGGCCGACAATCTCGAAGGTTTCCGCCGTTGGAGGGACTACCGCAGGATCCTCACTGAATATGGGGTCGTGGTCTACCCAAGGAAGGGATTTGACCTTGAAGGGATCCATGCCTCACTGATGGAAGAATGCAAAGACTATAAGATTGACGTGATAGACGCTCCGATGGTGGACATCTCGTCCACCAGGATCCGGGAAGGCCTGGCCGCCGGACAGAACATGAGTGAGTGGATGATGTAAAAAACTCAAAAGACTATGGCAAAAACGATAAGACGCAATTTCCCCGTCCAGGGAATGGGCTGCGCAGCCTGCGTGGCAAGGGTGCAGGGCACCATAAAGAATCTCCAGGGAGTGCAGGAATGCAATGTCTCCCTTGCTTCCAACACCGCCCAGGTGGATTTCGATCCCAAGACGATCACCGCAGCGGACATCAAGAAAGCTGTCCAGGATGCAGGCTATGACCTCATCGTTGTGGATGGTGACGACTCCGACGACGAAGCCGACTCGGAAGCGGAACGGTTGCAGGAGGACTATCTCAGATCCCTCAAGAGGGACATGAGGCTTGCCGTGATCCTGGCCCTCCTCGTGATGCTGCTAGGAATGGGATTCGGCGCTTTTCCGGGGAAGGGCTTCGTTCTATGGGCCCTGGCGACCCCGGTCGTGTTCTGGTGCGGAAGGAGGTTCATCACCACAGCTTGGAAGCAGGCGCGTCATGGCACGGCCAGCATGGACACCCTGGTGGCCCTCTCCATACTGATTTCCTATCTGTTCAGCATATTCAACCTGCTCTTCCCTTCAGTCTGGACTTCCAGGGGCCTGGAGCCGCATCTCTATTTCGAATCATCGACCATGATCGTGGCCTTCATCTTGATCGGCCGCGTACTCGAGGAGAAGGCCAAGCACAGCACCGGTTCGGCGATAAGGGAACTTGCCGGCCTCCAGCCCAAAAGCGTGGACCTGCAACCCGGTGACACCTACACTGTCAACCCTGGCGAAAGGATCCCGGCCGACGGTGAAGTCGTGAGCGGAGAGTCCTGGGTGGACGAAAGCATGCTCACAGGAGAGCCCGTGGCAGTCCTGAAGAATGCCGGGACTAAGGTCTACACTGGGACCATGAACCAGCGGGGCAGCTTCGTGATGAAGGCCGAAAAAGTCGGCAAGGACACCATGCTCTCCTCAATCATCAGGATGGTGCGCGACGCCCAGGGCAGCAAGGCCCGGATCCAGCAGACAGTGGACAAGGTTGCGGCCGTCTTCGTCCCCGTAATTATAGGAATATCAATTATTACCTTCCTGTGCTGGACCTTCCTGGCTCCTTCCGACGGCGTGACGATGGGTCTCCTTGCAATGGTCACCGTCCTGGTCATAGCTTGTCCGTGCTCTCTCGGACTTGCAACTCCGACAGCTCTCACAGCAGGCATAGGCAACTGCGCCAAGAAAGGCATCCTGATAAAGGACGCCGACTCCCTCCAGATTGCCGGCAAGATCGACTCCATAGTCCTGGACAAGACCGGGACCATCACCAAGGAACTTTCCGCCGGCATAGTCCCGACTGCAGACATGGAATTCGTGGACGAAGTGAAGGAAACTTCGGCTGAGGCTGTGTCTGAGCTCAAGGACCTGGGCCTAGACGTCTGGATGCTCTCCGGCGACAACGCTGAAAGGGCCGGCAAGGTGGCTGCCAAAGTCGGGATCGACAATGTGATTTCCGGAGTGCTTCCGGACAGCAAGCACGAGCACATCAAAGCACTTCAGGCAGAAGGACGGAAGGTGGGGATGGCTGGTGACGGCATCAATGACAGTCCTGCCCTTGCACTGGCCGACCTCAGCATTGCCATGGGCAACGGAACTGACGTAGCCATGAACGCTTCCATGGTCACTATCGTCAATTCAGATCTTAAGAAGATTCCCCAGCTGATAAGAGTCTCGAGAAAGACTACCAGGATAATCAAGCAGAACCTGTTCTGGGCCTTCTTCTACAACATCCTGGCAGTTCCGATTGCAGCCGGCATCCTGTACCCTGTCAACGGTTTCCTCCTCAATCCGATGGTGGCCGCCGCATGCATGGCACTCAGCTCCGTCTGCGTCGTGACCAACTCCCTCAGATTGAAAAGATAATTACCCCTTTCTGATAATCCTCGCCCCGAGGTTGTTGAGACGGTTCTCTATGTCCTCGTAACCACGGTCGATCTGCTCGATGTTGCCGATCTCGCTGGTTCCCTTTGCTGACATCGCAGCAAGGAGCAGGGCGATACCGGCCCTGATGTCCGGAGAGAGCATCCTGCCGCTCCTCAGCTGGAACTTGTGGTCATGTCCGATCACCACTGCCCTGTGCGGGTCGCAGAGGATGATCTGGGCGCCCATGTCGATCAGGCGGTCGACGAAGAAGAGCCTGCTCTCGAACATCTTCTGGTGAATCAGCACGCTTCCCCGGCACTGGGTCGCGACGACCAGGATGACGCTCAAAAGGTCAGGCGTAAGGCCCGGCCAGGGGGCGTCTGCTATGGTCATGATCGACCCGTCCAGAAAGGAATCGATGATGTAGCTCTCCTGCTCAGGCACGAAGATGTCGTCTCCCTTTTGCTCGACCTTTATTCCCAACCTGCGGAAACTCTCCGGAATGATTCCAAGGTTGTCGTAAGAAGTATCCTTGATTGTAAGGCTGCTCTGGCACATGGCCGCCATACCGATGAAACTGCCGACCTCGATCATGTCGGGGAGGATCTTGTGAGTCGCCCCGTGAAGTGAACTTACTCCGGTGACAGTGAGGAGGTTGGATCCTATTCCTTCGATCTTGGCTCCCATGGCTGTGAGGAGGCGGCAGAGCTGCTGGATGTAGGGTTCGCAGGCCGCATTATAGATCACGGTCTTCCCTTCCGCCAGGCAGGAAGCCAGGAGGATATTCGCTGTACCGGTGACCGAGGCTTCGTCGAGGAGCATATATTTGCCGGTCAGATGCTTACCTTCCGGGAGACGGAGCCTGTAGGCCCTGCGACCGGAATCATAGTCCAGCTCGGCACCAAGGGCCATGAGTCCGGAAATGTGGGTGTCCACCCTGCGGCGGCCGATCTTGTCACCACCCGGTTTCGGAAACCAGACATGGCCAAGACGGGCCAGCAGCGGGCCTGCGACCATGACTGAGCCTCGAAGCGACGAGCACATTCGCACGAATTCCGGGCTCTCGATGAACTCTGTGTTGAGCTTCTCTGCCTTGAAAGAATATTCCCCCTTAGCCAGGCGGTTCACCCTCACTCCCATCATTTCCAGGAGGGAGATAAGGTTCTTGATGTCCAGGATCTCCGGGACATTGGTAATCACCACTTCCTCCGTGGTAAGGAGAACTGCGCTGATCACTTCAAGCGCTTCATTCTTGGCACCCTGCGGAACTATGCTTCCGCTGAGGCGATGCCCGCCTTCGATAATGAACGAACTCATTGGTTATCGGTTTTATACGTATTCAACTTCTTTTTCCAGGGTCACTCCGAATTTATCGAGCACCGAGTCCTTGATGGCTTTCTCAAGGGCGATGATCTCTTCCGGAGAGGTTTCACCGGACTTATTCACAAGCACAAGCGGCTGCTTTTCGAAGACTGCGGCGCCTCCAAGTTCCTTCCCTTTCCAGCCGCATTTGTCTATCAGCCATGCCGCCGGGACCTTGAAACAGTCATCGCCTATGGTGAACGACGGGACGACGCCGAGATTCTCCTCCTGGGCTTTGTTACGGATTGCTTCAAGGATCTTCCCATCCACGTAGGGGTTGCGGAAGAAACTTCCTGCACTTCCGAGCTCTGTGACTTCCGGGAGCTTTGACTTGCGGATGTCAGTAACGACTTCCCTTATCATTGCCGGCGTCAGGATGGCTGGATCGTCAGTACCGAACTTCTCTTTCACAGCCTCACGGACATGGCCGTAGTCCAACTCAGGTTTCGGCTCCTCTGAGAGCCTGAATGTAACTCCGGTTACGAAATAGCGGCCTTTCCAGTCGTGCTTGAAACGGGAATCCCTGTAGGCATATTCACAATCCCCCGCCGGGATCACGACTTCGCTGCCGGTTCCGGCCTCTACGCACGAGACCGACTCGATCAGTTCCCCGGCTTCCCTGCCATAGGCACCGATGTTCTGGACGGCCGATGCTCCGACCTCTCCGGGAATATATGAAAGGTTCTCAGGTCCCCAAAGGCCCTTCGAGGCGCACCATGCGCAGAAATCGTCCCAGACCACTCCGGCATCGGCATAGACCCTGCCTGAGCCGAGGTCCCGTATAGTCTTCATCCCGCAATGCAGGACAGTCCCGGGGTAATCCTTTGTGAAAAGGAGGTTGCTGCCTCCGCCCAGTGGGAAAAACGGTCTCGGAAGCGAACTGTCGGCAAGTACTGCCTTCAGCTCCTCCACTGACTCATATTCAACGAAGCAGCGGCACGCTACCTTCATCCTGAAAGTGTTCATGCCGCCCAGATCGATGTCGTAACCTTTTATCATATTCACAAATATACTAATTAATTCTCCCGGTGCAATTTAAGTCCTACCGGGCATAGGCCTGAAGGAATGATTCCGGCGTCTGTATCTCTGGAAGGGCAAATGAGTCATGAAGTCCTTTCCTGATACGGAAGTCTTTTATGTTGTGGGTAAGGAGGACGGCGCAGCCTTTTTCTTTTGCACAAACGACCTGAAGGAGGTCCTCCATGTCCGGCCCGTCCAGAAGCAAAGCCTTCTGAAGCTGGGCGTCATCCATCGGGACCACGGTAACTACGGATGAGATCTGTTTCAAGGTCGGAGCTATCAGGGCGCTGGAGACGGTCTTCCGAAGAACGTACGCAATGTTCGCGATGGACAAGATTGACAGGCACACTTCGAACTTGCCGTCTTCCTGCATCTGAAGCACCCGGGCGGCATGTTCATATCCTGGCCTCTCAAGGATCAGGTCAAGCATTATGTTCGTGTCGAAGAAGATGCGGGTAATCATTTGGAAAGGATATAATTAAGCCGATCGTCTTCCTCTTCCTCCCCTCTGCCTGTCCGAGTCAAGGGCTTGGCAACACCGATAAGGGAAATGATCCTTGGATCCGTGACGCCCTCGGGAACTGTGGCCCTCCCGCGCATGGAGTCCTCTTCCAGCAGGTCCTCAATGTACCTTTTCAAGGAAACGCCCTTCATCTGGGCCTTCCCTTTTAAAGCCTTGAACACCGGTGCCTTGATGTCAATCAGTTTCCGCGTAGCAGCCTCCATATATATACTCTTTCCGCAAATATATATACAATCTTCGAAACTTGCAAGCATTTCATCCAGCCTTGCAATTCCTCTCCGCACTCCCATGTCATCCTGAGCAAAGCGAAGGATCTTTCCCGAACTCCATGTCCAGGGAAACAGGCCTCCCCCCGGCCTCAGCGACTAAAATGAACGTCACGGCCGGGAAATCAAGGTCTTTCCCGGCCGTGAAGTCAATGAAATAGGTTTAATGTGAGCCTTGCTTACTGCTCGTCAGGTCCCTGATCCTCGGGGCCGTTCTGGGGTCCCTGGGGGCCGGCCTGAGGGCCGCCGTTACCGTAAGGGTTCTGGCCTGCGCCCTGCTGGGCCTGGTACATCTTCTCGAATGCCTTGCTGAGAGCCTCGGAATACCTGTCGATGTCGGCGAGGTTCTGGTTCTTGATAGCCTCCTTGAGGGAAGAAACATTCGCCTCGACCTCTGTCTTCACATCGGCAGGGACCTTGTCACCGTTGTCCTTCAAGAACTTCTCAGCCTGGAAGCAGAGGGAGTCGGCGTTGTTGATCTTGTCGATCCTTTCCTTGGCCTCGCGGTCAGCAGCCTCGTTGGCCTTAGCCTCGTCGCGCATCCTCTGGATCTCGGAGTCGGACAGACCTGAAGAAGCCTCGATCCTGATCTTCTGCTCCTTGCCGGTAGCCTTGTCCTTAGCGGACACGTTCAGGATACCGTAGGCGTCCATCTCGAAGGTAACCTCGATCTGAGGGATTCCCCTAGGGGCGGGAGCGATGCCGTCCAGATGGAAGAGACCGAGCTCTTTGTTGTCCTTTGCCATCGGGCGCTCGCCCTGAAGGACATGGATCTCAACAGAAGGCTGGTTGTCGGCAGCAGTCGAGAAGACCTGGCTCTTATGTGTAGGGATGGTGGTGTTAGCATCGATGAGCTTTGTCATGACACCTCCGAGGGTCTCGATACCGAGTGACAGAGGGGTGACATCCAGAAGGAGGACATCCTTCACATCGCCGGCAAGCACACCGCCCTGGATGGATGCTCCGATAGCGACGACCTCGTCAGGATTGACGCTCTTGTTGGGTTCCTTACCGAAGAACTCCTTCACGAGTTCCTGAACCTTAGGAATACGGGTGGATCCGCCCACGAGGAGGACCTCGTCAATGTCGGAGGCCTGGAGGCCTGCGTCACGAAGGGCTATGCGGCAAGGCTCGATGGACCTCTGGAAGAGGTTGTCGCAGATCTGCTCGAACTTAGCCCTGGTGAGAGTCTTCACAAGGTGCTTGGGGATGCCGTCGACAGGCATGATGTACGGAAGGTTGATCTCCGTGGAGGTCTGGTTTGAAAGCTCGATCTTTGCCTTCTCAGCAGCTTCCTTAAGCCTCTGGAGGGCCATAGGATCCTTCTTGAGGTCGATTCCGCCGTTCTCGGCTGCGAACTCGGCTGCGAGCCACTTGATGATCTCCTGGTCGAAGTCGTCACCACCGAGGTGGGTGTCACCGTTGGTGGACTTCACTTCGAAGACACCGCCTCCAAGCTCGAGGATGGAGATATCGAAGGTACCGCCACCAAGGTCGTAGACAGCGACCTTCATGTCCTTGTTCTTCTTGTCAAGACCGTAAGCGAGGGCTGCTGCGGTAGGCTCATTGATGATCCTCTTGACATCCAGTCCGGCGATCTTTCCGGCCTCCTTTGTAGCCTGACGCTGGGAGTCGGAGAAGTAAGCAGGAACTGTGATGACAGCCTCGGTGACATCCTGACGGAGATAGTCCTCTGCAGTCTTCTTCATCTTCTGGAGAACCATTGCCGAGATCTCCTGGGGAGAATAAAGCTTGCCGTTGATGTCCACGCGCGGAGTGTTGTTCTCGCCACGGACGACCTTGTAAGGCACGCGACCGACTTCCTTCGTCACCTGGTCATAAGTCTCGCCCATGAACCTCTTGATCGAGAAGACGGTGTTCTGGGGATTGGTGATGGCCTGGCGCTTTGCAGGGTTTCCGATCTTCCTCTCTCCGCCGTCGGTGAATGCCACGACTGAAGGAGTAGTCCTTTCGCCTTCGTTATTGATGATGACGGTAGGCTGGTTGCCTTCCATGACCGAAACGCACGAATTGGTGGTTCCAAGGTCGATTCCGATGATTTTTCCCATATTCTTTTCTCCTTTTATTATTTACGAATATAAAGTTTTGGCGCCCGGACCTTGCGGAACCGGACGCCATATTCAATAACTAATGTTATGCCAAGCCGCGGCGGCTGACAAATTGTCACTCGTGGGCAGCGAAACGCTGACGGGCCAGTGCCTCATAGTCAGTGCCGGGCCTGCCGTAGTTGGCATACGGGTGGATGGAGATGCCACCTCTCGGAGTAAAGAGGCCAAGGACTTCGATGTACTTCGGATCCATCAGCTTGATGAGATCGTTCATGATTATGTTGACGCAGTCCTCATGGAAACCGCCATGGTTGCGGAAGCTGAAAAGATAGAGTTTCAGGCTCTTGCTCTCCACCATCCTGATGTCAGGGATGTAGCTGATGCGGATCTCCGCGAAGTCAGGCTGGCCCGTAATCGGGCAGAGAGTTGTGAACTCGGGACAGTTGAACCTTACCCAATAGTCCCTGCCGGGATGCATGTTCTCAAAAGTCTCCAGCACCTCGGGAGCATAATCCATCTTGTATCTGGTCTCGTGGCCCAGAGCCGCCAGGCCTTCCTTTTTCCTATCCATAATGAATCAATAATCGAAAATCTTGAACGGGTTGTAATGGATGTCCTCGTCGAAGACATCTTCCTCTTCAGTCTCCTTGAGCTTACGTACCACCCTGGTGGTGACAGGCAGGATGATGATCTCGTAGATAACCTTGAACGACACCTGGAACAGCATCATCCAGGCCAGGTCCTTTACCGGAGTCCCCCAGAAAGCGATGGGCATGAATATGAGGGAGTCAAGGCACTCGCCGGCCACCGATGATACGATAGCTCTGGCAGAGAATCCCTTTCCCTTCTGGGCGACCTTCATCTTGCTCATCACATAGGCATTGAAAGTCGACCCTGCCAGGAAGGCAAGGAGCGAAGCCAGAAGGATGCGCGGGGCCATCTTGAACACGAAATCGAAGTGCTCACCGCCGGTCCAGAATGAAGCGGCAGGGAGTAGCACGGCGATCTGCGCGGTCACAGCCACGAACAGGTTCATGGCAAAGGCGGTCCAGATGACAAGCCTGGCTTTCCTGTAACCCCAGACCTCAGTGAAACAGTCATTGAGGATGTAGGATATAGGGAATATGATCACGGCGCACGGCAAGGTCACCTTGCCGATGGCAAAGATCTTCGCTGCAAAGAGGTTTGAAGTGATAAGACAGACCGTGAAGAGCACGGTCATCAGCACGAAGGCTGAAGAAAAACTGTTTTTCTGCATTTCTAGTTTTTTTAGTGGTTTCCTAGTACACTGTTATTCTTGTCAATCGCCGGCTTCCTTGAGGCGCTCGGCGTTTTCTGCTATCTGAAGTTGGTTGATGCATTCCTGGATGTCGCCGTCCATGAAGACAGGCAGGTTGTACATCGACCAGTTGATCCTGTGGTCCGTCACACGGCCCTGAGGATAGTTGTAGGTACGGATCTTGGCGGAACGGTCGCCGGTGGAGACCATGGTCTTGCGCTTGGCGCCGATCTCGTCAAGATATTTCTGATGCTCGAGGTTGTAGAGACGGGTTCTGAGTTCCTCGAAAGCACGGTCCTTGTTCTTGAGCTGGGAGCGTTCCTCCTGGCACTGGACGACCAGGCCGGTAGGAAGGTGGGTAAGACGCACAGCCGAATAGGTGGTGTTAACGCCCTGTCCACCGGGACCGGAAGCGCAGAAGAGATCCAGACGGATGTCCTCCCACTTGAGATCAACGTCGAATTCACCGGCCTCCGGGAAGACAGCCACGGAAGCAGCTGAAGTCTGGATCCTGCCCTGGGTCTCGGTCTGGGGAACGCGCTGGACACGATGGACACCGGATTCATATTTCATGATGCCGTAGACTCCCTCATCATTGGACGAGAGCTTGAACACGATCATCTTGTAACCTCCGGAAGTACCGGGAGTTGCATCGTTGACTTCCAGTTTCCATCCCCTCTTCTCAGCGAACTTGGAATACATCCTGAACAGGTCGCCAGCGAATATGGCAGCCTCGTCACCGCCAGTACCGCCACGGATCTCGACGATGGCGTTCTTGGCATCGTCAGGATCGGCAGGAATCAGGAGTATCTTGATCTGCTCCTCGAGCTGGGGAAGCAGGGGCTCGATCTCGGCCACTTCGGCACGGGCCATTTCACGCAGGTCCTCATCCTTCTCATTGATAAGGATGTCCTTCGCCTCTGCGAGTTCCTCGACCTTCTTCTTATAGTCAAGTCCGGTCTTCACGATCGGTTCCAGCTGCTTGTAGTCCTTGTTCAGCTGGACATATTTCTTCATGTCGGCAATAACAGCAGGATCCGAAAGCTGGGCCTGCAGTGAGTTGTATTTGTCCTGGAGAGCCAGGATCTTGTCTACCAGAGTGTTCTCTGCCATATTCTCCTCCTTAAAGTTCCTTCACGAAGCATCTGCGCCTCATGAAAAGTTCGTTTTCATATTTTCCCCACACATTCGCCGCCCCGTTGGACTCGATCTGGGGATTGGTGATCGCAATCTTCGTTCCCATCTTCCGGTATTTCTCCGACATGGTGCAATGGTAGATCGAAGACACGCCAGTGTTCTGCCATTTCGGCACGGCTCCGTTGAGCATCAGGTCGACGGTGTGGTAGTTGTGCATCGCCCTGAGGAGATGCCACCATCCGAAGGGGAACAGATGCCCTTTAGCCTTCTGGAGCGCCGTGGAGATCGTCGGGAAGGTGATTCCGAAACCAACGAGTTCCTCGTGCTCATCAAAAATTATGCTACTTGTCTTGTCATTGACAAATTTCAGCACTTCCGAAGCCTCTTCCTCAATCTCCTCCTTGGTGAAAGGAATGAAATTGTAGACTGACTTGGCGAAACTCTCATTGTAGACATCGAAGAAGTAACGCACCATCTTCTTGTCCTTCTTCAGCTTGTCAAGGCTTCCTTCATGAAGGTTGTATCTCTCTTTAAGGAGACCGGCGATCCTGTAGATCTTGTCCTGCGGTTTCTGGTCGGCAGGCACCTTGTACTGGACCCAGTCACACTCCTTGACGTACCCCAGGGCATCCATGAAATCCACGTAATAAGGATAATTGTAGATGCAGTTGAATGGAGGAGTGTTCTGGAATCCTTCGACCAGCATGCCCTGCTTGCCGAGGGTGTTGTAATAGAGAGGACCGTGGATCTCCGTCATTCCGTTCTCCCTCGCCCATGACTCTGCAGTCCCGAGCAGAAGCTTCGCCACTTCCAGGTCATCGATCGTGTCGAACCAGCCGAAACGGGCCCTCTTCTTGTCGTAAAGGGCATTGTAGCGCGGATTGATCATCCCGCAGATGCGTCCGACGACCTTCCCTCCTTCGTCAACCACCATCCACATCTTCCGTTTGCAATACGAAAGAGTCGAAACCTTTGTAAGTGACTTGACCTGATCGGAATGTAGGGCTGGAACGTACTGGGGGCAGTCCCGGTAAAGCAAATCAGGGAACTTGATAAAACGCTTCAAGTCCCTTTTACTCAAAACCTCAACTACCTTGTAAATTGACATCTTGCAAATGTAGACATTTATCTTATTTCTGGCAAGAGGTCAGGGCTCAAAGTCCCTTTGCTTTTCCCTCATCCCAGATTGCATCCATCTCGGTAAGCGTCATGTCGTGGAGATCCCTGCCCTGGCGGATAGTGTTCTCCTCCAGATAGGTAAAACGCCTCCTGAACTTGTCGCAGGCACGGTTCAGGGCTGTGTCAGGGTCGATTCCGTACAGTCTGGCGGCATTGATGGTCGCGAACATGAAGTCCCCGAGTTCCTCCTCTGCGCGGTCCTTGGCAGCCTTCTTTTCTTCATCGGACGAAGCTGCATCCTTGGCCTTGAATTCAGCTTCGAGCTCACCCTGTTCCTCCTTGACCTTGTCCCAGACTTGCTGTTTCTCTTCCCAGTCGAAGCCCACTCCCCTCGCCTTGTCCTGCATGGAGAAAGCCTTCAGGATCGGAGGCAACGAGTCAGGGATGCCGGAAAGGATGCGCTTGTTGCCTCCCTTCTCCTTTGCCTTGAGCATCTCCCAGTTAGTGGAGACCTCCTCGGCATCGGCCACCTTGGTGGTGGAGAAGACATGGGGATGGCGATAGATCATCTTCTCGCAGAGTTTGTTCATCACGTCTGCGATGTCGTAGCGGCCTTCCTCTTCTGCGATCTTCGCATAGAAGATCACATGAAGGAAAACATCTCCAAGCTCCTTTTCGAGAGCCTTGTCATCCTTCTTAAGGACCGCATCACTCAGTTCGTAAACCTCCTCGATGGTCATGGGGCGGAGGGTGTCGATGGTCTGTGCATGGTTCCACGGGCACTCTGCCCTTAACCTGTCCATCACGTCAAGAGCCCTCTCGAACGCTTCCAGTTTCTTCTGTTTATTCTCCATAGACTGCAAAATTAAGAAAAAAAGGGCTATCTTTGGTGCCTGATAATAACCAAGAAACAAGTATCTTCATGAAAGAGATCCGCTACGTTTCCGCCGACGAAGCTGTAATGGCCGTCAAATCCGGAGATCATATTCATCTGAGCAGCGTCGCCAGCGTGCCGCATGTCCTAATCGACGCCCTTGTCCGGAGGGCTGAAGCCCACGAGGTCGAAGACCTTCATTTCCATCACTTCCACACTGAAGGGCCGGCCCCATATTCAGACCCGAAGTACATGGGAATCTTCTTTGAGCAGGGATTCTTCATCGGACCCAACGTCCGCGCCAACGTCAATTCAGGCTATGCCGACTATCTTCCCGTCCACCTCGGGGAGTCCCAGAAACTCTATCGCAGCGGTGCGATAAAGCTCGGGGCCGCAATGGTCCAGGTTTCCCTTCCCGACGAGAACGGGATGGTGTCCCTCGGAACTTCCGTTGACTGCTCAATCGCCGCCATCGAGACCGCAAGGGTGAAGATAGGAGTCATCAATCCCAATGTCCCCTTCGCCTACGGCGACCTGGTGTCACTCGATGTTTTCGACTACCTTGTCCAGGATGACACGCCACTGGTTACCAAGGACTTCGCGGAGCCCACTCCGACCGAGATACTGATCGGTAAGAACTTCGCAGAACTAGTTCCTGACGGTGCCTGCATCCAGTTGGGAATAGGTGCCCTGCCCAACGCTCTCGCCGATCAGCT
>JAFUFS010000026.1 GCA_017469745.1 Bacteroidales bacterium | reverse complement strand
GCCAGTGAAGAGGTCAGGAGCGGAAAGCGCAAGCAGATGCGTGGCGCCAGCACCATCTCGCAGCAGACAGCCAAGAACGTATTCCTCCTTCCGAGCAGATCCTATCTCAGGAAGGGGCTTGAGGCCTATTTTACTGTCCTGATCGAGAATATCTGGGGGAAGGAGAGGATCCTGGAAGTCTATCTCAACGTGATCGAGACCGGAAAAGGATTGTATGGTGTTGAGGCTGCTGCTGAGCATTGTTTCAAGACCACATCTGCGGAGCTTACTAGACGTCAGAGCTGCCTTATCGCTGCCTGCCTTCCCAATCCACTGAAAAGGGATGCCGGCAAACCCTCATCTTACGTGAGTTCCCGAGCTGGACAGATCGCTGCCCTCGAGCCGAAACTCTCTTATCCTGATTGGATCTACCACAAGAATTGATTATATTTACAGATTGTAGATCAATTGCTAAATGAAGATACTCGTGACAGGAGCGGCCGGATTCATCGGCGCCAACCTATTCGGCCGTCTGGCTGCAAGAGGAGATGAGGTGATCGGCCTTGACAACATCAACGACTATTACGACGTCCGTCTGAAATACGGCCGGCTCGCCAGGAACGGTTTCGAGGGACCGTTTGAAAATCGCGCCGGTCAGAACAGCAAGACCTGGCCCTGCTGCCGTTTCATCAAGGGAGATATCTGTGACAAGTCTCTGGTCGACAAGTTGTTCAGGAAGGAGCATTTCGACGTGGTAGTAAACCTTGCCGCCCAGGCGGGCGTGAGGTATTCAATAACCAATCCCTATGCCTATCTCAGGAGCAATCTTGAAGGATTCCTGAACATCCTTGAAGCTTGCCGGAACAACAAGGTGAAACATCTGGTCTTCGCTTCGTCGAGTTCAGTCTACGGCCTGAACACAAAGGTCCCTTTCAGCGAGGATGACAAGGCAGACAGCCCTGTGAGCCTGTACGGCGCGACGAAAAAGTCCAATGAACTGATGGCCCATTCCTATTCGAAACTCTACGGAATCCCTGCCACCGGCCTTCGTTTCTTTACTGTCTACGGCCCCTGGGGGCGTCCGGACATGAGTCCGATGCTTTTCGCTACCGCCATTTCCAACGGGAATCCCATCAAGGTGTTCAACGGCGGCGACATGATCCGTGATTTCACCTATGTCGACGACATTGTCGAAGGTACTATCCGTGTCATCGACAATCCTCCCACCTGTCATCCTGAGCGCAGCGAAGGATCTTGCCGCAGCGAAGGATCTTGCCGCAGCGAAGGATCCGTCCCTTTCAGGGTCTACAACATCGGCTGCAGCCAGCCGGTAAGGCTGATGGATTTCATCTCTGAGATAGAAAGCGCCCTCGGTGTCGAAGCGAAAAAGGAATTCCTGCCCATGCAGCCCGGAGACGTCTACCAGACCTATGCTGACTGCAGCAAACTGGAGAACGAACTCGGCTACCGTCCTTCCACTGCACTCCACGACGGCATCGGACGGTTCATCGAGTGGTTCAAGAACGAATGGCAGACCGGATGCTGACATTGCTCTAACATGACTGAAGGAACATCAAATTACGAGAAGAACAGGAGGATTGCCAGAAACACGGCCTTCCTTTTCTTCCGTATGCTGCTGATGATGTTCATCGGTCTGTTTACGTCCCGTGTCATACTCCAGACTCTTGGCGAAGCTGATTATGGAACATATAATGCCGTAGGTGGTGTGGTGTCATTCTGTGCCATCCTGACCGTAGCTGTTTCCAATGCCGTCCTTCGCTTCATGTCATATTCCTTGGGTGAGGGCGATCCTGACAAGACTCACAGGGTCTTTTCAGCCAGTATCATCATTCAGGCCGTGATCTGCCTGATCCTGGCTGTGATAGTGGAGTCCGCCGGATTATGGTGGCTCCATGGCCACATGGACATACCTCCCGGGAGGATGGGGGCTGCCAGCATGGCCCTGCACTGTTCGCTCGGCATCCTTGTCCTTAATCTGATGAGCGTTCCGTACAATGCGATGATCATCTCTCACGAGAAGATGTCTGCCTTTGCGGTCATCGGCATAATGGAGGCATTGCTGAAACTTTCGGTAGCCATCCTGCTGATGCTTTCTTCCCTTGACAAACTGAAGACATATTCCTTGCTCATGCTTTCCGTTGCCGTCATAGTTCGTCTTACATATGGGGCGTACTGCACCCGCCATTTCAGCGAGAGCCGCGGCAAGATTGTCTTTGACAAGGATATAGTGAGACAGATGTCAGGATTCGTGGGATGGAACTTTTTCAGTTCAGGAACGGGAGTCCTGACCAACAGCGGAATCAACCTCATGGTCAACAAGTATTTCGGCGTCCTGGTCAATGCTGCCCGCGGAGTGACTTCCCAAGTGGAAGGCACCGTAAAACCTTTCGCCATGAATTTCCTGAGCGCCCTGAATCCCCAGCTGACGAAGTCCTATGCCGAAGGCAGCAAGGAATATTCATTCGACCTTGTCCGGAAGGGAGTGAAGATTGCTTCGGTGCTCCTCCTGATGGTTTCCGCTCCTATAATCCTGGAGTGCGATTACCTCCTGGATCTATGGCTGAAAAAGGTCCCAGTCTACACAGCATCTTTCGTCAGGGTCACTCTTCTATGCATTATTCTCGATTTAGGTATGAATTCGCTAAGGCAGCTCATCATCGCTTCCGGCAGAGTCAAAGTGTATTGCCTGGGCATAGGGTTGCTGAACATATCGTCTTTCTTTGCTACATGGATCGCATTCAGCAATGGCGCATCTCCGACGACGTCTTACATTATTCTGCTTATCCTTCAGTTGCTGGTGAATGTATTCTGTTTGTACATCAGCAATAAACAGGAAGGCTTCCCGGTGAAATCTTTCTGCACTGCCGTAGTCTTGCCGATTGTATTCGTCGCCATCGTTTCCATTGCGGTCCCTGCAGTTTTCCTGGTGTTCATGAGACCATCATTCCTGAGGCTTGTGATCGTGTCCTTGACCAGCATCCTGCTCATCGCGTCATTGTCCTATACTCTGGTACTGAACGGCAATGAAAGGGAGTTTGTTCTGGGAGTCATCAAGAAGTACATCAATCGTTTCCTGGGCAGGCCGTAACCTTGCTCTTCTCGCGTTTAATATGTATCTTTGTACGTACTGATGTAATTGATTGTAGGTTATGAAGATATTCATGACGGACCCTCGATGAGATTGATGAAGTTTTTGAGAGAATTCATGCTGGACCATTTCCAACAGTTCATGATTGACAGGAAATGGATGAAGCGCAAAGGCTACAAAGTGAATTGGGATTCCCCTCGCGACATAAACGAGAAGATCCAATGGCTGATGTGCTTCTCCGACACGTCCCGATGGTCGGCGTGTTCTGACAAGTACAAGGTTCGTGAATATGTTTCTTCCAAGGGTCTGGGGGACATCCTGGTCCCTCTTCTCGGAGTATGGAGCGATGCTTCGGACATAGATTTCCAGTCTCTACCGGATAAGTTCGCCATAAAGTGCAATCATGACAGCGGTTCATGCAGGATTGTCGACAAACAGGCTGGATTCGATCCCGATGAACTCCGCGCGCATCTGTCTTCCTGTCTGGGGAGGAAATACGGCTATCGTTACGGAGAACTGTACTACAATTCCATCAAGCCGCTGATCGTGGCTGAAAAGTTCCTGCCGGCTGACACGAAGGACTATTCCTCATCGACAGTCGACTACAAGGTGTGGTGCTTTGACGGCAGGCCTTTTTCAGTCCTTACGTGCCAGAACCGGAAGGAAGATTCGGTGGAACTCAATCTTTACGATCTCGACTGGCAGGTCCATCCCGAAGTCTCGGTGTTCTCCGACCATTACCGTGACGGCGGAGGTACCATTCCGAGGCCTAAGAACCTGGAGAGGATGTTGGAGGCAGCATCTTGTTTGTCTGAAGGTTTCCCTGAGGTCAGGGTGGACTTTTATGAGTCTCAGGAAGAACTGTATTTCGGGGAGATGACATTCGCAAGCATGAGCGGCAACATGAATTATTTTACTCAGGAATACCTTGAGGAACTGGGCCGCCAGTGCATTCTTCCCCCGAGGGTTAAATGAAAACCGATCTCATGATGAAAACCAAGATCCTATACGTAATCGTCAGCGGCACGAAGGACTTTTACATGGAACAGCTCTTTGTGTCCGTTTATTCTGCACGCCGCCATAATCCCGATGCGTTCATCGAGATCCTGATGGACACGGCAACCAAGGAGTCCCTCCGGGACAGGGGAGCCCTTGGGGGCGATCTTGAGAGGATGGCAACAAAGCTGACGGTCATTGATCTTGATCCGTCTCTTCCGGCCAAGAAGCGTTCAAGGATGCTCAAGACCGGCATGCGGTCTTATGTCGAGGGTGATTTCCTCTATATCGACTGTGACACCATCGTTACAACATCACTTGACGCGATAGACGACCAGGATACCGACGTCGCCGCCTGCCGTGATTCTCATTGTTCTTTCAAGGACAATCCTTACCGCCAGTCGGACATCGACGTGTGCAGGAAGATCGGAATCGACATCTCCGGGGAAGAGGATTTCTTCAACGGAGGAGTAGTCTATTCAAAGGACACTCCCATCGCGCACAAGTTCTTTTCTCTGTGGCATTCTCTCTACCTGGAAGGCTACGCGCTCGGAGTGTCGCAGGACCAGCCCTCCTACTGCAAGGCCAACATCCAGTGCGGCCATGTTCTCGGTCATCTCGACGATGTCTGGAATTGCGAGTTGAAGCACGGAGTCCGTTATCTCAAGGATGCCAAAGTCGTCCATTACCTTTGCAGCTGGCCTGAACCTGGCAAGGAATATTTCATCATGAATGACAGGGACACCTTAAGAAGGATAAAGGAGAGCGGGACCATTCCTGAAGACATAGCCGCCTTGGCGGATGATCCTTTTCTCGGAATCCCGCCGTTGACCCAGATTTTTGCAGGGGATGACCTGGCATTGTTCAGGACCCGCAGGTTCCGCTTCCTGAGGGGATCTTTCAAGAAGGGGAAGAAATCATTCTTGGAGTTTCTCCTGAAGGTCTACTATCATCTGGTAGGGTATGGCAAAGTATGATTATCTCATAGTCGGCGCCGGTCTCTACGGATGCATGTTCGCCTGCCGGGCCAGAAGGGCCGGCAAACGCTGCCTTGTCGTAGACCGTCGCCCTCACCTCGGCGGAAATGTCCATTGTGCCGAAGCCGGAGGGATACATGTACATGAATATGGGGCCCATATATTCCATACATCCGACAAGGAAGTGTGGGATTTCGTCAATTCCATAGTCCCTTTCAACTCTTTTATCAACTCACCCCTTGCCGATTTCCACGGTGAACGCTACAACCTGCCTTTCAACATGAATACCTTCCGCCAGATGTGGGGAGTGACAGATCCCGCGCAGGCTGAAGCCATCATCGAGGAACAGCGCAGGGAGGCTCTGCAGGCCATGGCTGCGGAAGGCGTGTCCGAACCTAGGAATCTTGAGGAACAGGCCCTTCTGCTCGTTGGCAGGGACATATTCGAAAAGCTGGTCAAGGGCTACACGGAGAAGCAGTGGGGACGTGACTGCAAGGATCTGCCTTCATTCATTATCCGGCGTCTTCCCGTCCGTCTCACCTTCGACAACAACTATTTCAACGATACCTTCCAGGGCGTTCCTGTCGGTGGCTACAACCGCCTCATCGACGGTCTCCTAGAAGGCGTGGAGACTATGACCGGCGTGGACTTCATGAAGGAGAGGGGAGAGCTGTCCTCACTGGCTGATAAAGTGTTGTTCACCGGTGCCATAGATGAATACTATGATTTTAAGTTCGGCCCCCTGGCTTATCGCACCTTGCGTTTCGAACATGAAATACTTCCGCATAAAGATTATCAGGGCAATGCGGTAGTCAATTATACTGATCGGGAAACTCCTTTCACAAGAATCATCGAGCACAAGCACTTCGCCGTTTCAGAGAAAGAGGTGCTTGACGCTCCGGTTACCGTGATAACCAGGGAGTTCCCATCTGAATGGAGCCCCGGCATGGAACCGTTCTACCCTGTCAATGACGAAGCCAACGCTGAAGTTTTCAGCCGTTACAAGGCTCTGGCCGATGCTGAAGAAAACGTTGTTTTCGGAGGCCGGCTTGCCGAGTACAGGTATCTCGACATGGCCCCTATAGTCCGTAAAGTTCTGTCAATCCAATCGTTCTGACATGGAAAAGCTGCTGACCGTAATCGTACCTGTCTTCAAGGTTGAAAAATACATCAATCAGTGCCTTGACTCCCTTGTGATCCATGAAGATGAAATGGCGCAGATGGAGGTGCTTGTCGTGAACGACGGTACACCGGATTCATCTGCTGACATCGCCCTTACCTATGAAGCGAGGTTCCCGGGGATATTCAAGGTGGTGGACAAGGAAAACGGAGGGCATGGCTCGGCTTGGAATGTAGGTGTGAGCCTCTCAAGCGGCCGTTATCTCCTGTTCCTCGACAGTGACGACTACGTTGAGAATCTCCCTCGTCTTGTTTCATGCCTCAAGGAAACCACTGCGGATCTTGTAATGACCGACAAGGTGGAATTCCATGAAGGCACTTCCAGGGAGGAAACCATAAGAATCGAAGGCATCCCTCCCATGCATCTCTTTACCCTTGAGGACAGGTCCTGGTCTCCCAAAGGGCATGGTGTATATTACTCCCATTTCCACACCTGCGTCTACAGGAAGGAAGTTATTGGTGGATTCGCTCCTCTGTTCAAGGAGAAATCTTTTTATGACGACGCCATCCTCTCCGTTGCTCCGCTGATCTCCGCAACCACATTCATCTATCTCGGTTTCCCCGTCTATCACTACCGCCTCGGCCGTCCCGGCCAGACCATGGACAGAGCCGTCATGATGCGCAATATTGACATGCAGGCTATGCAGCGGAGGTACGAAATTGATTTTGCCGAGGCGCATCCGGTCGCTCCCGGCCCGAGAAAGGATTTGCTGGACGGCATCTTGTCCTCGGCGTGCAAGTCCCAGTGTGACATGCTTTTCAAGGTCGAGGGGCCGGAAAGGATGAAGCTTCTTTCCAGCTGGGTGTCCTATGTCAAGTCCCATTTCCCTGAGTGGAAGAGGGTGCCTGAAATCAGCTTGTTCGGTCATCTCCCTTATCCTGTCTACAGACTGGTCCTGAAGTCCAGGAATGCACTCAGGAAGGTTATTTCCTTTTGAGACGGTCCCTGCAAAGGATCAGATAATAGAAAAGTGAATAGGACAGGTTGAGGATCAGTATTTTCGACCTGTCTACAGGGATTCCCGCCCTGTCTATCGGGAGATGATTCTTCAGACCGGCCAGGTCCGCAGCCCTCCGCGGACCGGTTCCGATGGCTGCTGCCATGCTTGAGAGACGGATCATTATCTGATACTTGCAGTAATTGATCCACTGTGGAGCCTTCAAGCCATTTCTGAGCAACGCATCGGCTGCCTTAAGGGCATTGCCGTAACCAGTAAGGTGTCCTTCGGCGAAGCTCCGGCTTGCACTGCCTTCCCGCTCGGTGACAAGATAGAACCTGATGTCAGAAAACTCAATTCTGTCCAGGGCTGCCATGCACTGGCTCATGAACAGGGTGTCTTCACAGAGAGCCAGCCCTTCTTTGAAGGATATGCCTTTGTCTGACAATGCCTTCCTTCGGAAAAGACATGAACAGGCACTTCCCCTGAAGTAGCCTCCCGTGAGGATTTCTCCGGGCGAGTACAGCTTTCCTTCCTGGAACCTGGCCGTCCATGGATAACGTTCCCGTCTCCCGGCACCTGAAAGAATTCTCATAATGACCATGTCTGCCGTTGAGGCGTCCGCGACTTCTGCAGCTCTTTCAAGCGTACCTCCGCCAACCGTGTCATCTGCATCAACGAAGGTGACGAAGTCTCCCCGTGCGGCTGCAAGACCGGCATTCCTCGCTGATGAGACTCCACCGTTCGGTTTGCGGATGACAGAGATATTCATGTGGAGGGATGAATATTCTTCCATGACCTGTGCGCTCCCGTCCGAAGAACCGTCGTCGACTAGAATGATCTCATAGAGATTCTCGTCTGTTCCTTGAGAAAGGATGGAGTCGAGGCATGGTCCGACATAGTCCCGGAGATTGTAGACCGGGATTATGAATGACAGTTTAGTTGAATGATTCTCAGCCATGACAGCACAGTTGGTACAAAGGTAATCATTTTATCCGAATCCTTTTGGCTTGATTTTGGCAGAAACCGTTTCTGGCAAGATTTGAACAAAAACATTCAATCATATTCAATTATGAAGAAATTCCTTACAACGCTCCTCGCAGCATCGATGATGCTGGCAGGCACTTCTGTCTTCGCACAGAACCTGAACGTAGAGGCTGGTTTCGGCCTTAGTTCTACCAGGTTCGACTATACCTTGGGCAGCGCAACCGCTGATCTTTATGGCGGAACCCTTGGCCTTTCATATGAGATTCCTCTTGTCGAAGGGACATTCGGTTTTGCTCCCGGCGTACAGTTCGGTTATTTCACCGGCGGTAATGTCAACCTGCCCTTCAATCTTGGTCAGGCTTCCTTCAACGAGTCCTATCTGGCAGTTCCTCTCGATCTGAACCTTCATCTTCCGATGAGTGAAGACATCAAGTTCCTCGTTGTCGCCGGTCCCACCCTGGATCTTGGCTTGACTTCACGTGCAAAACTGAAGGACACAAGTGCCGAATATGACATCTATGACGGTGCCCTTGGTGACATGACCAAGTACAATCGTTTCGATGTCCTCATCGGCGGCGGCCTCGGAGTTGACGTCATGGACGCAGTCCGTTTCACGGTAAGGTACGACTACGGTCTTATCAACCGCAACGGAGGAAACCTCACCAGTGGTTTCCTGAAGGTCCACCGCAGCCAGCTCAAGCTTGGCGTCGGTTTCCTGTTCTAGATCCTTCGCTGCGCTCAGGATGACAGGAGTGCCGGACGACCAAAAACATGCGGCTGACAAGTTGTCATTCTGAACGAGAGTGAAGAATCTGGTATTGTATTTGTCTCTGATTATCGCTAAATTTGTAGGTTAATCAGAGACAATTCTTTTTATGGCAATATCAGGACTACTTAGAAAAGTTTTCGGTTCCAAGGCCGACCGTGACATGAAACTCGTCAAACCTGTCCTGGACAAGGTGCTTGCCGCCTATCCGTCCATAGACAAGCTTTCCAACGACGAGCTCAGGGCCAGGTCAGAGGAACTCAAGGCCAAGCTTCGCGAGTGCGAGGCACCCTTCGAGAAGAGGATAGAGGAGATCAAGGCAAAGCTCGAAGAAGACATCCCGGTTTCCGAGAAGGAAGCCCTTGCCACGGAGTCTGACAAGCTTGTCAAGGAAGAGGACGAACAGATCGAGAAGGTGCTCGACGAGATACTCCCCGAGGCTTTCGCCATCATGAAATCCACGGCCAGGAGGTTCAAGGAGAACGAGACCATCGAAGTCACCGCGACCCAGATGGACAAGGACCTCAGCATCAACCATGACTTCGTGACCATAGACGGCGACAAGGCCATCTACTACAACCACTGGGTTGCAGGCGGCAATGAGATCACCTGGGACATGGTCCATTACGATGTCCAGCTGATCGGAGGTATCGTCCTCAACGGCGGAGTCAAGTCCAACAAGGAGCAGATGGGAAGCATTGCCGAGATGGCTACCGGTGAAGGAAAGACCCTCGTCGCGACCCTTCCTGTGTTCCTGAACGCTCTTGCCGGCAAGGGAGTCCATGTGGTCACCGTCAACGACTACCTCTCCAAGCGAGACTCGGAGTGGATGGGCCCTCTCTACATGTTCCACGGCCTTTCAGTGGACTGCATCGACAAGCACGAACCCAACAGCGACGCCCGCAAGAGGGCATACAACTGCGACATCACCTTCGGTACAAACAACGAGTTCGGTTTCGACTACCTGCGTGACAACATGGCGGTCAACATGAACGACCTCGTGCAGCGTAAGCACCACTACGCAATCGTGGACGAGGTCGACTCGGTCCTCATCGACGATGCCCGTACACCTCTCATCATTTCAGGTCCCGTGGCGAAAACCGAGGACGATGAGCAGTACATGGAGTTCAGGCCCTACGTCGAGAACCTCTACCAGAAGCAGCGCAACCTGGTGAACCAGGTACTCAACGAGGCAAAGAAGGCGATCTCCGCAGGCAAGATGGACGAGGGTGGAATGCTCCTCTACAGGGCCTACAAGGGACTGCCCAAGTACCAGCCTCTGATCAAGTTCCTCAGTGAGCAGGGTATGAAGGCCCTCATGCAGAAAGCGGAGAACTTCTACATGCAGGACAATGAGAGCCAGATGCACATCGTGACCGACGAACTCTATTTCGTTATCAGCGAGCAGCAGCATTCCGTCGACATGACGGACAAGGGCCACGATGCCCTTGCAAATGCTGTCTCTGATCCGGACTTCTTCGTCCTTCCCGACATGGGCAGCAAGATAGCCGACATCAAGAAGAATGAGGAACTGACTCCCGAGCAGAAACAGGAGGAACAGGACAGGCTCATGGAGGAATATTCCCTCAAGAGCGAACGCGTCCACACTATGATCCAGCTCCTCAAGGCCTACGCCATGTTCCAGAAGGATGTCGACTACATCGTGATCGACAACAAGGTCAAGATCGTCGACGAGCAGACCGGCCGTATCATGGAAGGCCGCCGCTGGAGCGACGGACTCCACCAGGCGGTCGAGGCCAAGGAGAACGTGAAGGTCGAGGCTGCGACCCAGACCTTCGCCACCATCACCCTTCAGAACTATTTCAGGATGTACCACAAGCTCGCCGGTATGACCGGTACCGCTGAGACCGAGGCGGGTGAGTTCTGGTCCATCTACAAGCTTGACGTCGTCGTGATCCCTACCAACCGTCCGGTGATCAGGGACGACCAGGACGACCTCATCTACAAGACCAAGAAGGCCAAGTACATGGCCGTCATCAATAAGGTCCAGGAGCTGACCGAGCAGGGAAGGCCGGTGCTTGTCGGTACGACCGACGTCGAGACTTCCGAGCTCCTCAGCCGAATGCTCCGCATGAGGGGCATCAGGCACAACGTCCTGAATGCTAAGGAGCATGCCCGCGAGGCCGAAATCGTCGCCCAGGCCGGCCAGTCCAGTACAGTCACCATCGCCACCAACATGGCGGGTCGTGGAACCGACATCAAGCTTTCTCCTGAGGTCAAGGCCGCTGGAGGACTTGCGATCATCGGTACCGAAAGGCATGACAGCCGCCGTGTCGACCGCCAGCTCAGGGGACGTTCCGGACGTCAGGGCGACCCGGGTTCATCCGAATTCTATGTCTCTTTGGAGGATAAGCTGATGAGGCTCTTCGGTTCCGAAAGGATTGCCGGAGTCGTCGACAAGTTGGGAATGCAGGACGACGAGGCCCTCGTCAACGGAATGCTCTCCAAGTCCATCGAGAATGCCCAGAAGAAGGTCGAAGAGAACAACTTCGGTGTCCGTAAGAGACTCCTTGAATATGACGACGTGATGAACTACCAGCGTGAGGCTGTGTACGCCCGCCGTCGCAACGCCCTCTCCGGAGAGAGGATCGAAATCGACGTCCAGAACATGATGATCGATTCCGCTTCCTTGATTGCCGGCAGGGCGGAAGGAATGTCCTACCAGGCTTTCGAGGAATATGTGATGGGCCAGTTGTCCATCGACCTCGGCTTCGACGAGGCTTTCTATTCAAACGCCAAGCCGGAAGATCTTTCCGACGCCCTTTGCAAGCACATGCAGGAGGTCTACGAGCGCAGGATGAACACCCTCGCTGAGAAAGTCTATCCTTTCCTCAAACAGATCTTCGAGAAGCAGGGGAGCATGTACCAGAACATCGCCATCCCTATTTCCGATGGCCGCAAGATGCTGACCCTCAGCGTAAATCTCGAAAAGGCCTACAACACACAGGGCAAGGAGATCGCCAAGGCGCTGAGCAAGACCATCATCCTCTACCAGATCGACGAACACTGGAAGCAGCACCTGCGCGAGATGGACGACCTCCGTACGAGCGTGCAGAATGCCGCCTACGAGCAGAAGGATCCCCTCGTGGTCTACAAGCTGGAGAGCTACAACCTCTTCGCTTCAATGCTCGAGGATCTCAACAAGGATGTCCTTTCATTCCTCCTCAGGGCTTTCATCCCGCTGCGTGACGACAGCGAGGCCCGTCCGGCTCAGGCACCTCGCCGCAGGACCGACATGAGCCAGATGCAGACCCGCCGCAACGATCTCGTTACCAACGGCGAACAGAAGGCCAACGCTCCTGTCCATGTGGAGAAGAAGGTCGGCAGGAACGATCCCTGCCCTTGCGGATCAGGCAAGAAGTACAAGAACTGCCACGGCGCCGGTCTTGTTTAGAAGTTGAATATTAATAAATAAAAGATAAAGAATATGGCATCAAATTATGACAGGTCTGGCGAGTCCGTCGGAGTGAATGACATCAGCAGGATTTCGGCAGGTTCCATCATCAAGGGAGAAATCACCTCTCCGAACGACATCCGCATCGACGGAAGTTTCGAGGGCAAGATCGTTTCACAGGCCAAGGTGGTCGTTGGCGAGAAGGCCGTCATCAAGGGAGACATCGTCTGCAGCAACTGCGACTTCTGGGGCAGGATCAACGGTAACTTCTATGTGAAGGACACTCTTTCACTGAAGGCTACCTGCGTCGTGACCGGAGACCTTCACATCCGCAGGCTCCAGGTCGACCTTGATGCAACCTTCAACGGCAACTGCAAGATGATCTCCGAGGAGGAGTTCAGCCAGTTTACCACCGGTGAGCGTCCCGCGATGTACGATGTCCCTGAGCCTGAGGAAGAGGTGGACGAGTACAAGGTCGGAACTGGCAATCCTTCTCCGTTCGCAGTCCCTGCATCCGACGAGATTCCCGAGGCATAGCCTTACGGACTTGGATAAACGAAAAGAGGCTGACCAAAAAGATTCTTCGGCAGGTTTTACCTGCCTCAGAATGACACACAACTGTCATTCTGAACGAAGTGAAGAATCTTTTTGGTCAGCCTCTTTTCGTTTGAGCGAGATACGAGTCTCGAACTCGCGACCTTCGGCTTGGGAAGCCAACGCTCTACCAACTGAGCTAATCTCGCTTAAGGTGAAAAAGGCGCAGACTCAGCTGCGCCTCTTCGTGATCCCCACAGGATTCAAACCTGTAACCTTCTGATCCGTAGTCAGATGCTCTATTCAGTTGAGCTAGGGGACCAAAACCCTTTATTCGGCGGACTTCTCCTCGTTCTTGGGGGCGGAGTACTTGCGCTCCTTGATCCTTGCCTTCTTACCGGAGAGGTTACGCAGATAGAAAATCCTTGCCCTGCGGACCTTACCGGCCTTGTTCAGCTCGATCTTCTCGATGAACGGGGACTGGAAGGGGAAAATCCTCTCGACGCCGATTCCACCGGAAACCTTGCGGACGGTGAATGTCCTGGTGGTAGGAGTTGCACCCCTTTCCTGGATAACGACGCCCCTGAAGTTCTGGAGCCTTTCCTTATCTCCTTCCTTGATCCTATAGGTAACGGTGATAGTGTCACCGGCCTTGAATTTCGGATACTCAGCAACTTTCTCGTTAGCGAAAGACTGCTCGACAACTTTCATTAAATCCATCTCTCAATACTTTTAACGCAACATTACGCACATCTGATAACGACCCGCAAGAGGTTGCTTTTGATTTTCGGACTGCAAAAGTACGAATAGTTTTGACAATCACAAAACTTTTTTGGAGGAATATTCAAAAAATGTCCTTAATCTTGTCAAAGACAGCCTTGTCGTCCCTTGAAGGGTCCGGAGTGAACGAGCGGCTTGCTCTCATGTTCTGTATGGCAGCCTTTTCGTCACTCGAGAGTTTCTTGGGGATCCAGACCAGGATCTTGACGTACATGTCTCCGGTTCCGCTTCCGTAGCCGCTGACTGAAGGCAGGCCTTTGCCGCGAAGCTTGATGACGGCACCGGACTGTGTGCCCGGATCGACCTTTACCTTGTAGCTCCCGTCGAGGCAGGGGACCGCTATCTCGGTTCCGAGGATTGCATCGGTCACCGAAATCATGGTGGAGTAGAAGAGGTTGTTGCCGTCACGCTTGAGGTTGGAGTGGGCGACTTCCTCGATGATGACCAGGAGGTCACCGTTGACTCCGTTGTGAGGGGCGGCGTGGCCTTCACCGCGCAGTGTAAGCTGCATTCCGTCCTCCACACCTGCAGGAATCTTGACCTTCACGGTCTCTTTCCTGCGGACCAGGCCGGTTCCTCCGCAAGTACGGCAGGGATTGGTGATGACCTTCCCTTCTCCTCCGCACTGAGGGCAGGTGGAATAGGTCATTGTCCTTCCGAAGAGTGAGCTGGTCACGTGCTGGACCTGGCCGGTACCCTTGCAGTTAGGACAGGTCTTCACGTCGGAAGCGTTCTTGGTTCCGCGTCCGCCGCAGTCGGGGCAGGGACGGTTACGTTCGATGGTTATCTCTTT
This sequence comes from Bacteroidales bacterium, assembly GCA_017469745.1. Lineage (GTDB taxonomy): Bacteria > Bacteroidota > Bacteroidia > Bacteroidales > UBA932 > Cryptobacteroides. Next base: position 24,667 of record JAFUFS010000026.1, on the reverse strand, counting down.
CTCTACGCCTTTTGCAATCTCCTCGAGGGTCAGACGGATCCTTGTGCGGATGTCACGTCCCTTGTAGACGCGGGTCTGGCTTCTGGATGAGCCGCCGTTTCCGAATCCGAAACCGCTGAATCCTCCGCCGAAGCCACCGAAACCTCCTCCGAAGAGATCCCTGAGGATGTCTTCCAGGTTGCCGAAGCCACCGCTGAAGTCGGGAGCTCCCTGGCTGTCGACTCCTGCGAAGCCGAACTGGTCGTACTTGGCCTTCTTGTCAGGGTCGCTAAGAACTGAATAGGCTTCAGAGGCCTCCTTGAATTTCTCCTCGGCGGTCTTCTTCTCGGCATCTGTGCCTTCGACCCAACGGTCAGGATGCCATTTCATGGCAGCCTTCCTGTAGGCCATCTTTATCTCGTCGGCAGTCGCCGTCCTGGCGATTCCCAGTACTTCGTAATAATCTCTTCTTTCAGCCATTTCAGTCTATCTCCTATATTCCCACCACTACCTTGGCATAGCGGATAACTTTGCCGGACAGGGTGTAACCGTTCTGGACTACGTCGAAGACCAGGCCTTTCTTCTCTTCTTCAGGGACAGGGATCTGTGCCACGGCCTCGTGGAAGTCGGTGTCGAATTTTTCGTCCTTGGCTTTGATCTGCTCCAGACCCTTGGTTTTGAGGTAGCCCATCAACTTGTTGTAGATCAGTTCAGTGCCTTCAAGTGCAACCTTGTCGTCAGCCTCGGAGAGCATCTTAAGAGCCCTTTCACAGTCATCGAGGATGGGCAGCAAGCCCTTGATAGTGTCGGCTGAAGCGGAACTGACAAGTTCGAGCTTGGCTTCTGCCGAATGACGGCGGAAATTCTCGAAATCGGCCATCAGGCGGATGTAGTCGTCCTTTTCCTTGGCCACGCTCGCTTTCAGCTCTTCGTTTTCCTTCTGGAGCTCGGCGATCTTTTCTTCCAGCCCGTTTTCTTCCTTTCCTTCTTCAGCCTTCGGAGTTTCTTCAACCGTCTTCTCCTCTTCGACCTTGGTTTCTTCGATGATGTTCTTATTCTTTTTGCTCATAGTGTTGCCATCTTTTCTTAGTTGGACGCTGCAAAGATATCAAATTATCTGCCAATAAGGAATTGCTGACATAATGTCATTGTTTTTTTGATCTGAAAGCGCTAATTTTATTGTTCGAATTAAAACAATGACCATGTCTTCCTTCATCAACGACGATTTCATGCTCTCCTGCAAGACTGCCAGCGAACTGTTCCATGGTTCCGCCGAGAGCATGCCCATTATTGACTATCACTGCCATCTGGATCCCCGTCAGATTGCCGAGAACATCCAGTTCAAGGACATCACCCAGCTCTGGCTGATCGACGGCAAGTCAGGTGACCACTATAAATGGAGGGCCATGAGGGCCAACGGAGTTGATGAGAAATACATTACCGGAGGGGAAGCTTCTTCCTGGGAGACCTTCAGCAAATGGGCCGAGACCATGCCCTACCTTATGAGGAATCCTCTTTACCACTGGTCCCACCTGGAACTCAAGAGGGTTTTCGGAATAGACAAGATCCTCAGCCCGAAGACTGCCCGTGAGATCTTCGAGGAGTGCAACGCCAAGCTGGCCACTGAAGGATTCAGGGGGCAGGCCCTCATCCGGAGGTTCAATGTCGAGACCGTCTGCACTACGGACGATCCTGCCGACGACCTCCGCTGGCATAAGATGATCGCCGAGCATCCTTTCGGTACCAAGGTCCTGCCTGCATGGCGGCCTGACAAGGCCATGGCCATCGAGAATCCCGCTGCCTACAAGGCCTATCTCGAAAGGCTCGGGGAGGCTGCCGGGAAGGAAATCGATTCTTATGCGGATCTCCAGGAAGCCCTTCAGAAGCGTCATGATTTCTTTGCTTCAAGGGGCTGCAAGCTCTCAGACCATGGTTTCGACACCTTCTACGCCGAAGATTACAAGCAGCTTGAGATCGAACTCATATTCAAGAAAGTCCTGCTCGGAAAGAAGCCCACTGACAAGGAAATCAGGAAGTTCCGCAGCGCCTTCCTGCACGATCAGGCTGTGATGGACGCCGAGGCCGGATGGGCCCAGCAGTACCATGTCGGTGTGATCCGCAACAACAATTCGAAGATGTTCGCCCTTGCTGGTCCTGACACCGGCTATGATTCTATCCTGGATTATGAGATGGCGGCTGCTGCCAACCGTTTCTTCGACCGCCTCGCCTCCGAGGACAAACTTGCCAAAACCATCCTCTACTGTCTCAATCCGAAGGACAATGCCGTCCTGATGACCATGGCCTACAATTTCAACGACGGAAGCGTACCGGGCAAGATGCAGTTCGGCTCCGGATGGTGGTTCCTCGACCAGGAAGTGGGCATGAGGCGTCAGCTCGATTCGCTCTCCATGCTCGGCCTTCTGAGCCGTTTCGTGGGCATGCTGACCGATTCCAGGAGCTTCATCAGCTACCCTAGGCATGAATATTTCCGCCGCATCCTCTGCGACGTGATCGGACGAGATGTAGGGAGCGGAAGGATCCCTGCGAGCGAAAAAGAAGATGTCGCGAGGATGGTTCGCGACATCTCATATTTCAACGCTCGAAACTATTTCAATTTCTAGTCTTTCTTGACGAGATACTGTTCTGCGCGGTAAGTGAGGCCCATCAGGATGATGGAGATCACGCATGCCGCGAGGAAGAGTACGAACACCGTGTCAAGGCCTGCACTCTTCATCGTGAAACCGATGAGGATGTTGGCCAGGACGGCTGTGCCAAGCACATAGCCGAGGAAACCTGTGAGGCCAGCGGCTGTGCCGGCGGCATTCTTCGGTGCAAGGTCGAGGGCCTGCACGCCGATCAGCATGACCGGACCGTAGATGAAGAAACCGATCGCGATGAGGCAAGCGATGATGACAGTAAGGTTGTCCAGGTTCCTCCAGTAGATGAATATTGCCACACCAACCAGGGCCATGAATATGATGGTAGGAAGGGCCCTCCTGCCATGGAACACCTTGTCGCTAAGCCAGCCGCAGAACAGGGTTCCCGGGATGGCGGCGAATTCGTAGGCGAAGTAGGCCCAGCCGGTGCTGGTAAGGTCTATTCCTTTGTCGGTCAGGATCTTCGGAGCCCAGTCGAGGCAGCCGTAGCGGACCATGTAGACGAAAGCGTTGGCGAAGGCGATGTACCAGAGCAGCTTGTTGGAAAGGACTGTCTTGAATATCTCCTTGACCGAGAGTACTTCTTCACTCTTCTCTGAATAGTTCTGGGCAGCATGTCCGGACCATTTCTCGATGGAAGGAAGTCCGCAGGACTGTGGCGTGTCCCTGATAAGGCACCAGGCCACTATCGCGATCAGGATTGCAACCGCCGCCGGGAACACGAAGGATCCGATGAGGAAGTAATGGTCGGTGTGGGTGCCGTAGAACCAGGAACCGAACCACATGGCCCCGTAGGTGGCCATCGGACCGACCAGGGCTCCGCCTACGTTGTGGGCGCAGTTCCAGACGGACATCCAGGTGCCTCTTTCCTTGATCGAGAACCAGTGGGTCATCACCCTGCCGCATGGGGGCCAGCCCATTCCGTTGAACCATCCGACGAGGAAGTTCAGGAACGACATCAATGCGATAGCCCAGCCCTTGTGCTCGATTCCGAGCCATTGCACGGGAACTATCATGAACGCCATCGAAAGGGCGGCCATGACAAGACCCAGAGGCAGGAACTTCCGTGCATCACTCCTGTCGGAGATGCTTGCCATCAGGAATTTGGAGAATCCGTAGGCGATGGCATTCATCGAAAGGACGACGGCAAGCTCTTCGGTGTTGAAGCCGAGGGCTTCCAGGCCCGGAATGGCCATGGAGAAATTCTTGCGGACGATGTAGAATCCGGCGTAACCGATAAAGATGCCCAGGAACACCTGCCAACGCAGTTTCTTGTAATGTGAATCGACCCCGGGGCCGGTCATTTCCTCTTTGTAGGGAGGAGGTGCAAGGAATGAACTCATAATGCAAATATAATCATTCTTGAGATTTTTCGTATCTTTACCCCGTTATGAAAGCTTTGGCCAATTACGACAAATACCAAAAGTACTTTTCCGACGACCAGTTCTGGGGCAAGGTCAAGAAACTTGCCCGCAGGGCGGGGATCAAGATAGTCTACATCGCCCTCCTCCTTTATTATGTAATGAGGAACCCTGCGACTCCGAAGGCCGACAGGACGAAGATCATCGGTGCCCTGGGCTATCTCCTGCTCCCGACGGACCTGATCCCTGACTTCATCCCTGTCGCCGGTTACACAGATGACCTGGCCGCCCTGACCTGGGCTTTGTATTCAGTGGCTAAGAACATAACGCCGGAAGTCAAGATCCAGGCCCGGCAGAAACTCGGGGAGTGGTTCGAAGATTATGACGCTCCCGATGCATAAGACCTTCTGAGTCCATGCCAAGTTATCTCCAGATAGAGAACATCTCCAAATCCTACGGCCCGAAGATCCTCTTCGAGCACATCGGTTTCAACATCAACGAGGGGGACAAAATAGCCCTCATCGCCCCTAACGGCACCGGAAAGACCAGCCTGCTCCGCATCCTGGCCGGAAAGGACAGTTCGGACTCGGGCGGAAGGGTCCTCTTCCTCAAGGACATCCGGATCGCCTTTCTGGAGCAGGAGTATGAATATGATCCCGGATCCACAGTCTGGGACCAGATCGTCTCGGACAGCAGGAAATGGACGGAACATCTTGATCCGGAGCATCTTGCCGCCTATGAACTCCGCATCCGGCAGCTTCTGGATTCATTCGGCATGGTGGATCCTTCACGTCTCATGAAGGATTTGTCCGGCGGAGAGGTGAAGAGGGTGGCCCTTGTGGTCATGCTTGCCTGCGACGCGGATTTCTACGTGATGGACGAGCCGACCAACCATCTCGACATCGATGCCATAGAATTCCTCGAGAATTACCTTTCGCATGCGAGGTGCACCCTGTTGATGGTTACCCATGACCGTTACTTTCTGGACAGCGTTGCCAACATAGTCATGGAGCTGGACCACGGCCAGGTGTACATCTACCGCGGAGACTACCAGAACTACCTGGAAAAGAGGCAGGAACGCATCGACAATTACAATGCAGAGACCGACAAGGTCCGCAACATACTACGACGTGAACTAGAGTGGATGCATGCAAGTCCTTGCGCCCGTACAGGTAAGGCCAAGGCCAGGAAAAACGCATTCTACGAGCTGAAAGACCGGGCCGGCCAGGTCTACCGGACGAACCAGCTGAACCTTGACGAGATGGGACCTGCATCCCGGCTCGGTACCAAGATCATCAATTGCCGCGGACTCGGAATAAGCATTGAAGGGAGGACTCTCCTGAAAGATTTCACCTACAATTTCCAGAGATACGAAAGAGTCGGCATCGTCGGTGGCAACGGAGCAGGGAAGACTACTTTCATCAACCTACTGACAGGGACTTCGGGCATGGGCTTTCCGTTCGAGATAGAGGGCAGCATCGAGAGGGGAGAGTCCCTCAAGATCGGCTACTACCGTCAGGACGGAATGGAATTCGACGAGGATCAGACGGTCCTTGAAACTGTCAATGACACCCATCTGCTGGGGCGTTTCATGTTCCCCCATGACATGCTGAACAACAGGATCAGCAAGCTCTCAGGAGGAGAGAAACGAAGGCTCTACCTGCTTACGATACTCCTTCGCCAGCCGAACCTTCTCGTGATGGACGAGCCTACGAACGACCTGGACATAGTGACCCTCAATGTGTTGGAAGAGTACCTCAAGGAGTTTAAGGGGACTCTGATAATCGTTTCGCATGACAGGCATTTCCTGGACAGGCTGGTGGATCATATATTCATTTTCCAGGAGGATGGGACCCTCAAGGATTTCGTCGGAAGCTACAGCCAGTACCGCGCGAGCCTGGCCGGCAGAGGGGGAAGGCAAACTGCCAAAGCGACCATTTCCCCGGCCAGGGCGCGAAGCGCAGGGAGCGATGGCAGCACCCCTCCCGACGAGGCCTGTCCAGCCATGTCGAAGCCGCGGAAACTGACCTACAAGGAGCAGAGGGAACTGGAACAGCTGGAAAAGGATATAGAATCGCTGACGGCGGAAAAGGCGGAACTGGAATCCAGAATGGACGGAGGCCTTACTGACCACGAAGAACTTCAGCGGGTGTCCGCCCGCTTCTCTGAAGTATCCGGCCTCCTGGATGCCGCCGAGACCCGTTGGCTTGAGCTTTCTATTTAAAGAATTTATCCACTTCTTTGACCGCGTCCGGCAGGGCGAAGACGACTACCCTGTCATAGGCTTCGATCCGTGTCGAACCGATCGCTATCTTTGATTCGCTTCCGCGGATCAGTCCACCTATCACCGAATCCTTCGGGAACGCCAGGTCTTTGAGGACGCCCTTTGTGATGGCGCTTCCGGGCGCGACCGTATATTCAAGAACCTCGGCGTCGGTGCCGCTCATGTACTTGACGAGCCTGGCTTTGCCGCTCAGGGTGAGCTTGAACAGCCTTCCGGCTGTGATGAGCTTCTTGTTGATGACGGAGTCCACGCCCATCTCTTCAGCAAGGTGGATGTATTCGATGTTCTCCACTTCGGCTACCGTGCGTTCCACTCCGAACTTCTTTGCGACCACGCAGGCAAGGACGTTGGCTTCGTCCTTCCCGGTCAGTGCCAGGAAGGCGTCGAAATCCTTGATGCCCTCATCGATAAGGAGTTCTGAATTGCGGCCGTCTCCGACCACGACCACCACGTTGTCATCCAGTTTCTCGGAGAGGACCATGGCCCTTTCCTTATCCTTCTCAAGGATCTTTACCTGGCTGATCTTCTTGCTCAGTCGGTCGGCCACGAGCTCCGCTATCTTTGAGCCTCCGAGGATCATAACCCTGTCGGTCTCGACGTTGTTCTTCCCGAGGAACTTCATCAGGAACTGCATGCCTTCGCGCGTAGCAATGATGAAGACGAGGTCGTGGTACAGCAATTTGGTGTCGAACTTCGGCATGATGGTCTTCCCACCACGTGAAATCGCGATCACCCTGAACTGCAGCTCATCCTTAGTGGTGATTGCAGCGAATTCGGCGATCTTCATGTCCAGCAGGGGAGAGTCCTCCTCCAGCTTGAACACTTCGACCTGGAGCCTGCCTCTTGCGAAATCCATGGATTCTGTAGAGGATGAATGCTTCAAGAGTTCGAAGATCTCATCGGCCGCGAGCCTTTCGGGATAGAACATCAGCTCGATGCCCATCTGCTTGAAAAGGAGCTTGTTCTCCGGAGTGAGGAAGTCGTTGTCATCGATCCTCGCCGTGACCTTGGCCGCTCCCAGGTTCTTCGCCAGAAGGGCGCTGACTATGTTCACGTCCTGAGGAACGAAGGGTACGACAGAGATGAACAGGTCGGCATTCTGCACTTCCGCTTCCCTCATGACTTTGAGGGAGGAAGGAGGTCCTTCCACCGCGATTACATCGGCGATGTCGGTAATGCTGCGAAGCCTCTGCGGACTGTCGTCGATAACCGTTATGTCATTGGCTTCCCGGCTCAGCATCTTGGCCAGGTGGGAACCGACTTCACCGGCGCCTTGAATGACGATCTTCATATCTTACTCCTTAAAAAAGCAAATATACCATTTCCTTTGAACAATGCCAAGGGTACGATCCATCGAGGGAAGAGGGCGGGAGCCTCTACGTCCTTGTGCGAAAGGATGTAATCCTTGACTGCGGCAACATCCGTACCATGGCGATTCTGCCGGAATTCCTTGTGGGCGGTCACGACCGATCTGAAGTAATCGGCCCTTCCTGAAAGGAGATAGACTGCGGCTGACAGTCCGTCCAGGACCTTCCTTACAAGAACAGTCCGGGAAGCTTTCCTGCACGCCCTCGCCGCCGCCTTCCCGGGAGACATCCTCTTCGCGAAGTCCAATGAATATGTCTTCGCAAGATTGTTGTCGAGCATCAGCAGGTCGTTGCGGAAATTGAGCTTCAGCTTCCAGGGGGAGTCGTTGGAGAGGGTACCGCCTCCGACATGCCAGACCACGGACTGAGGAACGACCCAGATCTCGCGGCCTTCGAGCTGGAGCCTCCAGCAGAGGTCGATTTCCTCCATGTGGGCGAAGAACCTGTCGTCGAGCCCGCCCATCCGGGAATAGTCTTCTTTCCTGACCATCAGGCAGGCTCCTGTAGCCCAGAACACCCTTGCAGGCGTGTCGTACTGACCGGAATCTGTCTCAAGCCTCTTCATGACCCTGCCCCGGCAGAACGGATAGCCGAACTTGTCCAGCAGGCCTCCGGCAGCCCCCGCATATTCAAAACTGTCCTTATCCTGCCATGAATGAAGCTTCGGGGCGCAGGCTGCGCAGTCCGGATGGGAGTCCATCCATGCGACGAGGGGCTCCAGCCATCCTTTGGCGACTTCAATGTCGGAGTTGATGAGTACGAAATACTCGAGATCCCGGGCATCAGTCATTCCGGCGACGGCCTCAAAGGCGCGGTTGTAGCCCCCGGTGAAGCCGTAGTTGTCGTCCAGACGGATCTGCCGGACCGAAGGGAATTCTTCGGAAAGCATCTCCATCGAGCCGTCTGACGAGGCACTGTCGGCAACCATCACTTCCGCCCCTGAGGGCATCGAAGAGATGAGTCCGGGAAGGAATTTCTTCAAAAAATCCCTTGTGTTCCAATTGAGTATGACGACCGCAGTTTTCATGACTGTGCAAACATAGGAAAAAATCTTGTCTTTGCCGAATAATACCTCTTTGTAAAATGCGCAAATAGGGGTCCTTGTTTGCGTAATATCGCCCCGGGAGTCGTCCCTTAAAGGGCTAAATTTGCTTTAATTTTAACGGTCTATGGGCAATTAAATGTTTAATAACTAACAGATAAAAAACGAACCTTTTTTTAACACTTTTATAAACTTTTTATCCACAAACCTATGTTTCACAAACATTCTTTGATCTTGACATTGTTCCTGTCAATGGTCATGGCGTTCGGTCTGTCTGCACAGAACCGTACGTTGACTGGCGTGGTTAAGGATGCCAAGGGCGAAGCTCTTTCTGGAGTCGGCGTCATGGTTTCCGGTACAACGAGAGGAACTGTCACTGATCTTGACGGTACGTTTACACTTAGCGTTCCGTCCGGTGCGGTGGTACTTGATGTGTCATCGCTGGGTTATGTGTCCAGGAAGATCAATGTTTCTTCCGGACAAAACAATGTTGCCATTGTTCTCGAAGAGGACGCTCTGTCACTGACCGAGACTGTCGTCGTCGGTTACGGTTCCCAGAAGAAGGTGAACCTGACCGGTGCAGTTGAGGCTATCGGAGAAGAGACGTTTGAGGGACGTACAAGTGCCAACCTCACCCAGATGCTCGTTGGTGCTGTTCCTAACCTCAACATCACTCTGGGTGACGGTAAGCCTGGCCGTACCGCCGAGTTTAATGTCCGTGGTACCGGTTCAGTCAATGGTGGCAGCGCCCTTGTCCTCGTGGACGGTGTCGAGAGTGATCCTTCCATGGTCAACCCTGACGATATCGAGAGCGTTTCAGTCCTTAAGGATGCTGCTTCTTCCGCAATCTACGGAGCCCGTGCTCCTTACGGAGTCGTCCTCATCACCACGAAGAGCGCTTCCCAGGGGAAACCGAAGGTTACCTACAACGGTAATTTCTCGCTCCAGAGGCCTGAGAACCTCCTGGATCTCGTGACTGACGGTTATGTCTGGGCCGAGCACTTCTACAGGGCTTACAACAACTACCAGCTTTCCAATCCTTCCGGAATCAACAAGACACAGCAGTTCTCCCTTGCATGGCTTGACGAGTACAAGCGTCGTCATGACAGCGGCAATTTCGGAACAGTCGTATCAGACGGTTCCATTGGCTCAAAGAACCGTTATGTCTATTATCCTGAGGATGTGGACTACTACGGTACGCTTTATAAGGACTGGGTGTTCAGCCACAGCCACAACCTTTCAGTGTCCGGAACCGAGGGCAAGTTCGACTACTACATGTCCGGCCGTTACTACTACTATGACGGACTCTTCGACAGCCCCAAGCAGACTGACCGCTACAAGTCCTACAACACCCGTTTCAAGGCTGGTTATCAGGTGACTCCATGGCTCAAGATCATGGACAACATCGAGATGGCCTACAATAACTACTACAACCCTATGACCTATTCAGAGGGTTCCGGTGACATCTGGCGTAACATCTCCGATGAAGGTCACCCGTCATCTCCTATTCTCAATGAAGACGGATCCCTTACCTATTCAGGTGTCTACACCGTTGGTGACCTTCTTTATGGTCAGAGCGGAAGGACCACGGTCAACGAAGTTGTCCGTAACACCGCTTCCTTCAATGCCAAGTTCTTTGACAACAAGCTCCGTTTCAACGGTGACCTTACCTACAGGAAGAGCACTTATGACCTGAACATCAAGCAGGTCCGTTCCCAGTACTCAAAGGGTGTCGACAACAGTGGCGATCCTATCATGGAGACCATCTCCGGTACCCAGAGCCAGATAGCAGAATATGCTGATGCTACCCGCTATCTCGCAACCAACATTTACGGTGAGTATGAGAACACCTTCGCCCAGAAGCATTACTTCAAGGCAATGGCCGGTTGGAACTACGAGCAGAGCCGCTACAAGAGGATCTATGAGCGTAATGACGACCTCCTTACTCCTGATGTCGAGAACGTCCAGCTTGCATTCGGTACCGATAACAAGGTGGTCAACTCCACTTGGAGGGCTTATGAATTCGGAGGTTTCTTCGGAAGACTCAATTATGCATTTGACAACCGTTATCTCCTTGAGATCAACGGCCGTTATGACGTTTCTTCCAGATTCCCCAAGAATCATCGTTGGGCTTTCTTCCCCTCAATCTCCCTTGGTTGGAGAGTAACTGAGGAGCCTTGGTGGAATGTTTCTCCTGAGGCTATCTCCCAGCTCAAGCTCCGTGCTTCCTACGGTTCCCTGGGTAATGCCAATGGACTTGGCAACTACCAGTACAAGCAGACTCTCAGCGTTTCCACTTCTGACTATATTCTCAATGGACTCAGGCAGCGTTACCTTTCTTCTCCTGCAGCCCTTCCTGAGGATCTTACCTGGGAGACCGCTACCACTTATGACGGTGGTATCGACTTCGGCTTCCTCAACGGCCGTCTCTCCGGATCCGCTGACTACTATGTCCGTAAGACCACCAACATGATCGTTGCCGGTCCTACCGTTCCTAACGTGTTCGGTGCTTCTTCTCCTAGAGGTAACTATGCCGACCTTTCCACCTATGGATTCGAGGTTAGCCTTACCTGGAAGGACAGCTTCGATCTCGGAGGCAAGCCTTTCGGCTACAGCGTCAGGGCAACCCTTTCTGACTACTATTCAATTATCGACAAGTACAACAACAAGCAGAAGACCCTTTCCACTTATGCCAACCAGTCCGAGCGTGGAAACTACTACGAGGGAATGCGTATCGGCGAACTCTGGGGCTTCGTTGTCAGCGGGCTCTGGCAGGACCAGGCCGCTATCGATGCTGCCGAGGCTAATGCAAAGAAGGCCGGTCAGAGCTATTACAACCCTCTCGTGCCCTTCACAAGGGATTACAAGCAGCGTCTTGGAGACCCTATCTATGAAGACCTTGACGGTAACGGTTACATCAGCCGCGGAGGAAACACTGTCGACAATCCTGGTGACCGTAAGATCATCGGTAACGAGAATCCCCGTTACATGTACAGCTTCACTCTCAACGCAGATTGGAACAACTTCTGGTTCACCGCCTTCTTCCAGGGCGTCGGCAAACAGGATTGGTATCCTTCCAACGAGGGCGCTTCACTGTGGGGACAGTACAACCGTCCTTACAACTACCTGCCTAAGTGGCATCTGGGCAACTACTGGACCGAGGACAACACCGACGCCTACCTGCCCCGCTACTCCGGTTACAACCGTATCTTCTACCAGGGTGGTTATTATGCCAATACCCGTTACATGCAGGATGTTTCCTACATCCGTCTGAAGAACCTCCAGGTCGGTTACAATCTTCCTAAGAAGTGGCTCAAGAAGGTCAATATCGATCAGATCGGCATCTACTTCTCCGGCGAGAACGTCTGGACATGGTCTCCTATGTATAAGCTCACACGTGACATTAACGTCTCCAACATCGGAAATTCCGATCCTGACCTCAACACAGGACGTGGTGATGCTTACAACTATCCTATCATGAGCACTTTCTCACTCGGTGTCAACATTACCTTCTAAATGATGAATACGATGAAAAAGAGTATATTCACAATATTGGCTCTCGGAGCCGTGCTTGCCACCGGTTGCTACTTCGACGAGGATCCGAAATCCGAGGCGAGTGTTGACATGGTGTTTAGTTCCGAGGGAGGTCTCAAGACCTATGCTTACTCCTTCTACAACGTTCTTCCTACTCCGGATGACGTATCTCACAGGAATGCAACGTTGGATTACGGTCCTAAGAATTCCATCAGTGGAATGGAAGTCGGTGCCTACACCACAGAATCTTCCACCAGCTGGTCCTGGACCGCTCTGAGGAACATAAACTTCTTCCTCGAGAACAATACAAACGAGAACGTGCCTGAGGCTATCCGCAATAACTATAATGGTATTGCACGCCTGTTCAGGGCCCGTTTCTACTTCGACAAGCTCGTTACCTACGGACCCGTTCCGTGGATCGAAAAAGTGTTCAACTCTCCCGATGATCCTGATCTCTACAAGGGTCAGGACACTCGTGATTTCATCATCACTAAGATCATCGAGGACCTCGACTATGCCTACGCCAACATCACCACTTCCGACAAGACCGAGAACTCCACACTTGTCAACAAGTGGGTTGCTCCGGCCTTCAAGTCCCGCGTCTGCCTGTTTGAGGCAGCATGGAGGAAGTACCATGCAGGTGACCAGCTTGACATAGCCCGTACCGGATGTACCCAGTACTCTGCCAGCGACCTTTATAACATGGCAGCAGCTGCCGCCAAGGAGGTCATGGACAAGGGACCTTACACGCTTCACACTGGTACAGCCTACACCGGCGGTGGCCGAGGTGCCTATCGTGACCTGTTTACATCCATCGACACCCAGACCGATGAGGTTATCCTTGGAATCGCATGTGTGATCGGAATGAACAGCGGTGAGCACAACTGGTGGTGGAACTCTTCCACTTACGGTCCTCACCTTGGAATGAGCCGCAAGTTCGAGAAGACCTACCTCAACATTGACGGAACTCCTTACAATGAGTTCAATGCTGACGGTACTTACAAGACTTTCGAGCAGGATACCAAGGGACGTGACACCCGTCTGAACCAGACCATCCGTGCCTACGACTACACCAAGAAGAACACCACCGGACAGTATGTACTTACTGCTGCCAACATCCAGGGCCATTCAACCACTGGTTACGAGGTTACCAAGTTTGTCATGGACGATGTGGGTTATGACGATGCAGCTACGAATGACAACAACATTCCTATCCTTCGTTATGCTGAGGTTCTCCTCAACTATGCAGAGGCAAAGGCTGAGCTCGGTACCCTCACAGATGCCGACTGGGCAATGACCGTCGGAGCTCTCCGCAAGAGGGCTGGCATCACCGGAGGTACTGCAGCTACCGGTACTCTGACCACCCGTCCTACCGAGGCTGAGCCTTACATCGCAGCTTACTATGCCCCTATGGCAAACAATCCGGTCATGCTGGAAGTCATGCGTGAGAGGGAGATCGAGCTTGCTTACGAAGGCTTCCGTCTTATCGACCTCAAGCGCTGGGGACTCTGCAACCTTTGGGTTGAGGATCCTTGGGAGGGAATCTTCGTTCCTGCAATCAATGCTCCAGTCGACCTGAACGGTGATGGTGCTTATGATATCTATCTCTATGATACTGAGACTATTGGTGATACCCAATATGCTCCTATCGGTGCATATTGTGGAACTGCCCGTTCCAATATGCTCAATGTCAAGCCTGTCAACGGAGGTTACCTCATCTATTGGGGAATGCCTGGTCGTGATTGGCCTCAGAGGCAGTATCTCTATCCTATTCCCCAGACTGTGCTTGACCTCAAGCATTCTGAGTATGGCAATGGCCTCACCCAGAATCCTGGATGGTAGTCTGATTTGATTTCTCAAGGGTGGCTTTGGGCGGCAATTAGCCCGGGGCCACCCTTTTTTTTTTTTAAAAATCCAGAAAAAAATGTTAAACTCGCAGTAGCATTTTGAACATAAGGCCATGTTTTTTCTGATTTGCATCATAGCTTTTCTTCTTACTTCCTGCTCCGGCCATGAGCAGGAAATCGTCATACCTGAATTCGAGCATAATGAAGTTGAATTGCAGAAGTATCCCAAGGCCGGGCAGGTCAAGATCATAAGTTTCAATGTCCGTTATGGAACTGCGAAGGAGAGCAATTCCAGCAATAACTGGCAGTACAGGAAAGCGGCTTGCATAGCTATGATCAAGGACCAGAAACCATCCTGCATCGGTTTCCAGGAAGCGGTCTACGACCTTCAGTTCAAATATTTCCTGGAAGAGTTGAAGGATGAATATGATGGCTTTGGAGTCGGAAGGGATGACGGAAAGGAGAAGGGGGAGTGCATGGGCATCCTCTACAGGAAGTCTGAGATCAAGAAGATCGACGGAGGCACATTCTGGCTTTCGCCAACTCCTGATACACCGTCCAAGGCAGATGCCTGGGATGCAGCCTGCTTCCGCAGTGCTACCTGGGGAATATTCGAGGTCATCGCTACGGGAAAGCGTTTCTGCTACATCAACACCCACTTGGACCATAAGGGTACAACAGCCCGTTCAGAGTCTATGAAACTGATTGGGGAGCGTTTCAAGATGTACAATCCAGACGGTCTGCCGCAGTTCCTGTCCGCAGATTTCAACGCTGCTCCTTCCAACAGCATATTCAAGAATCTCCCTCTTATGTTCAATTCAAGGGAGCATGCACCGACAGGGTATTCGGACCAGAATTCTACCTTCAACGGTTGGGGTGACGGCACCGGATTGATTGACAATATCCTGTTCTCAAAGGCGACAACTGTAGAGTATCACACCATCATCGAACCTTACGAGAGTGTTGCCTATTTGTCGGATCATTTCCCGATTTACGCAATCTTTTCATTATAGTCTGATTTTCAGCGCCTTGAATTAATAGCGGCCGAGTTCTTTTCGGCTGCTTTTAGTGGATTTTTTTTTGATTATTTCGCAAATTAGGTTATCTTGTACCCAATTTACGAAACGAACCACTATTGTTCAAATAGACTAGTGTACCAAAATACCATTTATAAACACTTGTTTAATTAATCCACAAACCTATGTTTCACAAACATTCTTTGATCTTGACGCTGTTCCTGTCAGTGGTCACGTCGTTCGGTCTGTTTGCACAGAACCGTACGGTGACTGGTGTCGTTCGTGACGCCAAAGGCGATCCCCTCATCGGAGCTGGCGTCGTCGTTTCAGGCACCACTAACGGAACCGTCACGAATGTAGACGGAACCTTCAGCCTGTCGGTTCCGTCGGGCAACGTCGCCCTGGAAGTTTCCTCTCTTGGTTATGCTACCAAGACCGTGAATGTTCCTGCTGGCGAAAGCCGCGTCGCTGTCGTCCTCGAGGACGATGCTTTCTCTCTTGATGAGACTGTCGTCGTCGGTTACGGTTCCCAGAAGAAGGTGAACCTTACCGGTGCTGTCGAAGCCATCGGAGAGGAGGCCTTTGAGGGCCGTACCAGTGCCAACCTTACTCAGATGCTGGTCGGTGCAGTCCCTAACCTCAACATCACCCTGGGTGACGGTAAGCCTGGCCGTACCGCTGACTTCAATGTCCGTGGTACCGGTTCCATCAACGGTGGCAGCGCCCTCGTCCTCATCGACGGTGTTGAAGGAGATCCTTCCATGGTCAACCCTGACGATATCGAGAGCATCTCCGTTCTGAAGGACGCTGCAGCTTCCGCTATCTACGGAGCCCGTGCTCCTTACGGAGTCGTCCTCATCACCACGAAGAGTGCATCCGCAGGTAAGCCGAAGATCACTTACAATGCCAATTTCTCAATGCAGAAGCCTGAGAACCTTCTGGATCTCGTGACTGACGGTTATGTCTGGGCTGAGCATTTCTACAAGGCCTACAACAACTATCAGCTCTCCAACCCTTCCGGTATCAACAAGTCCCAGCAGTTCTCACTTGCTTGGCTTGAAGAATACAAGCGCCGTCATGACAGCGGTAACTTCGGTACCGTAGTTTCCGACGGTTCGATCGGAACCAAGGGACGTTATGTTTATTATCCTGAGGATGTGGACTACTACGGCACCCTTTACAAGGACTGGGTGTTCAGCCAGAGCCACAACCTTTCTCTTTCCGGAACCGAGGGCAAGTTCGACTACTATGTTTCCGGAAGGTATTACTACTATGACGGACTCTTCGACAGCCCGACCCAGACCGATAGGTATAACAGCTACAATACCCGTTTCAAGGCCGGTTACCAGGTTACTCCTTGGTTGAAGATCAACAACAATGTTGAAGTTGCTTACAATAAGTACTACAACCCTATGACCTATTCAGAGGGTTCAGGAGACATCTGGCGTAACATCTCCGATGAGGGTCACCCTTCATCTCCTATCTACAACGATGATGGTTCCCTGACCTATTCAGGAGTCTACACCGTCGGTGATCTCCTCATGGGTCACAGCGGCAGGACCACGGTCAATGAAGTCTTCCGCAACACGGCTTCCGCCACTGCCAAGTTCTTTGACAACCGTCTCCGTTTCAATGGTGACTTCACCTACAAGAAGACCACCTACGACCTCAACATCAAGCAGGTACGTTCTGAATACGTGAAGGGTGTCGATGGTGCAGGAGACCCTATCTTCGAGACCATTGCAGGTACCCAGAGCCAGATTGCTGAATATGCTGACGCTACCCGCTACCTCGCCACCAACATCTATGGTGAGTATGAAGACACCTTTGCTGACAAGCATTATTTCAAAGCAATGGCCGGTTGGAACTACGAGCAGAGCCGTTACAAGAGGGTCTATGAGCGTAATGACGACCTCCTTACCCCTGACGTGGAAAACGTCCAGCTTGCATTCGGCGTCGACAACAAGGTCGTCAACTCCACTTGGAGGGCATATGAATTCGGCGGTTTCTTCGGAAGGTTGAATTATAGCTTCGACAACAGGTATCTCTTCGAGGTCAACGGTCGTTACGACGTTTCCTCCAGGTTCCCTGCAAATCACCGCTGGGCTTTCTTCCCTTCATTCTCCTTCGGTTGGAGGGTTACTGAGGAGCCTTGGTGGCATGTTTCTCCTTCTGCAATCTCCCAGCTGAAGTTCCGTGCTTCCTACGGTTCCCTCGGTAACGCCAACGGACTTGGCAACTACCAGTACAAGCAGACTTTGAGTGTGTCCACTTCAGACTACATCCTCAACGGTATCAGGCAGCGCTACATGTCTTCTCCGGCAGCCCTTCCTGAGGATCTGACCTGGGAGACCGCGACAACTTATGATGGTGGTATCGATTTCGGCTTCCTCAACGGCCGTCTCTTTGGATCTGCTGACTACTATGTCCGCAAGACCAAAGACATGATTGTTGCCGGTCCTACCGTCCCGAATGTGTTCGGCGCTTCTTCCCCTAAGGGCAATTACGCCGACCTCTCTACCTACGGATTCGAGGTAAGCCTTACCTGGAAGGACAGCTTCGACCTTGCCGGCAAGCCGTTCGGCTACAGCATCAGGGCAACCCTGTCCGACTACTATTCGATTATCGACAAGTACAACAACAAGCAGAAGACCCTTTCCACTTATGCCAACCAGTCCCTCCAGGGCAACTACTATGAAGGCATGAGGATCGGCGAACTCTGGGGCTTCGTGGTCAATGGACTCTGGCAGGACCAAGCCGCCATCGATGCTGCCGAAGCAAAGGCTAAAGCCGCAGGCCAGAGCTATTACAACCCTCTGGTTCCTTTCACCAAGGATTACAAGCAACGCCTTGGAGATCCGATTTATGAAGATCTCGATGGTGACGGTTACATCAGCCGTGGCAGGAACACTGTCGACGAACCTGGTGACCGTAAAATCATCGGTAATGAGGATCCCCGTTACATGTACAGCTTCAATCTTTCCCTTGACTGGAACAATTTCTGGGTGACCGCCTTCTTCCAGGGAGTCGGCAAGCAGGACTGGTATCCTTCCAACGAAGGTTCCACTCTCTGGGGACAGTACAACCGTCCTTACAACTACCTGCCCAAGTGGCACATCGGCAACTACTGGACCGAGGACAACACCGACGCCTACCTGCCTCGCTACTCAGGTTACAACCGTATCTTCTACCAGGGAGGTTACTTTGCCAACACCCGTTACATGATGGATGTCTCCTACATCCGCCTGAAGAACCTCCAGGTCGGTTACAACCTTCCCAAGAAGTTGACCAGGAAGCTCAACATCGAGCAGATCGGTGTCTATTTCACCGGCGAGAACGTCTGGACATGGTCACCTATGTACAAGTACACTCGTGACATCAACGTCTCCAACATCGGAGTATCTGATCCCGACCTCAACACCGGTCGTGGAGATGCTTACAACTATCCTATCATGAGCACCTTCTCACTCGGTCTCAACATCACCTTCTAAAAGAATAATGCGATGAAAAAGATATTGCTTTTTGTATTGGCTTCAGCCGCTTTGCTGGTTACTGCCTGCAACTTCGACGAGGACCCCAAGTCCGAGGCGAGCGTTGACATGGTATTCAGCTCCGAGGGAGGTTTGAAAACTTATGCTTACTCCTTCTACAATGTGCTGCCGACCTATTCGGATGCTTCCCACAGGAATGCGACCATAGATTACGGCCCGAAGAACTCGATCAGCGGAATGGAAGTCGGCGCCTACACGGTCAACTCTTCCACCAGCTGGTCCTGGACCGCTCTGAGGAACATCAATTTCTTCCTCGAGAACAACGTAAGTGACAAGGTCCCTGAGACGGTACGCAACAACTACAACGGAATCGCCCGTCTCTTCAGGGCTCGTTTCTACTTCGACAAGCTCGTTACCTACGGCCCCGTGCCGTGGATCGAGAAGGTGTTCAACTCTCCCGAAGATCCTGAGCTCTACAAAGGACAGGACACCCGTGACGTAATCATCACCAAGATCATCGAGGATCTTGACTACGCCTACAACAACATCACCGTGAGCTCTGCTACTGACAATTCTTCACTTGTCAACAAGTGGGTTGCTCCGGCCTTCAAGTCCCGCGTCTGCCTGTTCGAAGCAGCATGGAGGAAGTACCATGCAGGTGACCAGCTTGACATAGCCCGCACTGGATGTACCCAGTATTCATCCAATGACCTCTACAACATGGCAGCTGCCGCCGCCAAGGAGGTCATCGACAAGGGACCCTACGGCATTCACACTGCCAGCCCTGCCTACGAAGAGGGCGGAAGGGGAGCTTATCGTGATCTGTTCGTGTCAATCAACACCTGTACTGATGAGGTCATCATGGCCATTGTCTGTACTGCAGGAATCCAGCTCGGTGAGCAGAACTGGTGGTGGAACTCCTCCACTTACGGTCCTCACCTTGGAATGAGCCGCAAGTTCGCACAAACCTACCTCAACATCGACGGTACTCCTTACAATGAGTTCAATGCCGACGGCTCTTACAAGCAGTTCTTCGAAGAAACCAAGGACCGTGACACCCGTCTGAACCAGACCATCCGTGCCTTCGACTACACCAAGAAGAACGCCACCGGACAGTATGTTCCTACAACAGCCAACATTCAGGGCCATTCAACTACCGGCTACGAGGTTACTAAGTTCGTCATGGACGATGTCTCCTATGATGATGCCCGTACGAATGACAACAATGTACCTCTGTTGCGTTATGCTGAGGTTCTTCTCAACTATGCAGAGGCAAAGGCTGAGCTCGGTACCCTCACCGATGCCGACTGGGCAATGACCGTCGGAGCTCTCCGCAAGAGGGCTGGCATCACCGGAGGTACTGCTGCTACCGGTACACTGACCACCCGTCCTACCGAGGCCGAGCCTTACATCGCTGCGTACTATCCTCCTATGGCAGGCAATCCTGTCCTGCTTGAAGTCATGCGTGAGAGAGAGATCGAGCTTGCTTACGAGGGCTTCCGTCTCATCGACCTCAAGCGCTGGGGACTATGCGATCTCTGGGTCACTGATCCTTGGGAGGGAATCTTCGTACCTGCAATCAACGCTCCTGTCGACCTGAATGGTGACGGCACCTATGACATCTACTTCTATGACACTGATGCCATCGGCGATCCTACCTATTCCAGTATAGGTGTCTACTGTGGTACCAAGAATTCCAACTTCCTCAACACCAAGCCTGTCGGCAACGGTTACATGGTATTCTGGAACCAGGGCGGACGTGCATGGCCTGAGCGTCAGTATCTCTATCCTATCCCTCAGGTCGTCCTCGACCTCAAGCATTCTGAGTACGGCAACGGCCTCACCCAGAACCCCGGTTGGTAGTAGAACTGTTTATCACAATTCCCAGGCAGGGCCGATCAGGGCCCTGCCTGTTTTTATTATCTGTTTTACTTGTTATATTTGCATATAACCAAATAGTCAGAAAAATGATTCTTCATCATTCCAAGAGATTTGTCGCCATGGTGGCGATGCTACTGCTCTTTTCATCGGCTTTCGCCCAGGACATCAGGAGCCTGACATGGTCCTATGCACCATATCCTGATGTGGAGACTAGTTTCACCAAGGCCCCTGCGGGTTACAAGCCGGTCTACATTTCTACCTTCCAGAGGCACGGAAGCCGGTATCTGCTCTCCGATGCCAGCTACACCAAGCCGCTGGAGATCCTGGAAACGGCCGAAAGGGGAGGGTATCTTACTCCCATGGGCAAGAATCTTCTGGAAGATGTGAGGAAGATAGCTTCTGACGCTGTCGGCCTGTCAGGAATGCTGCTCCCCAGGGGCGGTCGTGAACACAACCACATCATGAGCAGGACGGTCTCCCGCTATCCAGAGATATTCACCGGATCAGACTGCAGGATCGATGTCTACGCCTCAACGAGCCAGAGATGCATCATGAGCATGGCCTACAGCCTCGACGCCATCACGGCCCGGAATCCCAAGGTGACCTATGACCGTCATGTCGGGCCCAAAGTCCAGGCCGAGGTCTTCAATTCGTTCCCAGTCTCTGCGGTTTCCCGCGAGTACGGGAAGGATTTTGACGGCCGGGTGCTTGAGGAAGGCTCCAACGAGGCTCTGCTCGACAAGATATTCACTTACGGTGAGTCAGGGAAGAACACCTTCATGACCCCTGATGACAGGAGGCGCTTCACGAGGTACATCTGGGAGCTTGCGATTGACAACGCCCTGAACGACGAACTTGGAGTCGATCTCTACAAATACTTCACTTACGATGACTTCTACGGGGTCTGGAGGGCTGTCAACTGGAAGGAATATTTCATCGTCGGTCCCTCCGAGGAATTCGGTGAGATCGTCCGCGACGAGGCTTCCACTACTCTTCGTCACATGATCGACCATGCGGACAAGGCCCTCGCTGACGGGAAGTACAGGGCTACCCTTAGGTATGGCCATGACACCCAGATAGCTCCTCTTGCAGTTGAGATGGACATCGAGGGAAGCTGCTCTCCGGTCAGTGATCCTGAGCATCCTGAGACCTCATGGAACCTTACGAACACCTGCCCGATGGGTGCCAACATCCAGATGGTGTTCTTCAGGAAGAAGGGCTCCAAGGACATCCTTGTAAAGGTCCTTCTCAATGAGAACGAAGCCAGGATCGCCGGCGTCAAGACTGACAAGTGGCCCTTCTACCACTGGTCGGACCTGAGGGCCCATTACGAGGATGTCCTTGAGAACCGTCCTTCCTTCCTCAGGAATGGATGGCAGACCGACATCGTCCAGGACGGACTTGTCTACAAGCGTTTCAGCGGGAAGGAAGAAATCTCCGGTGCCAACCAGATCATCTCCGTGGTCGACGTGGACCTGAACAATCCTCGCTATTCCGTCAAGTTTACTTATGATGAGAACAGGACCACGACTTCCGATGCGTTCAAGAAGGCCGGTGCAGTGGCTACCGTCAATGCCACCTACGAGCCCCAGTCGTCCTTTATCAAGGTCGACGGAACCGTCTACCACAACATTGACAGCGATGTTGTTCCTTACAACGGCTTTGTCCCTCAATGGAAGACGGACTGCTCAATCAGCACGGACGGAAGGAATGTCAGGATCGAGTACACCGGGAAGGACAAGAATCTCGAAGAGAGGAGGAAGGCTTTTGCCGGGCTTGATTCCCGGAATGTGTTCGGATGTGCCCCGATGCTGATCGACAACCATGTGCCAGTGGGCAAGTATTTCGCAACCAGTTCCTTGACTCAGGAACAGATTGCCGGCCTTTACCGTGAAGACCCTTACTACCACCAGGCAGTCAGGCATCCTCGTACGGCAGCGGCGCTGACGGATGACAATCATCTTCTCCTGATCGTCGTGGACGGCCGCAGACCCGGGATAGCCGACGGCATGAGCGCCTTTGAGCTTACTTCATTCCTCGAGAAGCACTTCCATCCGGCACAGGCGATGAACCTTGACGGAGGCGGCTCTACTGCCTTGTGCGTTAAAGGTCGCGGGCAGGAAGAGACTAATGTCGTCAATTACCCTTCTTCATCAAGGACTTTCAAGCACGACAAGGAAAGGAAAGTCATCACCCACATCCACATCCTCGATCATCAGGGCGAATAGGCTTATTCGAATATAGTCAATTGATTATCGCTGCCTGCGCATCTTGCAGGCAGTTTTTTTGTTACCGGTTGTTCATGTTTTGCGCAATTTTGGTTATATTGGGCTTAATTAGCGCAAAAAACCACATTCGAAAACCCATATTTTTCTCACTTTAATCAATTACCTATGTTTAAAAAAGCCTTAATCTTGACATTGTTCCTGTCGATGGTAACGGCTGTCGGTCTGTTCTCGCAGAACCGCACAGTGAGAGGAGTAGTCCGTGATGCAAATGGGGCCCCGTTGATGGGCGCCGGCGTCGTGGTCTCCGGAACCACTCAGGGAACTGTCACGAATCTCGATGGAACCTTCTCGCTTTCGGTTCCTTCAGGTACTGTTGTCCTGGACATCACCTCTCTTGGCTATGTTTCCAAGCAAGTCGAGGTTGCTCCCGGGCAAGGAAACATTACAGTCGTCCTCGAAGATGACTCCCTCTCTCTGACGGAAACTGTGGTTATTGGTTATGGAACCATGAAACGTCGTGACCTGACCGGTTCCATTTCTCATGTTTCCACGGAAGAGTTGACCGCCTATCCTGTTACGGATCCTATTTACGCTCTTCAGGGCCGTGTTCCTGGAGTCGTCATCTCCCAGAACACAGGTAGCCCGGAAGGTGATTATACTATCCGTATCCGTGGTGTCAACTCCATCAAGGGCAGCAACGATCCTCTGTACATCATAGATGGAATCCCTTCCAGCACTGCTTCCATCAACACCTATGACATCGAGTCCCTCGAGGTCCTGAAGGATGCTTCCGCTACCGCAATCTACGGTAGCCGTGGTGCGAACGGTGTCGTCCTCATCACCACCAAGAAAGGAAAGAGCGGCAAGGCCAAGGTCCAGTACGATGTCCAGAGCGGTATGCAGTACCAGATCAAGAGGCTTGACCTGATGGATGCCCAGGAGTGGGCCAGGTTCTACAACATCTACCTTGTCAATTCCAACACCCTCTCTGAGCCTGCTTTCTCCGATGCAGAGATTTCAGCGATGGGCAAGGGAACCGATTGGCAGAAAGAGGTTTTCCGTCCGGCTCCTACAACCAACCACAGCGTCACCGTTTCGGGCGGTTCGGACAACATCCGCTACTTCATAAGCGGTTCGGGCATGCTGAGGGACGGTCTCATCGAGAACAGCTACTATGACAAGTACAACATCCGCAGTACTATCGATGCTGACGTCAACAAGTATGTCAATGTCACCTTGAATCTGGGTTACACCCTCATCGACAAGATGAACCAGACTGATGCCGGAGGAAACGGTGGTTCTTCCATGATCGGAGGTACATACTCGGCTTCGCCGTTGTTCACCATTTACGATGAGAACGGAAACTACAAGGATCTCCGTTCCTGGTTCCCCTGGTCCTCCCATGAGATCAAGAACCCTATCCTTATGGCCAACGAGTCATCCTACCAGACCGTTACTGATCTGACCGATGCCAACCTTTCACTCAAGTTCAAGCCTGTCAAGGGTCTGACCATCACGACCAACTTTGCTACTGAGATTTCAGATGCCAAGTACCAGGCCTACACCACTGAGAAGTACATCTATTCAACCAATTCAGCCACCATCACCGACACCCGCCGTGCCTTCTCCCTCAACGAGGACATCGTCAATTACAAGGCTGAGGTTGGAAACCATTCCTTCGACCTGATGGGTGCTTTCTCCTATCAGCAGAGCATTTCCAAGACTCTTTCGGCGTCAGGCAGCGGCTACATCTCCGATGTCGCCAAGACTTACAACGTCGGTTCCGCCGAGACCCCGAACACTCCTTCGTCAAGCTACACCCAGTGGGTGCTCATGTCCTGGCTCGGACGTTTCAACTATATCTTCAAGGACAAGTACATGCTGACCCTCAGCTTCCGTGCTGACGGATCCAGCCGTTATTCCGAAGGCCAGAGGTGGGGCTACTTCCCTTCAGGAGCTTTCGCATGGCGTGTTTCCGAT
>JAFUFS010000066.1 GCA_017469745.1 Bacteroidales bacterium | reverse complement strand
CTTTCGGGTCTCAAGAATATTCATTAAATTGCATAGGTTTTGGCGATTTGAAGCCGAACCTATGTTTTTTATTAATATCTAAACAGCTAACATTATGTCACTGAACAAAGTAATGCTGATCGGTAACGTTGGAAGAGATCCCGAAGTACGTTACCTTGATGGAAACAACCCCAACGGGGGTAACACGAAGGTGGCACAGTTCACCCTCGCGACCACTGAACGCTATCGTGACCGCAATGGAGAACTTCGCGAGAACACGGAATGGCACAACATCGTAGCCTGGAGGAACTCGGCCGATGTGGCTGAAAAATTCATCCGCAAGGGTACCCAGGTCTACATCGAGGGCAAGCTCCGCACCAGGTCCTGGACAGACCAGACCGGGAACAAGAGGTTCACTACCGAGGTCACGGTCGACAACCTTCAGCTGCTCGGAAAGAGGAGCGACAATCCTGCAGGTCCTTCAGCCCCTTCGACGAGCGCAGGGAGCGGATACCAGCAGCAGTCATACCAGCCACAGCAGCCTGCCTACCAGCCTCAGCAACCTGCCTATCAGCAGCCTCAGCAGCCTAAACCGGCCCAGCAGGAAGCTATGGACATCTCCCTCGGAGACAACCCGACCGATGACCTTCCGTTCTAATCCAGAAAACTAACTAAATCATCCTTATTTCAGACATGAGTTCAAAACTTGACGTTGTCCTTGGCCTCCAGTGGGGAGACGAGGGGAAAGGCAAGATCGTTGACGTGCTGGCCGGCCGCTATCCGGCCGTTGCCAGGTTCCAGGGCGGTCCCAATGCGGGTCATTCACTACATTTCGATGGCAAGAGTTTCGTCGTGAGGAGCATTCCTTCGGGAATATTCCGTGACGGATCCGTCAACATTATCGGAAGCGGTGTGGTACTTGATCCTACTACTTTCAAGGAGGAGTGTGCCAATGTCTCTGCCATGGGTATCGAGCCCAGGGAGAGGATAGTGATCTCCAAGAAAGCCCACCTCATCCTTCCGACCCACAGGCTTCTGGATGCGGCTTACGAGGCTGCTGCCGGAAAGGGCAAGATCGGCTCGACCCTCAAGGGCATCGGCCCCACTTACACTGACAAGGTCAGCCGTCACGGACTCCGCGTCGGGGACATCCTTTCTCCGGATTTCAAGGACCGTTTTGCCAAGCTCAAGGCCCGCCATCACAGACTTCTGGACGATCTTCATTTTGAATATGATCCCTTCCAGGGCGAGGCCGAATGGATGGAGGCTGTCGAGTTCCTCAAGCAGTTCGAACTCGTGGACTGCGAGTACTTCGTCGACAAGCTCCTTAAGGACGGAAAGCCTATCCTGGCAGAAGGAGCACAGGGATCGATGCTGGACGTTGATTTCGGATCCTATCCTTTCGTGACATCTTCTTCGACTACGGTTGGCGGCGTCTGCACAGGTCTTGGCCTCGCCCCTTCAAGGGTAGGCAAGGTCTTCGGAATATTCAAGGCCTACTGCACCCGCGTGGGCAGCGGTCCTTTCCCGACCGAACTCTTCGACGAGACAGGGGAGAGGCTTCGCCAGATCGGTCATGAATTCGGTGCGGTCACCGGAAGACCCCGCCGCTGCGGTTGGATCGACCTCGTGGCCCTGAAGTACACGGTGATGATAGACGGAGTGACTGACCTCATCATGATGAAGTCCGACTGTCTGGATGATTTCGACACTATCAAGGCTTGTACTGCCTACAAGGTGGACGGGAAACTTACAGACCAAGTTCCGTTCGACATCGCCACTCCGATCGAGCCGGTCTACACCGAGTTCCCCGGCTGGAAGAAGGACCTTACCGGAGTCCGTTCCGAAGACGGCCTGCCAAAGGAGTTTAAGGACTATGTGAAGTTCCTTGAGGATTATCTCGGAGTCCCCGTGAGCATCATCTCCCTCGGTTCCGACCGCGAAGCCACCATCGAGCGCTAGGGCATTTCCATTTTTGATTATATAAGGCTGACCAAAAAGATTCTTCACTTCGTTCAGAATGACAGTTGTGTGTCATTCTGAGGCAGGTAAAACCTGCCGAAGAATCTTTTTGGCCAGCCTCATTTTTTTTTATTTTGGGAATTAAAAACAATTCCCTATATTTCGGATGTAACTTAAACTGATTGAAAAATGCCAGAGTTGTTCAGAATGTATGGTTTCCTATTCATGTTCTTTAGTCATGAACATGAGCCGATGCATGTACATGTAATAGGTAATGAAGGGGAGGCAAAGTTTTCCTGGGATGGGGACAGGTTTGTCCTGGTAAAAGCACGAAATGTAAAACGCAATGATTTAAAAAGGATTAAAGATGTTATTTCAAGCAATTCTGATATTATCGTTAAAAGATGGAAAGAATTGTTCGGTTAATGCATGATGGATAAGATTCTGAAGATATGGTTTGATGAGGAGTGGCTGTATGGCCATGGAGACGATGGAAGAGTCTATCGTCAATCATTATTGTGGTATAAGCCTTTGATGAAGGCAACTCCTGAAGAGCGGCAGAAATATACCTTCAGCGGTGAAGGCATTCATTGGAGGGCCCTTGACACTGATGTCAGCTTTGAGAGCTTCGAGTATCATGAAGCCGAACCGACAGATTTGCAACGATTCTTCTTGACCCATCCTGAAATCAACATCGCCGGATTCGCAGAGCGGGCTGGGATAAATGCTACATTGATGAGGAACTATATCAACGGGTTCAAAAACCCTTCTCCTGAAACAGTCGCCAAGATAAGGGCTTGCCTGAAGACAATCGGGCAAGAGTATCTAAAGGAGGTTTTTTAGCCCTCCAGCGCGGCTTCCATGGCTTTGAGGTCAGGGGTGAGGCCGGTCATGAAGGGATAACCGGTAAGGGCCTGGTAGAGAAGCCATTTGTCTCCGGGAATGTATATTCCTTCGGCTGCGGCTATCTTGGCCCTTGCGATCTCGTCGAATGAGGGATTCTTGTAATTGGCCTCCATTATCACCTTTTCGTCGCTAGCGCCTTTCTTTGCAAAGTCGTCGGCGGAGAACTCTTCGATTTCCGGCAATGCCACGGGAAGGGTGTAGATGATCAGGTCGCATTCCTTGACGGCTTCCTTGAAGTCCTTGATCGGATCAGGAAAGAATTCATATTCAGGCATCGCCTGGGCAATCGCCTGTGCCTTTTCGAGGGTCCGGTTCATCAGCACGGTGCCGAATCCCATCTCTGCTGCAGCCACTGCTGCTGCCCTGCCGGCTCCTCCGCAGCCCACGATGAGGGCCTGGGGCTGCTGGTAGAACCTTCTGCTGAGGCTCATCAGGAAGAACTGGTGGAGCTTGATGAAAAAGCGGTCGCCATATTCCTTGATGAACTCCTCGACTATTCCTGGATAATAGGCCTCAGCGATGGCCGCCACGATCCCTGTGAAGTCGGAATTGTGGGCGGCGATGCCTTCAGAGGTCTTGACCAGCAGGTTGGTGGCCCCGATCCTGGCGACCGGTCCGGAGATCACCCCCTTGCCCTGCTCAGCGAGTTCCTCGACCCTGGCGTATGCCAGTTCCTTGAAGGGCGCTGTCACATTGATCGCGGAATATTCCTCCTCGAATTTCTTGAAAGAAGCCTCGAAATCAGCCCCTTCTATGAGGTCGTATTTGTACGGTGAGCCGTCAGGCTGTTCCTGCTCCTTGTAGGCCGCCTCGAACAGAAGCGGACTCTTCGATGTCGCTATCGGGTCCCCGATTAATCCGTATTTTGCCATATTATTGAATAGTAGTCTTTATTCTGTTGAATTGTTTTTCAAAGGAGTCGTCACCGACAAGCCATTGGCCAAGTACCTTGTTTTTTCTGTCAAGGAAAAAACTTGTCAGGAAGACATTGTCTAAACCATTGTTATCCTTGAACTCATCATTTTCGCTCATCACGAGATAGGCGCCGCACTCATATCTTTCCAGCAGATTCCGTAATTCAAGGCTGTCTGCTAAGCTGCCGTTGTAGATGATCATGAATTGCCATTCTGGGTTTGCTTTGAAAACAGAGTCGGCTGACGATGTCCACAGTTCCGACAGGCATGGTTTCAAGGTGTTCTTCTGCCTAGCAAATAGAATGAATTTGTTTTTGGACGGATCCGGCTCAAAAATGTCTATTCTTCCTTCCTTGGTATATACGTGGGAATAATCATTCGGTAGAGTGACTTTATGACTGGACGTGCAACTGACAAGGGCTGCGGACAAAACGAGAAATATGAATGATCCTGATTTCATTTCAAGGTAATCTTCGCGATGAGACAATTTATAGAATCAGGTTCAAAATGAGCCGAAGTCTTGTCGATGAAAGGCTTGAAGAAACCTTGGGCATTGCCAGCCTTGTCATGGGAAATCAATGCGATCAAAGTCTTTCCTTCAAGAATCCTTGGGGAGTCTTCAAAGAAATTGTCGCCCTTGTCTCTACCCTCTCCGAACCAGATCCAATTCCTTCCAACGTCTATCCCATAGACAAGAAACGCCTTTGGACGCTCCTGGACGACTATCTCAACCAGGCGATTCGCTTCAGATTCCATGTATCTCTGTAAATAGGCGAAAGATGAGTTCAAGAGAATCCGGGCCCCTTCCTCAGGAATGACCGCATTGTAGTAATCGTCGCTGAGCGCGTAATCATTGAAATCAAATGTCAGATAAGGCATCAAGTCCTTGCCATCGAAGACATATAGAGTATCGCTGAAAGAATCGATCAGAAACGTTCTGTCCTTTTGGTTACTCATCAGCGGTATTGTGCTGAGGAGAGGAAGCCTTTTATGCTGTGAGGGAAGGAAGTCTTTGACTTCTTTGTCTTTGCGGAAACTTAACCGATGTCCTGGGGCCGTTATGTAGCCGTAGTATGTCAGAACACCTCCACAAGATAGCGTTGACTGCAATCCGGGGTCTTCGATAGTCGCTGATTTTAGTGGTCGCCCTTCCTGGTTGAAATACTGGATATTCCCATCTCCTGTTATAACAACAATCGAATCATTCACGGCCTGCACCGTGGCGTCGGTTAAAGATATGGAGTTCTCCGGATCACTCTCTCTACTTACGATTGTGTTGAGGAAAGAACCGCTTGAGTCATAACGGGAGATAATGGAGTTGTCCATGTCGCAGAGTATGTAGTCGCCTGAAAGGTGGATCAATTCAATCCTTGAACCAAGCCGGGGCCCTTGCCCGGATTTGATCGGGATTAACTTGACTGAGGAGATCGTTTCCGAGAAGTTGTTCATGGAAGAAACCGCCTTGAACTGAATAGTTTCAGGTGATTTAGGGGCGGGGTTCCTTTGACAGTTTGTCACTATCATTGACAATAGGGATATCAAAATGGTGAGGCTGTTGCGCATTCTATTGATTATTAATTATTTAATAGATTTGCTGGTGCGTTTTCTCTGACCGGCGAATGACGGAAACTATTGAATATTAACGGTTTCTATACCAGCCGCACCGCTGCGCTGGCGGACGGCCTCGAAGAGGAGGATGGCTGCGGAGACGGAGACGTTGAGGGAGTCCAGGGAGCCGAGCATGGGGATGCGGATGTGCTTGTCGGCGGCCTTGCGCCAGATGTCGGTCAGGCCGGTTGACTCGGTGCCCATGACGATCGCTGTGGGGCCGGTCATTGGGGTGTCGTAGTAGAGCGTAGAGTCCTGAAGTTGGGCGGTAAGTATTTGGATTCCATTGGATTTCAGCCAAGTTATAGTCTCTTCGGAGGACGCTGCGACGACTTGTCTTGAGAATATGGCTCCGATGCTGGCGCGGATGAGGTTGGGGTTGTAGAGGTCGGTCAGGGGGTCGCAGATAATGACTGCGTCGGCTCCTGCTGCATCTGCACTTCGGAGGACGGCTCCGAGGTTGCCGGGTTTCTCGACGCTCTCAAGGACGATCACCAGAGGGTTTTCGCTCAGTTTGATGTCCTCCAGATTCCTTTCCTTGTACCTCATTTCGGCAATAATTCCTTCCGTGCCGCCCCTGTAGGCAATCTTCTCGTACACTTCAGGGCTGACTTGGAATATCTTGCATCGGTTCCCGAACGGATAAGATCCTTCGCTTCGCCCTTCGACAAGCTCAGGGCGGGCTTCAGGATGACAAGAATAAATCTCCGGGCAGATGAATATGGTGTCGTGGGTGAAGCCGGCGTCGAGGCAGTGCTCCAACTCGCGGCGGCCTTCGACCACAAAAAGCCCTTGCCGGCGCCTCTCCCGGGATTTCTCCTGAAGCGCCAGCAGCTCCTTGATCTTCGGGTTCTGCCCCGATGTTATGAGCTCGTCATACATCAGCGTTTTGCTTGAAACCTATTGTTCTTGATCTGTCGTTATCCTTAGGCAGCAATTCAGCTAAAGCATAAGCTCCTTTTCTATTACCACCCCAACTTGAAGTCACAATTTGTGACTTCAAGTTGTTAAGTCTTTGGTTATCAACATAAATCATGAAGTCGGCCGGGAATCTTGTCAGGTTCCTTTTTACGGCCTGGTTCAAGACTTTTGTCTCAATTCCATACAATCTTGCAAGATCAAAATCAAAGATGACTTTCTCTCCGTCAATGTCATAGATTTTGGCCTTGACAATTTCAAGTTCTTCAGAAGTTTTCAGTTCAGGTTCCATAGCAGTGAATATTTATTCTTCTTTCTTCAGGGCCTTCTCGGGACGCATCTGAGGGAAGAAGAGGACGTCCTGGATGGTGGTCTGGCCGGTCATGAACATTGTCAGGCGGTCGATTCCCATTCCAAGACCGGAGGTCGGAGGCATTCCGTATTCAAGGGCGCGCACGAAGTCGTAGTCAATGAACATAGCCTCGTCGTCACCGTGGCTCTTAAGGGCGGCCTGCTCCTCGAACCTCTCCAGCTGGTCAATCGGGTCGTTCAGCTCTGAATATGCATTCGCGAGTTCCTTGCCGCAGACGAACAGCTCGAAGCGCTCGGTAAGGTTGGGGTTGTTGCGGTGCCTCTTTGTGAGCGGGGACATTGCAACAGGATAGTCAGTGATGAAGGTGGGCTCGATCAGATGGTCCTCGCAGTAAGCTCCGAAGATCGCATCGATCAGTTTGCCTTCACCCATGGAAGGATCGAACTCCACGTTCAGTTTCTTGCAGGTTTCGCGGAGCTGGTCCACATCCATCCCGGCGACATCCACCCCGGCGTATTCCTTGATGGCGTCGAGGATCGGGAGCCGGCGGTAACCTGCCTTGAAGTCGATCTCGTGCTCACCGATCTTGACCTTCGTGGTGCCGTGGAGCCTGAGGGCGATCTTCTCGAGCATCTTCTCGACGAATTCCATCATCCAGATGTAGTCCTTGTAGGCCACGTAGGTCTCCATGCAGGTGAACTCGGGATTGTGGGTCTTGTCCATTCCCTCGTTGCGGAAGTCCTTGGCGAACTCGTATACTCCGCTGTAGCCTCCGACGATCAGCCTCTTGAGGTAGAGCTCGTTCGCAATCCTCATGTAGAGGTCGATGTCAAGGGCGTTGTGATGGGTGATGAAAGGACGGGCGGTTGCTCCGCCGGGAATCGACTGCAGGATAGGGGTCTCGACCTCAAGGCAACCGGCCTCGTTGAAATATTCCCTCATCGTTGCAATGATCTGTGCCCTCTGCACGAAGACGTCGCGTACCTGGGGATTGACGATGAGGTCCACGTACCTCTGGCGGTAGCGGAGCTCGGGATCGGAGAAGCCGTCGTAGACCTTTCCGTCAGCATCGGTCTTGACGATGGGGAGGACCCTGAGGGACTTGCTCAGTACGGTGAGTTCCTTGACATGGACGCTGAGCTGGCCGGTCTGGGTGATGAAGGCGAAACCCTTTACTCCGACGATGTCACCGATGTCGAGAAGCTTCTTCCACACGGTGTTGTACATGGTTTTGTCCTCTTCCGGGCAGATCTCGTCGCGTTTGACATAGACCTGGATCCTGCCGGTCGAATCCTGGAGCTCTCCGAAGGAGGCAGCGCCCATGATCCTGCGGGACATGATCCTGCCTGCGAGGCAGACTTCCTGGAAGTTGCCCTTCTCAGGATCGAAGCCGGCCTCGATCTCCTTGGCCGTGGTGTTGACCGGATAAAGCGGTGCCGGATAAGGATTTATGCCCAGTTCCCTCAATTTGGCAAGAGATTCCCTGCGGACGATCTCCTGCTCGCTCAACTCAATGTTTGCCATATCTTGTTATAGTTTTTAATCAAGTTTATAGATTCTTCACTTCTATAGATTCTTCACTTCGTTCAGAATGACATAAGAACCAACGTGAATTTACAAAAATACGACTTTTAATCTAGAAACTGAAATTGTAATTCTTGTTTAGAATGATTATCTTTGTGTAATATGGCGAAAGAGCGCAAATGGATAATCAAGGATCCGGCAGATCCGGAGAAGGTGGGAAGACTTTCCGCCGAGCTCGGTATTGACCGTGTCCTTTCGGAACTGCTTGTCAAGAGGGGAGTTGAGACCTTCGAGCAGGCCCGTTCCTTCTTCCGCCCCAGCCTTGACGACCTTCATGATCCCTTCCTGATGAAGGACATGGATGCCGCTGTGGAGAGGGTGCGCAGAGCCATCACTTCCGAAGAGAAGATCCTGGTCTACGGCGATTATGACGTGGACGGAACCACGGCCGTTTCGCTGGTCTATTCATTCCTGAGAAGATATTCCCAGAAGGTGGATTTCTACATCCCGGACCGCTACGACGAGGGCTACGGCCTGTCTTATAAGGGAATAGACTGGGCAGGTGACGGAGGCTTTGGACTTATCATCACCCTTGACTGCGGCATCAAGGCCAACGAGAAAGTTGAATATGCCCGCACGAAGGGAATAGACGTCATTATCTGCGACCACCATCTTCCGGAGGAGACCCTTCCTGCCGCAGTGGCGGTGCTGGACCCTAAGAGGGAAGACGATTCCTATCCCTTCGACGACCTTTCCGGTTGCGGTGTCGGTTTCAAGCTCGTCCAGGCATATTCCCAGAAATATGGGATCCCCTTCGAGACGCTCATTCCACTGCTCGACCTCCTGGTGGTGAGCATTGCAGCTGATCTTGTGTCCATGACGGGGGAGAACAGGGTGCTGGCGCATTTCGGCCTCAAGCAACTGAACGAGAATCCCCGCAAAGGCCTTCTCGCCATGGCAACCCTTTCCAAGCTGGAGCCCGGTCACCTGACGATCGATGACATTGTGTTCAAGATCGGGCCTCGCATCAATGCTGCCGGAAGGATGGAGACCGGAAGGCTTGCCGTCGAGCTGCTGACCGCCGCGGATGACCATTTTGCCAACATCGTCGGCGAGAGGATCAACGACAATAACAACGAGCGCAAGGGAATAGACCGCGAGATCACTCAGGAAGCCCTGGAGATGGTGAAGAACGGCACGGCGCTCTCTACCGATGCGGCGACCATCGTCTACAATCCGACATGGAACAAGGGTGTGGTAGGAATTGTGGCTTCACGCCTTGTGGAGGCATTCTACAAGCCTACAATAGTCCTGACCAAGTCCAACGGCTTCATCACGGGTTCCGCGAGAAGCGTGGCGGGATTCGACCTGTACGAGGCGATCGAGAGCTGCGCCGACCTTCTGGAGAACTTCGGCGGCCATGTCTATGCAGCCGGACTGACGATGAAGGAAGGCAATCTGGAGGAGTTTGTAAGCAGGATCGACAAATTCATCGGGGAGAAGATCACTGACGAGATGCTGACCCCGGTTACGGACATCGATGCCAAACTTGAGTTCAGCCAGATAACTCCGAAATTCTTCAGGCTCCTCAAGCAGTTCCAGCCATTCGGTCCCGGCAACAGCAATCCAGTATTCCTGACGGAAAACGTCTCTGACGGAGGCAACGGCCGCAAGGTCGGAGCCGGCGGAGTGCACATGAAGCTTGACCTTATCGACGAAAAGCAGCCCTTCCACCAGATCCCGGCGATTGCCTTCAACATGGCTGAGTTCTATGAATATATCAAGGCCGGAAATCCGTTCGACATCTGCTACTCGATAGTCGAGAACTACTATCGTGGCAATTCAACCCTCCAGCTCCGTATCAAGGACATCAAGGAGCGCGAGGAATTCATTTAGTTTCAATCAATTGAAGTTACTATGTCCACGGCGGCTGCGGTGTAGTCGTTGCCGTCGACGTTGATGATGTGGTGGGCGGTGGATTCGTAGAGGCTCGAGCGGGAAGCCATAAGTTCCTCGACCCTTGATCGCAGGCTCTTGCCCGTCTTCAGCATAGGCCGGTCTCCGGGCCAGGTCTCGAGGTTGTGGACGAGAGTGTCGACAGAGGCCTTGAGGTAGAAGCAGGTGGTGTTCCTTCGGATCATGCGGCGGCAGGCCTCGGTAGTGACCGTTCCGCCCCCGAGGGAGAGGATGCAATTATCGCCGGTCAGCTCATTTGTCATGAATATGTTCTCGAGGGCTTCCTGCTCCATTGCACGGAAGGCCGCCTCTCCCTGCTTTTCGAATATTTCCGGAATCTTCATCCCCGTCATGGCCTCGATGTAGTCATCCAGGTCGATGAATTCCATGCCTGGAAGCAGTTTGGAGATTTCCTTCCCCACGCTGCTCTTCCCGCTTCCCATGAAGCCTATGAGGGAGATGCTGGCCATATATTCCTAGAACAGGGTCGGTTCGAAGAAATCGCCCTCCTCAGGGAGGTCGTCGATGTCAGGGAGCTTGTTCTCGCTTGGATCCTTCACTTCGTTCAGGATGACATCGGGAGTGGCGGGCATGATGTCGATCGGCTCCTCTGGAACAGCCTCACCTGCCGGATCAGCCTCCGAGTTCAGGCCATACTCAGCCGCAGCGGAGCGAGGATGGACTTGGCCGGGCTCGGACGGCTGTCCGGCCACGTCGTCAAGTTCAGGCTTTTCGAGCGGCTCGATGAAGCGGACCTTCTTGAGGTCGTACTGATGGCACTTCTTACCCTTCGCCGTGTAACCCTTCTTCGCGATATATTCCTCAGCATCGATGTTCTCAGGGTCGCGGTGCTCGTACTTCTTACCGAAGATCACCTGGAACTGCGGATGCCTGTCGTCGGTGATGTCCACCAGGTACGACTTGGCTCCCGGTGCGATGAAGGACTGAGGCGTGTTGTCGCTCAGGACGAAGCTGAACCTCTTGACGTAGAACGCCTTGGCTGCAGCGTCCCAGTAGAGCGCCGTGTAGGTCTTCGAAGGATCGAACTTCTCAATCTTGAGGACTTCGCCCTGGTAGCGGTTCGACACGTCGAAGGAGGTGGTGTAGAAGGTACCGTCCTTGAAGATGGCCAGAACCTTGTCCTCAGGACCGAATTCGCCGAGGTACATGCCCCTCTGCTCATCGTTGAGTTTCTGGATGTCAGCGTCGAACCAGATGTCCTTTCCACCGATCGTGGAGACACCCTTGCTCTTGAGCTGGATCTTGGAGATGGCGAATTTCGAAACCAGGTTGCCGCGGGAAGTCTTTCCCTTGATGGTCAGGGTCGAGAAATCGTATTCCATCTGGGTCTTCTTAAGCTTCGGACGGGGACGCAGGTAGACCCTTACGGTCTCAGCCTCGCCGTTGTTGTTGACGGTGAACCAAAGGATCCTGGATCCTTCCTTGCCGGTCGTGATGTCATAGTCCTTGTCCCTCGTGACACTTGTGATAGAGAACCTCTTGGCGTAGGAGACGGAAGTCTTTCCGTCGCGATAGATGACGTTGTAGATGGTCCTCTCGTCGCCGCGGTTGAACACTCCCACGTAGAGCAGGTCCTTCCAGAAGAAGGCCTTGTCCGTGACCTTGGTGATGCGGTACTTTCCGTCCTTGGCTATGACCAGGATCTCGGAGAGGTCTGAACAGTCGCTGACGAAGACTCCGTTGTCGTCCTTCTTCATGTTGAGGCCGACGAAGCCTTCCTCGTAATTGGCGTAGAGCTTGGCGTTGTTGCTCACAACCTTGGTGACCGCGATGGTCTCGAAGGCCGAAATCTCGGTGAGGCGCTTGAACTGCTTCCCGTACTTGGCCTTCAGGCCCTTGAACCAAGCTATCGTGTATTCAGTGATGTGTTCGATGTTGTTCCTGACCTCCTCCATCTCGGCTTCGATAGAGGCGATCTTCTCGTCCATCGCCTTGGTGTCGAACTTGGAGATCTTGCGTACAGGCTTTTCTACGAGCTTGTGGATGTCCTCCATGACTATCTCCCTGCGGAGGAGGTCCTGGTAGTTCTTCATCTCGGCGAAGACGTCCTCCAGCTGCTGTTCCCAGCTCTTCTGGTCCTGCTCCAGGATCTTGTAGACCCTGTTCTCGAAGAAGATCCTTTCCAGGGAGTCGTAGTGCCATTCGTCCTCAAGTTCGTCGAGGCGGATGCGCAGCTGCCACTCCAGAAGGTCCCTGGTGTGGTTGGTGTCGTAGATCAGGATGTCCTTGACAGAGAGGAACTGCGGCTTGCTGTCCACTATAACGCAGGCGTTCGGGGCGATGTTGCACTCGCAGTCCGTGAAGGCGTAGAGGGCGTCGATGGTCTTGTCGGGGGAGACGTCGTTCGGCAGGTGGATTATGATCTCGACCTTGTCGGTTGTCATGTCCTCGATCTTCTTGATCTTGATCTTGCCCTTGTCCTTGGCCTTGACTATGGAATCCTTGATGACTTCCGAGGTCTTTCCGTAAGGAATCTCGGTGATGGCAATGGTGTTCTTGTCGATCTTCTCGATCTTGGCACGGACCTTAACGCTGCCACCGCGGGCTCCGTCCTTGTAGTTGCTGCAGTCTGCGCTGCCGCCGGTGGGGAAGTCCGGGTAGATGGTGAAGTCCTTGCCTTCGAGGATGCTGACGGAAGCGTCCAGAAGTTCGTTGAAGTTGTGCGGAAGGATCTTGGAAGCCATACCGACCGCGATTCCCTCGGTACCCTGTGCGAGCAGGAGGGGAAAACGGACCGGAAGCTCTGTAGGTTCCTGGTTGCGTCCGTCGTAGGAAGTCATCCAGTGGGTGATCTTCGGATCGAAGACTACTTCCTTGGCGAACTTGCTCAGACGGGCCTCGATGTACCTAGGCGCAGCGTTGCTGTCACCTGTAAGAATATTACCCCAATTTCCCTGGCAGTCCACCAGAAGGCCTTTCTGGCCGAGCTGGACGAGAGCTCCGAGGATGGAGGCGTCGCCGTGGGGATGGTACTGCATGGCCTGGCCGACGATGTTCGCCACCTTGGTGTAGCTTCCGTCGTCCATCCGGTACATGGCATGGAGCACGCGCCTCTGGACGGGTTTGAGTCCGTCCACGATGTGAGGGACAGCCCTCTGGAGGATCACATAGGAGGAATAGTCAAGGAACCAGTCCTTGAACATCCCGGAAAGCTTGTACTTCCTGCTGTCGGAGCTGAGGAGCTTGTCGTACTTACCCGTGGAAGGGGCGGTCGCCTCTTCTTCAGACGCTACTTCTTCCTCGCCCGCGTTGTCCTGATCCTGAATATCTTCCCACTGATCGTCCGTTGCCATATTCCTTCTTGCGTTTTATTCTTCGTAACCGAATTTCCTGAGCTCCTTGCGGTTCTCCCTCCAGTCGGGGTCCACCTTCACGAAAAGCTGGAGGTAGACCTTCTTCTGGAAGAAGTCTTCCATGTCGATGCGGGCCTCGGTGCCCGTCTTCTTGAGGGCGGAGCCGCCCTTGCCGATGATTATACCCTTCTGGGTGTCGCGCATCACGTAGATGACGGCGCTGATCTCGTACCGGTCCTTACCTTCCTTGAAAGCCTCGATCCCGACTTCACAACTGTAGGGAATCTCCTGGCTGTAGTTCTCGAGGATCTTCTCGCGGATGATTTCCGAGGCGAAGAACCTGAGGTTCCTGTCCGTGAACTGGTCCTTGTCGAACCAGGGCGGAGAAACGGGGAGCTTGCTCACTATTGCGTCCAGAACGCTCTCCAGGTTGAAATGCTCCTTGGCGGAGACAGGGATTATGACAGCCCCAGGAAGGGTCTCCTGCCAGTACTTGATCAGTTCCATGACCTTTGCCTGGTCGCTGACATCGATCTTGTTGATGGCCACGACCACGGGGCATTCAAGCTTCTGGAGTTTCTGGATGTACTCGATGTTCTTGTCGCTTTTCTCGACTACGTCCGTCACGTACAGGATGATGTCCGCGTCGCCGATGGCGGCGTCCACGAACTTCATCATGTCTTCCTGGAGCCTGTAATTAGGCTTCAGCATGCCCGGGGTGTCGGAATAGACGATCTGGTAGTCGTCGGTGTTGACAATGCCCATGATCCTGTGGCGGGTCGTCTGGGCCTTGGCAGTGACGATCGAGAGTTTCTCGCCCACAAGGGCATTCATCAAGGTGGACTTGCCTACATTCGGATTGCCGATGATGTTGACGAAGCCCGCGCGGTGTTCCTGGATCTTTGCCTGACTAGACATAGGCCCCCATCTTGAGGACATTGACCTCACCCTCGCTGAGGTACCTCCACTCGCCCTTCTTCAGTCCCTTCTTGGTGAGACCGGCGAAGTAGACCCTGTCGAGGGCCTTGACGGTGTAGCCGAGGGATTCGAAGATCCTGCGGACGATACGGTTCTTTCCGGAGTGGATCTCGATGCCGAGCCTGCGGTGGTCTTCTGCGTCGATATATTCAAGTTCATCAGCCTTGATGACTCCGTCGGTGAGCTGGAGTCCTTCGACCAGGATCTTCTCCTTGTCCTGCTCGTCGAGGGCCTTGTCGAGGATCACCTGGTAGATCTTCTTCTTATTGAATGAAGGATGGGTCAGCTGCTCGGCGATCTCACCGTCGTTGGTGAACATGAGGACACCGGTGGTGTTCTTGTCGAGCCTTCCGACGGGGAATACCCTGGAGGTGCAGCCCTTCAGGAGATCCATGACAGTCTTGTCCGCATGAGGATCGCTGGCGCTTGTGACGAAGCCCTTCGGCTTGTTCATCACGATGTAGACCTTCTCTTCGCCCTTGAGCCTCTCACCGTTGAAACGGACGTCGTCCTTGAGGACGTTGATCTTGGTTCCGAGTTCGGTAACGACCTCTCCGTTGACGGTGACCACTCCGGCCTGGATCAGGGTGTCGGCCTCACGGCGTGAGCAGACTCCTGAGTTGGCGATGAACTTGTTGAGACGGATTTCCTCCTTGATCGGAGTAGGGACATTGTCATTGTCGGAGAACAGGGGATTGTCCACCTGAGGCTTCCTGGAAAGCATCTGGTTGATACCGGCTTCATCGGTAGCGGTGAAGTGGGAATTGCTCTTGCGTACTGGCTTCTTAGGGGCCGGACGGCCGGGACCCTTGCTGAAGCCTGAAGCCTTGGGGCCGTCGTGGAAGCTCCTCGGCTTTCCATAGGAAGGGCGTCCTTCAGAGTGGCCTCCCTGGCGGTCATCCCTGAAACGGGGACGGTCCTGACCGTAGCCGTTGCGGTCCTGGCTGAAGCTGCTGCGGCGATCCTGGCCGTAGCTCGGACGCTCACGACGGTCCTGTCCGTAAGCAGGGCGTTCGCGGCGGTCCTGGTTGTAGCGGGGACGGTCCTGGCCGTAACCGTTGCGGTCCTGGCTGAAACTGCTGCGGCGATCCTGGCCGTAGCTCGGGCGTTCACGACGGTCCTGGTTGTAGCGGGGACGGTCCTGATAGCCTCCGCGGCTCTGGTAGCTGCCTCTCCTGTCGTTGTTGCTATTGTAAGGCTTGTATTCTCCATCACGTTCGGATGAAGCGGAAGGAGCGACCTTCCTTCTGGGCCTGAGTTTCCTTCCTTCTGTTGAATAGCCGTTTCTTCTTCCTTCGTTTCCTGCGTAATCCCTACGCTCTTCGTGGCTCTCGTAGCCACCGTTCATTTTTTCTTCCATAATCTGCTGTGGCTCCCGCCACGTTGTTACAATAAAAATAAAAGGATTCTGTAATTATTTGAGTTTGAAAATGTAAGTGATTGTACCCTGTTGCAGGGCAGGTGCATCTGCACTTTGGTTGAAATGGGCCTTCATGGCCGCAGCCCTTGCAGCCGCCCATAATGTCTGGTTGTTGACTGTCGTGCCTTGCCCTCCGGCGACAGCCTTGGTTACGTTTCCATAGTTGTCCACCCAGATGTCCACCACGACCTTGCCCTCGTCCTGGACTGCATAGTCAGGTCTGGGAAGGGCTCCGAGGACGTTGCGGCCCTTAAGGTGGGCGTTCGGGGCTCCTTCGGTCTTCCCGGTAGCGGTGTTCCCCTTAGGATGTCCGGCCTTGAATTCAGCGGAAGGATTGGTCGATCCATGAGGGGCGAGGGATGAGTCTTTCTTGCTCATCCCGGGGAAGAGGGCGTTCTTGTTGATCTCCTCCTTGGGTGCGGGAACTTCTACATCGCCGTGATCGTCGGGCTTGGCCTCGGCAGTCTTGTTGGTCCTGTCCGACTTTACGGGAGATTCGCTTCTCTGGATAAGCTCCACGGGTTTTGTCTTGTCCACGTCCTCCGCCTGAGGCTGCCTACCTATTGCCTGACGCCTCACAGGCTCGGGTTCATCCTTGCTGAAATCGATGAGGAAAGTCTGCTCCTGGGGCGGGGGATAGAGGTATTTCAGTCCCGTGAATGCGCAGGAGAGCAGTACCACCAGATGGACGGCAACCGTAAGCACGATTCCCGTCACAGTGGAGATCTTGGCCTCCTTCTCTCTTTCACGAAGGTACTGTTTCATCACTCAGGCTGTGTGGCCAAAATAACTTTGTAGTGGTTCCTCTTTGCAATGTTCATGATCGAGACGACCTCCTTGATGGGGACGCTCTCGTCGGAATAGATTGAGAAAGTCGGATCTTCCTCGCTCTGAAGCAGGCTCACCAGGCCGTCCTCCAGGTCGGAGAACTGGGTGGGAGTCTCGTCGCCGTTGAGGTGGTAGGTGTACGTCTCTCCGCCCCAGTCCT
The DNA here is from genome assembly GCA_017469745.1 of Bacteroidales bacterium. Classification (GTDB taxonomy): domain Bacteria; phylum Bacteroidota; class Bacteroidia; order Bacteroidales; family UBA932; genus Cryptobacteroides. The sequence goes on along the minus strand of JAFUFS010000066.1, from coordinate 28,850 downwards.
TGATCGACACGCTGACGGTGGGTTTCGCAGTCACCTGGCCGGTGCTCTTGGGGAGCAGGAGCTTCAGTGCGTTAGGATTGACCAGCGTCGAGGTGACCAGGAAGAAGATCAGGAGCAGGAACACCAAGTCCGTCATGGACGACATGGACATTTCCGAATTGACCTTTGTGGTTCTCTTGAATGCCATTTATTATTTCTCCTCTTCGTTGTCTGCAGGTTCGTGCAGAAGATCCATGAAGTCGATAGTCGTGGTCTCCATCTTGAACATAAGGTCGGAGATCTGTGCGGTGAGGTAGTTATAGCCGAAGTAGGCAAGGATACCGACGATCAGACCGCCAACAGTGGTGATCATTGCGGTGTAGATACCGCTGGAAAGCAGGGTGATGTCGATGTTGTTGCCGGCATTGGCCATGTTGAAGAAAGCCTGGACCATACCGAGGACGGTTCCGAGGAATCCGATCATCGGGGCGCCTCCGGCTATGGTAGCGAGGGTGGGAAGGCCTTTTTCAAGCCTTGCGATCTCAACGTTGCCCATGTTCTCGACTGCAGTCTGGATGTCGGTAAGCGGCCTTCCGATGCGCTCGATGCCCTTCTCGACGAGGCGGGCGACGGGGGAGTCGTACTTCTCGCATAGGGAGAGGGCGCTCTTGACCTTGCCTTCATGGATGTAGTCGCGTATGTCCCTCATGAAGTTCTTGTCGACCTGCTGGGCCTTGTGGATCATCCACCACTTCTTACCGAAGATGTAGATGGCGATGACTGAAAGGATGGCAAGAACGATCATCAGCCAGCCACCCTTGGCGGCCATCTGGATCAATGAAAAAGACTGCTCGACTTGCTGAGGAGCTGCCTGCACTGCAGGCTCGGTGGCCCTTGCGATGTTCTCGGCCACCTCGGCGGCGGCTGTGTCCAGGCCTACCTGTAAAACATGGAACAACATAATTATAACGTACGTTTATTGATTTCTGATTCTAATCTGCAAATATAATCAAAATAACCGACATTAGCTAATAATCCACCCTTGTCAAAAACAATGCCTGACCGGGGACTGATTCGCCTGCATCGCTGCGGTTTCCGCCGCCCACCAGTCCCGCGAACCAATCTTCGTCCCTCCGTCCCCTTCCGACATCAAGCAGGGAACCGACGACAGCCCGGACCATATTCCTGAGGAACCTGTCGGCCCTGATGGTAAAGACCAGGTAGTCTCCTTCTTCTGCGGGGTATCCCATCATCCTCACATGGTCGGGGACATAGCTCTCCCACTTTGCCAGGTTGACGGTGCAGATGGATGTCTTGTTGTCACTTCCGACCTTCTCAAAGCAGCTGAAGTCATGTGTCCCGAGGAGGTGTCCTGCCGCCCTGTTCATCGCTTCCACGTCCAGCGGGAAGGTGTAGAGGCAGGAATATTTTCCCATAAAAGGATCTTTTTTCCTGTGAATGAAATACTTGTATTCCCTCTGGCGGGCATCGAACCTGGCGTGGAATTCCGGGGAGGCCGGAAGTATGTCATGAACCTTGATTCCGTGGGGCAGGATGGCATTTATTTTGTAGCCAACAGCCGCGGCGTCAAGGTCCTGTACCGAGGTGTCGAAGTGGGCGACATAGCCTGTCGCGTTGACCTTCGAATCGGTCCTGCCTGCCCCTGTGACTGTGATTTCTTCCTTCAAGAGAGTTGAAAGTGCAAGCTGAAGACACTCTTGGACGGTTTTGGCATCGCTTTGAATCTGCCAGCCGCAGAAATCGGAACCGTCGTAGGAAAGGATGATCTTGTAGCGCATGGTCGAGGAGGTTTGTGACACGCAAAAATATAAAAAAGACATAACATGGAAAGCGTTAACATCAAAGAATTGAACGACAGGATCCAGCAGGAAAGTGCGTTTGTGGACATGCTGTCCCTCGAGATGGGAAAGGTCATCGTCGGCCAGAAGCAGCTCGTGGAGAATCTGCTCATCGGCCTGCTCGCCAACGGGCACATCCTCCTGGAGGGAGTCCCCGGCCTTGCCAAGACCTTGGCCATCAGTACCCTGTCCCAGGCTATCGACGCAAAGTTCAGCCGTATCCAGTTCACCCCTGACCTCCTTCCTGCCGACCTCATCGGTACGATGATATATTCCCAGAAGGACGAAAGGTTCGAGGTCCACAAAGGTCCCGTCTTCGCCAACTTCGTGCTGGCGGATGAGATCAACCGTTCCCCGGCGAAGGTCCAGTCGGCCCTTCTCGAGGCCATGCAGGAGAGGCAGGTGACCATCGGTGACGAGACCTTCAAGCTTCCGGAGCCCTTCCTCGTGATGGCTACCCAGAACCCTATCGAGCAGGAAGGTACCTACCCTCTTCCCGAAGCCCAGGTCGACCGTTTCATGCTGAAGGTGGTCGTAAGTTATCCGAAGAAGGATGAGGAGAAGTACATCATCAGGATGAACAACACAGGCGAATTCCCCAAGGCTTCGCCGGTCATAAAGCCGGAAGACATAGTCAGGGCCCGCAAGGTCGTGAGGGATGTCTACATGGACGAGAAGATCGAGAGATACATAGTTGACATAGTCTATGCTACCAGGACTCCGGGCGACTACGGTCTCGGAAAACTCAAGGACCTGATCTCCTTCGGAGGTTCACCGCGTGCGAGCATCTCCCTCGCCATGGCGGCCAAGGCTTTCGCCTTCATCCGCCGCAGGGGCTATGTAATTCCTGAGGACGTGAGGGCCGTCTGCAACGAGGTCCTGCGCCACAGGATCGGCCTTACCTACGAGGCTGAGGCTGAAAACGTGACCACGGAGCAGATCATTGCCGAGGTCATCAACGCCGTACAGGTTCCGTAGTGAATAGTCTTTGACATGCCTTCAAATCCTACAGCAAACGAACTGCTCCGCAAGGTCAGGAAGATAGAGATCCGTACCAGGGCTCTGTCCCACCAGATTTTTGCCGGAGAGTACCACAGCGCTTTCAAGGGCCGTGGAATGGCCTTCAGCGAGGTACGCGAGTACCAGTACGGGGACGATCCTCGTTCCATGGACTGGAACGTGACCGCCCGCCTGAGGGCCCCGTACGTGAAGGTCTACGAGGAAGAGAGGGAAATGACGGTCGTCCTTCTGATCGACATCAGCCGTTCCGGACTTTTCGGAACCAGGGAGAAGACCAAGAGGGACCTGATTGCTGAAATCGCTGCTGTCCTCAGTTTTTCCGCCTCCATCAACAATGACAAGGTGGGAGCCCTCTTTTTCAGCGACCATGTGGAGAAGTTCATCCCTCCGGGGAAGGGGCGCAGCAACCTGCTCCATATAATAAGGGAGATCATCGAACTGAAGCCGACTTCCGACGGTACCGACATCGGTGATGCCCTGCGTTACCTGACCAACGCCATCAAGAAGAAATGCACGGCTTTCGTGCTTTCCGACATGCTGGATGTCGAGCAGGACGGGAGGCCCCGTTACGAAGATGCCCTCAAGGTCGCCAGGAACAGGCATGACATCTCGGTTATCAAGGTCCATGACCCCAGGGAACAGACCATCCCTTCGGTCGGGCTTGTCCATGTAAAAGATTCAGAGACAGGAGAATCGGCCTGGGTGAACACTTCCAGCAGAAAGGTCCGGGCTGAGTACTCCAAATGGTTCGGCAATGTCGTAGAAAATGAACGCAGGCTTTTCAACCGCTATCAGATTGATTCCGTGGACATCGCGACTGACGATGACTACGTCAAGGGATTGATGGCATTTTTCGGGAGGAGATGATGATGAGGAAGTTTTTGTGTTCATTGTCGCTGATTGCTCTTCTGCCGGCAGCCCTTTCAGCCCAGGTCCTTTCCGGCCCGGTCAAGGGTATGGTGATCCAGTCGGATGATTCGTTCCTGGAGCAGCTTCAGCCGAGGGATTCGGTGCTGATAGGAGACCAGCTTCGTTACGGCTTCCATCTTAAGGATGTACAGCAGGGAACCGGCTTCATGACTGCGGATTTCTCAAAGGGTTTCATGCCAGGAGACAGCGTGGAGGTGATCGGACCCTGGAAGGCTGATACTGTGAAAGTCCACGGGAAGAAAGGTGAGCCGCGCTCTTTCGACATTGATTTTTCAATCTTGATCACTTCCTTCGAAGAGGGAAGCTACGAGCTTAGACCCTTGTCCGTCCTGAGACAGACGGCTCCGGACAGGATAGACACTCTTTTATTCAAGTCCCGCCCGCTGGAAGTCTTTACGATTCCTGTGGACACTACCACCTACCAGATCCACGACATCAAGGGGCAGATAAGGTATCCGGTGACTTTCCGTGAGATACTGCCGTACGTTGCGGTGGTCTGGGGAATCGCTTTCCTTGCAGTTCTGATCTGGGCCCTCCTGTCTTCCCGAAGGAAGAAGGTGGCCGGAGAATCTGTCTACAAGGATCCTCCTTACATCGTCGCTCTCAGGAAGCTGGAACAGTTCAGGGACAGCAAGTTCTGGGCTCAGGATAAACAGAAGGCCTACTATTCGGGCATCACCGATGCCCTCCGGGAATACATTGATTCCCGTTACGGGATCGATGCTCCGGAGATGACGACTGCCGAATTGTTCGACAGCCTCGGACATTCCGACGTGCCGGCCGACCTGTTCGTCGAACTCAGGCGCCTCTTTGAGACTGCAGACCTGGTGAAATTCGCGAAGGCTTATGCCTCCGATGAAGAGAATGCAGCCGCAGTGCCTCTCGCCGTAAGGTTCGTCACCACGACTTACCAGACACCGGCAGAACCAAAAGAAGGAGGGACCGAGTGATGTTTTTTGAATATCCCAAACTTCTCTGGCTGCTTCTGGTGCCGTTCCTGCTGGTCCTGCGCTACCTCTACATCGAGATAGCTGACCGCAGGCCGCATCTGCGCGTGTCGAAGGCCACGCCGTGGAAGGCCGGCGGCAGGTCCGCCCTCGACATCGTAAGGCACCTGCCTTTCCTCCTGAGGATTGCCGCTCTTAGCCTTCTTGTCGTGGCCATAGCCCGTCCGCGTTCCTCGAGGAAGGTGGAGAGGATCGACACTGAAGGAATCGACATTGTCCTTGCCATGGACGTGTCTACGAGTATGCTGGCAAGGGACTTTACTCCGGACAGGATCAGTGCTGCCAAGGACATCGCAATAGAGTTCATTTCCCAGAGGCCTTCGGACAGGATGGGAATAGTTGTCTTTGCAGGCGAGAGCTACACCCAGTGCCCGCTGACCACGGACAGGGCTACCCTGATCAACCTGATGAAGGAGATTTCCACCGACCTTATAGAGGACGGTACCGCCATCGGTAACGGTCTGGCCACTGCAGTGGCGAGGATGAAGGATTCGGACGCGAAGAGCCGGGTGGTCATCCTGCTCACCGACGGTGTGAACAACAGCGGCGAGGTCTCTCCGGAGACAGCTGCCGAGATTGCCAAGACCTACGGAATCAGGGTCTACACCATCGGAGTCGGAGCAAACGGAGAGGCTCCTTATCCGGTGATCACCCCTTGGGGAATGCAGGTTCAGAACATGAAGGTCGAGATCGACGAAAAGCTTTTGAACAACATAGCTTCCGCCACCGGTGGCCGCTACTTCAGGGCTACCGACAATACGAAGCTTTCGGAAATATATTCGGAGATCAACAAGATGGAGAAGGCCCGCACTACGGTCGACAGCTTCCCGGTGTACAAGGAGCTCTTCCTGGGCTACGCCCTTGCCGCCCTGGTGTGCCTGCTGCTTGAAATGCTGATCAAAGTCTTAGTCTTGAGGAGGTTGCCATGATCATATTCGCACATCCGCAATATCTGCTGCTGCTCCTGCTGATCCCGTTCTTCTTCATAGGCCTGGCGGTCTGGATGGGGGCGAGAAGGCGCCGCCTGCGCAAGCTGGGCGACGAGGACCTGGTGAACGAGCTGATGCCCTCGTGGTCCCGTTCGAAGAGGTGGGTCCGTGCGGTGATATATTCATTGGCTTTCCTCTTCCTGGTGATCGGCCTTTCCCGTCCGCAGATCGGGGCCAAACTCAAGGAATACAAGGCTCGCGGGGCTGAGATAATGATCGCCCTCGACGTCTCCAATTCGATGCTCGCCCAGGACTATTCCCCGAACAGGCTGGAAAGGGCGAAGCTGGCCATCTCGAGGATCACTGACAAGCTGCAGGGTGACAGGATCGGCCTTATCATCTTTGCCGGAAGCTCCTTCGTCCAGCTGCCTATCACTTCCGACTACGTGAGCGCCAAGATGTTCCTGAGCAACATTTCCACAGAATCGGTTCCTATCCAGGGAACGGCGATCGGAGATGCGATCAACACGGCAGTCAGGAGTTTCAGCGCCCAGAGCGAGCAGAGCCGTGCAATAATAGTTATAACCGACGGAGAGAACCATGAGGATGACGCCGTGGCGGCTGCATCCCAGGCCGCGGAAGTCGGTGCGAAGGTCTACACCAGTGGTGTGGGCTCGCAGGAAGGACAGCCTATCCCAATGGACAGAGGCCTCCTGAAGGACAAGGAAGGCAACATCGTGGTGACCAGGCTCGACGAGGACACCCTCAAGGAGGTCGCCCAGGCCGGCGGTGGAGCCTATGTCCATGCCGGCAACGACGAATTCGGCCTGACTCCGATCATCGCTGACATCCAGAAGATGCAGCAGGAGGAGTTCAATTCAGTCATGTTCGAGGAATATGACGAGCAGTTCATGTATTTCCTGGGCGTCGCCCTTGCCTTGCTGGCGCTTGAGATGCTGGTAGGCGAGAGACGTTCCCGCAGGCATTTGTTTGAAAGGTGATGAAAGGACTGGTTAGATACTCATTGATTATGGTTGCTGCGGCGCTCACCTGCACCGCTGCCTTTGCGCAGCCTGACCGGAGGGAGGTTCGTTCCGGCAACCGTCAGTTCAAGAAAGGCAACTGGCAGAAGAGCGAGATCGAGTACCGCAAGGCTCTCGTGAAGGACACTTCTTCCGTGGCCGCGTCTTACAATCTTGCGAATGCCCTCTACCGGCAGGAGAATTTCGAGGAGGCCGGCAAATCCCTGGAAAAGGTCAAGGAAGGAGCTTCGGTAAGCCCTTCCGCAGCCGACTATTTCTACAATCTCGGTAACGTGGCGGTCAAGAAGGAGGACTGGAGCGGTGCCGTGGAGGCCTACAAGCAGTCCTTGCTCAGGCGGCCGGATGACATGGACGCGAAGGAGAATTACGCCTATGCCAAGCTGATGCTCAAGAACCAGGGCGGCGGAGGTGGCGGCAACAACGATCAGAGCCAGGACCAGAACCAGCAGGACCAGAATCAGGATCAGGACCAGGATCAAGATCAGAATCAGGACCAGAACCAGAATCAGAATCAGGATCAGCAGGGTCAGGGACAGGGAGATGCGAAGATCTCTCCCCAGCAGGCCCAGCAGATGCTGAAAGCGATACAGGCCAGGGAAAAGGAAACCCAGGACAAGGTCAACAAGGAAAAGGCCGCCGTCCTCAAATCCCGCCAGAAAGACAAGAATTGGTAGCAGAAGATGAAAAGGATAATGTACATAACCGCGCTGGCGGTACTTTCGCTCGCAGCGACGCTGGGCCTGTCAGCCCAGAATGCCATCCGGGTCGAAGCGCCCAACGTGGTTGCCGTAAATGAGCAGTTCAATGTCACCTTCATCATTGAGGGAGAGAAGAACCCTTCTGATTTCTCCTGGTCTCCCGGCGAGGAGTTCCAGCTTGTCTGGGGGCCCCAGAAGGGCACTTCGACCAGCATCCAGATAGTGAACGGGAAGAGGACATCCTCCCATCAGACCACCTACACGTACATCCTTCTGCCGAAATCGACAGGTACATTCCAGATTCCTGCCGCTTCTGCCACCGTTTCCGGCGACAAGATCGCTTCTTCCCAGACCTCCATCCAGGTCGTGACCGACGCTTCATCTTCTGCCTCACAGGGTAACCAGGCTTCAGGCCAGGGCTCTTCACAAGGTTCTTCCGGAACTGCCCGCCAGCAGGCTGCAACAGGTGAAATCCCTGCAGAAGACTTGTTCATGAGGCTTTCCCTCAGCCGCTCCGAGGTGGTGATGGGTGAGCCTGTCACAGCTTCGCTCAAGCTTTACCAGAGGGTGAACATCGCCGGCTTCGAGAATGCCAAATTCCCATCTTTCAACGGGTTCTGGAGCCAGGAAACATACTCCCCGACCAACATTGAATTCAAGAGGGAGAGTTTCGACGACAAGATCTACAACACCGCTGTCCTGAGGAGCTATGTCCTCATTCCGCAGCAGTCCGGTACTATCACTATCGATCCCGCCGAGCTGGTCTGCCTTGTCAACATAAGGGTCAACACTCCGACTTCCAACAGCATATTCGACAGCTTCTTCCAGGATGAGTACCGGACCATCCGCAAGAGGGTCGTTACTCCGGCCGTCAAGGTGAAGGTCAATCCTCTGCCTGCCGGCCAGCCCGCCTCATTCGGCGGAGGCGTTGGCAGTTTCGGAATATCCGCCCGTCTCTCTTCTGATGAGCTTAAGGCCCATGATGCAGGTTCCCTCGTCATTACGCTCTCAGGAAGGGGCAACGTGTCCCTCCTCGAGGAACCTAAGGTCAGTTTCCCTCCGGATTTCGAGGTCTACGACACCAAGACTACCGAGAACACCGACAAGAGCAATGGAGGCACCTCCGGAAGCAAATCCTTCGAGTTCCCGTTCATCCCGAGGAGCGCCGGCGACTTCACGATCGAGCCTGTTGAATATTCCTACTATGATGTCACTTCCGGGAAGTACGTGACTCTGCGCACCCAGCCACTGCACATAAAGGTGGCGAAGGGCAAGGGAGGGGATTCTCCAGTGCAGATCAGCACTGCTCCTGGAGTCGAGCGCAGGGATGTCAAGAGCCTGGCGGATGACATCCGTTTCATTTCGACCAAGAAACCTTCCCTGTCCAGGAATTCATTCTTCGTAGGTACTCCTCTGTTCTTTGTCTTGCTTGCCCTGATCCTTGCCGCCGCCGTCGTGACCTGGCTCGCTACCAGGAAGGTTGCTGCCATGAAGGCCGACGTGGCCATGACGAAGAACCGCCGGGCTACCAAGATGGCAAGGAAGAGGCTGCAGCAGGCCGGTGACTTCCTTGAGAAGAATCTCTACACTGCTTTCTATGAGGAACTCCACAAGGCACTCATAGGTTTCATCTCCGACAAGCTCAACATGGACATGTCTGAAATCAGCAAGGAAAACATTGCAGTCGCCCTCCAGGATGGAGGTGTCGCGGAGGCGGATGTGAAGGCTTTCACGGATCTTATCGACGCATGCGAATTCGCGAGGTACTCTCCTGATGCCGGTCATGAGGCCATGAACAGTCACTACGAAAGCGCTGTCAACGTCATCTCTGCCATTGATTCGAGCCTGAAGATCCGGAAGGCAGGAAACGGTGGTGCAGCAGCTTTGGTCGCCCTGCTGCTGTCGTTCGGTACTGCTTTCAGTGCAATGGCCCAGAACGACCAGATCGTGATCGCTCCAGCGGACACATCTGCCGTAGAGACTGCGGCACCCGAGTCGCAGGCTGTAAAGGATCCTGAAGTCCTCTGGCAGGAGGGCGTTTCGGCCTATTCTGAGAGCCGTTATCAGGATGCAGTCTCGGCATGGGAGGGAATCGCTGCTACCGGGCTGGGAGCTCCTGAGCTGTTCTGCAACATAGGTGATGCATATTTCAAGCTTGGCAATTATCCCAAGGCTATCCTCAATTATGAAAGGGCCCTCAAGCTGGATCCTTCCTGTTCCGATGCCCGCTATAACCTTGATTTCGCAAGCGGCTTCGTTCAGGACAAGATCGAGGCGGTGCCTGAATTCATCCTCAAGAGCCTAGCCAGGAAGGTCTGTTATTTCCTGGATTCCAACTCGTGGGCAATCCTGTTCCTGGTGCTCCTTTGCGGTGCCCTCGGGATGGGACTCATGTTCCTGCTTGCTTCTTCGCTTGGAAGGAGGCGCACCGGATTCTATTGCGGAATCGTGCTGCTCATCCTTTCGCTTTGCTGCCTCGGCTTTTCAGTGTGGCAGAAGCAGGCATATTCATCTGACGACAGTGCAATCGTGATGCTGCCGGTGTCTTCTGTAAAGAGCTCTCCTTCAGGAGGGAAGGACCTCTTCATCATCCATGAGGGCACGAAGGTCAAGATCCTCGACAGTGTGGGATCGTGGATGAATATTTCGCTTGCTGACGGCCGTCAAGGCTGGATTGACGGCGAAGCCCTCGAAGAAATCTGATTCCTATAGCGTTTGACCGCCTATGAACTCCCGCATGATGGATGTGGGAGGGATGGCGGCGATCTCTGAAGGCTGGAGGGCCACGATGTAGTCCAGGAACTTAAGGAGGCGGACAGCTTCGGTGTAGGCCGGTGAAGAAGGCGAAATGCGCCTCAGAAGGGGCTCAGCGTAGTACTTCAGCATCGGCAGCTCGAAGATAAGGGCAGAATTGAAGAGAGCGTCCGCATTCTCCTGGAACGGGAATATGTTCCTGCTTTCTCCGCGCCTGACACTGTTCCACAACAGGATCGTGTTCTCCGGATTGATCCCGCGGACGCGGTTGTCCCTTACCATCCTGCGGAGCAGCCGGTTGTCCGAAGTCGAGATGTTGACGTTCTCGTCGATGTTGAGCGAGGTGAGGGCAGAGGCGTAGACGCGGAAGATCCTGGAGTTGTCGACTGCCGAAGTCATCTCAGGATTGAGGGCGTGGATGCCTTCCATGATCAGGATGTCTTTCTCCTCGAGGCGCAGGGTGTTGCCCACGAATGTACGGCAGCCGGATTTGAAGTCGTATTTGGGGATTTCGACCTCCTTTCCTTCGAGCAGTTCGTTGAGCTGGGTGTTGAGGAAGTCGAGGTCCATTGCATGGAGCGACTCGAAGTCAAGCTTTCCGTCCTCGTCCTGAGGAGTGCAGTCCCTGTTGACGAAATAGTTGTCCAGCTCTATGACTTTCGGCCTTAGTCCCAGCACCTTGCACTGGAGGGCGATCCTCAGCGAAGAAGAGGTCTTTCCGCTGGAGGAGGGGCCTGCTATCATCACGATCCGTTTTGTGCCGCGGTTCTGGTAGATCTGGTCGGCAATCCTTGCGTAGGCCCTTTCGTGACGGGCTTCAGAGAGGTTGATGATCTCGACCGCCCTTCCGTCCTTGATGGCTGAGTTAAGGGAACCGACGCTTTCAATCCCGATGATTGAACACCAGTCTGAATATTCCTTGAGGGTGGTTGCTATCTTCGTCTGCCTTTTCATAGGCATGACCTTGGAGAAGTCTGTCATCGCCGGTCCCTGCAAGCAGAATCCGTTCCCGATGCCGGTGATGTCGAAAGTCTTGATGAACTTTGTCGAAGGGATGAGGGGACCGTGCATGGTGTCGGCCTTGCCGTCCAGGAAGTAGACGCTGCAGATAAAGGTTCCGAGACTCTTCTGGAGTTCTGCTTTCTGGGGCTGGTTGTTGCTCAGGAAGATTTCCTGGGCCTCCTCGGCATTCATCTTCACCTTGGAGAAGTGCAGGTCCTTGGCGATGATCTCCTTCATCTTGGCCTTGATCGCGTCGATCTCCTCGTCAGTGACGAAATAGACCTTCCTGCGACCGTCTTCCATCCTGGTCTTCTCGGTGATCTCGCAGTAGAGACCGCTGGGCAGGGAGTGATCCACCAGCAGCACCTTGTCGGGGTAGAGTTCCCTGACTGCATTCTGCAGGACGAAACACAGTGAACGGAGGTAGCATCTGCGGCCTTCCGGATGGTTGAAGCCTATGAATTCCACCTGATGGAAGAGCATGGGCTTGTAGTCCAGTTCCTTCAGCTTGTTGTCCACAAGGGCGGCAATCACGTCCAGTTTCTGGCCTGTCTTTGGATCGGTCACGCTCCTGCACCATTTCTGGGAGAGTTCCCTGAGGGTACCGCCTATCTCGATCCTATGGTTCTTGCCGTCGTTTTTGCAGAAAATTGTGATTTCGTTGTTCTCCATAATCTGTTGTCCTATCCTCACAAATATACTAAAACGGAGAGGCAAAGAAAAGTATTTCTGTTTCTTAAAATCCGTTTTTCTGTTTTTTAAGCTGATTCCCGGCCGATAGTGTCATCTTTGGATCAGCTTAAAAGAACTTGGACTATGCTAGTCAATGTAGTTGCCGCCAAATGCGTCGGCATAGAGGCGGTACCAGTCACCGTGGAGGTTGACATAACCCAGGGAATAGGGATCCATCTCGTCGGTATGGCAGACGTGGCCGTCAAGGAGAGTCTTCTGCGCACGGTCACGGCCTTGCAGGCCCTCGGTTTCCATATTCCAGGAAAGAAAATAGTCATCAACCTGGCTCCGGCGGACATGCACAAGAACGGAGGTGGCTACGACCTTCCGATCTCCCTTGGAATTATCGCAGCGTCCCTTCAGAGGGAACTACCCGGTCTGGGCAAATACCTTGTGATGGGCGAGCTCGGTCTGGACAGTTCGGTACGGGATGTCCAGGGAGGCCTTCTCTTCGCCGGACTTGCCGCCTCGATCGGGATGTCCGGCTGCATCCTTCCTCTTCGTTCTGCGATGGAGGCTACTGAATGCACTTCTCTGTCGATCTTCGGGGTCATGAGCCTGGAAGATGTCCTGAGGATCCTGGAGGAGAAGGAGGATTGTTCGGACCTTCTGGTTTGGAACACATCCCTGTACAAGGAGCTGTCTTCAGCCGGTTCAGGTCCCCACAGGCGCAGGGGCGGTGATGTGATGGATTTTTCCGAGATAATAGGCCAGGAGGGAGCGAAGCGTGGGGCTGAAATTGCCGCCGCCGGAGGGCACAATCTGATAATGGTCGGGCCTCCGGGAAGCGGCAAGAGTTCTCTTGCGAAGGCTATTGCCGGGATCCTGCCTCCGATGTCGAAAGAAGAGTCGGCAGTGACCAGCAGGATCTATTCGGTGTGCGGGATGAAGAGGTCCGGGATAGGGCTTGTCAGGGAGAGGCCTTTCAGGGCGCCGCACTACAGCGCTTCGCTTCCTGCGATCATAGGAGGCGGTGCCGGCCAGGACATCCGTCCCGGTGAGGTCACCCTGGCCAACAACGGCGTGCTCTTTCTTGATGAATATGGACAAATGCCGAAGTCGGTTCTCGAGGCTTTGCGGGGGCCGATGGAGGACCGCAGGGTGGTGATCTCAAGGCTCCGGTCGAAGATCGAGTACCCGGCTTCCTTCATGTTGGTAGCCGCTTCAAATCCTTGTCCATGCGGCTATTATGGAGAAGGGGACAGGTGCTGCTGTACTCCTGGCCAGCGTCAGACCTACCTGTCAAAACTCTCCGGACCGGTGATGGACAGGATCGACATCCAGCTTCGTCTTTTCCCGGTCCCGCACAATAAGCTGGTAAGGAGAAGCAAGGGCGAAAGCAGCTCGGCAGTTGCAGAAAGGGTCAGGCAGGCTAGAGCCATCCAGGCCGAACGGTTTTCTGCTGAAGGAATATTCACAAATGCAGAGATGGGAAACCGCCAGATAGAGAAATACTGCCCCCTGGACGCGGAGTGCTCCAAGACAATGGAGTCCCTGATGGACAGGCTGGGACTGTCCGCCAGGGCATATTCAAGAATCCTCAAAGTAGCCAGGACCATTGCGGACCTCTCAGGAGGGAGGGACATAACCTCGGCCGACCTTATGGAAGCGGCAGGCTACCGGTTCCTGGACAGGCAGGATGCTCTCGGGATAGGAGGGTGACGCTTTTTGTCAGGAAAATGCTATATTTGCATTAACGAAACAAATTTTATTCTGATGAAAAAGCTTTTTTTAGTTCTCATCGCAGTTTTTGCGATCACCTCTGTGGCATCTGCCGCATCCTACAAACTGGATGACGCAGTTGTTGACAATGCAATCGAGAATGCAGTGGCGATTTCCCCGCTCGAACTCATCAATGAGATTCCCGCTACGGTTTCTGCCGGAATGAAGCTCCCCGCTTCCGCTCCTGCTGCCTCAATGGCGCCTTCCAAGAGCCCTGTCGGCGCCATCCTCCTCACTTTCTTCCTTGGAGGATTCGGAGTTCACCGTCACTACATGGGCACCCGTCCCTGGATGTGGGCAATCTACACCTTTACGTTCGGAGGCATCTTCGGTGTCGTTCCTTTCGTAGACTTCATTGTTGAGATCGTCGCTGCGGTCGAAGACAATTCAGTCGCTCGCTACTGTGGCAACACTTCATTCTTCATGTGGGGTTAATGCCGCGTAGAGGCCTGATAATAACAGTCTTATTTATCATCTCCATGTCTGCCTCAGCCCAAAGAAGGGTCTCGGCCGACATGGAGGTGAAAACTTTATACGGGGGCAAGGTGACCACTGTGACCAGCAAGGTTTTCTGCACTTCGACAGGGCAGATGGTCCAGGTCTTCCAATCCCCGAGCCCTTACTACACTATCACCAATCCCAGCGGCGAATTCAAGCTCTACGTTCCTTCCACCAATGAAGTCTATTCCGAGCGCAAGGAGGATTTCAGCGACCGGGACGACCTGCTCTATCTATTCCTTTCCGGAAGGAGCGACGACATGGGACTTGGCCTCTATGGCTATAAGCTCTCTTCCACTTCCAAGGAGGAAGGAGGCCTTCTCAAAAGGACATATCTGCCCATGTCTCCCGGCAAGGGAGTGTCGAAGGTGGAACTTGTGCTTGAAAACTACCTGCCTATCTATCTGGCCTACTATGATTCCGCAGGTTCGGTGGTAAGCCGCACCTACCTTTCTTCTTATTCTCGGTTTTCCAACCTGATGCTGCCTCTCCGGGTAACATCCGTGCAGTACATGGCCAAGAAGGATTCTTCCCTGGTGAGGACGGTCTATTCCAATGTCCGCATAGACGGGAATGATCCGATGTTTGATTTCAAGGTTCCCGCTGACGCAAAACCTGTCAAGTCGTCAAAGGCTGGCAAGAAGTGAAACTGCCATGCCCCGTCGTACAGCCCTTATCATATTCCTGATCCTGGCCATGCATCCTGTGTCCGGCCAGGTCCGCGGTATTCTGGGGCTTCCTGACAGGATCATGTCATCTTCCAGGATCGGAAGGGTTTCCACCCGTTCCATTCCTCAGGTTCCCCAGGCCGATACTGGCCGGATCGTATTCCCCGTGGCCGGCAAAGAGAGCGTTTCGAAGGATTTCGATTTTTTCAATTACCTGCTGGACAATGATTTGGCCCTGGATGCCAGGACCCTTGCAAGCAGGCCTTATTATGCGTCGGACACCCTTGATTTCATGAGGGCCAAGGTCCTGTTTTCCGAGAAGAAGCTGTCCCAGGCTGCAGAGCTTTTCGGGGCCGTCCCGTCTGATTCCCCGTTCGGGTCGGAGTCTTTTTTCTACAGGGTTGTCTCGCTTTCCAGTATTGGTGAATATGAGACTGCGGCAGGGATGCTTCCGTATGAAGGAGGGCCCTATGCTGAACTCAGTGCATTGCAAAAGGCGGGGCTTTCCCTCCTGATGGGAAAGGAAGATGAATGGATAAGGAGCAGCGCCGCCTTCGGCCATGAAGATTACACTCTCGCAGAAAGTGAGAGGATCCTCTCTGAGATAGGTTCCACCCGTTTCGCTCCGTCCAGGAAGCGGCCGGGTGTGGCGGCTCTGGCTTCCGCCGTAGTCCCCGGAGCGGGGAAGGTCTACGCCGGAAGGCTCGGGGAGGGCATTGCGGCCTTCTTGACTGTCGGCTCACTGGGCGCAATAACAGCCGAGAACTGGAAGAAGCACGGAGGAGAGGACTGGCGCACAATAGTGGCCGGAACCCTGTGCGCAACCTTCTACTTGGGGAATATTTATGGAAGTTACATGTCAGTAAGCATTGAAAGAGATGAAAGGATGGCGGCTGAGAATACTCTCATTCTCTATCACCTGCATCTTCCTCTGCGGAGCATATTCCGCTGATGGACAGGACAGGAGGGATGAAGGACCGCTGGAGCGTGCGCTCCGGTGGGAGCGGGCCGTGTTCGATGCGGATGAACCCTCGTTGCTCCATAAGGCCCTGCTGGCGAAGGCGGAATGCTATGCCGAGGCCTCCTGCTATGAAGATGCTCTCCGGACCCTGGACAGGATCAGGCTTTACCTGCTATCCCCTGAAGACCTTTCGGAAGTACTTCTGTTCAAGGCCCGTTGCTGCAAGGAAACTGGAGATGCAGGGACTGCACTGGGATATCTTGAGGAAAGCGGGCTGGCAGGGGAATATCCGTCTCTATATTCAGTGCTTCTGGCATCGTCATGGCGCCTTTCCGAGTCAAAGGAGTGGGCGCTCAGGTCGGCCGGAGATGATCCGGCCCTCCGGGATGAGGTTGTAAAGCTGTTCAAGAAAGCTCCGGCCTTGAAGAAAGAAGGCACTGCAGCAGTCCTTTCTTTCATTCCCCCGGCCGGGCAGATCTACATGAAAGAGCCGGGAAGGGGCATCGCTTCCATGTTCCTCAATGCCGGGGCGGCTGCTTTCACTGCAGCTGGGATTCTGGATCACAGCTGGATCACCGGTATCCTTGGAGGCGGGATACTCCTCAATGAGACCTTCTTCAAAGCCAACCTCTCAAGAAACCTCTCCAGAGTCGAAGAGGTCAACAGGCAATCAGTAAAGGAATTCGCGGATTCGCTCGAAGCACTCCTCTGCGATTAAAGAGCTTTGTCTTCCCAGATAACTGACTGGATCGCTTTCGGGGGAATCCTGCAAGGCACGTTCACGTTATCGGTCACGAAATTGACCAGGACATCAGCAGAGCTCTCATTCAGGATCAGGACTGCGTTGGTACCGTCGGGATTCTTGAACCACAGGTAGGTCAGCCCGGCTGTCTCGAAGCCTGAAGTCCCCATCCGTACGGCTCCGGGCTGCAGAACCTTCGAACACTGGGCAACATCGTAGTACTGTGAACTTCTTGTGATGCTGTCGTATCCGGAAGAAGAAATTGTCACGGCTCCGAAACAGGTGCTGCATCCACCCGGCCTGTAAGGTTTCCGCTGATCGTCCAGCATCAGGTTCCATAAGGTGACACCCTTGCCATGACGGGAAAGGGTTCCAAGGAATATGTCCCTGAAGTCCTCGATCAGTCTTGTTCCGTAGGTGTAGTTCCACGTGCCGATGGAGGCTTCGGTGAAATAGATCTCCTTCTCCGGGAAACGGCTGTGGATCTTGTCCAGTGTGGTGACGCTGCCTCCGTAGTTGTGCCACGCTGATCCGGAAACATATTGCGAGGCCTCCGAGTCTTCGAATATGTGCAATGGATAATCTGCCTGGGAGGAGATGTTGTCGTAGTTGTAGTTGTGGTCGAAGAGCAGGATCTTCGTCTTCAGCCCGGCCTTCCTGAATGCAGGGCCGACTGCCTGCTTGATGAAGTCGCGCTGGTCCTGCCAGGGCATGTACAGCGACATCGAATTGCCCCTGTTCAGAGGCTCGTTCTGCAGTGTCACGGCGTAGATAGGGTAACCTCGCTGCTCCATGGCCTGGATCCATTTTACGAAGTAGATGGCATAGTCCTGGTAATGGTCCGGATCAAGGCGCCCTCCTGTCCAGCTGTCATAGTCTTTCTTACCGTCTTCTGACATCTTCATCCACTTCGGGCAGCTCCACGGGGATGCTATGATCTTGACTTTAGGATTGATCTTGAAGATTTCGTCCAGGATGGGGAAGAGGTACCCCTCGTCCAGGGAATGGACGGCGAAATTGTCTATCCCTTCCCAGTCGCACCATGTATATTCATCCATTGAAAAATCAGATCCTCCGATACATATCCTGATGAGGGAGGATCCTATTCCTTCTTCCCTGCTGAACACCTCCTTGAGGAAGGCGTTTCTTTTTTCGGAGCTCATCTTGAGGAGATTGAAGCAGGTGGCATGGGTGATTGCCATTCCGAATCCGTCCACACTCTGGAAGGTTTCTCCGCTCAGGCCGACTTTGTAGGAATGGGCATCTTCGGGTCTACCGAGCTTTATCTGGCTTTCCTTCATCATCTGGCCCCCGGTCGAGGTCGTGAAGGCTTTTGCATAGGCTGTTTTACCGGTGTCTTCAGGAGTGGGGGCGGGATTGTCTCCTTGAGCGCCTCCCTGGCATGAGACAAGGATAAGAAGGGCAGAAAGGGTGAAGTTTCGGATGAGTGACATGATGCTACAGGTTGTTTGAAATAACTGAAAGCCTTTCCTTGAAGATAGTCTTTATCCTGTCCACGGCCTTGTCGAAGGGCATGTATTCATCCCCATTTATGATCTGGCCGTTGTTCTGTGAAGAGTCCTCTGCAGGATTCCACATCTTGAAATTGAGCCCTGCCGATTCTGACAGGCTGCCTTGCAGGCTTTCAATATATTCAGGGATCGTTTCCAGCTGAGGTTTCAGCTCCAAGAATCGGGCCTTGACTCTTTCGCGGAATTCAGGATCTTCGAACAAGCGGGAGTACCAGATGGCCTGAGCGTTGACAAGCCCGGTCTTGGCATGAGGAGAAGTGTTGTAGGACAGGATGCCCCAGTCGAAGTCCCAGCATGGTCCTGCCTTGAGTTTTCCTCCCCGATCCTTGTGGAAGTACACGCTTCCGGGATTGCCAAGTTCATGGTTCCCCATGACCTCGAAGACTATCCAGTAGTCTATGAAGGAATCTACATCGATGTAGGCTGCGTAGCCTTTGTCAGGGTCTTTGAAGTCAGGACCGTACAGGGCCTCTGCGGTGTCGTTGATGTATTTCTTGATGTAGGAAAGCTGTTGTGACGTCAGGTCTTCGGGATCCGGGTACTTGACTCCGAATGGAATCCCTTCCCCCATCTGGGCACATTTCCCGTGAGGGTCGATCCATTGGACTTCATTATCGTAATGGAAATCACTCTCAAGTAGATAGCCTCCCGTGACGGCTTCCCCGGAATTGTCCTGATCCGTCATCTCCGTGACCGGCACCCGGTTCTTGTCGACCTTGACCTGCTCGATGAGGAGATAGTTCCCTACATGCTTCCCGTTCAGTACCAGCTCCACGGGCCGGCAGGAAGGAGTCCAGTCCAGGGACGTGAAGGAGGAGACCTTCATCGCAATCATGTTGCGCATCATCGTGCGGTCCATGAAATTGGCAAGCAGGATCCATCTCTTGTGCTTGTTCATCCCGAGCAGGGATTCTTTCTTGTCAAGCTTCACGAGGTATGGCTTCTTCGGCCATGTCCAGGTGGTGTTGCCACGGCCACGCACTGAACATGCAAGAGCCTCTTCCGGACCTGATTCTTCATTCCAGAGGGTCAATGAAGCTGTAAGGTAATCTTCCTTCGAGACAATTGGTTTTCCTTCTTCGGTGTCGAGGTAGATTACCGGTAGGCCGGTGTGGAGAGTAACTCCATGAAGGCCTGATTCCTTGCTCCTAACATTGAAGGGGCGGGAGAAGACGAAGGCATCCGTACCCTTGACCGACCTTATCCCCAGACGTACTTCGGAGCTGTAGTCCTTGCCGGACCCATTGTCCCGGATCATTGCGGAATACGTGCCGGGATCTTCTGCCTTCCGTATGTCTTCCAGAGTGAACTCCTTGGCTGGCTGCCCTGATGTCAGGTACAGGACGACATCCCCTGGAGTCGAGAAACTGAACCCGGTATCAGTGACACGGAAGCTGATTTCAACAGCTTCCTTCCTGGGAAGGACCACTTCTTCAGGGAAGATCATCTCCACTGAACGCAGCACGGCCTCCTCTTCGGTTTCTTGCACGACCTCCTTCCCGCAGGAAATGAGCGTTAAAGCCAGAGTAAGGAATATTCCAGTCCGTAGTTTCATCTATTCAACGGTGAAAGACAGAGGTTCTCCGGATGCGCTGTCTCCGGCTACCCAGATCCTGAATTCTCCCGGTTCGACCTTCTTGATTCCGTCGAGACCGTAAAAGGCCAGTTCTGAGACGGGAATGCTGATCCGCAGGTCGCGGCTTTCCCCAGCTTTCAGGTACACTCTTTCGAAGTGCTTGAGTTCCTTGACGGGACGGGTCAGTGATCCAACCATGTCGCGGACGTAGACTTGCACCACTTCGGTGCCGTCGTACTTCCCTGTATTTGATAGTGTAAGACTTATTTCCAGGCAGTCCCCCTCATCGTAGACATCCTTGTCGAGGCTTATCCTAGAATAGTCAAAGGAAGTGTAGCTGAGACCGAATCCGAACGGGAAAAGCGGATAGGCGCCGTAGTCCAGGTAATAGGATGTATTGCCGAGGGATGTCTGTCCTGCCTCCGGTGGGATGTCATCCAGGAGGGTCTCTCCGTTGTAGGGACGTCCGGTCATGGTGTGGCTGTAGTACAACGGAACCTGTCCGACTGTGCGGAGGAAGGTGACCGGGGTCTTCCCTGATGGATTGACGTCTCCGGTAATCAGGTTGACGAGGGCAGGGCCGCCCATGGTGCCCGGATGGAATGAATACAGGATGGCGTCGCAGTTCGGCAGGTCTCTTTCGATAGTAAGAGGCCGTCCGGCCATGATAGTGGCGACAACCGGTTTACCAGCCAGCTTCAAGGCCTCCAGTAGTTCGCTCTGGGAGCCTTTGAGGTTGAGGTCGGCCAGGGAATGGGCTTCTCCGGAGAGGATGGCTTCCTCTCCCAGGAATGCCAGAACCACGTCTGCGCGCCTTGCGGCTGCGACGACATCGTCAAAACGGGTCTTCCGCTCACGGCTGGATGAAAGCGCTGGAATAAATGTAACTTTTCCGGGGAATCTTTCCTGCAGGGCCTTCAAGGGTGTGACAGTGTGCTCTTTCTGCCCGTCGAATGCCCATGTGCCGAGCTGGTCATGAGGAGCGTCAGCCATCGGACCGGTGACCAGGATCGAACGAATCCCTTCTTCATTCAACGGGAGGATCCCGTCGTTCTTGAGCAGGATCGCAGATTCTTCAGCAGACTTGAGGGCAGTTTCAAGGTGCTCCGGGGCATATTGTACGGTCTTGCCAGCCTCTGCGTTGACGTAGGGATGCTCGAAAAGGCCGAGCATGATCTTGACTCTCAAAATGTTCCGTACAGCTTGATCCAGGGCGGCTTCCTTGACGGACCCGTTCCTGACGAGTTCTTCGAGGTGGGAAAGATAGCCGAAAGTCATCATGTCCATGTCCACCCCGGCCTCAAGGGCTTTCTTCGCGACATCTTTCTTGTCGGTCCCGAAACCATGGTTGATCATTTCACCCATTGAGTTCCAGTCGGTGACGACCAGACCGTCAAAGCCCCATTCTTCCCTGAGGATGTCTTTGACTATGAATATGTTTCCGGTTGATGGCACTCCGTCGTTGTCGTTGAACGAAGTCATCAGAGTCATGGCTCCGGACTTGACGGCTGCTTCGAAAGGAGGAAGATAGATGTTGCGCAACTGCCGTTCCGTCAGGTTCGTGCTGTTGTAATCCCTTCCGCCTTCAGCTGCTCCGTAACCAACGAAATGCTTTATGCATGCTGCCATTGAGGTGGTGTCAATGCTGGCACCCTGATATCCCCTGACCATGGCTTCTGCCATCTTGGTGTCCAGGAAGGTGTCTTCTCCGCTGCCTTCTGCCATCCTGCCCCACCTGGGGTCGCGGGCAATGTCCAGCATGGGGGAAAACGTCCAGCGTATTCCTTGGGCACTTCCTTCCAAGGCTGCTGTCCTTGCTCCTTGCTCCACAAGGTCAGGGTCGAAGCTTGCTGCCAGTCCGAGCGGGATCGGAAAGATGGTGTGGAAGCCATGGATGATGTCCCTGGCCACCAGCAAGGGAATTCCGAGCCGTGATTCCTCGATGCAAATGCGCTGGTATTCATTGATCTTTTCCGGATCGACCTCATTGAGGATGGATCCGATCTGCCCTTTGCGAAGGGCCTCTGCGTAGTTGGTGACATCTCCGCCTGCAGAGACCTGGTTCATCTGTCCTATCTTTTCTGCAAGGGTCATCTGAGAAAGGATTCTTTCCACACGGGCTTCCACTTCCGGAGAAGATCCTATGGTACTCTCCACCTTGTGGCTCTGGCATGAAACCATCGCCACGAAGGCAGATGACAAGATTATTAAGTGTAAACGCTTCATTTATTACTTCTTCTTGAACACTCGGACATAGTCCACTTCGTAGGTCGCTGGGAGCTTGCTTTCGTCCGTTTTTCCGCCCATGTTTCCGCCCCAGGCCATGTTGAATTTGAGGTAGAAAGGAGCGTCGAAAGGCCAGTGGTCATATCCCATCCCGTCATTGTTGAAGGTGAGGTGGAGCTTGCCGTCCACATAGAATTTCATGTATTTGGCCGTCCATTCCAATGCATACACGTGGAACTCTTCAGCCGCCTTTGACACTGCCTGCACATGGGTTTTCTGGGTTCCGGCCGGCCAGTTGAAAGCATTGCAGTGAATGCTTGAGGATGACTTGTCCTTGCCCTGGGTGCTTATAGCATATTCCATTATGTCGATCTCACCGTCCCCCGGCCACGTCTTGTAATTCTGCGGCATCATCCAGAACGCAGGCCAGCTGCCGGGAACGTCGGATACCTTGATCCTTGCCTCAAACCATCCGTACTGCCAGTAACGTTTCGTGTTCATCCTGATGGAATAGACTGTACCTCCGATCTTTTTTGCCTGGATCTTCAGTGTTCCGTCGGAAATGAACGCAAGGTCGGTTCCGTTCTGGGAACCGGCCACATAGACCTGGCTTTCATTGTTTCCCCAGCCACCTCCGCCGGTTTCGTACCACCAGTCATTGGTGGACGGTTTCCCCGGGCTCTCGAATTCTTCGTTCCAGACGAGTTCGTAACCATCGGGAACCACCATTGCCGGAGCGGGTTTAGGCAGGTCGTCCTCATTCAATGCCTGGCTTACAGGAATCTCCATGGTTTTCTGGCCGTAGCGGAAGGTAATGGCAGTTTTGCGCTCCTTTCCTGTACGGTTGGGCTGCAGGTTCACCTTGACAGTCGATGTACCTTTGATTCCTCCGGAAGGGGACACTGAGCACCAATCCTTGTCGGCGGCGCTGACTCCCCAGTCGCAGTTTGCCGTGACTGTGATGTCCACTGAAGACGCGTCCCATGAGGCCGACACGGAAGATGGAGAGACGGTCAGGGATGCAACTTCTTCAGGGATCTCAGAGGATTTCCCGTCACAAGCTGTTGTACAAAGGGTTGCTGCCAAAAGCAGCAGCAACCCTTTACATTTAACAAAAGCAGTAAGATCCATTTAGGGTTCTTCAATTAATGTTATCTCGGACGCTTCAATTACTGAGCCAACGGGGCTGCGGCCGAAGTCGAAGATCAGCATGACGTTGTCGCCTGACACGCTCTGCTTTAGTCCGTGCTTGACATAGAGCAGGGTCTCTCCTGCCGTCAGCTGGATCTGACCGTCGTAGAAGAATGAATGTATGTCATCACTTTCTTCAGGATCGTTGGTGAGCTTGATTGTCACGGTCATATCTTCGTCTGCAGTCAGCTTGACGCTGAAAGCATAGGTCTTGTCCGATGAGGATGAGATTCCGCTCTTGAGCTTCGTCTGTCCCATCCATTCACTGCCTCCGACGCCGTCAGGAATGGTCACCTTTATTCCGTTTCCGTCCGTGATTTCAAAATCGGGAGTGATGCCTCCTGACCAGTCTCCGGGGGAGTACCAGGTCTCTACATCCAAGGAGGCTTCTGTCCAGAGATTACCTTCCTGATGCTCCTGGAAGACGATGTCCTTCGCAGTCACGGTAGAGCCGACAGGGCTGCGGCCGAAGTCGAAGATCAGCATGACGTTGTCACCGGAGACACTCTGCTTCAGGTTGTGGCGGCGGTAGACGAGAGGTTCACCTGCTGTCAGCTGCACCTGGCCGTCATAGAAGAATGAATGTATGTCATCGTTCTCTTCGGGATCGTTGGTAAGCTTGATTGTCACGGTCATGTCTTCATCGGCAAGCAAGGTGACGCTTAGGTCATATTCCTTGTCGGAGGAGGAAGAGATTCCGCTCTTGAGCTTCGTCTGTCCCATCCATTCGCTGCCTCCCACGCCATCAGGGATAGTGACGGTAATTCCGTTGCCGGTCGTGATCTCATAGTCGGGAGTGATGCCTCCTGACCAGTCTCCGGGGGAGTACCAAGTCTCAACATCCAGTGTGGCAGCCTTCCAAAGGTTGGTCTCTCCGTCAAGGTCGTAGTTGGTCGGGTCGAGCGGCTGGACCGGTTCAGGTTCGGGAGTGGGATCTACCTGTCCGTCCTTCGGGCGGTAGATGAACTGCCATGATATGCCTTCGAAATTGGCTACCACAAATAGCTTGTTCGGTGTCAGTTCCTTGATGTACAGACGGTTGGTCTCGGAAAGGACCTGAGGCTTGGCAATGTAGCCGTAAAGGATGCCGGCAGGGATTTCGATGTACTCGCCGATCTCATCGCTTCCAAGGGTGTAGGTCGATTCCTGGACTTCTCCGGGTGCATCATAGTCGGTGCTGCCGTCTCCTGAATAATAACCGTCAGGACGGTAACCGGACTCCCAGTTGCAGTAGACCATGCCGTCCTCGCCAGGGTTGAAGACGTACTTGCCGTTGGAGAAGAAGGTGATCTCATCATCCTTCACGCCGAAGTTGTCCTTGTCGTGCGGAGTTGCACCCCACCAGCTTGATGAGCTGCCGAAGTCGGGACCGCAGCCCATGTAGCCTTGGGTTTCGTTGTCAAGGACCCAAGTCTTGCTCTCTACACCGAAGAGCGGATCTGCTTCTCCTATGACTGAGCCCTTCGGGACGAATTCGTAGTACCAGGAGATACCGTCCTTGTTATTGGGAGTGTAGACGGTGGACATCAGCTTGAGCTTCTTCTTCATCTCAGCCGTCTTGGTCTCCAGAACCTGGAAGCGGGGCTCCTGAACTGCGCTCTTGTGAGGCACGTAGGACATCACGCTGCCGCTCTCAAGGACAAGGAATATCTCCTCGATGCCGGCATCGTTCCAGTTGTTCTCGAAGGTGTACTTCTTGGTGGATTTCTCCACAGGGAAGAGATAGTCTTCACCGGTGTTGTAGTCCGACATGTATTCGGAACCTGTGTTGGCGTAGGCCATTCCGTCACCGGGGTCGAAGGTGTAGTTGCCATCCGAGTCGAAGGTCATCACGTCGTCATAGAGGAAGCCCTTCTTTCCGTTGGCTCCGCACTGCCACCAGCCGAGAGGGTCGCCGACCGGGCCGCAACCGAAGTGGTTGTCTTCGGTGCTGTTCCAGACCCAGTCCTGCGACGACCCTCCGGAGATGTTGCGGATGTAAGGGGTGGGATCGAAAGGATCGCGGTAAGTGTTGGTCATGCTGAAGTTCTTCATCATGGATCCTACCGAGATACCGTTCGTGTTGTAAGCCTTCACCTCCACTGAGTGCATTCCCTCTTCACGGAATCGGAGAGTGACATTGTTTCCGGTGTAGGCATATTTCTTATTGGCTTTGCCGTCAATCAGTTCCGATCCAAAAATCCACACGGGAACCACCTCTGTGTTCTTCATCTCGAAGGTGGCCATGTTGGTCTCCTGGTCGACAGTGATGACTACATCGAAGTCTGAAGCCTGAGGCAGGGCGGCCTCGTTCAGCTCCGGGTAAGTCGGCTCACAGGCTGCAGCCATGAGAATCGCTGAAAGGATTGCTATTTTATTCCAAATGTGTTTCATCGCTTGCAGTATTAATAGTTGTTCTGTGTGAGTTTGTCATCCTTGTCCATCTCGGACTGAGGGATGGGCCAGTACTTCTTGGAAGGAGTCCAGTCGTTTCCGGCAGGACGGAAAGGATGGTTGGCTGCCTTGAGTACGCTCTCGGCAAGGCCGGAACGGACAAGATCCCAGTAGCGTTTCCCTTCGCCTACGAATTCCTTGTGACGTTCCTGGATGATGTCGTCACGGGAAACTCCGGTGTCCTGGCATTTTGCACGCTCGCGGACCCTCTTGAGCCATGCTGAACCGTCCTGTCCGAGCAGGACAGCGAGTTCTGCAGCGTTCAGAAGGGCCTCGGAGAAGCGGTAGACGCGGATGTTGTTGCCGTAGTTCATGGTGTCAGCACCCTTGTAGCCATGGTTGCCGCTCTCACGGGCGATGTACTTGAGGAGGAAGTAACCGGTGTCTTCCCAGCGGGGGGAGTAGTTGTCACGGTTGCCGGTCCAGTCAAGGATACCGCCGTCCCTTCTGATGTCAGTGTCGTCGTACATCTTGTAGGCGGATTCGTTGACGCCTCCGAATCCCCAGCCGTCAGCGAAGCCGCTTCCGGCCTTTGCTCCGGGAATACCGGTGAGGATGGAGAATACGTTGCCGCCGGTAGCTATCGGAGCATCCCATGCGCGGACACCACCTTCGGAAAGATAGTTGATCTCCCAAATGGACTCGGGCCCCCATTCGCCGCTCTCAGTCCAGATGCTCGCGAAATCATCCACGAGGGAGTACTGGTTGCTGTCGATGATCCTCTTCATGTAGTCCAGGGCCTTCTGGTAACGGGCCTGGTCATTCTGGTACATGACCATCTCAGTGAAGAGCATATAGGCCATGGCCATGGTCACACGACCTTCCTGACCCACAGCTGCCTTCATCGGCAGGCTGTTCATGTCGATAGCCTCCTCAAGGGTGGCGATCACGTTAGAGTAGACGGTGTCATGATCCAGCTGGTCGACAAAATACGGAGTCTTGAGGTTCTCCTCGTAGTAAGGAATATTGCCCCAGAATTTCCAGAGGATGTTGTAGTAGTAGGAGCGGAGTACGAGTGCTTCTGCAACCCACTGGTCGCGAGTGGCTTTCGCAAGGCCTTCCACTCCGTCGACATATTGGATGAGAGTGTTGGCGCGGTTGATTCCTGAATATGCAATAGTCCAGATCGTATTGGGCTGGTCGGTAGGAGTAAGCTGGAAGAAATGGGTCTTCACCAGCACAGGCTGGTCTCCTTCGTTGGAGCCTCCGCAGTTGATGTCGTCGCCCATGATGTCAGAAACGAGGTGGAGTGCGTCGTACTGGTAGAAGTAGTCGAACCACTGGAGCGGATCGTAAGCCGCCACAAGGCTCTCGAACATGCGTGCCTCTGTGTTGAAATACTCGTCAAGCGGCTCCGAGGAGTTGTGGGACGGGGTCACGAATTCCTTTGTGCAGGAAACGGACAGAATGGCGGCGACGCTCAGTATAGCAAATATCTTTTTCATACTTTTCATCCCTTTTTAGAAATTGACATTGACTCCGAAGGTGACGGTGCGTGCCTGCGGGTAGACGCCACGGTCGATTCCGGCTTCAGTACCGAAACCGTTTCCGCCGGTGACCTCGGGATCACATCCGGTGTACTTGGTGAGAGTGAAAGCGTTCTCGACCTGCCCGAAGATCCTGAGCCTGGAAATGGCTGCCTTGCGGGTGAGGCTCTGAGGCAGGGTGTAACCCAGCTGGATGTTACGTGCGCGGAGGAAGGAGGCGTTTTCAACCCACATGTCCGACACGCGGTAGTTCTCGTTGGCGGAGTCGAACACGAAACGAGGGTACTCGTTGGTGGATCCTTCTCCGGTCCAGCGATTGAGGATGTATTTCGGCAGATTGATGTAATAAAGGTCTGTCCTTCTGGTGACGTTGAAAGCCTGGACACCGAACTGGCCCTGAAGGAACATCGTGAAGTCGAAGTTCTTCCAGTCGAAGCCGATGTTGAAACCGAAGGTCCAGTCAGGCATTCCCTTTCCGATGTAGGTTCGGTCGGCGTCGTTGATGACATCGTCGCCGTTGACGTTCACGAATCTCAGGTCGCCGGGCTCAGCCTTGGGCTGGAGAAGTTCGCCCTTGCTGTTGACGTAGCTGTTGATCTCATCCCAGTTCTGGAACACTCCGTCGGTCTTGTATCCGTAGAAATAAGGGAAGGGCAGTCCGACGATACCCCTCGTGAGTTGGCCGATCTTATGGCTTGATCCGTAGAGAGAGGCTTCCTCACCGCTGGCGCTCTGGATACCGAGGTCAGTCAGTTCGTTCCAATTGCGGGTAGCATTCAGGTTGACATGGTAGTTGAAATCATTGACATGTCCGCGGTAGGTGAGGTCGAATTCGAGACCGCGGTTGACCATCGAGCAGAGGTTGCCGATAGGAGCGGAGTCTCCTGCGTAGGAAGGCACCGGCATGTCATGGAGCATGCCCGACGTGAGCTTGTTGTAGTAGTCAAGCGTGGCGGTAAGCTTGTTTCCGAAGAATCCCATGTCGAGACCGAGGTCGGTCTGTATGGACTGCTCCCATTTCACGCCGGGGTTGGCGAGACCTGACGGCTTGGTACCGTTGGTGATGGACTCGGTGCCGTTGCTGCCGGAGCCGAAGACGTAGTTGTTGCCTCCGTTGGCATAGACCGCATAGCGGAAGTCACCGATGGAATCGCTTCCGTTCACTCCCCATGAAGCACGGAGCTTGAGGGTGGAAAGCCAGTCGAAAGGCTGCATGAAGGATTCGTTACGGATGTTCCATCCAAGGGAGATCGAAGGGAAGGTTCCCCACTTGTTGTCAGGACCGAAACGGCTGGAGGCATCACGACGGATGGTAGCCTCTGCCATGTAACGCTCATCATAGTTGTAAGAAATACGACCGAAGTAGGAAAGCAGGCTGTAAGGCACTGAATTCCAGCTTCCCCAGCCGTTGCGGTCGCCGTCCTCGGACTTGCCGTAGGTGTTGTTGACCGAAATCTTCCAAGGATCGTATTCGAACTTGAGGCCCTTTGCAGAAGCACCCAGGTTAGAATTGGTTGAGCGGTACACGGTCTGTCCTGCGACGGCGTTGATCCCGTGCTTCCCGAATGTCTTCTCATAGGTCAGGATGTTCTCAACCTGCCATGTGAGGTAACGGTTCATGGACTGGGAAGCGCTGGTGCCGTAGTTCATCTTCTCTACCGTGGAAGCATTTCCGTTCTTGTCGTAGACAGTGCTGGTGGTAATGTTGTCCAGGCTGTAGGACTTGGATGTCAGGAAATACTGCAGCGAATAGCTGTGGCTTGTGACATAAGTCAGGTCAGCGCTGGCGGTGGATCGGAACTTCAGACCGTCGATCAACTGGAGGTCGAGGGCAAGGTTGGCAATGACCTTGTCGGTACCG
>JAFUFS010000006.1 GCA_017469745.1 Bacteroidales bacterium | reverse complement strand
GTTTTCCGGAAAAAGTTGCAGTTTTTACCGGCGGAGACGCGTTATATTTTGCAAAAAGAATGAAAAACTCCATCTTTGTAGTCTGCAATTTAGTGTTGATGGGGTTGGCCTTAATAGCCGAGAGTTATGCTGAAAGGAAAGTTTGACAAGATACTCCTGATTGCTGCGGTGATGTTCTGTACACTCCCTTTGGGTGCGCAGAATGACGCCTATAATTCCTATTCCCCTTATTCAATGTACGGGATCGGAGATTTGTCAAAATTCGGAACCGCTTACAACAGAAGCATGGGTGGTGTAGGAATAGCAACCCGCGACAAGAGAAATCTCAACATCCTGAATCCGGCAGCCGTGACCGAAAGGGACATCCAGTCCTTCATGCTCGATTTCAGCGTTTCGCAGGGTAACCGCTACTATACCCAGGACGATATGCATAGTTCGAACAACACGTTCAACGTCAACAGCATAATAATGTCCTTCCCGATCTTCAAGCCCATGGCTATGTACGTTGGAATAGCCCCGTACAGCGACATAGGCTACAAGGTTTCGGCATGGGAGACGGACCAGAACATAATTGCTCACACAGGATCCATCCTCAACACTGTTCAGGGTTACGGCGGATTGTATAACCTGTTCACAGGAGTAGGCTACAATCTGTTCAAAGGTTTCTCTGTGGGCGGAGAACTTGACTACATCTTCGGAAGTCTCCACAAGGACAATTCCTTCCAGATGGCATCTACTTCCCACAGGAGCATCAGCAGTGGTTACACCATGACCCTCAACGCGATGACCGGAAAATTCGGAGTCCAGTACGCCTTCCCTGTCGCTAAGGACGTTTCCGCTGTCGTCGGAGCAACCTATAAGCTGCAGTCTAACCTTCGAGGAACAGTGGACCGGTTCGAAATCCAGACCATCTCTTCCATCAACGATTCCACTCCTTCTCCGAGGACATATTCAGACACCCTTGGAAACGGAAAGGTCAAGCTGGCCAGCGAGATCGGAGTAGGACTTGCCCTCAAGGGAGGTGACAAGTGGACGGCAGAGATCAACTATCTCCGTTCAGACTGGTCTTCCTCCGGGATGGACAAGGTCATTGGTTTCGCAAATGTTGGCAACGCCGTTTTCAGCGCGACCACAGCCCAGTCTGTCAGGGCAGGTTTCTCTTTTGTGCCAAACAGGAACGACATCCGTTACTACCGGCGCAGGATCACTTACAGGGCCGGAGCCTATTGGGACCAGGCTTATTGCAAGATCGACGGGAACGACCTGAATGCCATCGGATTGACTCTTGGAGCGACGTTTCCGGTGTTCCGTTTGTACAACGGTTTAACTGTCGGCATGGATTTTGGACAGAGGGGTTCAAAAGCCAACGGATTGGTAAGGGAAAGATACGTAAGTTTCAACGTAGGACTTAACATTCACGATATCTGGTTCATTAAGACCAGGTACGACTAACATAAGAACTAACAGAGAAAATAAGCAAATACAAACGACCATGAAAAAGATTACATTAGTACTGCTGGCTATGGCAATGACGCTCGGAACGATAGTTTCGGCTCAGGACAAGTTCGGCCCGAACGCTGAAGAATGCAAGAAGTATCTGTCTTACTATCAGGAGTACTACAAGCAGAAGAATTATGACGACGCCCTCCCCAACTGGAGAAAGGCAATGAAGATCTGCCCTCCTACTGCAAGCCAGAACATGCTTCTTAACGGTATGGTCCTGCTTGGCAGGGAAATCAACAAGACCAAGGATGCAGACGCCAGGAAGGCCCTCATCGATTCACTGCTGAATCTTAACGATATCAGGGCAGAATACTATCCCAACTATGCGGTTGCCGCAATGAACACCAAGGGACAGTACATGACCCAGTTCTACAAGGATCCGAAGCAGCTTTATGACGGACTCGGAGCCATCGTGGCCTCAAACCAGGAAAAGACAAAGCCCAGCCTTCTCCTTCTCCAGCTCAACTCCGCCATCGACCTATTCAAGGCCGATAAGCTCGGAGCTGAGGAAGTGATCAACACCTATCAGAATGCCATCGCCCTCATCGGAAAGGCAGAGCAGACTGAAGAAGTGGTCAAGACCAAGGGTGACATCGAGGGACTGTTCATCACCAGCCAGGTCGCAAGCTGCGACAACCTCATCGCCCTGTTCACTCCTCGTTACGAGGCTGATCCTGACAACATCGACCTTGTCACCAACATCGTCAAGATGATGGGCAACACCGAGGGCTGCCAGAACAACGACCTCTTCCTCAAGGCTGTGACCAAGATGCACGCCAACGAGCCTTCAGCCGCATCCGCTTATTATCTCTATAAGCTGCATGCCGCTCAGAACGACAACTCCACCGCCGTCAAGTACCTCGAAGAGGCTCTTGCATTCGGAGATCTTGATGCCGCCACCAAGG
The DNA here is from genome assembly GCA_017469745.1 of Bacteroidales bacterium. GTDB lineage: Bacteria > Bacteroidota > Bacteroidia > Bacteroidales > UBA932 > Cryptobacteroides. The sequence goes on along the minus strand of JAFUFS010000006.1, from coordinate 100,218 downwards.
CCAACTACAATCTCGAACTTGCTGCTTTCGGTCTGAAGAACGGCATGAACGCCAAGGCATTCGACGCCGCAAGGAAGGCTGCAGAACTTGATCCCGCCAACCAGGGTAAGGCTTACTACCTGATCGGAACCATCTGGGGTGCAACCAGGTGTGGAGGCAACGAGGTTGAGAGAAGGGCCAACTACTGGGTAGCCGTCGACTATCTCCAGAAGGCAAAGGCTGCTGACGAGTCACTGACCGCCGACTGCAACAAGCTCATCGGCTCCTACAGTGTTTACTATCCGCAGAAGGCAGAAGCTTTCATGTATGACATCGTGGACGGACAGTCCTACACCGTCAACTGCGGAGGAATGCATGCAACGACTACCGTAAGGACTCAGAAGTAAGACTCTTGAAGCTCCTTTCACATACTCTAACGATGATTGCAACCGCATCAGCGGTTGCTTTCGTCGTATATTCATGCAGCGGAAAGCTTTCGGAAGCGGCCCAGCTCAACCTTTCGGAAACGCCGGTGCAGACCGTCGACAGCCTGTTCATGGTCCAGACCCGGAACGGCGGTCTGAAGATGCGTGTGGAAGCAGATGTGATGGAGCGTTACGACAACGACACCTGTTCCTACGAACTTTTCCCGCAGGGACTCCATGTGTTTGCATATTCAGAGGACGACCTTCTTGAAACCGTCCTCCATTCCAACAATGCCAAGCACTTCAAGAGCAAGAAAAGGGACAACGAGTACTGGTCGGCCTTCGGCAACGTGATCGTCCAGAACATCATGAAGCAGCAGACCCTCGAGACCGACACCCTTTACTGGGACCAGACCCAGAAAGAGATCTACACAGACTGCTATGTGAGGATGTTCACAAACGACGATTTCATGCAGGGTTACGGGATGCGTTCGGACGAAATGGCCCGTAATGCCATCCTCTTCAGGCCGTTCAACAGCTATGTCTATGTGATTCAGGACACGGCAAGGGTAGTGATAGATTCAGTCAACTTTATTGGCCCTTTGCTCAAAAAAAGATGATTAATTAAATAAAAATCACTATCTTCGCACCCCAATATCTATTTTAGATAATTATAGAATAAAACAATACAAAATGGCGATTCTTCAAAAAACTCGCGAAAAGGCTGGTCTTGCGGTGTCTATCATCATCGCTCTGGCCCTTCTGTCTTTTATCGTAGACCCCGGAACACTCGAGTCTGCGTTCCAGATGATGTCTTCAAAGAACAATGTCGGTGAGATCAACGGAAAAGCCGTTTCCTACATGGATTTCCAGCAGGATATCGACAATTTCACCACCGTCAATGAAATGGTGACCGGTTCCTCCGCCCAGAATGAGCAGCAGCAGGAGCAGATCCGCAACGCTGCCTGGCAGAGCCTAGTTGACAGGTACCTGTTCACCAAGAAGGCCAACGAGGCCGGCATCAGGGTAGGTGAGGACGAGATGAAGGAACTTCTGGCAGGTGACATGGTTTCCCCTATCATCGCCCAAAACCCCGCTTTCATGGATGAGAACGGTAACTTCTCCAAGACCGCACTCCAGAATTTCATCTCCAGCATCCCTCAGGACGCTTCCGGAAGGCTCAAGACTTACTGGGATTACATCCAGAACACCGTCGGAACCCAGCAGTACTACGCAAAGTACGGTTCCCTCTTCAACCAGAGCAACATCCAGAACCCCTTGATGCTCAAGAGGGCTATTGCCGAGAACAACAACACTACCAATGTTGACTTCGTCATGGTTCCCCTCGGATACGCACAGGACACCACCATCAAGGTGAGCTCCGCCGAGATCAAGAAGTACTACGACGACCACAAGGACATGTTCAAGCAGAACGCTTCCCGTGACATTGAATATGTTGTCTTCGAGGTAAAGCCTTCACAGGCCGACATCAACGCCACCAGCGAGTCCATGGACAAGCTTTACGAGGAATTCAGCACCACCGAAGGCATGAAGTCCTTCCTTGCCAAGAACTCCGAGATGTCTCTTGACGAGCGTTGGTACAAGGACGGTGAACTCAACGTCATCAACTCCGACCTCAACGCCTTTGTCTTCGGCAACGCCACCGGTACTTCTCCTATCATTGCTGACGAGAACACCAACGTCTTCTACGCCGGCAGGATCATGGAGACTGCCCAGATTCCTGATTCCGTCTACGTAAGGCACATCCTTCTCCGTGGTACAGATGCAGCGACCAAGGCCGACAGCCTTCTCGGTGTCCTTGCAAAGGGTGAGAATTTCTCCAACCTTGCAGCTTCGTTCTCCGACTACACCCAGTCTGCTGCAGACGGTGAGCTCGGAAGCATCGGCTGGATGACCCAGAACTACATGATCCCCGGATTCGAGTCTGTCCTTACCGCCCAGGTAGGCAAGCCTTATTCCATCAAGACCCAGTACGGAACCCATGTCGTGGAGGTCACTAAGAGGACAGCTCCTGTCACCAAGAAGCAGGTCGCCATCCTTGAGAAGACCGCCCTTGCAAGCGGTGAGACCTTCAACAACTACTATTCACAGGCCAGCAAGTTCGCAAAGATCGCAGCAGGCAGCTATCAGAACTACCTTGCAGCAGTCGATTCCTGCGGTGTCTACTCACACCCCATGAACGGCGTCCTTGAGAGCACTTCAAGCTACGGCGCCATCGACCAGGCCAAGGAAGTCACCAGGTGGATCTTCGACAACAAGGTCGGAAAGGTTTCCCCTATCATCACAGTCAACAACAACTTCTTCTTCGTGACCACCGTCAAGGGTATTCACAAGGAGGGCATCGCCACCATCGAAGAGGTCAAGGACATGATCAACCAGCAGCTCTACAGCGAGAAGCTGAGTGTCAAGGCCGCTGAGAGGGTAGCCGAAAGGATAAAGGGCCTGAATGACCTTCAGACCATTGCAGACACCCTTCACAGTGTTGTCAGCTCAGGTGTCGATGTGAGGTTCGCATCCCTCGCCGGCCAGGGTCTCGACCCGATGTTCATCGGTGCCGCTTCCGTGGCTCCCGAAGGCAAGATCTGCGGTCCTGTCGCAGGCGCCATCGGAACCTACGTCTTCAAGGTGAACTCCCGCGAGATGGAGTCCTTCTTCACTGAGGACGACGCCAAGAACGCAGCAACCCAGATGAGCAGCTACAACGCTCAGATGATTCTTCCCGTCATGATGCAGGAAGCCGACGTCAAGGACCACAGGGCCCGCTTCTTCTAGCAGAATATAGTAAAGAGACTGACTAAAAAAAGATTCTTCGGCAGGTAAGACCTGCCTCAGAATGACATACAACTGTCATTGACACAACTGTCATTCTGAACGAAGTGAAGAATCTTTTTTTGGTCAGCCTCTTTATTATTCTTCTCCTGAAAGGATCTTGACCACGGCCTCAAGCTTCTGGCGGAGCTTCGCAGTGTCGATGCTCTGGGTCAACCCTTCGATGGACTTGCGGATCCTTGCCGTGTCGATGCTTTCAACCAGTCCTTCTATGCCGGTCTTGATTCCTTCGACAGATTTGCGAAGGGCGGCGGTGTCGATCTGGTCGATCATGTCGTTGATGGTCTCGGGGATCTGTTCCAGGACGTCGCCGATCTCTTCGGAAACTCCGGAAATCTCGCTTCCAAGAGCCATTGTACCGTATCTTCCCATAGCCTGCATGGTGCGAACCTTCTCGGCAGTCGTGTAGGAATCGTAGTTTTCCTTCATTTCAGCAACAAGGGCGTCATATTCTTCACGGGACTTCTTCCAGTCCTCCTGGGAGTAGTTCTTGTATTCCTTCTCAGTCTTCTCGACGAACCTGTCGAGCCGGTCGGGAAGGCTTACAGTCGTTGCACAGCCTACTGTGATGACCAGGGCAGCGAAAGCTGCAGCTATTGTAGTCCTTTTCATATCTCAGGTGTTTACACGTTAAACAGGAAATGCATTATGTCTCCGTCCTGGACCACATATTCCTTTCCCTCCGTAGCAAGCTTTCCTGCGGCCCTGGCGGCACTTTCGCTGCCGAGGGCTACGTAGTCCTCGTACTTGATGACTTCGGCCCTTATGAAGCCTTTTTCGAAGTCTGTGTGGATCACTCCGGCCGCCTTCGGCGCTTTGTCGCCCTTATGGATCGTCCAGGCACGGCATTCATCGGCTCCGGCGGTGAAGAAGGTCTGAAGTCCGAGAAGATGGTATGCTCCCTGGATCAGTCTTACGACTCCGGATTCCTGAAGCCCCATTTCCACCAGGAACATCTGGCGGTCCTCGTAGCTGTCCATCTCTGCGATTTCAGACTCTGTCTTTGCAGAAATCACAAGGATTTCGGCATCCTCGTCCTTGACGGCCTCGCGAACTGCTTCGACATATTCATTGCCGCTGGCGGCGGAGGCGTCGTCTACGTTGCAGACGTACATCACCGGCTTGTTGGTCAGGAGGTAGAGATCCTTTGCCATTGCAGCCTCTTCCTCGTTGGCCGGCTCGACAGTCCTGCAGGACTTGCCCTGCTCGAGGGCCTCCTTGTAGCGCTGGAGAAGGTCAACCAGTTTGCGGGCAGTCTTGTCACCTCCGGTGGTGGCCTGTTTCATGGATTTTGCAAGACGGGATTCGACGGTCTCGAGATCCTTTATCTGGAGTTCCATGTCCACGACTTCCTTGTCCCTGACGGGATCCACGCTGCCGTCCACATGGACCACGTTGCCGTCGTCGAAGCAACGGAGGACATGGAGGATGGCGTCGGTTTCACGGATGTTGGCGAGGAACTGGTTTCCAAGTCCTTCGCCCTTGCTGGCACCCTTGACCAGGCCTGCGATGTCAACTATGTCGACCGTGGCGGGAACTACGCTCTTCGGCTTGCACATGTCGGCGAGTACCTCGAGCCTCTTGTCCGGTACGTTGGTGGAACCCAGGTTGGGCTCTATCGTACAGAAGGGGAAGTTGGCGCTCTGGGCTTTTCCGGAACTCACGCAGTTGAACAAAGTTGACTTACCTACATTCGGAAGTCCGACTATTCCGCATTTCAAGGACATATCTTATTGATTTCTAAGTTCAGTTAATAATTATTGAACACAAAGATACGAATCTAAAGAAAATGTTTTTCCGTTTATTGTCCTTTTTTCTGTTTTGAAGTCCCACCTTTGGGTGTGCTTATCTCCATACTCATAGTTTTTTCGAGTCTTTTCCCGGCCCCCTGCAATCCATATCCGGAGGCCGGGAAGGACTCCTTGCTTGTGATGTTCTGGAATCTGGAAAACTTCTTCGAATGGAAACGCGACACCCTGCTGAACAACTCTTCTGAGGAAGAATTCACTTCATGGGGGAAGAGGCACTGGACCAGGAGGAAATTCGAAGCCAAATGCCGGGCAGTCGCAAAGTCTGTCCTCTGGGTGGCGGACAGCGAAGGAAGGCTTCCGGATGTGATAGGAGTCGCGGAGATCGAGAACCGATTCGTCCTGGAGAGGCTACTGAGGGACACCAGGCTTTCCCGTCTGGATTATGGAATAGTCCATTTCGAATCTCCGGATCCGCGCGGTATAGACACAGGGTTGCTTTACCGAAAAACCAAACTTAAGCCGTTGAGCTCAAAACCATTGAGAATCAGCAACAAGGACGGACCATCGATCCTTACCAGGGACATCCTGCTGGCCGCTTTCCTTCGTGAAGGAGGGGACAGCATAGCCTTCCTCGTGAACCACCATCCTTCGAAGTACGGTGACGGCTCAGCACCACGGCGGGCCCTAGCCATGAAACGCCTTGAAGAAGCAACGGATTCCCTCTTTGCGGACGGCTGGCGAAAGGTGATAGCCATGGGCGACTTCAACGACGTGCCGTCTTCGACGGGAAGATATTCAAGAAAGATGGCCAATCTGGCTTCGGAGCCGGCCGCGAAGGGGCTGGGGACGATCAAATATTCAGGGAAATGGGAGATGATAGACATGTTCTTCATTTCTCCGGACTTGATGGAAAGGAACCCCGGTGCGGCGATGAAGGTCGTCAGGATCCCTTTCCTGATGGTGCGGGACAATGCTCATTCTGGGGAAAAACCATTCAGGACGTTCACCGGGCCGCGATATTCCGGCGGCGTGAGCGATCATTGCCCCATAACACTCAAGATTCAATAATATTTATTATTTTTGTAAGAACGGCCAGAAAAACATAATATCAAATAACACACATCTATGGAAATGAAAACCAGAATCAGGGAAAAATTCAAGACTCTCTTCGGAGTTGAAGGAGAAGTTTTTGCTTCTGCAGGACGCGTCAACCTCATTGGAGAGCACACTGACTACAACGGCGGTTATGTGTTCCCGGGAGCCATCGACTGCGGCATCATGGCCGAGATCAAGGTCAACGGAACCAACAAGGTGAAGGCTTTCTCCCTCGACTACGATGAGTACGTTGAGTTCGGCCTCGCAGAGGAGGACAAGCCTCAGCAGCAGTGGGCCCGCTACATCTTCGGTGTCTGCCGCGAGACCATCAAGCGCGGCGGCAAGGTCGAAGGTTTCAACTGCGTGTTCGCAGGAGACGTTCCCCTCGGAGCGGGACTTTCTTCTTCAGCAGCCCTTGAGAGCACCTTCGCATTCGCTCTCAACGAGATCTTCGGCAACAACATCGACAAGTTCGAGCTTGCCAAGATCGGCCAGAGCACCGAGCACAACTACTGCGGCGTCAAGTGCGGAATCATGGACCAGTTCGCTTCCATCTTCGGAAAGAAGGGCAGCCTCATCCGCCTGAACTGCAAGACCCTTGAGTACAAATACTATCCGTTCGATCCCGTGGGCTACAAGGTGGTCCTCGTCGACTCCTGCGTGAAGCATGAGCTCGCATCTTCAGCCTACAACAAGAGGCGTGAATCCTGCGAGAATGCAGCTGCCGCAATCAAGAAGAACCATCCAGAGGTTGACTTCCTCAGCGATGCAAAGAGGGTTTGGCTCGAAGAGGTCCGCGAAGAGATCCCCGAGGAGGACTTCCTCAGGGCTGAATATGTGATCGGAGAGGTCCAGAGGGTTCTCGACGTCTGCGATGCCCTTGAGAGAGGCGACTATGAGACCGTGGGCGAGATGATGTACCAGACCCATTTCGGCCTCAGCAAGCTCTATGAGGTGAGCTGCCCTGAACTCGACTTCCTCAACAAGCTGGCCCGCAAGTGCGATGTCACCGGTTCCCGCGTCATGGGCGGCGGCTTCGGAGGCTGCACCATCAACCTGGTCAAGGAAGAACTCTACGACGGATTCATCGCTGCCGTCAAGGAGCAGTTCCCTGACAAGTTCGGCCACGATGTGAAGATCTATGACGTCGTCATCAGCGACGGCGCAAGGAAGGTCGAATAGGGACTAGCCGAAGAAACGGGCTATCCAAGCCTGGTCTACAACGGGGAAGCCTCCGGAAGGCTTCATTGAAGGATTGCGTCGGATGATTCCGGCGCAATCTCCGTAGACATTGAACCCGATGCGGACACCCTGCATCTTGCCGTCCCCGGGATAGGAGAATTCCAGGTCCCCGTCAGGGCCGTCGGTCCTGAAGAATTTCATCGAGGTGTCCAGGATGTCTTTTCCGCCACCCTTTTCGGCCAGTTCCATCTTGGTGACGTACTTGCACATCTCGATAACCGTGTCGTCGAGGCCTGCGTCGAAGATGTTGACCTTTTCGATCAGCGATCCGACATCTGTGACCCTCCTGAACACATAGCCTTCCGGAAGGTCGGATGACGCTTCGATCTGACGACCGATGGCCTCCACCTTTTCTTCAGGAACAAGGCCCTCCGGAAGAAGCCAGATCATGATTTTCTCTTCAGGATCATGGTAGATAGTCTGCCAGGAAGCAAGGTTCGCCCTGCCGCAGGAAGGGCATTCCCAGATGAACAGGGAGCCATCCTTGAATTTAGCCTTCAAGGAAGGATTCTCTCCAACGTTGATCCCGCCGAGGGTTGTAATTTCCTTTGTGCTTCCACAGAAGGAGCATGAAGCCATCATCTTTGTGTTCATTTATTTACGTTTGTCTATCCAGACCCAGAGCCGGTACATCAGCCATCCCCAGGCAAGGAAGAGGACGACATGGACCCAGTAAGGTACTTTCGTGCTGTAAACGTCGTCCCTGAATATCTTCTCGTACCCCGGGATGTCTGCATAGTAATAGGCTCCGGCCCCGAAATCATATTCCTGGGCAAGGCCGAGCTTGTTGGCCATGATCCAGACGGCGCAAGCCAAAATGGCCACCACCGCGACGATGGTGACCACTTTGAATGCTTTGTTCTTGCCTGAACCCACTGTTATTTGTAGAGGTCGAGGACTGGGATGTCAAAGACCACTCCCGAGAGGAGGAACCAGACGGCGAAGAGGGTGAGGGCGATGTTGAACACCTGTCCGATGACATAGAGCCAAAGGACCTTTCCGCCCTGCATCTGCTTTGCGATCTCCTTGAAGTTGGTGTCGAGTCCGATGCTGGTGAATGCCAGGACGAAAGCCCAGTTCTTGTACTGGTCGAGCACACCGTTGATCTCCTTGACTGCTCCGCTGCCGCAAAGAGGCTGGATGATGAAGGAGGCGATCAGGGAAGCGGCGAAGAAACCGAGGATGAACTTAGGGAAGCGGTTCCAGATTTCACCGGCGCCGACTTTCTTCTCTGAATTCTTGTCCACGCGGGTGGCGAAGAAGACAGCCACGAAGAAGGCGATGAAGCCGATCAGGATGTTCTGGATGCTCTTGACGAGGACGGCAGCCTGCTCGGCCTCGGGTCCGAGGGCGTTACCTGCCAGGACCACTGCTCCGGTGGAATCGACCGTACCACCGATCAGGGCACCACCCATGAGCTGTGTCATTCCGGCGGCCTTGATAATCATAGGCTCGAAGACCATCATGAGGATGGTGAATATGATGGAGATCGAAATGGCGATGGAAAGGTCGTCCTTCTTTGCTCCTGAAGCTGCTCCTGTGGCGATGGCTGCAGATGTTCCGCAGACAGAGGTCGCCGAAGCGAGGGTAATTACGAGCGGCTTGTTGTCAATCTTCAGCACCTTGGTTCCCAGCCACCACATGAATATTATGACGATCGGGGTGACAATCCATGCGATTCCGAGTCCGTAGAGACCGAACTTGGCGATGTTTGAGAACAGGACGGAAAAGCCCATGATCACGAGACCGGTCTTGATGTAGAATTCGGTCTTGATGGCAGGCTTCAGCCATTCCGGCACACCGACGGTGTTTGCGATCAGAAGGCCGATCAGCAGGGCCCAGAATGCCCACTCAAGATAACGGTTGAGGGTGAACTCTGCGCTGACCATGCGGACCACCAGGGCGATCACGAAGAGGACCAGGAAAGCAGGAATGTACTTTTTGACGCTTCCTCCCTGGAGCTTGACTCCAAGCGTGAAGAGGGTTCCCAGGACCACTACGGTCACGATGAGTTTGCGCCAGAAGGCCCAAGCGCCAAGTTGCTGTGCCAGAGGAACTGCCTTGGTGGCAGCGGCCTCGCCTACAGCCCAAGTGGAGAATTTGACGGCAGAAAAATCAAATGCCTTTGTCAGGACAGCGATGCAGGCGAACAGGATGATAATGAAACCAATCCATATGGCCTGCCAGTCCTCCTTGCCCCAGAATGCCGGGACAGTCTTGTTTTTTTCCATATTGAAAATTAGTAAAATGTTCTACTATTTTGCAAAGATAGAAAAAAAATTACATTGAGACACTGAATATGGCTCCGAAGTAATGGTGGTCCAGGCCCTGTACGGGGAATTTGTCTATGTCCGTCCACGAATTGTAAGCGTACCTGACTCCGAAGCTCGAATCATAAGGAAGCCAGAACAGGTTGCCGAGATGGAAGACTATGTCAGTTCCGAAACTGGCCAGGGTAGCTTTCCTTACTTCTTTCATGTTGATGAGGAATTCCTCGAGGACGGTGAATTTGTTGAATGCGAAGTCGGCAAAAGGAACGATTTCGAGGTTCTTGACATAGGCAACCGGACTCATCCATGACCAGTCAAGGTTAAGGAGAGGCAGGGAATAGTCGAATGAGAACTTGTAACGGAAAGGAGAACAGGTGTTGGCTACCGAGGTGAAGTTGGTCTCGGCAAATCCACGGGGAAGGAACGACGCCGGCATGTCCGGGTAGCTGAACCTGCCGCCTCCGAAGTCTTTACCGACGATGGCACTTAGTTTTATTCCTTGATCCTGCATGACGCCGGGAAGGTAGCCGTAGAGGTACATGTAGGCCGTGCTGCTGAAATAGTCGGAATGTCCCGGCCTTGTGCGCAGGCCTGTCTCCGCTCCTATTCCCAGCCTTGGCCAAGACTGCGAAGGAGCCCTGTCCCTCATTATGTAACCTCTTACCGAAAGATCGAGGGTGGAGAGCATCGAAGAGTGATCCTTCCCGAGCGAACCGATTTCTTTCCAGGAAGAGTTTTCCTCGGTTCCGAACACCTCCCTGAGGCTGATCCGGTCGTTGTAGACATCGTTGGTGAAGCGGTACCTCAGTTGCGGAACCACACCCCTGGATAAGCCACCTGAGTTGAATTTCAAAGGAACATAGAGCCTCAGGCTTCCTTCGAAGAAGGGCGAATCTTTCTTAGTCCTGGAAGTGAATATCGACACCTTTCCACCGGTCACATCGGCCTGCTGCACCCTAATTATCTCTTTAGAAGCCCGGTCTCCCAGGTCCGCCGAAACCTCGATGACCGGAAGAAGTCCTGAATAGGTGTACTTGAAATGCCCCGAATGTCTCCAGGAAGAGAATCTCAGGCAAGTGGTCGGGTCAGGATCCTCGTGCAGGTTGTAACCTATGAAGCCGTAACCGTCACCGACAAGGTTCTGGAACAGGACTGTCGCTCCGAGAGCGGCCGATTTGTAGGTCTCGTCGGAGCTTATGGCTTCGATGTTGTCGTAGTTGAAGTAGAACGGAGTCCAGGAGTGGACGGCCGGAGTCAGCTTCCTGAACCGTTTGGGCTCAGAGAAAGCCAACCCTGGAATCTCGGGGACTAGATCAACACCTTCCCCTGCTAGAGTTTTTTCTTGGGCGGTAAGGGCGTCCGCAATCCTCCAGGCATGGGTTTCTTCAAAAGAAACCTCTTTCATCGGAAGATCTTCAACAGCAGTAGAATAGACCATCATGCCCTGCCTGTAAGCCTCTGGTTTGTCTGAGGGAGCAAGCGAACTGTAGTAGAGGGTATCGCCCTTTTCTCCAAAGAATGGGGCCTGGATTCCGAACCTGGTCGATGTGACCTGAAGGAGTTTTCCGGAATCCACTTCCAGGAGGTACATTTCGTTCACTCCGGAGCGGTCGCAAAGGAAGGAGATGGAATGGCCGTTCAGGCTCTGGGACAGGGGGGTACCGAGATTGGACAGTTCTACAGGTTGAGGGGGTAAGATGGGCTGTCCGACAGAACCTTCGACAGATCCTTCGCTGCGCTCAGGATGACAATCGTTGATCGGGTAAATGCCCATGCCGTGGTCGGAAAGGCCTGCGGCGAAAAGCCTGTCTCCCGACCAGGCAGTCTCGGTGAGTTGGAGAGAATCCGGAGCGGGAATGACGGATTTGATTTCTCCGCTGCCACTGTCAAGGAGCAAGAGGCGGGAACCGCCCGCGGCAGGATATTCAGTGACACAGACCAGGCTTCCGTCGGGAGATGGGGAAGGATTGAAATACTTACCTTCCTTGGTCAGGTCGTGGATCTTCTTGGGATCGGAAGTTTCGATGTAGCGGATCCTGGAACTGCCTGCAAGGGTCCATCTTGGATGGGCGACGGTCTCCGACCACCAGATCCTTCCTCCTGCCTGGTCATAGGTAAGTTTACCCGTTGAAGTGGAAAAAGGCCTCACGACCTGTTCTTCCCCGGCAGGTCCGAGCCTGACAAGGGCGGGAGGTGTGGTGAGTCCGCTTCTGACGGTCCAGACTCCGGAATCTCCTGCCATGACAGAGCCGGTGTACGCAGTGTGCCTCCATGGAGGAGGTGTGACCTGCGAGGAGGGCATGAATGGCCACCTGGACATGGCTTCTTCTGCCCAGATGCTGGCATAGCCTTCCTCGATCGTCCTGAAGGCTTTGGCCAGTCCGACTCCGCTCGCGTCCCTGACTGTTTTCTGCAGATTGAAAAACAGGCTGCGTCCGGAGGAGCGGTAAAAATATTCCTTCGTGAACAGGGGATCGTCGAAGAAGACCCTGGTTCCGGAGATGAGCATGTAGCCGACTTTGTAATAGTCAGGAGTGTAGTACTTGTGGGAGCCGTAAGACCACTTCCAGAAATTCCTCCAGTCCCCGCTCTCAAAGGCCGGCATCATGTACGACAGGAAAGAGGCCTGCCGGCCCCTTCCGGACGAAGTGAGTGCGGTCTCGGTCACCACGGCATCCCCTTCGAGCAGGGTGGGTCCGGGATAGAGTCCGGCGTAAGCCCCGGAGAAAAGTTCCCCGGAGAGGTATTTGAACACCTTGAAGCGTCCTGCAACTCCGGCCTGCATCTGGCTGGCATGCCTTCCTTCGTGGAGGGAGAGCAGTTTCACCCAAGGTACCGGTGTCGGTGAATATGGATCCGGAGCCGTGAAAAAGTCCATCCTTTTAGGGGCCCAGGCCACGGAAGCGTTGGGAATGGTGTTGAAACTGTGGAGCACGACCGGCATCCTGGTCCGGTAGCGTTCTCCGATAAGAAGTCCTGACGAGCGGCTGACCCCTATCCTGGCCTTTTCGAGGGAAACCCCGTACACCCTTGCGAGGGAATCCTCCCCTTCCGGGTAGATGATCCTGAATTCAGGAGTGCTCATCTGCATCCATCTGACCTTGGACGGATCGCTTCCTGTAAGGGAAAATTGTGCCTGCGCACAGACGCAGACAGACATCAGTAGAAGCAGCAGGACAATTCTTTTCATTTCTGGGTACGAAGATACAGATTTATGAAGAAGAATGAGTAAATTTGTAGGAATATTCATTTATCCGAAATGCAAGTTATCCTTCAGATTTTGACGCTCCTGGGATCGGTCGCATTGTTTCTTTTCGGCCTCAACCTCTTGAGCGGTGGTCTCCAGAAAGTCGCGGGTGACGGACTCCGTTCCTTCCTCGCATCCATGACTTCCAATCCCTTCAAGCAAATCATCACTGGAATAGGCGTGACAGCCGTTATCCAGTCTTCGACGGCAACGACCATCATGGTCGTCAGTTTCGTCAACGCCGGACTGCTCGTGCTCGGGCAGGCGATCGGAGTGATCATGGGAGCACACATCGGAACTACTATCACTTCATGGATCATGGCCGTGTTCGGATTCTCGTTCAACATGGCCGATTTTGCATTCCCGCTGATTTTCCTGGGATTCCTGATGATGCAGCTCAAGGGTACCCAGGCACAGAAGGAAATCGGACAGATCATAATAGGCTTCGCCCTTTTCTTCATAGGCTTTGCCCAGCTCAGGTCAACCGCCCAGGTCCTTATCACTCCCGAATCCCTCGGCTTCCTCCATTCATGGACACAGCTCGGAGTCGGCTCGATATTCATTTTCCTGCTCATAGGAATCGTCCTTACGGTCTGCTTCCAGTCTTCGGCGGCCACCATGGCAATCATCATGATTCTCGTGACCACGGGAGTCATTCCTTTCAAGCTTGCGGCCGCGATGATCCTCGGAGAGAACATCGGAACCACCATAGCCGCCAACATTGCGGCATCTGTGGGTAACACCGCGGCGAAGAGAACGGCAATCTCCCACACGGTGATCAACACCTTCGGAGTCTGCTGGGTGCTCTGCATCTTCCCCCTGTTCCTAAAGCTCGTCGGTTCGATCGTGACCATGTTCGGTCTTCCCGATCCCAACACCGCCGACCTTACGGACACCACCAACGCCGCAGCCATCAGCACGTCCCTGCTGTACAGCGTCTGTACGATGCACACCCTCTTCAACATCGTCAACACCTTGCTCCTGGTCTGGTTCATCCCTCAGATCGTGAAGCTCGTGACCTGGATTTTCCCGACCAAGGAAGAGGACGAGATGTACAGGCTCAAGTACATCTCCGGAGGCCCTCTTTCCACTGCAGAGCTCTCTCTTGAGGAGGCCAAGCAGGAGATCATCCATTTCGGCGAGATCTGCGGCAGGGAAGTCGGTTTCATCCGCGAGGCCATTGCTGCCGGAAGTGCTGAGGAGTTCGATAAGATGAACGACCAGCTGATCAAGTACGAGGAGATCACCGACAAGATCGAGTACGAGATAGCCTCTTACCTCGGAGAGGTGTCAAAGGGCGAGATCAGCGCTATTTCGGCCCAGAGGATCAAGTCCATGTACAGGGTCATCGGAGAACTCGAAAGCATCGGAGACTCGGGAGAGGCTATCGGAAGGATGCTCAAGCGTTCGCATGAGCACGGCAAGTGGTTCGGAGAAGACATGCTCCAGAAGCTCGGCCAGATGCTCGACAAGGTTGAGGCAGCTTTCACCGCCATGATAGAGAACATGAAGTCTCCCAGGCAGTTCCTCAAGGACATCTCCAACGCCGAGGCTGCCGAAGACGGCATTAATGACTATCGTGACATCCTCCGCGAGGAGCACATCGTCAACTGCGAAAAACCCGGTTACAACTACCAGACCGGTGTGTTCTACATCGACATCGTCCAGGAACTTGAAAAGATGGGCGATTTCATAATCAACGTTTCCCAGAGTCTGCTTGAAAAGGTCGGTTAGGTGATGAAAAGGGCTTTCGGGAATATATTCACGGTCGTACTCTGTCTGCTGCTGGTTTCCTGCGGCGGGAAGAAGTCCCGTTCCGTGAGCGGCGAAGGAACACGCCAGATACCCCAGGCTCCGAAAGCGCCGACCATGATCACCGACGGCGCTGAAGCCGTCGAGTACACGGTCTCCCATTTCTGGGATGCCTTCCTTGAAGGCGACTACCTCTGCGACTCTGCCCATGTCAACGGAGTCTCATCTGAAGAAGTGGAGAGCGCCCTTGGGATGTATGTGACCCTTCTGGAGGGAAATTGCAAGAGGACTTTTGCAGAGAAGGAGGTCGATTCTTTTTTTGCTAAAGTCGAAAGCTACTCCAAAGAACATCCTTCGTCCAACGTATTCTCCTTTTTCGAGAAGATGGTCCCGAAATACCTTTACGATCCCAATTCTCCGGTCCGGGATGAAGATCTTTATCTTCCTTTCGTCTCCAACCTTGCGGAGTCGGAACTGGTTGCCGAAGACATGAAGCCAGCCTATTCACATGACGCGGACATGTGCGCACTCAATCAGGTCGGTTCGCAGGCGGCGGATTTCTCGTTTACGGACCTTTCTGGCCGGTTGCACACCCTCCATGGGATGAAGGGAGAGTACACCCTTCTCATGTTCACCAATCCAGGCTGCGACGCCTGCCATGACGTGATTGAAAGCATCAAGTCCAATGCGGACATCCCAAAGCTTGTCAAGGAAGGAACCCTGTCGGTGGTGAATGTCTACATCGACCTCGAAAGAGAGAAATGGCAGGCCCTTGCAAAGGAATATCCCACCGAGTGGCACAACGGTTACGACCAGGATTTCGCCATTCGGCAGAACCTTACCTACAACGTAAGGGGAATCCCCTCACTGTACATCCTGGACCGCGACAAGAACGTGATCATGAAGGATGCCACGACGGAAAAAGTTATTGTCTACCTGCAGAATATTCAAAAACACCAATAAGATGAAAGTCAATAAGGAAATCTGGGGCAAGGCCCCTTCAGGAGAAGAGATCCTTCTCTACACGATCCAGAATGAAAGCGGAGCCTTCGTCCGCCTTTCAAGTGTTGGAGCCGGAATAGTCGGCATCGCCGTGCCTGACAAGGACGGAAAGCTGGCCGATGTTGTCCTGGGTTATCCGGAGGCCGGAAGTTATTTCGCCGACGGACCTTGCGCAGGAAAATGCCCCGGCCGTTTCGCCAACCGCATCGCCCTTGGCAAGTTCACCCTCGACGGAGTTGAATATACTCTTCCTATCAACAACGGCCCCAATCACCTTCATGGCGGTCCTGACGGCTTCCAGAACAAAGTCTGGGAAAGCAGGATTGACGGAGATGCCGTGGAGTTCATGTATTTCTCCGAGGATGGAGAAGCCGGCTATCCCGGCAACCTCAAGGTGGTCGCCCGCTACGAGTGGAGCGAGGACAACGCCCTCAAGCTTTTCCTTACCGCCAAGACTGACAAGGCCACGGTTGTAAACCTTACCAACCATGCCTATTTCAACCTCAACGGAGAAGGCAACGGTGACATCCTCGGCCATGAGCTTAAGCTCAACGCTTCCGTCTATCTTCCTACAGATGAGACCCTTATCCCTGTAGGCGAACCGGATCCGGTAGCCGGAACCCCGATGGATTTCCAGGAGTTCAAGAAGATCGGAGCAGAGATCAAGGAAGATTTCCCGGCGCTCAGATATGGCAAGGGTTATGACAACTGCTGGATGATCAACGGTTATGAACCCGGTCAGCTCCAGGCTGCCGCAAAGCTCTATTCTCCCCAGAGCGGCCGCATGCTCGAGGTCTTCACCACCCAGCCTGCCGTCCAGATCTACACCGGTAACTGGCTTGCCGGCTGCCCTGTGGCAAAATGCGGACGCAGCTATTTCGACTATGAAGGCGTCGCCATCGAGTGCCAGCACTGCCCGGATTCCCCGAACAAACCGGACTATCCCACCACGGTGCTCAGGCCCGAGGAAGAGTTCAAGGAGGCGATAATCTGGCAATTCTCCGTGGCATGAGACAGTACCTTGACTTGCTGAAGAGGATAATGGACGAAGGTGTGGTCAAGCACGACCGCACCGGCGTCGGTACCAAGTCCGTCTTCGGCCACCAGATGAGGTTTGACCTTTCTGAAGGCTTCCCCCTTCTTACTACGAAGAAGGTCCACCTCAAGTCCATAATCTACGAGCTTCTCTGGTTCATCTCCGGGGACACTAACATCAAGTACCTCAAGGACCACGGAGTCTCGATCTGGGACGAGTGGGCTGACGAGAGCGGAGACCTCGGTCCTGTCTACGGCCATCAGTGGCGTTCCTGGCCGGCACCTGACGGACGTTCGATCGATCAGCTCAAGCAGGTTGTGGAGACCATCCGCAACAATCCCGATTCCCGTCGCATGCTTGTGTGCGCCTGGAATCCCGGAGAGGTTGACCAGATGGCCCTTCCACCTTGCCACTGCCTCTTCCAGTTCTATGTGGCTGATGGAAAGCTCTCCTGCCAACTTTACCAGAGGAGTGCGGACACCTTCCTCGGCGTACCGTTCAACATCGCATCCTATGCTCTTCTGACAATGATGATAGCCCAGGATTGTGGTCTTAAGCCGGGAGAGTTCATCCACACCACCGGAGACACCCACATCTACCTGAATCACTTCGATCAGGTGCGCGAGCAGCTCTCCAGGGAGCCCCGCCAGCTGCCCAGGATGATCCTGAATCCTGAAGTGAAAAGCGTATTCGACTTCAAGTACGAAGATTTCACCCTTGAAGGTTATGACCCCTGGCCCGCCATCAAGGCCCCCGTCGCCGTCTGACCTGTCATTTTGAATTCTTTATTTCTCATTCTGAATTGTTCATTTGTCATTCTGAGCGAAGCGAAGAATCTAAATAACCCTGAATATGGAAAAATGCATAATAGTCGCAATCGCCGACAACCGTGCAATCGGCAAGGCCAATGCCCTTCTATGGCACATTGCCGCGGACATGAAATATTTCCGCCAGACCACAACCGGCAGTCCCGTGGTGATGGGCTGGATGACATTCCAGTCGATCGGAGGCAAGCCCCTTCCCAAGAGGGACAACGTGGTCATCTCCATCTTCCCCTGGCCTGACAAGCCGGAAGGAGTCAAGGTGGCAGGAAGCCTTGAAGAAGCCTATGAAATGGTCGACGATACCACAGGGAAGGTGTTCGTGATGGGCGGTGGAGAAACTTACCGTCAGGCGCTCCCCACGGCTGACAAGCTCTACATCACCCATGTCCATGCTACCATCGAGGATGCCGACACCTTCTTCCCGGTGATCGATCCGGCAATCTGGAAAGTCGAATCTACGACCCCGGTAGAGATCGACCCTGAGACCGGTTATGGTTACGAATTCACCATCTACACTCGAATATCCCCCTGTCATTCTGAGTGAAACGAAGAATCTCTCTTTAGTGAAACGAAGAATCTCTCTTTAGTGAAACGAAGAATCTTTTAATGAACTGAACAAATGGCGGCAAAAAGAGAACATTTCGGCAGCCGTGCTGCAGTGATCATGGCGATGGCCGGATCAGCTATCGGACTTGGCAACATCTGGCGCTTCCCCTACATGGTTGGGGAATACGGCGGAGCTGCCTTCATCCTGGTGTTCATCCTATGCTCGTTCATCCTGTCTTTCCCGATATTCCTGTCTGAGGCCCTGGTCGGTCGCAGGACCCACGCCAACGCAATCGGGGCCATGAACAAGCTGGCTCCCAAAAGCTTCTGGACGATCCTGGGCTACCTGAGCGTGATCACCCCGACGATCATCGTCTCGTACTACAGCATCGTGGGAGGCTGGTCGATCGAGTATTTCGTCAAATCCCTGTCCCTTGATTTCGGCGAGTTCCGCCCTGCCGGATGGACTCCGCTCCTGTTCAACACCATATTCCTGGCCCTTTCCTGCCTCATCGTGGCTTTCGGAATAAAGGGAGGAATAGAAAAGTTCAACAAGATCTCCATCCCCCTGCTCTTCGTCCTGATCGTGCTCATCATGATCTATTCCTTGAATATGCCGGGGGCGGACAAGGGTGTGGACTACCTCATCAAACCGGATTTCTCCAAGCTGACGGGAAGGACTTTCGCCTTTGCCCTGGGACAGAGCTTCTATTCGATGTCCCTTGGAATGGGAATAGTAATCACATATTCCTCGTACGTCCATAAGGATGAGAACCTGGTCGCATCCGGAGTCGGAACCGTTGTTGCCGCCCTGGTCTTTTCCGTCCTGGCAGGATTTGCCATCATGCCGGCCGTCTTTTCAGCCGGCATCGCCCCGAGCAGCGGCCCCGGCCTGGTCTTCCAGACCTTGCCCCATGTCTTTTCCAGCATGGGAGCCTCTTCTCCTTGGATCGCTACCTGCGTGGCATCCCTGTTCTTCTTCTCCGTGATCGTGGCGGCCATGACGTCAAGCATCTCACTGATCGAGGTCGGAGTGGCTTACCTTGTTGAGGAGCAGCATTTCAAGAGGTCGGTGGCCTGCCTTGTAGTCTTTGCGGTCACTTGGCTGCTCGGCCTGGCAAGCGTGTTCTCAGTCAATGTGTTCGGAAAGGTGGATGCCTTCTCTTCCAACTTCATGCTGACCGCCGGAGTCCTTTTAGTCGTCCTTTTCGTGGGATGGAAGATGAAGAAAGAAGATGTCCGGGATGAGCTGACCAACAACGGCACAATCAACCGTAAGGTCTTCGGTATCTTCTACTTCCTGATCCGTTACGTGGCACCGATAACAGTTATCACCATCTTCATCACCAATCTAGTGTTATGACAAACCGGGAGAATTTTGGCAGCAGGGCGGCCGTGATCATGGCGATGGCCGGCTCGGCGATAGGACTTGGCAACATCTGGCGCTTCCCCTTCATCGTAGGTGAATATGGCGGGGCGGCTTTCATCCTGGTGTACATAGTCTGCTGCTTCCTGCTCTCGCTTCCGATCCTGCTTTCGGAATCCATCATAGGTCGCAGGACCCACCAGAACACCTTCGGGGCCATGAGCACCCTGGCTCCAGGTACACATTGGAAATGGCTGGGCCTGCTGACCATTGTCTCTCCTCTCATCATCCTGTCGTATTACAGCGTTGTTGGAGGCTGGTCCTTCGCCTATCTTATCAAGGCTTGCGCCCTCCAGTTCAAGCCTGAAAATGTTGAGGAGGTGACAGGGATGTTCGCGGCATTCTCGTCTTCCGTCTGGGGCCCGCTGGCCTGCCTTCTGGTGTTCCTGGGCCTGACGGCTCTGATCATCTTTTCCGGAGTCAAGAAAGGGATCGAGAAGTTCAGCAAGATCTCCATGCCGGTTCTTTTCGTGCTGATAGTGGTCATCGCCGTGTACTCGGTGACCCTGCCCGGAGCCATGGACGGAGTGCGGTACCTTGTGAAACCGGACTTTTCAAAATTGTCATCTGACGCTTTTTCTGCCGCCCTGGGACAAAGTTTCTTCTCCCTGTCATTAGGAGTCGGAACCATGCTCATCTACTCCTCCTATGTCAGCAAGGATGAGAACATCCTGGTCTCCGGAACCGGGACGGCTCTTTTCGACATGTTGTTTGCAATCCTGGCAGGATTTGCAGTCATGCCGGCGGTGTTTGCGGCCGGCATAGCTCCCAGCAGCGGTCCGGGCCTCGTGTTCGAGACCCTTCCTTACATCTTTGCTAAGATGGGAGCCGGCGGACAGTTCCTGAGTGCCGCCGTGGCAATTCTCTTCTTCCTGACCATCCTTGTAGCAGCCCTTACTTCGTCAATCTCCATGATGGAGGTCGGAGTGGCTTACATGGTCGAAGAAAAAGGTGTTTCAAGGACCAAGGCCACGGCCGGGATATTCTTCCTTACCCTGGTTCTCGGAATTCTCTGTTCCCTTTCTTTCGGCACCCTGTCCGGAGTCAAGCTGCTGGGCAACACGATTTTCAATTTCTGTGACAGATTGTGTTCCAACTGGCTGATGACCCTCGGAGCCCTTATGTTCAGCATATTCGTAGGATGGAAGATGGACAAGGCGGCAGTCCGCGACGAGCTCACGAACGGAGGCACCCTCAAGGCTAATTCGAGGATGTTCCCGTTCATCTATTTCCTGATAAAGTACATCGCACCGCTCACGATAGCGGCCATCTTCATCTCCGGCCTGCTTGCCTAGCGTGAGTGGTAGCCAGTGAAGCCAGCGATGCTTCCAAGAGCGTAAGTGTCGAAGATTGCCTTGACGGTAGGCTTTTCCGACTTCAACTTGTCGAGGAAGGCCTGGTTCTCCTCTCCCTTGAACAGGATCTGATTCCTTGAGCCGTACTTAATGGTGGCATTTGACGCGTTGAGGCTCCTCATGCCGTTCTCGTTCCTGCCTTGAAGAAGATAGAAGGTGTCCCCGGCCTTGTTGGCTTTCTTAAGATCATAACCAAGAGCATCCCTTTCGTAGAGAGCGGTTTCCGCAACGAGTCCGGCTCCGTCGGTAGGGGCCTTGTCGGCCGTGTTGAAGCAGACGACCAGCTTGAGTGAGGAATATTCAGTGCAGAAATGGAAGTCTCCGCTGCTGTCCATGAATCCGGCGTCAGGCCCGTGGCCGTAGCGTGGGACGAGGGCGTTGTTGATGGCGGTCACTTTTCCTTCGCACCAGGTGTAGCTTCCGGTTTCGAGAGAGTCTCTCTTCCATTGCCCGCCCGGGAGGGCCAGATAGCCTGCTGTTGAGGAATCGTATTTGGTCGGAACAGCCAGGATTCCCGTGCAGAAGTCGTGCAGGCCGAACACGTCGACCGCCGCCCTGACCTGTTCAAGCTGCGATCCGGAGCAGACCCAAATGTCTATTCCATTATCCTTCAAAGACTTCCATAGATCCTTCAACTCCTCTGTCACGGAGATTCCGCTGGTCCAGGAACAAGGCCTCTCGCCACCCCAGTTCACGATGGAGGTTTCAACGTCCTTGAAAGCCTCATGGGAAGCCTTTGAAAGGGCATAGATTTCATCATCGCTCATCCCGTGGAACCAGGAAGTGAGCCAGTAGATGCAGACATCGTTCGGTTCCACTTCGTAGACCAGGTTGTACATGTTGTACATCTTGGTCGCGAAGTCCAGCCACTCCGGATCCTTGTGAAGGGCGGCTGTGTCCGAAGGGGCCATGCCGGAAGCAGAGAAGGGCCCGAACTTGCTCCAAAGGGACTTGTAGTCCCAGCAGATGTCCTCAATCAGTTCTGAATATGCGTCCGGCTTGGTCAGGTCTTCCATCAGCAGGGTACGCATCTCTTGCGGTTCTATCGCAAAAGCCATCATCATGGGCTGGAAGGGAACCATCTGGTACTGGATGTCGAATATGCTGGTGGTGTTGTCGAAGTCAAATACGGCATAGGGCTTTTTCCCAGGCTTGCTGCCGGAACTTCCGTAAGTTGAAATAAAATCGTCAAGTCCTGCCTTCACGTCATCTGCCCACCCTGTCAGAGACGGAGTTGCTACTGGAAGCTTGAAATTGGTGTATTTTTCTTTTGTGACCGAATACCAGCGGTTCAGGTGGTTGTTGGGCGTTTCGAGTACGAACTTGTAGAATTTTGACTCGGGAAGGCTCTTGAGATCCACCCTGAAGGTCTCCTTGCCTGCAGGAGTAGATCCTACATTGATCCACTCGTCCCTGCCGCCTTCCTTGAAATTGTTGCTGGCTGCCGCCCAGACATTAACCGTGGCCTTGGAATCGATGCATTCCCATTTCAGGTCGACAAAATTGTCGTACGGGAGTATGTCCATCTCCATGATGTCCACCTTGCCGATGAATGGCATTCCGTCCTGTTCCCAGAGAATGTCCCTTGGGATTTCGAAGCCCATGAAGCGGCTTATCGAGGGAGCGATGTCGGTGATTGCCGACTTGCCGCTCTTCATCCTTTCGTTGACTTTCTTGTTGGTGGCCACCCATGTGACCCTTTCCCTCTCCGACTGTTTGCCGTGGCCATAGCCCATGAAGTCCCGGCCATGGTCTGTAGTCACCACGATCATCCAGTCCTCATTGAAATTCTTCTCGCGGTATTTGACGGCCTCCCAGACCCTTTCAATCTGCTGGTCAGCCCTTCTTACTGCCTCGTCGAAGGTCTCCCCGTTGCCGAAGGTGTGGCCTGCGTCGTCGGTGTACCAGAGATAGACCCAGCTGAGATCCGGAGCATTCTCCTTGATGCATTTGGCCGCCTCCTTCGAGACATGCTCATCGATGTCGAGGATATGGAGGTCGTATTTCTTGTGAGGGAAGGCTACCGTGTCGAGTTCGTACCCGTCGCAGACGTAGTCTATCTTCAGGTTGCCGGTCTCCGGCTTTCCTTCTCCGATCAGCACTGTCCTGTTGTCGATCCAACTGGAAAATATTCCTGTCTTGAAATCCTTTTTCTGTTCTTTTGCGATCCTAAAGAGAGTCCAGTAGTTGTAGTTGGGCTCGAGGTTGCTGTTGCCGGGGACATTGTGCTTGTTGACCCAGGTGGAAGTGAGCAGGTCGGTGTAGCCGACTGCCGAGATGGTAGGCGTCTGGTCGTAGCGTCCGACAGTGCCTCCGACGTAGCTTCTTCCATAGGCCCCGAGGCTGGAAATTTCGTTTATCGCAGGCAGGTTCAGCCTTTCCACCATGTCGGCCGGAACTCCGTCAATGATGATGTAGACGGCTTTTTTCACCTTCTCCTGCTTGCATGCTGCAAGGCAGAGAAGGGTCATCAGGACTAACAAGGACTTTTTCATTTGATAGAGGGATTTGGTAGTACAAAGATCGGAAAATAATACTTATCTTGTAGGAAATTCAATCACATTATGGCATCAATAGTCTACATCATCGGTATCGTCCTGTCCGTTCTGGCAGTGCTTGACATCTTCAAGAAACCCATGTCCATCGTCGGAAAGATCATCTGCTCAGTGCTCGTTCTCATCACCAGCTGGATCGGTCTCGCTGTCTATTTCCTGTGGGCGAAGAACCACGTTACCGAGTGGTTTAAATAATCCGGAAAAGGTGAGAAATTGGTTGCTTGCATCGTTGGCGGTGCTGATGGTATCGGTGTCGTCAACATGGGATTCTTATGCCCAGACGAGATTCTCGGTTGAAGACGGTGGAGTGGTTTTCACAGACGGGAAGGATGTCCTTCGCACTCCCGCCGAAGGCCTTTGGTCGGTTGCGACCGGTTTGAAGGACGATTGGATGACCGACTGGACCCACGTAAAGGCTTCCAAGGTCGAGAAGACGGGCGCATGGACGGTCCTGAAGGGGATTGCGTCCTTCTCCCAAGGGGACCTTGAACTCACGGATTCATATTCACAGACCGAGGACGGCCTGGTGCGTTGCATTAGGAGGTTCGAATGGACGGGAAAGGACACGCTTCGCAACGTCACTCTTTCGGTGCGTCTTCAGGAAAAAGGGGACGGTCTGTCGCTCTTCGCTCCGGGAATCGTCTATTACGGGAACAAGAACGGCGCTTCGGTCAATCCTAAGCTGATAGCCACATGGACCGGATCTCCCGGAGAGTTCGCGGTCTTCGAGGACCATCGTTATCCGATGCCGTTCGTGATGCTCGAGAATCCTTCGACCCTTCGTGCCGTGGCAGTGCACACAACACCGTCTCCGGTCCGCGGGGCCGTGCTCGACGACCAGTGGTGGTCGCTTGGAGCCGAGGCCAGGGAAGGCTGCACCGAGATAGTGATGTATTCTGGCCCGATCGGCTACAACGGGCACAGGAGCGTCGCCAAGGCGCGTCAGCGCGAGTACATGCGCTATTCCGACACCTACATCGATCTTGAGCCCGGCAGGGTGATTGAAAAGGAATATCTTGTCGATCTTTATGCGATAGAGCGTAAGGGGACTGGCTTCCAGAGGCCGGTCTACACCTCCCTTGACCTTTATAAGCCTTACGATGCGCAGAGGTTCCCGACCTTCAAGGAGATAGTGGACACCAAATACCGTTTCGCCCTGTCCCGCTGGATGGAGAACGATGCGGCGGCCGGTTTCGACATGTACGATTCGAGATATTCCAGGAAGGACATCGTGATGGGTTGGTGCGGCCAGGCGGATTCGCCGGGCTATGCCTTGCAGGTTCTTTCAGGCCGGCTCGGAGATCCTTCGATTCATGACAAGGTGCAGAGGAGCCTTGATTTCCTGACGGGATGCAAGTTCCTGGAGGACGGGCTTTTCGCGGTCCGCTACAACTTCTTCACAGGCGAGTGGGACCAGGGGGATCCCGTCTCCTGCGGCCAGGCGATGTACAATTTCGCCAAGGCCATCGAGACCGCCAGGAAGTCCAAGGAATATGATACTTCGAAATGGGAGAAGTTCCTCCGCAAGGCTTGTGACGGGGTTGCGGCCAGGATCCTTTCAAAGGAGTGGAACCCTAAATCCACGGCTGAAGGATTCTTCATCGCTCCGCTTGCCATTGCGTCCGATCTGTTCGGTGTGAAACGCTACCGTCAGGCCGCTGAGAAGGCGGCAGGGGAGTTCGCTTCGCGCCATCTGGAGATGGACGGTTGTTATTGGGGAGGTACGTTGGATGCTACATGCGAGGATAAGGAAGGGGCTTGGGCTGCGTTCCAGGGCTTCCTTGAGTGCTATGAGAGATTCGCAGACAAGAAGTATCTCGATTGGGCTAAGCATGCGATGGACGTGTGCCTGAGCTATGTCGTGGTCTGGGACATTCCGCTTCCCGCTGGAAGGATGGCTGACCACAATTTCAAGACTACCGGGTGGACTGTGGTTTCGGCCCAGAACCAGCACATAGATGTCTACGGGGTTTTGTTCGCACCGGAGGTGTGCAAGATGGGGCGTTATCTGGGCGACGAAAGGCTCGTGAACCTTTCCAAGGTCATGTTCCGTACCTGCTTCCAGCTGACTGATTCCTACGGGAGCCAGGGAGAGCAGCTGCAGCACACCAATTTCGCGCAGCAGGGGGACATGTCCAACGTCCACAAGCTTCGCGGAGGCTATTCGGAGCACTGGACCGTCTTCTGGATCACCACCCACTTCCTCAACGCCGCCGCCCGCTTCGCCGAGGCCGGAGAAGAGGTTTAAAGATTTCTTTGACTGAATTCACAGCCGCACCAGGTTTGGTTGTAGAGGGCGCAGGACTTGATAAGGAAGTTCCTGCGCTCTTGAAGTCCGCCCTTGCGCCAGTTCTGCGGCCACCAGATCAGCTTTTGCTCATCTTGTTTTTCTCCCTGAAACGCTAGGACGGCACGTCGTCCGGCGTCGTCAACCTGTGAGAGAACCTTCCAGCGGGAGGATGCGAGGGTTGTGGTCAGAATACTGTAACCATTTGTTGCGGCGTACTCTGCAGCGCGCCTGAGGCGGAATTCGAAGCAGGCTACGCAGCGCGGGCCGCGTTCCGGGCCGGCCAGTACTTCAGCCGATCTGCAGCGTGACCTGACAAACTCCAGCCAGGCGCTGTGGTCATATTCATCATCTGTGACCTCCAAGCCGAAGGAAGCAGCGTAGCGGGCCAGTTCGTCACGGCGTTTGACATATTCATCAAAAGGGACGATGTTCGAGTTGCTGAAGAACAGGCCCGGGCGGAGGCCTTCTTCGACCATCCATTCCAGGATGGCAGTCGAACACGGTCCGCAGCAGCAATGAAGCAGGATGCGGTCCTTTTTCAGATCACACCCCTCCGGAAGCTCCGGCCTGAAACTGCATCCTTCGAAATGAGTATTCATCGTCTTACAAAGGTATCGTTTTTTGTGCAATTATTTCGTTTTTCGGAATATGCAGATAGTCAAGCACTTGCTAAAACCGCATGGGCAATTAGTCTATGCGTTTTTTATATTTATCTGATAATGAGCGTATTGTAAATAACGGGCTATTTGATTATTTTTGTCTTTCTTAAAAATACTAACAGATGAAGCGTTCGATAATCATTTTTGCCCTCTTGGTGTCGGTCTTGGTTTATGGTCAAGAATCTGGCAGTCAGTTCCAGAATCCGGAGTTCGCAAGGCTCTTGAAAGAGAACATCGCCAGAGCGGGAAACAACACCCATTGCTACGAATGGAATCCTATTCATGACACAAAGGCTCCGAAGGGTTACAAGCCTTTCTACATCAGCCACTACGGTCGTCATGGGGCCCGTTCGAACTGGGGAGAGGCTCAGTACAATGCCTTGATTGACATCTTGAAGGCTGCTAAGGAAGACGGTCTGCTGACGGCTTCAGGTGACTCGCTCCTTAATGAAGTGATCCAGGTCAACGCCACCCATAACGGGATGAACGGCCGCCTGACACGGATGGGCTGCGAAGAACACTCCAAGATAGCAGGCAGGATGTATGCCCGTTTCAAGAAGGTATTCAAAAGAAAAGGTACTTCTGTCCGTGCCATTTCCAGCATAGTTCCACGCTGCATCGTCAGCATGACGGCATTCACTGGCAACCTTAAAGCCCTGGATCCGAAAATGGACATCAGCTGGGACTGCGGCGAGACCTACCAGAAATACATCAGCAACGATCCTACAGAAGAAGTCTGGAAGGAAGTCCGCAGGATCAGGGATTCCATTGACGCCACCTACCGTCCTGACACAGTGCAGGTCATGAACCTCCTTTTCAACGATCCTGTCGCTGCAAAGAAACATGTTAAGAATGTCGAGAGGTTCGAGAGGTACATCTTCGAGGCAGGAGTCGTCACGGATGCTTTCGAGATGAGACCTATTCTCCGTTTCCTGCCTTTTGACGCGATCTACAAATGGTTCGAGCTTTCCAACATCTACCTTTATCTCGGCCAGTGCAACTCCAAGGAACTAGGTCACCTTCGCATGCCGCTTTCCGAGCCCCTGGTGAATGACATTGTGACCAAGGCCGACGAGGCTATCGCCAATGGCAAACTGGCCGCAGACCTCCGTTTCGGACATGACTATCCCGCCCTGGCTCTCGTCTCCTATCTTGGTCTTGAAGGAGTCGGTGACAGGATGACAGCAGAAGAGGCCAGGTCAAACTGGTTCGCACCTTTCAACGTTCCCTTTGCCGTTAATCTCCAAATGGTATTCTACCGCAACAAGAAGGGTGATGTCCTGGTCAAGTTCCTGTTCAACGAAAAAGAGACCCTTCTCCGCGGCCTCGAGCCAGTCGAAGGACCCTATTACCGCTGGTCCACCGTCAAGGATAACATCAAGGGGTACCTGAGATAGCCAGCCTTCCTGATCCCCGGCCGTTCTTTCACACATCACCCCTCGTGGCAGATTGGCCTGTTATGGAAGTGGTTGATATTCAAAAGATAATAATATTAGACGGTTGCTAAATCAGCACCGTCTAATTGTTTAAATACCTAATAATCAATCGTATGTGTACCAGGCACTCCAATTATAATGGTAAAATCGCCACATATTCAGGCAAAGGAGCTCAGCAGATCGGCTTCTAAAAGGAATATATTCCGTTACATTTTTACGGCCCGTACGTCTATTTCATAGAGTATGGGCCGATTTTTGTCCTTAAGGTGTTGCAAATTACAAAAACATCTGTATCTTTGCAGTGTATTAGTAAAATAATACACCGAACAAATAAGACGAAAACGTATGCTGATTGAGCTTAAAGACGTCAACAAGACATATTTTGGAGCACAGCCTCTGCATGTTCTGAAAGGAATCAACCTTGGAATCGAGCGAGGGGAATTCGTGTCCATCATGGGTGCTTCCGGTTCCGGAAAATCTACCCTGCTGAACATTCTGGGCATCCTTGACAACTACGATTCCGGCGAGTACAGGATCGACGGGAAGTTGATCTGGGATCTCACAGAGGCCAAGGCCGCCGAGTACCGCAACAAGATGATCGGATTCATCTTCCAGTCCTATAATCTTATCGGCTTCAAGACCGCGGTCGAGAACGTCGAGCTGCCTCTTTTCTACCAGGGAGTCAGCCGCCACAAGCGCCATGAGATGGCGATGGAATACATCGAGCGTCTTGGCCTTAAGGACTGGGCCGGACACTATCCCAACGAGATGTCCGGCGGCCAGAAGCAGAGGGTGGCGATCGCCCGCGCCCTGGTGACCAAGCCAGACATCATCCTTGCCGACGCGCCCACGGGAGCCCTCGACTCCAAGACTTCAGTCGAGATCATGGAACTCCTCAAGGAGCTCAATGAAAGGGACAAGCTTACCATAATCGTTGTAACCCACGAGAGCGGAGTCGCAAACTACACCAACAAGATAATCCACATCAAGGACGGAGTGATCGGACAGATCGAGGAGAACCGCGCACATGATGCGATGCGGTTCGGATCTGACGGAGTCCTGAAGTAAACCGCAGGAATATGTTCGACCTTTTTACGGAAATATGGAGTACCCTGCGGCAGAACAAGCTGCGCACCGCCCTTACCGGGTTTGCGGTGAGCTGGGGAATCATTATCATCATCGTACTTCTGGGGACCGGCAACGGACTCATGAATGCGCTGATGAACAATGCCTTCGACACGGTCCAGAACATAATAGCCGTCTATCCGGGATCCACCAGCAAGCCTTACAACGGAATAAAGGAAGGTACGGTCCTCCGCTTCAACGACCGTGACATCGCCTTCTCCGAGCAGTTCAGCGAGAAGATCGACAGGGCCTACGGAAGCCTGGACTTCTCCGACACCCTGAGCCTTGGGAAGGAGGCTCTTTCTTCATATATCATGGGAGTGGACCCCCAGCTCAAGGATGTCTGGAGGCTGAACCTGGTGGCCGGACGCTTTATCAACAAGAGTGACATAAAGGACAAGAGCAAGCACATAGTCATAGATGATAATGCAGCCACCCAGCTGCTCGGAGACGACAAGGACTATTCCAAGATCCTTGGCCGCCACATCAACATGGGCGACATACCGTTCAAAGTAATAGGTATCGTTGAGGCGGAGGAGCAATCCTGGGGTCATAATTCCTACATCCCGTATTCAACGGCGAAGACAATGCGTACCGAGGGCGCCTGGCTCAGCCGGATCACCATGGAATTCCATGACCTGGAGACCAAGGAAGCCAACGAGGAGTTCGAAAAAGGCTACAAGAGGGCGATGAATATCTTCCATGGAATGGATCCCGAAGACACCAGGACAACCTATCTTAGCAACTACTATCTCAGCAACCAGGAGATCAGCAAGGCGGTCCGGATCATGCGCACAGCCCTCTGGATACTTGGACTGCTGACCTTGCTCAGCGGAATAGTAGGAGTCTCCAACATCATGCTCATTACCGTCAAGGAGAGGATCCATGAGTTCGGGATCCGCAAGGCCCTGGGCGCCAAGCCTCTTTCGATCATGAAACTAATCGTGGTGGAAAGCGTCGTGATTACCGCCTTCTTCGGCTACATTGGCATGGTTATCGGCATGGTGGCGGACTTCGCCCTTGACAAGACCATCGGCTCGCATCCCATGGACATGGGAATCATGCAGATGTACATATTCAAAAACATCGGAGTAGGTTTCGATGTTGCGATCGAGGCGACGCTGCTTCTGATCGTGGCAGGAACCATCGCCGGAATCATTCCGGCCTGGAAGGGTGCAAGGGTGCGCCCGATCGAGGCCCTGAGAGCTGAAAAATAGGAGGGAGGAGCCATGAGATTCGACATTGACAGATACAAGGAAATAGTTGACACCCTGGCCCGCAACCGCAGCAGGACCCTCCTGACCGGTTTCGGAATATTCTGGGGAATATTCATGCTCCTGATCATGCTTGGCGGAGGCGACGGCCTCAAGTCCATCCTGAACCAGAACTTCGCCGGCTTCACCTCCAATGCGGTTATAGTGGGAAGCAACAATACGTCCAAACCCTATGGAGGGTTCAAGAGGGACCGCACCTGGCACCTTGATAAAACAGACATCGAAGCCATCAAAACCCTCGTGCCGGAGACGGACGTCGTGACCATGATGGACTCAGACTGGGGACAGGGAATGTCCTACAAGGAAAACACCTACTCCGGAATCCTGAAGGGACTGTCCTATGAATATGTCAGGATCGAGACGCCGAAGATGCTCTATGGCCGCTGGATCAATGAAGTGGACTGCGAACAGGAGAGGAAGGTCTGCGTGATAGG
Source organism: Bacteroidales bacterium (assembly GCA_017469745.1). Lineage (GTDB taxonomy): Bacteria > Bacteroidota > Bacteroidia > Bacteroidales > UBA932 > Cryptobacteroides. The sequence goes on along the minus strand of JAFUFS010000006.1, from coordinate 69,645 downwards.
GAAAAGGGTGTATTCGAACCTTTTTCCAGAAGGAGGCGACCCGACCGGAGAGTACATAAAAGTCAAGGACTCGTATTTCCAGATCATAGGTGTCGACGACCGCAATTCTGGAATAAACATCAACGGCAGCCCCAACCAGAGCGTGGTCATTCCTTACCAGTTGATGAACAGGTTGAACAACCGGGGAGGCAAGTTCGACATCATCTGCATGACCCTCAAGGAAGGCGTAGATTCTGATGCTGCACAGGAAAAGGTCCGCGGAATCCTTTCGAAACGGCATTCCATTGCTCCGGACGACAACAATGCCATAATGATGCTGGACACGGAAAAGATATTCAGGATAGTGGACAACCTCTTCAAGGGAGTCAACATCCTGGTCATCCTGGTAGGCCTCGGAACCCTACTGGCAGGAGCCATCGGAGTCTCGAACATCATGATGGTCACAGTCAAGGAACGTACAACCGAGATCGGCATCCGCAGGGCCATCGGAGCGACTCCGAAGATGATCCTTTCGCAGATCATAACCGAGAGCATCGGCCTTACGATCCTTGCCGGAATGTTCGGAATCCTGTTTTCCGTGCTGATCCTGTGGGGTGCCGGAAGCGTGGTTTCTTCCATGCCCGACGTGGGTTCCACGGTGTCCTTCCAGATAGGATTCTGGACCGGAATAGCAGTCTTGCTGCTCCTGGTCGTACTTGGAGTGCTGGCGGGACTTGCCCCCGCCCTCCGCGCAATGAATATCAAGCCTGTGGATGCAATGAGAGATGAATAAAAGAACGATGATATGAAAAAGAACCTTAAGTACATTATCCTGGCGCTGGTCGCCATCGTGTTCATAGGTACCTTCGTGGCCCTGTGGAGGAACTCCCGTCCGAAGGAGATCAAGTACGAACAGCTGGAGGCCTCCATCAAGGACATCCGCAAGACTTCCGTCGTGACCGGAAAGATCATTCCACGTGACGAAGTCAACATCAAGCCCCAGATCAGCGGCATCATCTCCGAGCTCTACAAGGTCGCCGGAGAAAAAGTCACCGAGGGCGAGGTCATCGCCAAGGTGAAGGTCATCCCCGAGATGAGTTCCCTGAGCTCCGCCCAGTCCAGGGTCCGCCTAGCCGAGATCAACCTCAAGCAGGCCCAGACCAACTACGACCGCGAGAAGGCCCTGTTCGACAAGAATCTGGTGAGTGCCGAGGAATATGACCAGGTGCGTCAGGCCCTCGACCAGGCCAAGGAAGAGAAGGCAGCAGCCATCGAGACCCTCGAGGTGGTCCGTGACGGTGTCTCCAAGAGTAACGCCAAGTCCAGCTCGACCCTCATCAGGTCCACCATTTCCGGTCTCATCCTGGACATTCCTGTCAAGGTCGGAAACTCCGTGACCCAGAGCAACACCTTCAACGACGGAACCACCATCGCCACCGTGGCCAACATGGGCGACCTGATCTTCGACGGCTTCATCGACGAGACAGAGGTAGGCCGTGTCAAGGAAGGCGTTCCGATGAAGATCACCGTCGGAGCCCTCAAGGACGTGCAGCTGGATGCCGTCATGGAGTTCATCTCGCCCAAGGCCCAGGAGAAGAACGGAACCAACGAGTTCGAGATCAAGGCGGCCCTGACCGTTCCTGACAGCGTCACCGTACGTTCCGGCTACAGCGCCAATGCCGAGATCCTTCTGGAGGGTGTCGAGGGTGTCCTTTCGGTTCCTGAGAGCGCACTGACCTTCAGCGGAGACTCCTCCTTCGTCTATCTTGTGAAGGGAGAGAAGAAGTATGACAAGATCCCTGTCACCACAGGACTTTCCGACGGAATCAACATCGAGATCAAGTCCGGCCTGAAGGAGGGTGACAAGGTACGTGGCAACCAGATAATCGATAAGAAGTGATGAAACCACATTTTTTACTCATAGCTGTTTTTGTGTCAGGGGCCGCTTTCGGCCAGAACCACAGCGGCCCCTGGACTTTGGCGGAATGCATCCGTCATGCCCAGCAGAACAACATAACCCTGCAGCAGCAGGACCTCAGGGTCAAGCAGCAGGAGATCCAGCTTGAGACCGCCAAGGGCAACCGGCTCCCGCAGGTAAGCGGAAGCACAAGCGAGAATTTCTCCTTCGGCCGAGGCCTTACTGCCGACAACACCTATTCCAACACCAATACGACCAGTACCGGAATATCCCTCGGTACGTCAGTACCCATATTCAACGGCCTTCGGATCAGCAACAACATCAAGGAGACGGCTCTGAACCTCAAGGCTTCCACGGCCGACCTTGAGAAGGCGAAGGAAGACATGAGCGTCAACGTGGCCCAGGCCTATGTGCAGATCCTCTACAACATGGAACTCCTGGACGTGGCGATGAACCAGGTGGGAATAGACTCCCTCCAGGTCGAACGCCTTTCAGCCATGCTTGAAAACGGCAAGGCATCTCCCGCCCAGCTCTCACAGCAGAAAGCCGCCCTCGGGCAGAGCCGACTTTCCGCCACCCAGGCCAGGAACAATCTCAACCTTTCCCTTCTGGACCTTTCCCAGCTTCTTGAACTTCCCAGTCCGGAAGGATTCTGCATAGTCCGCCCTGCCGTGCCGATCGACGGTCTCCTGCTCGGCAACCCTGAGGACATCTACGCTGAGGCCGTGGAGAACAAGCCTTCTATCCAGGCAGAGACATTCCGTCTGGATGCTACTGAGTTCTCCATAAAGAGCGCAAAGGGAGCCTTCCTTCCTTCTCTCAGCGCCAGCGGCGGAATCGGCACCAACTACTACACCATGAGCGCGGCCCCGTCGGCAGCCTTCATGGAGCAGATCAAGCATAACTTCAGCCAGTACCTTGGGCTTTCCCTGAGCGTACCTATATTCACCGGCTTCCAGAACAGGAACCAAGTCCGCCAGGCCGAGCTTTCCAGGACCAACCAGGTGCTCCAGCTCGAGAACACCAAGAAGACCCTTTACAAGGAGATCCAGCAGGCTTACTACAACGCCGTGGCGGCGGGTGAAAAGTATCGCTCCAGCCAGGATGCCCAGGCCAGCGCCGAAGAGTCTTTCGAACTCGTGAAAGCCAAATACGAGAACGGCAAGGCCAACATCACCGAATTCAACGAGTCCCGTGATGCCTGGCTTAAGGCCGAGTCCGACCTGGTACGCTCCCGCTACGAATACCTTTACTCCGCCAAACTCCTGGACTTCTACCGCGGCCGTCCGCTGGAATTCTGATTTCCTTTCCTTATCTTTGTGTCCATCACAATAATAAGACGGACATGAAGAAGTTTTTTTCGGTGGGCCTCGCGCTGATTTGCGCATTTGCAGCCTGGGGACAGGATGACGAGTATTCAAGGGATGAATGTACGAGCCTCGTGGTCGGGCGTCTGGCATCGGCAGACGGCTCCGTCATCACCTCGCACACCTGCGACGGAGTGTCCCGTACGTGGATAACCGTCGAGCCTGCAGCCAACTATGGGCGCAAGGAGATGGTCGACATATTCAAGAATACCCGCAGGACGGCTTTCAGGGGCGACACGACCGGAGTCCGCTACGCCGGGCAGATCCCTCAGGCTCGTCACACCTATGCCTACCTCAACACAGCCTATCCTTGCATGAACGAGAAGCAGGTGGCGATGGGAGAGACCACGTTCTCCGGTCCTGACACCCTTCGCAACGGCAGCAGCATGTTCCTCATCGAGGAACTTCAGAGGATTGCCCTCCAGCGCTGCGACAATGCCCGCGACGCAGTCCGTATGATGGGCGAGCTTGCCGAGAAGTACGGCTATGCCGACGGAGGAGAGTGCATCACGGTGATCGATAAGAAAGAAGCCTGGTTCTTCGAGATCCTTGGTTGCGGCCGCGGAAAGAAGGGTGCTGTCTGGGTAGCCCAGAGGGTACCTGACGACGAGGTCGCAGTCTCGGCCAATATCCCCAGGATCGGCAAGATCGACCGCAGTAACAAGGACTATTTCATGGCTTCCGACAATGTCGAGGCTGTGGCCAAGGAATATGGCCTCTGGGATGGCGAGGGCGACTTCGTGTTCTGGAAGGCCTACCATGGCTCCTACGGAGACGGCAAGAATTTCAAGGAGAGGGAATATGTTATCCTGAACACCCTGGCCCCGTCCCTAAAACTTTCTTACGATGCTCCCGATCTTCCTTTCTCTGTCAAGCCTGACGAGAAGGTGGATGTCCGCAGGGTCATGGAAATCCTTCGCGGCACTTACGAAGGACTGGAATTCGACATGACCAAGAACCTCCTTGTGGACGTGCCTGCAACTAAGGACAAGCCTGCTACCAAGAAGGTCAGTCCAGTCGCCAACCCTTGGCTGACGACCGACACCCGCAACATGATCAACGGGGTCGCTCCCGGAGCCGTTGAATTCACCCGTACCATAGCTGTCGCCTGGTGCTCCCATTCAACGGTGATCCAGGCTCGTGACTGGTTGCCTGATTCTGTCGGCGGAGTCTGCTGGTATGCCCTCGACAATCCCGGAGAGAGCCCGCGCTTCCCCATATTCAGTGGCACCACCGAGCTTCCCGCGGCGTTCGACACCTGCGGCATGAGGCGTTATGTTCCTGAAGGAGCTCTCTGGACCTTCCGCAGGCCGAACCGTCTGGCCACGCTTGCATGGCAAACCAACAAGGAGAGGGTGATGAAGGATGTCCAGACCATCGAAGACCTTGGTTTCGAGGGACTTCCTGAAGTTGAGAAGAATCCTTCCACCGCAGCTCTCAACGCCTACACCGCCAAGATCTACAATGCTGCCGCCGACCTCTGGCACAAGCTGGAGGAAGACCTCTGGATGAAGCACGGCCGCGGCTTCTAGGTCAGCGTCCGTCGGTTCCGTACTGTGGAACGTTTTTATCAAGAGTGAAAACCAGATAATCATTTATGGATTTGCCAGAAGAGCTTGCACTTATGGCAATCCTTTCATGAAGTCCGGAGGGGATTCTTAGGATCATTTTTCCGCTGAAAGGTTTCCTGGGTTCGATGCCATCAGCAATACATCCGGCGATGTAGTCATCAACGGCTTTATTGAAATCAGACCGAAGCTCTTCCAGAGTGCTTCCTTCGTACATGATCAGGTCCTTGCTCATCCCGATGACTTTACCGCAAAGGCAGTCATCTTCTTTGCTGTATTCAACAGTACCTTTATAACCTTTGTATTCCAGATAATCTTTCATAATAACCCCCTACTTTCAAAGTGATGCTTCAGTTCCTTTAACATCCACAATTTCATGACTGTTCCAGGATGTGGCCTGTGGATGTCTACATATGCCCCTGTCTTTTCATTTTTGAACCTGATTCGTGACCCCGATGTCGCTCCTTTGTTATGGATATGATAATCAAAATGAGACATCAAGGTTACCGTCTCTTCAAAAGTGAAGTCTTTCGGTAAGGACAGGAATCTTGCCAGAAGTTTTTCCTTTTTCCCCATAGTTTAAGAGTTTGTGTAAAGATACTAATAATAGTATCAATTACAAACTTTTTTGGATAAAATCAAATATCCTTCAGTGCTGGGGCGAGGAGGCGGCCGATGGCTTCGGTCTCGATGAGGAAGCCGTCATGGCCGTAAGGGGTTTCGATCTGGAAATACTTCGAGCCTGGAACCATCTCTGACCAAGGTTTCATGTCTTCGGGAGGGAAGAGTTCGTCCGAGGACATGCAGACGAAGGTGCAGTCTGCCTTGATCCCGTTCAGGACCTTTTCCACTCCGCCGCGGTCACGGCCCACGTTATTGCTATCCACCTCGTCGCAGACATAGAGGTAGGAATAGGCGTCCCAGTCCTTCACGAACTTGGAGCTCTGGTGGCGGTAGTACGATCCTGCCTTGTCTGCGAACATTACGTCCGGAGAATCCTCGACCTGTTTGAAAAGACCCTCTTCACAGCGATATGTCAGCAGGGCGATGGTACGGGCTGCTTTCAAGCCGTCCATTCCACCCTTGAGGCTCTTGTGCTCCTTGAAAGTTGGGTCGGCATAGAGGGCCATCTTCATCGCTGAATTGAAGCCGGTCAGCCAAGGGGTGACCCTGGCTCCGGTGGCGATGAAGAACACTTTCCCGGTGAATATCTCCGGTTTCCAGGCCAGCCAGTCGAAGGTCATGAACCCTCCCATCGAGGTGCTCACGATCATGTCTATCTTGCTGATTCCAAGGTGCTCCCTCAGCAAATCGAAAGCGCAGACCGTGTCATGGACAGTGACCTTGGGAAAATCAAAGTAATATGGTTTCCCTGTCTTTGGATTAATTGATGCCGGGCCCGAAGAGCCGCACGCTGAACCAAGGACATTGGCACAGATCACGAAATACTTGTCTGTGTCCAGGACCTTTCCGGGCCCGACGAGGGCGGGCCACCATTCTCCTTCCGCATCGGAGGATGCCGTCAGTGCGTGGCAGAGCCAGATTACTTTCTTGCCGGGGACATATTCCCAGGGCGATGTATGGTAAACTACTTCGAGATTGTCAATGCTTCCTCCGGCCTCGAAGGAGAAGGATCCTGAATGTCTGTAGATGTGTCTGATCATATATTCTTGCAGAGTTTGTCCACCCAGATCGCGCTCACAAGGTTGTCCGACGTGTTGAGGAGGGTCGCGGGGATGTCGACCAACGTGCCTATGACAAGCAGCGTGGCGGCAAACTCGGGATCAACTCCCAGGATGGTACAAATCAATATTTCTCCTGTCATTCCTCCGACAGGAATCGCCCCGATTACGAGGCTGGTAAGTATGGCTATTCCTACGATGTCAATGCATCCGTAACCGCTCAGTCCGTAGAAGGAAACGGCGAAGATCGTCTTCAGGACTCCGGAGACCACTGAGCCGTCCTTGTGGAGGTTGATTCCCAGAGGGATGACCGCCTCTGAGACCGAGCCGTCGACTCCCATCTTCTTTGTGGCCTCTATGCCTGCAGGGATGGTCGCGGCACTGGAACATGTCGAAACCGCCATAAGTGACGGTCCTGCCATATTCTTCCAGAAACCGGCGAGCAAGCCTTTCCCTCCAGCACTGATGACATAGATCGAATTCACTACGAAGAAGAGCAAGGCGGCCATGACGAGGTAGAGCAGGAGGCTGTTGATGTAGCTTCCGACGATCTGTCCGCCGAGGTTCCCGATCATGTCGGCGAAGTAGCAGCCAAGGCACAGGGGAGCGACATACATTAGGGCTTTGAGGGCCTGCATCACCACGGCCATTCCGCTGGAGAGGAAATGCTCCATCGGTTTCCCCTTTTCTCCGCAGAGAGGTACGGCGGCGCCGAACAGGGCGGAGAATACGAACAGCGGAAGCAGGCTTTCCTTGCTTAGGATATGGCTGAAGTCGCTGACTGTGAACATATTCCTGATCGTCTCAAGGAAGGTGCTACCCGAGAGGGGAATCACTGCCTCTTCCGACCTTTCCGGAGGGATCCTGGTCGCGAAAGCTCCAAGAGGATTCCAGAACTCGCAGAGAAGCCAGGTCAGGACCCCGGCCACTATAGAGGTTACCAGGAACACGGCCACCGACCAGCCGAGGACTTTCCAGACCTTCTTCTCAACGGTCAGCCTGCACACTGCGTTGGCCACACAGAAAAAGACAATGGGCACGACGAGTACGAACATCAGGTTGAGGAAGATTTCTCCGATCGGCTTGACGAAGGATGCCGCCGGGCCGAAGATCGCCCCGCAGATGGCTCCGATCGCAACTCCAAGCAGTAGTATGAGAGTCTGGATGTAGCTTTTCATGACTTTCATAACACAAATATACCGATTTGTTTTCTTAATTTTGTCAGAACAGACGTTATTTCATTATGAGTTGGTTGTATTCAAAAAGTCCCAGGGTGGGCAATGGTTATGATGTTCATGCCTTGAAGGAGGGCCTTCCGATGTGGCTCTGCGGGGTCAGGATCCCTTCAGAGAAAGGTTTCGTCGCCCATTCGGACGGAGATGTGGCCATCCATGCCCTTTGCGATGCCCTTCTCGGGGCGGCTGCGCTCGGGGACATCGGCCTTCACTTTCCCGACAGCGACCCTAAATTCAAAGGCATAGACAGCAAGAAACTGCTCGCGGAAGTGGTTTCGATGCTTGAATATGATATCGTGAACGTCGACATCACCATAGCCCTGCAGGAACCCAAGTTGAGGCCTTACATAGATCAGATGCGCGAGACCCTGGCAGGGATAATGGGAATTGACAAAGGTCAGGTCAGTGTCAAGGCCACCACTACCGAGCGTCTTGGTTTTGTCGGCCGTGGCGAGGGCTGCGAGGTATGGGCAACCGTACTGCTCATGGGGAAAGAGGACTAAAAGACCATAAAAATTCGAATTAATTTTGCGGATTCAGGATAAATCTCTATTTTTGCAATCCCAAACCACATCTGATGTGTGAGGGAATCATTGAGATATGGTGTAATGGTAGCACTACAGATTCTGGCTCTGTCAGTGAGGGTTCGAATCCTTCTATCTCAACTTTAGGCACGGGCGTTTGCCATCAAGCGTTCCGTGTTTTTTAATAAATTATGGCGGGGTAGCTCAGCTGGCTAGAGCGTCGGATTCATAATCCGGAGGTCGTGGGATCATGCCCCACCCCCGCTACTACCACAAATACTGACGATAATGCCAAACGCGTTTCATTATTCGATCGGCAGGAAGTTCATCCAGGCAATCAGTGGAGCCTTCCTCATTGTTTTCCTGCTCCTTCACGGGACTATAAATTTTTTCTCTGTCATTGATTCATTCACGGGCAAATTCGGCTCCGTGGCTGCTGATGACAAGCTCTTCTCAGCCGGCGATGGCCTTTTCAAGCTTGGTTGCGACTTCATGTCAACTTCTTTCATTGACATCATGGTCCCCATCCTTGCTCTTGGCGTGTTCGTACACATCATCTACGGTTGCGTGATCACCTACAGGAACATCAAGGCTCGCGGTGGTGTCAAGCGTTACGAGGCTCAGAGCGTGGCTGCTGCTGATTCTTGGGCTGCCAAGAACATGTTCGTCCTTGGTATCGTGATCCTCGGCATCCTCCTCTTCCATCTTTCCCATTTCTGGGCCAAGATGCAGCTTCCGGAGATGTTCGGAATAGGTAATTTCGAGAACAATCCTTACCTCCTGCTTGAAGCAACCTTCGGCAAGTGGTGGATGCTTCTCCTCTACATCATTTGGTTTGTGGCCATCTGGTTCCACCTCTGCCATGGCTTCTGGAGCATGTTCCAGACCGTGGGTTGGAACAGCCAGATCTGGTTCAAGAGGCTCAAGGTCATCGGCGTCATCGTCGCCAGCCTGATCGTCTGCCTCTTCCTGGCAACGGCAGTCAACGCCTTCCTCCAGGCAAACGGAATTATCGGCTAAAATTTGTTTTTTAGATTTTTTTAGCCATATTTGCGAAGAATGAAGACTACGAACAATAATTTCTGGTGGCGCACTTGCAGTTCAAAGCTGTAAGTCGTCCGTCGTAGTTACCATTGAAGCATACAGGTGGCACGCTGACTTACAGCGCGCCACCTTTTTTTGTGACTATTTTTAATTATAAACCCAATAAAAACGAACAGCAATGAGACAGAAAAAGTTCTTGCTCCCGGAATCAGAGATTCCCACGCATTTTTTCAACATCCAGGCCATCATGCCCAACAAGCCCCTGCCCTTCCTCAATCCCGGAACCAGGCAGCCGCTCACTCCTCAGGATCTTTATCCTATCTTCTGTGAGGAATGTGCCAACCAGGAACTCAACCAGACCGACGAATGGATTCCTATTCCTGAAGAGGTCCGCGAGCAGTACGCAGCCTACCGCTGCACACCGCTTGTCCGTGCCTACGAACTTGAGGAAGCCCTCGGCACTCCCGCCCACATCTATTTCAAGAATGAGAGTGTTTCTCCTGCAGGTAGCCACAAGCTGAATTCAGCCCTTGCCCAGGCCTACTATGCCAAGAAGCAGGGAATCACGAACATCACCACCGAGACCGGAGCCGGCCAGTGGGGAGGTGCCCTTTCCTATGCAGCGAAGAAATTTGGAATCGACTGCGCAGTCTACATGGTGAAGGTCAGCTACAACCAGAAGCCCTACCGCCGTTCTATCATGCAGACCTTCGGAGCTGCCATCACTCCTTCCCCTTCCATGTCGACCCGTGCCGGAAAGGACATCCTGACCGTCAACCCCAACGACCAGGGATCCCTTGGCTGTGCAATCTCTGAGGCCATCGAGCTGGCAGTTACCACTCCGAATTGCAAGTACACCCTCGGTTCCGTTCTTAACCATGTCTGCCTGCACCAGTCAATCATCGGATTGGAAGCCGAGAAGCAGATGGAACTTGCCGGCGAATATCCCGACATCGTCATAGCTTGCTTCGGCGGTGGATCCAACTTCAGCGGAATCGCCTATCCTTTCATGCGCCACAACATCAAGGACGGAAAGAAGACCCGTTTCATCGCAGCGGAACCTTATTCATGCCCCAAGCTTACCCGAGGTAAGTTTGAATATGATTTCGGCGACGAGTCCGGACTTACTCCGCTCCTTCCGATGTACACCCTTGGCCACACCTTCAAGCCTGCCACCATCCATGCCGGCGGTCTCAGGTACCATGGCGCTGGTGTCATCATGTCCCAGCTGATGAAGGACGGTTTCATGGAAGCAGTTGACATCGAGCAGCTTGATTCCTTCAAGGCCGGCGTTCTCTTCGCCCAGACCGAGGGTATCATTCCTGCTCCCGAATCCTGCCACGCTATTGCAGCCACTATCAACGAGGCTCTCAAGTGCAAGGAGACCGGCGAGCAGAAGACCATCCTCTTTAATCTTTCCGGTCACGGTTTCGTGGACATGAGCGCCTATGACCAGTACTTCTCCGGTGAAATGGGCAACTATCATGTTTCCGACGAGGATCTGGCCAAGTACATCAAGTCAGCTGACGCCCTGAATCAGTAGATAGAATTTGGCCGTTTTTTGTAACAGCCTGCTACATAAGCAGATGCAGAAAACGCATAGACAAATTGTCTATGCGTTTTCTGTAATTGTTTGGTTATTAATGATTTCTGAAAAACGCTGACTTTGAGGCAGTGCTTAAATGCTGTTCGCCAAGTCAGCCAGGACGATGGCTGCGACGGCTTCGACTATGACCGGGGTACGTAAAGCGAAGCAGACATCGTGACGGCCTGGAACGTTGAGGCTGACAGTTTCGCCGGTCTTGATGTTGAGGGTTTTCTGGGTCTTTGAGATGCTGGAGGTCGGCTTGAAGGCCACGCGGAACACGATAGGCGCTCCGTTCGTAATACCCCCGTTGATTCCTCCGGCCCCGTTCTTAGCTGATTGTACGCCCGAAGGAGCCAGGCCCGGCCTCTCGGACGCCTCGCTTTGCTCGGCCCCACCGCTCGCTTCACTACGTTCCGCTCCGGTCCCCCCTCTAGTGCCGAGGGTGGCATTGTCCTCGATGGCCGGCCTGGCTCCTTCGGAATGAAGCATCAAGGGATCATTATGCTCCGATCCTTTCATGCGGGCGGCTGAGAAACCGTCACCGAACTCGATGCCGCGTACTCCAGGAATTGAGAAAACGGCATGGGAAAGAAGAGCTTCGACTGAATCGAAAAAAGGATTACCCAGGCCGGCTGGAACGTTATCAATCCTGCATTCTACAATACCGCCGAGGGAATCTCCTTCACGTGAAGTTTCTTCAAGGAGGGCATCCCATTTGGACGGATCTGTCTCTCCGCCGATTTCTTTAAGCTCAGCTTTGAACCCAATCTCTGAACTGGAAGAAAGGGCGCACTGCTTCTTGGCAATCACTCCGGCAGCTACCAGGGGCAGGGTCAGCCGGCCTGAAAAATGGCCGCCGCCACGAGGGTCGTTGAAGCCGTTCCACTTGACAGCAGCAGTGAAGTCTGCATGGCCGGGCCTGGGCACATCTCTCAAGGCATCATAGTCACCGGACCTTGTGTTGTTGTTCCTGAATATGATAGCGAGTGGGGCTCCCGTGGTGTGGCCTTCAAAGACCCCGCTTAGGATCTCAGGCTCATCGGATTCGATCCTTGGCGTAGTGCCCTTCGCACCGCTTTTGCGGCGCAGGATGTCCTCGGTGAAATCCTCCTTGGAGAGAGGAATCCCCGACTTAACGCCGTCCACGACAACTCCTATGGCCTCGCCATGAGACTCGCCGAACACCTGTACCCTGAAATTCCTGCCGAACGTATTCATATTCATTCAATATTATGCACCAACGCAAAGATACTTATTTTCGCTATCTTTGCATAATGGAGATTTGACGATGGATCAGAGAGAAGAAGACAAGATAATCGAAGGGATAACCTCGCAGGAGTACAAGGAAGGGTTCGTGACGGACATCCGCCAGGACTTTATTCCTAAAGGACTGAACGAGGACATCATACGTACGATTTCCGCCTTGAAGCAGGAGCCGGAGTGGCTGCTGGAGTTCCGTCTGGACGCCTTCAGGAAATGGCAGAAGATGGAGATGCCCGAGTGGGGCCATCTCGACATGCCGGAGATCGATTTTCAGGATATCATCTATTACGCAGCCCCCAAGAAGGACTCTGAAAGGCCCAAGGAAATAGACCCTAAGCTTGAAGAAACTTTCGAGAAGCTGGGCATTCCTGTACGGGAGCGTGAGGCTCTGGCCGGAGTCGTGGCAGTGGATGCTGTGTTTGATTCTGTCTCAGTGGCAACGACCTTCCGGGCGTCACTGGCAGAGAAAGGAATAATATTCTGCAGCTTCTCGGAGGCTGTAAAGGAGCATCCCGACCTGGTCAGGAAATATCTTGCAAGCGTGGTTCCGTCAGGGGACAATTTCTTCGCAGCCCTCAATTCGGCTGTGTTCAGCGACGGCAGCTTCTGCTATATTCCCAAGGGGGTGAAATGCCCCATGGACCTCTCCAGCTATTTCAGGATCAACGCGGCCGGAACCGGCCAGTTCGAAAGAACCTTGATCGTGGCTGACGAAGGATCTTCGCTGAGCTACATGGAAGGCTGCACTGCTCCGATGAGGGACGAGAACCAGCTCCATGCTGCCGTGGTGGAGATCATTGTTGAGAAGGATGCCGACGTGAAGTACTCCACGGTCCAGAACTGGTACCCTGGAGACGCCCAGGGCAGGGGAGGAATCCTGAATCTCGTGACCAAGAGGGGAATATGCAAGGATAGCGGGGCCCATTTGAGCTGGACCCAGGTCGAGACCGGCTCCGCCATCACATGGAAATATCCTTCTACGATCCTGAAGGGAGACTATTCCTCTTCGGAATTCTATTCAGTGGCGGTGACGAACAACTACCAGCAGGCGGACACCGGTACGAAGATGGTCCACATCGGCCGGGGTACGAAGAGCCGCATAGTCAGCAAGGGTATTTCCGCCGGTCACAGCCAGAACAGCTACCGCGGCCTCGTCAGGATGAATTCAGGAGCCATTGGTGCGAGGAACTATTCCCAGTGCGACAGCTTGCTGATCGGGTCGCTGTGCGGAGCCCACACTTTCCCGGACATCCAGAGCTTCAATCCGACAGCCATAGTCGAACATGAGGCAACTACTTCTAAAATCAGCGACGAGCAGCTGTTCTACTGCAACCAGCGCGGCTTGGACGCCGAGGACGCTGTGGGCCTGATCGTCAACGGCTATGCTCATGAGGTGCTTTCACGGCTTCCTATGGAGTTTGCGGTAGAAGCCACCAAGCTTCTCCAAGTTTCACTTGAAGGTTCAGTAGGATAATGAATATATTCGACATCAACAATATAGCCTTTACCATGGGAGGAGCCGGTGTTAGCTGGCTCGAACTGATCGGTGTCATCGCGGGCCTTACCTGCGTGGTGATGGCCGGAAGGAACAGCAAGTACAATTTCTGGGTGGGATACTTGTATAACATCCTGCTGTTCATGCTGTTCTGGCAGAGGCACCTGTATTCGGCCATGCTCCTCCAGCCGATAGCTTTCGCTATCAATGCCTTCGGTCATTGGAGATGGACCCACCCGAAGGAAGATGAGAAGAGTGCCGGTGACGCTACCGCCCTGAAAGTCAGCCGTCTGGACATGAAAGGCTGGTGCGTGGCCTTGACGGTCGTCGTAGTCGCCGGGGCTGTCTGGGGATATGTCCTCAGCCAACTCGGAACTCATTGGGGAGTCGGGATCTTCAGTCCTGACCCGACCCCTTGGCTGGACTCCTTCGTGCTGATGCTGACCCTCCTGGCCCAGTTCCTTTCAGCCCAGAAAAAATGGGACTGCTGGATCGTCTGGCTGGTGGTCAATGCTGCCAACATAACCCTGTACCTCAGCGCCGGCCTGGTGTTCATGCCGATCGTCAGCGCCCTGTACCTCATCAACGGAATCTGGTCGCTCTGGACTTGGTTCAAGTTGTACAGAGACGGAAAATAAAAGAGGAAGAATGCGCTGGTACGTATGTGATTGAATATTAGATTATTAAATAATTCAACGGTGCTGTTTTTAAGACCGTTAAATTAAGGAAAAGCTTGATTAATAAATAGTTACATAACAGGATATTATGGCGTTTCTAAAAATAACAGACCTCCACGCCAGTGTGGGCGACAAGGAGATCCTCAAAGGAATAAACCTGGAGATAGGGCGAGGGGAGATCCATGCCGTGATGGGTCCTAACGGAGCCGGCAAGAGCACCCTGTCAGCCATCTTGACCGGGAAGCCGGGCTACGAGGTCACTTCCGGAACCATTGAGTTCATGGGCAGGGACTTGCTGGCCATGAAGCCAGAAGAAAGGGCCTGGGCAGGAATATTCATGTCCTTCCAGTATCCGATCGAAATCCCCGGAGTCTCCATCACCAATTTCATGAAGACGGCTATCAACTCCAAGCGCAAGGCAGAGGGTCTTGTGCCGATCAAGGGAGGGGACTTCCTCAAGCTGATGAAGGAGAAGATGGCCCTTGTTCAGATGAAGCCTGAATTCTCCAAGAGGGAGGTCAACGTGGGCTTCTCGGGAGGTGAAAAGAAACGCAACGAGATCTTCCAGATGGCCATGCTCGACCCTGTGCTGGCAATCCTTGACGAGACTGACAGCGGCCTGGACGTGGATGCGCTCAAGATCGTTGCGGACGGAGTCAATGCCCTGCACACTCCGGAAAAGTCAGCGATCGTGATCACTCACTACCAGAAGCTTCTTGAATATGTCCGGCCGGACAGGGTTCATGTCCTTAAGGCAGGGCAGATTGTGGCTGACGGCGGAAGGGAACTTATTGACAAGATCGAGAAAGATGGGTTCGAGCAGTTCTAAAGAGATAGACCACGGCAACTACGTGTCCACTCCGGTGCCTGTTCCGACGGGTCCCGCGGCCAGGGTTATCATCATCGATGGCAGCCGGTCGCAGGAGGAATATTCATTCGTAGTCGGCGAAGGTGAGAAACTCGAGGAGACCTTCGTGGTGCTGCCGGGAGTGTCGGCCAGGATTCCGGTCACTGTCGATCTGGTCGGTCCGGGCGCAGAAGCGGATCTTAAAGGAATATACATTTCCGACGGCACGGATGAAGTCACGTTCGACATCACCATGCACCATCGGGCCCCTGGCTGTACCTCCCACCAGCTTTTCAACGGTCTGGCTTCCGGCCAGTCCAAATGTGCTTTCTTCGGAAAGATCATCGTGGCTCCGGATGCCCAGAAGACAGAGGCTTATCAGGAGAACCACAACATTGTCCTTTCAGACGAGGCTAGGGTCAACACAAAGCCCCGCCTTGAGATCTATGCCGATGACGTCAAGTGCTCTCACGGCGCGACCGTCGGAAAACTCAACGAGGACGAGCAGTTCTACATGCGTTCCCGCGGCATCCCGGAGGATGAGGCCAAGGTCCTGCAGATGATTTCGTTTGTTGCTCCTGTCCTGGAAGGCCTTGAGGATGAGGCTCTTGCCTCCGCTATAGAATCCGCCATCCGCTCGCTGGCAAAATAGAAACTGTTATGGTTCTCCGGACGAATGTGAAACTTAACTTCGGGTTGAATGTGATCCGGAAGCGGCCCGATGGCTATCATGACATCGAGACGTTGTTTGTTCCTTGTCATGAGTTCGGGGACAATCTTGAGGTCATCGCCGGCGATGATTACAGCCGCACATCCGCCTCTCTTTTCGCCCAATACGACGGCATGCATCCGGAGGAGCAGCCGGCCTTAGGCGATACTCAGCCGCAGCGAAGCGAGGATGGACTTCGCCGGGGCCGGACTGCCCCTCCGGATTGTGGCAGAGAGCTGGTACAAGGGCTGTCCGAGGATGGGAAGCTGATGATCACCATCGCGAGGAAAGAGGGAGTGGACTGGGATCCGCTCAAGGACTTGTGCGCCAAGGCTTACTTCCTTCTGGCGGAGGATTTCGACCTGCCGCCGGTAAAGATATTCCTTGAAAAAAAGGCTCCCGTGGGAGCGGGGCTCGGTGGCGGATCCGCTGATGCGGCCTTCACCCTGAAGGCGCTGAACGAGATTTGCGGCCTCGGCCTTTCGGAAGAGAGGCTTTCTGAATATGCTTCCAGACTTGGCAGCGACTGTGCTTTCTTCGTCTGGAACCGGCCGATGATCGGCACCGGCCGCGGGGAGATCCTGGAGCCGTTCGACCTTGACCTCAATGGTTACGACCTTAAGGTCATCGTCCCCGAGGGCATCAGTGTCTCCACCAAAGAAGCCTATGACGGCATCGTGCCCCGATGCTCCATCGAAGGGACTATAGGCACCGGGGACGCCTCTCTTCGTTCGGCCCCACCGCTCGCTTCACTACGTTCCGCTCCGGTCCCCCCTCTTAACGTGCCGAGGGTGGCAGTGTCCCCGGAACCTATAGTCCCTTCGACAGAACCAGGTATCGGGGACGGTTTGCGGGAGCTGCTGAAGAGGCCGGTGGAAGAGTGGAAGGGACTGGTGGTGAACGACTTTGAGACGACGGTCTTCAAGCTCCATCCGGAACTCGCCGCCATCAAGCAGTCCCTCTATGATGCCGGCGCCTCCTATGCCGCCATGTCCGGCTCCGGATCGGCCCTGTTCGCCCTTTTCAAAAAATAACGTATATTTATCCCATGGCTCTTCCGAAAAAAGACATATTCAAATGGATCGCGGCAGCCGTGGCAATCGTGGCGACTGCTTTTTCCTGTGTCCTTCTTCAAAAATGGGAGGAATTCACGTTCTTTTACAGGGAGCAGAACCAGCTTTTCCTCTATGACTGCCCCGACATCCTGTCGAAGTTGGGAAGCATAGGAGGATTCGCCATGGTTGCATCGCAGTTTTTCGTCCAGTTCTTCAAGCTTCCCTGGGCCGGAGCCTTGCAGACTGCCTTGTTGGGAGCCTGCACAGCCCTTATCCTTTGGAAAACCCTCAAGAAGGCCGGAGCTTCGATTACCGTCCTTCCTTTTTGTTTCCTCCCCGTTTTCTTCCAGCAAGGAGCCCTGGGCGATTCGCTGTATTATTACCAGGGATTCGTGGCCTTCATCATGGTGGCTATATTCCTTTGGTTGTATGTCGCTGTGTTTCAGGAGAAGAGCAAGCTCGGAAGAGTCATCGCGGGAGTTCTGATGTCGGTTCTCCTCTACTGGCTCGTCGGCTCTGCCGCAGTTCTGTTCGCCGTCTGTGTCATCCTTCTTGATGCACTTTCGGGCAAAGATCAATGGTACCTCGGTGCCGTCTCCCTGGCCGCCGTCCTTCTTTTTGCCTGGGTCGCTGTCCGCCTCGGCTTCATTCAGAGCATGAGGCTGGCCCTGCTTCAGGATTTCTATTATGAACCTCTGGTCCATCCGGGACTTTATATTCATGCATCATGGATAGCACTTCCGCTTGTGGCAGTCTTGGCCGTACTTGCCGGGAAGCTCAAGGGCAATGTGGCCCAGGTCGTGGTGGCCAGCGCCGCCCTCCTGATTTTTATAGTCGCCCTTCTGCGGATTCCTTCCCACATGGACAAGAAGTACTATGACATGCTCCGCCTGAACCATTTCGTGGTGGCAGAGGATTGGGATTCAATACTTTCCGACCGGACGGCAAGGCATGAGAATTTCCTCATGATGAATGTGCGCAACCTGGCTCTTTCGCACAAAGGGCAGCTGCTCGACAAACTCTTCGACTATCCCCAGAGTGGGATCATGTCCCTCGTGGCAGCAGACGATCAGAGCGACAGGATTCCCGACGTCATAGCACTCGACAGCCACATCTACTACCAGATGGGCAATGTGGCACATTCGCAGAACAAGGCGTTCGACGCGAGCGTGGGAGTCCGTTTCGGCAGCCCTTCGATGATGATGCGCCTGATCAGGACCAACCTGGCCTGGGGTGCCTACGAGGTCGCAGGGAAGTATATTTCCGAAATGGAAAAGACCTGGGGGTACAGGAAGGAGGCCAGCGAGATGCGCCGGTTCCTTTGGAATGATGAGGCTGTCGAGGCAGATCCCGAGCTCGGCTACCTGAGGCGTTGCATCCCTCCTGCCGACCATTTCGTAGGCATGGACCCTCACAAGGACCTCGAACTGATCCTGGGGGTAGCTCCGGACAATGCCGCAGCCAGGGACTATTACGTGGCCTACATGCTTCTCGCAAAGGACGTAGATGGCCTCAAGGCTTACATCGAGAACGATCCCAAGGCCTACAATCCCGACGGGTCGCTTAACCTTCATCTTCAGGAGGCGGTGCTCGTATACTCCGAGGAGGACGAGGCCTACTGCAGGGAGCACGGAGTGACGGACGCAACCTTCTCCCGCTACCAGTCCTTCAAAAGGCGTTTCTTTGAACTCGGAGCCAGCAACGGCAATCCGATCCGGGACATGAAGTCCTTCTCCGACACCTACTGGTACTATTTCATGTTCAAAAAGATCTGACGGCCATGAAAGAGATGAAAAGATTCTTAAGAATATTCATGGTGCCGGTGCTTCTGGCTGCAGTTTCCTGCTCTTCGAAAGTCAATGTTGCAGGAACGCTCGACGGCCAGCCTGAAGGGATGTTCCCCGACTATTCCGAAGTGACCGTCCCATGCAACATAGCCCCTCTTGATTTCACCATCGGCGGAGAAGAAAAGGCTTTCCTTGAAATAACGTCTGCTGACGGTCGCAGGATCGGAATCAAGGCAGGTAAGCACGGTTTCAGGATCCCTATGCGCAAGTGGCGGAATCTTCTCGAAGCCTCGAAAGGAGGAAGCCTGGACTTCACCGTGGTGGTGCGCCGCAATGGGAAGTGGCTCTCTTACAGCCCTTTCAAGGTGAATGTCAGTGAATATGAGGCCGATCCTTATGTGGCTTACCGTCTGATCGCCCCCGGCTACGGCCTCTGGAACAAGATGGGACTGTACCAGAGGAATATAGCTTCTTTCAAGCAGACTCCTATCTACGAGAACCGTCTGACGGACAACAACTGCGTCAACTGCCACTCGTTCAGGATGCAGGATCCTTCCAGGATGGTCTTCCACATGAGAGCTGCCAACGGAGGCACTGTCTACATGGACGGTTCCCATGTCGAGAAACTGAACACCAAGACGGACAAGACCATTTCCAACCTGGTCTATCCCTACTGGCATCCGGAAGGGCGCTACATAGCTTTCTCGGTTAACAAGACTTTCCAGTCGTTCCATGCTGCCGACCACAACAGGATCGAGGTTTTCGATGCGGAATCGGATGTGGTCGTGATGGACACGCAGACCATGCAGGTCTTCTCCAACCCAGAGCTGATGCGTTCAGATGCTTTCGAGACCTTCCCGACATTCTCTCCGGACGGCAGGAGCCTTTATTTCTGCTCGGCTCCGGCGGTCGACCCTATGCCGGAGGGTTACAGGGATGTCCACTACAATCTCTGCAGGGTTGATTTCAATCCTGAGACCGGGACTGTCGGATCGAAGATAGACACCCTTTTCCATGCCGCTGATTCTTCAAGCGCATCTTTCCCGAGGGTGTCTCCCGATGGGAAGACGCTGGTCTTTACTAAGCATGGTTTCGGGAATTTCTCAATCTGGCACAAGGATTCTGACCTTTATGCCGTCAATCTTTCAGACGGTGCGATCAGGCCTATGTCGGAGGCTAATTCCGGCAATGTGGACAGCTACCACAGCTGGAGTTCAAACAGCCGTTTCATGGTGTTCTCGAGCCGTCGCATCGACGGGCTCTACACGCGCCTCTACATGACCTTCATCGATGAGGACGGGCAGGAGCACAAGCCGTTCCTGCTGCCGCAGAGGAAGCCGGCTAAGTTCTATTCAGACCTGATGTTCTCCTACAATATTCCCGAATTCATAAAGGGCCGTGTCCGCACCGACCGTCATCGTATCGGCCACACCATGCGCACCTCCCCCGGCACCACCCTCTCCTTCCGGGAGTCCTCTTCCAACGGTAGTTCCGAATAGCAGACTATACCCCCAGTAACCGCCGCTTCGCGGCCCCACCGCTCGCTTCACTGTGTTCCGCTCCGGTCCCCCCTCTTAACGTGCCGAGGGTGGCAGTGGTTACAGGTGGTATAGCCTGCTATTCAGTCAGGAAAGTCTGTTCCAGATATGGAAGAAGGCAGGGAAGGATTTGGCGACGCAGGCGGTGTCATCGATGATGACCGGGCTGTCGGCTCCGAGGGAGGCAACGGTGAGGGCCATCGCCATGCGATGGTCATGGGATGAGGAATATTCACCTCCCTTCAGGAGAGTTCCATTCAGCAGGCGGCTCTCGAGAGTCTGCCCCGGAACGATCATCATGTCCCCTTCGGCGAAGGCCACGACACCCATCTTATTCAGCATCTCCAGAATCGCCTTGCCACGGTCGCTCTCCTTGCTTGCAAGCCTACTGAACCCAAGGATATGGCTCTCTCCGCCGCAGAAAGCGGCCAGCACCGAAACGATGGGGAATAGGTCAGGGCAGTTGTTGAGATCGGTGTCGAAGGCCCTCAAAGGAGCCCTTTGAGACGTAATTACGCCCGATTCATCCAACTGGGATAGGCTGGCTCCGGCATCCATCAGGATGTCCATTATGGATATGTCGGCCTGGAGGGAAGAGGTGTCAAGCCCGGATAGCTGGACCTTGCCGAACACCGCCCCTGCAACCAGGAAATTGGCAGCTGCGCTCCAGTCCCCCTCGATGTCGAAGGACGCGGGAAGATATTCCTGTCCACCTTTGATCTTGAATGTAACCCCAGTGCAGAGACTCCAGTCCTGGGTCTCCATGAATTCCTCGTCACCCTCCATCTCGCTGCCGATCCGGATACCGAATTTCTTCAGCACATCCACCGTTATGAACATGTAGGGGATGCTCTTGGGATCGTGGACATGGATGGTCGAATCGCCCTGGAGTAGGGGCAGGGCCATCAAAAGGCCTGAAATCAACTGTGAGCCATCCTTCCCGGAGATGTCGTTCTTCCCGGGCAGGAGCGGTCCTTGCACTGAAAGAGGAACTTTGATCTCACCGGTCTGTTCGTTCAACGGCCTCAGAACGGTTCCGAACCTGGCCATTATCTCTGAAGCCCCTTTCAAGGGACGGCCCAAAAGGGTTCCTTCGCCGGTTATGTCAGTCTTGGAGCCGGATCCCGGATGCTGCATGGCAGCTGTGAGCGGAATCATAAGGCGGGTGAGAAGGCCGGATTCGCCGACATGGAGATCCTTCGCTGCAGCTAGATCCTTCGCTGCGCTCAGGATGACAGAGGTGTTGGAGACGGTGACGTCGGCACCGAGGGCTTTGGCGACATTGATGGCGGCCTCGTTGTCACCGCAGGGGGAGTAGCCGTTCAGGATGGTGGAACCCTTCCTGGAACGGCATGCAAGGGCGGCGGCGATGATTGCCCGTTGGGCGAAACTCTTTGAGGACGGCATCTCCAGGATCTCATTGCCGGACAGAGGTTTCCTGTTCCCGTACACTTCCTCAGTCATCTCTGAATATGCCCACTGTCCCGGGGCTGCTGCTTCTTGTTCTGAAAGCGCGGCATAGGTGAAGGGAGCGCCCCTTCCTAGACATTCAATGCGGGACTGCCTGCCATGGGCGCCCATGGCAAAAGCTACAAGCCGATGAGGGTCGTCGTGGTCATAAAGGGAAAGGATCCGTGCAGCATCTTCTTCTGAGCCTGCCATGCCCACCACCTTGACGATCTCTCCTCCGAATTTCCTGCACTTTTCAGCAGTTTGAAGGAGGGTTTCTTCAGAAGGAACCCCCTCGAAAAAATGGCACGAACGGATCATGGCCGTACCGAACTCGTTGCAAGCCCTCCTCAGACGCTTCCCAATCTCCTTTGGAGCCTCGATTTCCAGATCTACGAAAGCTGCTCCGGCTTCGATGGCCTTCCTCAGTTTCTCTTCAGCTTCTTCCCATGATCCGCTTCCGTCTCCTGCCACCCTACAGGTGGCTATCAGAGGTGTGTCTGAACTGGAGAACAGTTCTTCGATCCCATCCAAGTCGAGCGGGCATCGGTCAAGCCGGATTTCGGCCATCTGGATCGTTGGAGAGCTGTTTTCCAGAAGGTCGAAGATCTCTTCAAGGGAGCGGTTCTGCAGAGTTGTACAGATCATGATTCAAGCAGTTTGACGGCATCTTCGACGCTGAGATCCCTGGTTTCAACATGTCCTATCGACAGAGGAAGCACGAAATGTACTATGCTTCCCTCGGCTTTCTTGTCTTTCTTCATCGCGGCGGCCATTTCGCTTATTCCGAAAGGGCACTCAGTCGGCAGGCCGCAGGCTTTGAAATCACTTTCAAGGCGGGCTGACAGGCCACACTCGGCAGCACCTGCTTTCTCTGAGAGCCTGGCAGCCAGGATTATTCCCATGGCCACAGCCTGGCCATGACCGATGCTTTCTTCAGACAGTTTTTCAATCGCATGGCCGAAGGTGTGGCCGAGGTTGAGGAGGCGCCTTTCGCCGTGTTCCTCAGGATCCCTTGAAGCGATTCCGGCCTTGACCTTTGCGGCCTCTGCTACAAGCGGTCCGAGGTTCCTTGACTGGTTCTTCAAGGCTTCCACTGCCTTGGAGTAGTTGTCATTCCCGTTGCAGATTATGAAGGTCTTGATCAGCTCGGCCGCTCCGGAAACTATCTGCGTATCCTGCAGGGTTTCAAGCGGTTCCGGACAGATGAAGGTGACTTCGGGCTGGCGTATTACACCCACCATATTCTTGAAAGAGTCCAGGTTGACTCCGTTCTTTCCGCCGATTGCTGCATCGACCTGGGAAAGCAGGGTGGTGGGGATGAAACCGAATTTTACGCCTCTTTTGTAGACTGATGCCGCGAAACCTGTGATGTCAGTCGTGACGCCGCCGCCTATTCCCAGGAGGAAGGCTTTCCTGTCCGCACCCTGTTCCATCAGCCAGCGGCAGATTTCAGCCACGGTTCCGATCGTCTTGTTCTGCTCCGTGGCTTCGACCAAATAAACTCCTTCGGCCTTGACTCCTATCCTTTCGGGGATCCAGGAGACATTCCGGTCGCAGATGATGAACAAGCCGGAAGATTCGGGGATGAACTTTCCGACCTCAGCCAAGGGGCAGTGGACTATGTTGATCTTCGTTTCCAAGTCAGTGGATGCTAGAATGAATATAGGTTCAGGCCAGTTTCCTCGTCGAAACGACGTCCGACCTTGCAATGGAACCTGGTGACCACCAGTTCGCAGGCTCCGTTCAGCAGGCAGCTCAGCAGGTGACCGCCGACCACGGTGTAGTCCCTCCTTCCGAAATTGGCATGGAGATGCAAGTAGACCTCTCCGTCCTTTTCGGAGATGTTGCCCACGAGGCTGGAGATCTCCATCTGCTCCTCGAAGGTCTTGTCGACGTATTTCTTTGTGGCCGGATCGAGGAAACGGAGGACGGCATGGTTGACCGCTCCGATACCGCTGATCTCCCCGCAGAGGATTCCCTGTTCCTTGCAGAAAGCCGCCAGGGCGCCCACTACTTCCTGATGATTGTCTATGCTGACGACATACCTGTCGCCGTCTTGAACGAATGAATACATATTCCCAATTTTTCGTGAATATAGCGATTTTTCACGACATGGTTTCGTATCTTTGTTATGCTCTAAACCATAAACACATCATTTCAAATGATCAAGAGATCCTTATTCACCCTTGCCGGCCTTTTTGCCAGCCTCATCCTTTCCGCCCAGATCGGCGATGTCGCCCCTCCTGTGCCCGGTGAGAAGGTCGACCATGGCGGACTTGTCATCAATCCGCTTCCCCGTCAAGTTACTGTCAATTCTGCCGTCACCTGTCCTGTCAACGAGGGCTTCTCATTGAAAGGGGACAAGAAGCTTTTCCAGCTGGCCGGATTCCTCCCGACTTCTGTCAGCGGGACACCATTGACGTTGCGAATCAATTCTTCCAAGTCTTTTTTTACTAAACAAGGTATGGAGCCTGTCTCCGGAGCCTACCGCCTTGAGATTGCCGGGAACTCAATCAGCATCACCGGATTCGACAAGGCCGGAGTTTTCTACGGTCTTCAGACCTTACGCCAGGTCATTGAAGACAGGAAAGGGACTGCCCTTCCTGTCATAACAGTGTGCGACAAGCCCACGCTCCCGCTCAGAGGTGTCATCGAAGGCTTCTACGGGCCGCCGTGGCCGCATGAGGTGCGTCTCGACCTGATTGACTTCATGGGACGCAACAAGATGAATCTCTATGTCTATGGTCCCAAGGATGATCCTTATCACAGGACACCCAGCTGGAGGGAGCCTTATCCCGCCGACGAAGCTGCTAAGATCGCTGAGCTGGTGAAGGCCTGCAAGGAAAACCTTGTGGAGTTTGCCTGGGCCATCCATCCCGGAGGAGACATCCGCTGGGACGCTGAGGACTATTCCAACATCCTCAAGAAGTTCGATGCGATGTACGGCCTTGGAGTCCGCTCTTTCGCGATATTCTTTGACGACATCAAGGGAGACGGGGCCGATGCCCACAAGCAGGCCGAGTGGCTTACGAATCTTAAGAAAGACATCTATAAAGCACATAAGGACATCGCCCACCTGATCCTCTGTCCCACCGAATATGCCAAGGCTCGTTCGAAACCAGGAGAGGACGGAGCCCTTGCGATCTTCGGAAAGTCACTCGATCCGGCTTATCAGATCTTCTGGACCGGCGACCAGGTCATGTCTCATGTGACCAGGAGCACCCTTGAATATGTTGACAGCCGTACCCGCCGTCCAGCCTTGTTCTGGTGGAATTTCCCCGTGTCGGACTACATCCTTCCCCACATCCTCCAGGGACCTTCCTACGGCTTCGACACCGACCTGACCTCCAAGGAACTATCCGGTCTCCTGACCAATCCGATGGAGCATGGCGAGGCTTCAAAGCTTGCAATCTACAGCGTTGCCGACTACACTTGGAATCCTTCCGGCTACAACCCTATGGACAGCTGGGAAAGGGCTCTTGCTGAGCTGGTTCCGGAAGACACGGAGGCCTACCGACTCTTCGCGATCCACAACTGTGACGCCGGAAAGCGTTTCCGCAGGGCTGAATCATGGGAGACCGAGGTCATAGATCCTGACAACTACACTCCCGAGCAGTTCAACCGTCTCTACGACGAGTTCCTCAGGATGGAGACCGTGCCTGCACGCATGGAGAAGGCCTGCCCCGAGATGCTCCTTAAGGAACTCCGCCCCTGGCTTGTCCAGTTCGGAGCCCAGGCCTCCAGGTGCCGCAAGGCCATGGATGCCCTGCGCTTGTCGAAGGGTTCTGACAAGGCCGCTTTGAGGCAGGTTCTTGAAAGTGCACGCATGAGCGACGAAGAGAAGAAGGCTTACGAAGAGCACAGCACGAGTACCGTGGTCCTCCAGCCTTTCTATGAGAAGCTGATGGAAAAACTCGAAGGAATGCTGTAGGATCTACTGGAGAGGATCGGACTCGTGACCGGGGTTGTAACTCGAGCCGACGAGACCGAGAAACTCTTCCTTCAATTTCGCAAGAAGATCGGGCCTTTCTTCGGAGAGGTCCTTTCTTTGTGCCGGATCCTCCTTCAGGTCCCAGAGAGTGTCATGGTCGTTGCAGCCCAGCTCGATGCCGGTCTCATTGGTAGCCGGTCCTGAATATGCCGGGATGAAGACGTAGTCTCCCTTGCGGAGGGCAAGCCTTCCCTGGGCCTCCAGGATCTGAGCTTCGCGGCCGTCTTTCAAATCCTTGCCCAGGAAGACGTCCAGAGCATTCTCGCTGTCGGTGCCTTCGGCAACATTCCCGCCGAGCATCTCTCCGAATGTTGCGAAGAGATCCACCTGGCAGAACCAGGCATCGGAGACTGCCGGTTCGATGTGACCTTTCCAGTAGACGATGAAAGGAATATGTGTTCCGGCATCGTAGAGGCTGTATTTTCCTCCGCGCAGTCCGTTGTCGGGGTCATGGCCTTTTTCGGTGGCCAGTTCCAGGGCCTGGTCCTGGTAACCGTCCTGAAGGACAGCTCCGTTGTCGGCAGTGAAGATCACGATCGTGTTGTCCAGGATTCCGAGTGAATCTAGGCAGGCTACGGCCTGGCCTACGCACCAGTCCGCCTCTACCACCGCGTCGCCCCTCGGACCGAGTCCGCTGGCCCCGGCAAATCTCTCATTAGGGACACGGGGGACATGAGGTTCATGCAGGCCGTAGTAGAGGAAGAAAGGTTCGTCCTTGTGACTGACCATGAAGGACTTGACCTTGCCGAGGAAATAGTCGGCCATGTCCTCATCCCTCCATCTGGCCTTCCGGCCGCCCTTCATGAATCCTATTCGTGGAACACCGTTGACTATGGTTCCCTGATGACCGTGGTGCCAGCGCATCTTCATCATCTCAGGATTGGTGTTGGCAGTGGGTTCGCCAGGGAAGTTCTTCTCGTAGTCGACCTCGATCGGATCGTCCGGATCAAGGTTCTGGACCAGTCCGTTTTCCACGTAGACCGTAGGGACGCGATCCACCGTGGCCGGGATCAGGTTGGTGTAGTCAAAGCCCACGGTGTTGCCGGAAGGGGAGATCTCCTTGTTCCAATCCAGTTTGCCATAGCCCATTCCCAGGTGCCATTTCCCGATGGCTCCGGTAGAATAACCCAGTTCCTGCATCATTTTCGGCAGGGTGGGGGTTGAGGGATCTATGATCAGCGGGGCGTCTCCCGGGAGGATCTTCGCGTCAGGATTCCTCCAGGGGTACATTCCTGTGAACAAGGCAAAACGGCTGGGAGTTGAGGTCGAGCTTGTTGCATAGGCATTTCGCATCATCAGGCCCTCGCCCGCCAGGCGGTCGATGTTGGGAGTGCTGATGGTTGCGCTTCCGTAGCAGCTGACATCCCCGAGACCGAGGTCGTCGGCAACGATCACGAGGACGTTTGGCCTGGGTGCAGGAGCTTCTTTTTGGCCGCATGCCGTGGCACCGAGCGCCAATGCCGGCAAGAGCAGTTTGGACGGTTTCATATTCATCACTTTTTCAGGAAGTTCTTGATGATTTCTATGGCTTCTTCCTGGACTTTGCCGCGGAAGCCGTGGCCGGCTCCGGGCATCACCTTGAAGGCGGAGTTCCTGTAGGCCTCATGTGCCTTTTCAGAGTAGGAGATGGGCACGAGCCTGTCCTGGTCGCCATGTAGGATCTGCACCTGGCCTTCGTACCGTGCTATCCTTCCGTAGACGTCCAGGTCGTACAGGCCTTCCACATAGGCCCGACCGAGCTGCATCCCGAAGGAATTCACAACCTCAGGCATGTCGGTGATCTTGGGGTATTTAGTCACCCAGTCATCTTTGATGCAAAGGGCAGGATAGACGAGAACGAGTTTCTCAACCATTTTAGGATGGTCTCCGGCGAAAAGGGCCGACACCATGCCACCCTGGCTTATTCCAAGCAAGGTGACTTTACCTTTCTTTATTCCCTCGACGTTTTTCAGTCCGTCGACCACGGCCTCCAAATCCTTTTCCTCGGAGAAAATGGACATTTCGGAAGTCTTTCCGTCAGATTTGCTCGCCCTGCCACCTCCGCAGAAGTCATAGCAGTAGACGGCGTAACCAAGCTTGACCAGGGCTTCGGCATAAGGTGCACCTGAGAGGTGGTTGCTGCCGATTCCATGTGAGACGACAAGGAGGGGCGCTTTCTTGATCCCTTCAGGGCGGTATAGAACCCCGTAGATCTTCTGTCCGTCTTTATTGAGCCATAATTCTTCTTTGGAGAAAGAATCGGTTGAAGCGGATTTGGCGGCGGAGGCGCAGCCGGGCAATGTCAGTGACACGACCAGGGCCATGACCAGCCAAGGCAGGATAAACTGAGCTTTCATACTATGATTCATTGCTGATTATTAACAAATTATGTCCTGTAGAAGGAATATACTTCCCGATCAGGTCTTCCGTCTTTATCTTGACGAAACAGGTGGCGGTACCGTCGGTGCAGGCGAACACTTCGCTCTCTGCGATTTCTTTGTCCATGACCAGGTGGATTGCCGCGGCTTCATGAAGTACGGAGCTGAGGATAGTCGTTGCCCCGACTTCCACTCCGGTCAGTTTCTTGAGATTATCAGCTCCGGCAAAAGAGACCCTGGGGATGCCGAGCTTCCCGCAGAATTCCTTGGTTATGAACGGTTTGTCGTCAGATGTGACGTAGAGATAGAATTCCGTCTGCTGGCGGTTGCAAAGGAACAGGGTCTTGACGATCCTGCATCCGATCTTTTCGTCGATCCACTGGCAGTCCTCCATGGTGAGGCCGGGATCCGTGTCCACTCTTTCGAATGGAATTCCGAGTTTTGAAAATGTTGCGTAAACTTCTTTCTGCAAGGGAGTTGAAAACTCCTCCGGTGCCGTGTGGATGATATCGCTGACTTTGAACATGGACAATTATAAGCAATAATTGTCAAAATCCAAATGCTGCGACCACCATGATGTTGTTGAAACGCGTTTTTCCGGTTATGTTATGCTCGGGATATGGGATCCGCATATTCCTGAGTCCTATGTTTCCTTCGAAACCCCATTTGAAATGCCTACCATGTTCGAAGAATATGCTCGGACGGAGTCCGTAACCATGATTCCAGAACTTGATATCGCTATTCCTTGGATCCATGGGATCATGGTCGATGTAGTAGGTGTCAGAGTTTTTCGAATAGTAGAAACAGGGCCCGAGGCCGAGCACTATCCGGCTTCCGTCTGATTGTATGTCGAACCGGACATCGCAGAAAGCATCTAGGCAGGAATAGTCATCAACGTCTCCGCCGACCCAGCCCCAATGCCGGACGTCCCCGAGCATTCCGGCAGCCCCTATGCCGGGCATGATGGACCAGCATTCATTGAACTTGATGTCCAGGCCGTAGGAAAGTCTAAGGGCTGCTCCGGGATTGTTGCCGCTGTCGTAAGTGCCGCTTTCCAGGAAAAGACCTCCTCCGACTTGAAATATATTCTCGAACCTTTTTATCTTTTCCTGAGCCATGGCTCCCGCCGCGATGACTATCACAGCTATAACTGAAAGTAGGATTCTTTTCATACTTTTTTCGCTTCTACATATCTCTTAATCCCCGATTCCTGAATTCTTGCATGAAAAGATGCAAGATTTTTAGATTCTTGC
This sequence comes from Bacteroidales bacterium, assembly GCA_017469745.1. Classification (GTDB taxonomy): domain Bacteria; phylum Bacteroidota; class Bacteroidia; order Bacteroidales; family UBA932; genus Cryptobacteroides. Next base: position 40,316 of record JAFUFS010000006.1, on the reverse strand, counting down.
ATTTAGTATTATGGACTCCCCAAAAAAAACGATGAAAAAGTATTTATGCTCTTTAGCTGTCATTCTTTTCACGATGACAGTTTCTGCCCAGAATGCCGAGAGGTCCGGCTGGTCACCTGAGTTTTCCCTTAAGGCTTTTGTCTCCATCTATCATGGTTCGTACGAAGTGATGGCTGGCGCCCGGGTGGGCGACAACGTGTTTGGAATTGGCAGCGGTCTCGGATTGGAACACTGGGATGCGTATCCGGCCGACGTAAGGAAGATTCCGGTTTACGGTTTCTATCGCAGGTATGTTCCGCTTGACCGGAAAAGGCGTTTCCTGTTGTTCGGAGAAGCGACGCTTGGAGGAGAATGTGTCTATAAGATTATCGGGACAGATGTTGATGGTGGAGAAATCGAGCATACACCCTCCTGGAAATGGAGATCTACCATTTTGCCGGGCATAGCCTTGAGATTATTCAAAAACAGCAATATCTATCTAGCTCCCACAGCGGAGATCCTCCCATCCTCGCATGAAGTCAATGGTTGCCTGACCGCCGGCCTCACTGTCGGGTTCTAAGGTGATCTGATGACCGAGGCAGCGGGTTCACGGAAGAATTGCTATTTTTGTAGTATGAATAGAGAATCATTTAGTTTATCCCTTCTTTTAGTTGTCTCCGGACTGTTCTTCGGCCTGTCTTTATCTGCCCAACAGTACCATGACGCCGCAGCCTTCGGCCTTAAAGGTCATGTCAAAGAATGCCGCATATTTAACACAGGTGATGGTTCGGAAACATATGACGTCCATGACTTCAGTTTTATAGCCTTCACCAACGAGGGCAAGCTTGATCAATGGGTATCAACTCCTACAGACAAAACGAACCGTGTCCGCCATATTAAGAGAACAGATCGTTCCGATGGCCGGTTGAATGGTATTGTGTTCTCAGATGACGAAGAATACAGATTCCGTTACAAAGGGGATGATCTTATCGGATTTTATGACAAGTATTCTGAATATGACCCATTTTGGGGTAATATGGAAAACACGGAGGTCATTACCTTCCATGATGATGGCAAAGAATCGTTTACCACAGCGTTTTTCGAGACTGACTTTGTGTCGGAGACCCTGGATTCATTGATAGAGAATGGCTTTGACTCTGGGAAAGACTTCTTCCCCAGTCTGGAGAAATACCTCAACAGTTTTTATTTCATCATTAATGATTACAACTCAAACACTACCAATTATATTGTCCGCGGGCGTGACTCACATGGGAATTATACTGCCCTCTATGACCCTGATACTGGTGAATCCGTCAAAAGGGTAATCACCTATTGGGATGACGAACCTGCCTCTGCCAAACCTACCCAAGCCCCTAAGAAAACAGAGACGCCTAAGAAAACAGAGGCTCCAAAGGCGACGGAAACAGCTAAAGAAGTAGTTCAGAAAGAACTATCCCCTTCAGATATCGTGACCCGTCCGTTCGGAGTGCTGCCCGCCGACCGATGGAGATGTTCCATGGACCAGATCCTTTCAGACCTGTCGAAATACGGGTGGAAGACCAAGACTGATAATAAGTTATTATCCAGTAATACCATCGAGTTGGACAACCTCCAGGACAAAAGCGGCTATGATTTGAGCGTACTTGGAACAGTCCCATTTTCGGTGACAGCGTGGTTCCGTGAGAGCGGAAAAGAGTTGTCTTCCATGTGGTATTATTTCCCGGCAAAGAATCATAAAGAGGCCCTACAGTTTTGCGGCAGGCTGATCTCTTTCCTTCGTTCGGGAGGAGTTGATTTCCCGGAGTCCAGCAATAATGCCACAGAGGTGTCTGCCAAGTATGGGAAATCCATAGTCAGAGTTAAGTTCCCTGGCAAGGGATCCACAGCTTCATTACTTCAAATCGACTATTGGAGCAGTTATAGGTCTTCCGATGGTAAATGGGTTACCGGTTGGGTTGAGTAAATACAGATGCTTTATGAAGATTCCCTATTTTTGCAATATAGCGGTCACGGCGTTTCTTACGCTTTTTTACGCCTGCTCCAACGTTCCTGAAGGCGGCGCAGAGATAGTCGGGAAGCTGACCGGATTCGCTTCGGATGACAGCATAACTGTCTACCTGATGCATTATGATGGAATATCCGGGAGAAGTATCAAGACAGACACCCTTAGAAACGGGAGTTTCAGCTTCCGCTTGGATTCCCTCTCCGGGGACAAGCACTATTCCATCGATCTTATGAGGATCCGTGAGGATTCTTATGATATCCTTTGCTACGGCCCGGAGATCTATCTGGAGCCCGGAGCCCGGGTAAAGATCAAAGGGGATGGAAGGTACTTGTACGCCGCAGACATTTCCAGTCCGGTTGAGGACCAGAAGCTTCGCCAGGCCTTCATCTCCAAGATGTCACAGGAGGATTTGAAGGAGTACCAGGATCTATTCACAGGGAGGAAGAAAGACAGGACTGCGATGGACAGCATCAGCAAAAGAATCACCGAGCAGCAGCTGGCATTGATGGAAACCGAGCCTTTCGGGGAATATTCCCTCTCGCGTCTCAGCACAATCGCTTCAATGCTCTCATACGGGTACGGCGAATATCGTGAAACGGTTTCCCGCCTGATGGACAGGCTCCCCGAGGAGCAGAAACAAACCCGTCAGGGCAAAGAGATTGCAAGCTACCTCAAGGAGGTGTCCAAAGTCTCTGTCGGAGACGCTGTCCCAGGTTATGAATATGTTGACGTCGATGGAGGAAAGCATTATATCTCCGAGCTCACCGGCAAGTGGCTGCTGCTGGATTTCTGGAGCTTGGGATGCGGCCCTTGTATAAAGTCTTCAAAGGAGCTGGTTCAACTGTCCAAAGAAACCTCCGGTAAGAATCTTTGCCTTGTAAGCATCAGCATTGATGGTGAAGAAGGGTGGAAAGAAGCTTCAAAGGAACATGGAATCACCTGGACCAACTGGCGCGACCCGCTGGGGGAAGCCGGAAGCATCAGGGCCTATGATCAAGGCGGTATCCCGGTGTTCGTCCTGGTAAATCCAGAAGGAATCATAGAGGCCATCCAACTGGGCTACAGGGATGGATTGCTCCACAGCATCACGGTCAGAATCAATTAGTTTCGAAGCCAATGGAGGCCTGGCCACTGGCCTCTCTGTCGGTTTCTAAGGTAAGCTGATGATAATCGCCGAGGTACCATTTTTGCGCCTAGTCCTGAAATAAGTTTACCGATATTGGACAATAAGTAGTTAGGACGCGCCTGTTATGTAAGTGTCTTATTTCGAGGGAATTAAATGATTAAACGGTCCTGAAATCGGGACCGTTTAATCACTTAATATTCATATTATCAATCACTTCCGTAACAGCGCTACCGCCCAAACTAATCAATATACCAAACCGAGTTTGTACAAACCTGAATTGTCATTCTGAACGAAGTGAAGAATCTGCAATCAGTTTTCCGAGCCTTGGCTAAGTGCTGGATCTCTGCGTGCCGAATAAGGCCGGATTTCTGCTTGAAGAGTCCTGCGGAGTACTCTTTGCGCAGGGACAGGCCAATAATATGCTTTAAGAGTACTTTAAAAAACTCTTAGAGCAGAAATCGATGGCAATTGTGCTTTGGGAGTACCGCCCAAGGGCTTCATTGAATAAATAAACCGCCCCCGGAGAGGTCTGGAGGCGGTTTGTGGTGTTAAGGGTGATTCCGTTGGGATTCGAACCCAAGACCCACAGCTTAGAAGGCTGTTGCTCTATCCAGCTGAGCTACGGAACCGTGCCACTTTCTTATGAAAAGTGGTGCAAAGTTACATTTTTCTTTTCTTTGCGCAAACTATTACGCTTCAAATTGAATTACTACAGGCTGATCGAAACTCCTCCGAGAACTGTTATTCCCGGCTCAGGGAAGCCGTCCATGGTCATGTAGCTGCTGTCCAGAAGGTTTTCTCCGCGGACGAAAAGGGTCATCCAGGGGAGGGCCTGCCATGAGAGCCTGCATTTCAGGTCGACGTAGTCACTGGTGGTGGCATTGTCGCCTGTGGTGAGGTAGAGATCCTTGATCCCCATTGCGCCGAGGTTCACTGCGAACTTGCCGATGTTACAGGTTCCTGAGACATAGGCTTTGTGGACCGGGGCTCCGGTGTAGATGGTCCCCATGTGGAGATAGCTGTAGTTGGCATTGAAGCGGAGGTTGTCAAGGGCTCTCCAGACCATGCTGAACTCAGCTCCATTATTCTCAAACGCTCCAACATTGCGGTTTGCTCTCTTGCCGTCCACTACAGTCACCTCGATAATATTCGATCCTTTTGTGTGGAAGAGGCTGAGTTCTGTGTCCAGCTTGCCTTCCAGCCAACGTTTCGAGATTGTTAAATCATAGCTCCATGCCCTTTCCGGTTCGAGGTTTTCATTGGCTACCATGTACATGTAGAGTTCTCGCAGGTTCGGAGTCCTGAAGCCTTTCGATGCCGAAAGTTTGACGCTTGTTCCGGGGGCGGCGATCCAGCTCACACCAGCCTGGGGGATCCATTCAGTGCCGTAAAGACTGTGGTTCTCCAGACGGATTCCGGCGTCCAGGGTCAGCTTTCCGAACATCTGCTGTGCGAGCAGATAGGCAGCTTCTTCATGGAGCTTCTTGTGGTCGGCGTAATATTCTGTCTCGGGATTGCGATAGGCATCGCCGCCGTAGTACTTGAAATCAAGGCCTCCCGTGATGGTGTTGCCGTTAAATAGATGGACAGCCTGGAAAAGGTTCGCTCCGCTCTGGAAGTCCGTGCTGTGGAAAAGATAAGGCTGGGGAGAGCCTCCTGCGGCGTAGCCGTCGTTGATCTCATGCTTTCCGGCGTTGTAGTAGAGGTTGAGACCTCCGTCGGTCCGGTCATAATGATTCTCCAGTGAGATCCAGGACATCATCCTGGTCACGTCGGCGGTCCCCTCGAACATCGGTCTGGCCACAGTTCCCGGGTTCTCTGAATATGCCTTCATGAGGTTGACGTCGCCGCTCAGCTTCCAGGCGTCGGAAAAATCATAGGACGCTTTCAGCATCCCGTTTGTCGAGCGGAAGGCGGAATTGGGGCGGTGCCCGTCAGTCCTGTCGTGCCCGGCATTGGCGACAAGGTAGAACTTGCCATTTGAATATTGTTCCGTGACTGAAGCCCTGGCCGTTCCGAAGGAACCTCCCATAAGCTTGGCGTTGAGGCGGTTCCCAGTGAAGTCGGGCCTGCGTGTGATGATGTTGATAGCGCCTCCCATTGCATTCGAGCCATAGAGTACAGAAGCAGCCCCACGGGTTACTTCCACCCGTTCGGCCAGGTCGGCAAGATATTCATCGGCAACGGCATGGCCGTAGATCGACATGTACTGGGGATGTCCGTCGATCAGGATCAGGGTCCTTCCGCTGGCAGCGCTGAATCCGCGGAGGGATATTCCTCCGGCTGCTCCGGCAGAGACTCCGTAGCCGGTTACTCCTCGGGAAGTGACGAAGAGGCCGGGGACTTCCTCCATGAGCGAAGGCATGAGGGCGCTTTCATCGCTGTTTTCTATCTTCTGCCTGCCGATGACGGACACGGGTGCAGGAATACGGAACCTATCCATGGTGACCCTGGTTCCGGTAACGACAGAGCTGTGAAGGGTGTCCTGTGCCTCAGATGACTGCTGGGCCAAAACATCCTGTCCGGCCATCAGGGCCGTAAAGGAAATGAGTGCAATGATCAATCTTCTCATCTTAAGTTCGTTATTTCTGCAAAGTAAGTCGAATGTCGCCAAAACCATTTGACTGAAAAGTCCAAATAATTTGACTGAGAAGTCCAGATTATTATTAACTTAGCGGCAATATGGAGGGATACAGCAGAACCAATCAGTCCGGAGTGGTCTTTTCCCGGGTGGACAGGGAGGCCGTCAGGGGACCGCAACATATTCATGATCATACGCTTCTGTACATCAGTTCCGGGAGTGCGGAGGTGATTTTCAACGGAAGGAAGACCTACCTGTCGGCCGGTGACTGCGTGTTCCTGCGCAAGGATTACCGCGTGGTGGTCGATGCCTGGTCGCCCCAGGACGGGGCTCCTTTCCGGTCGATAGCCCTGTTTTTCTGCAGGAAATTCCTGCTTTCCTATTTCAGGACCCTTCCACATGACAGCCTTCCTCTGGATGCGACTCCGCCTGAGGATGCCGTGCTTAAAATTCCCGCAGGACCTGATCTTGAAAGCCTTTTCCTGTCCCTCACACCTTACCTGGATTCTTCCGAGACCCTTTCGCAGGAGATCGCATGGATGAAGCGAATCGAAGGGCTGAGATGCGTGCTGGCCGCAGACCGCAATTTCTATGCTTCGCTTTTCGATTTCACCCAGCCTTGGAAGATAGACCTGCTTTCTTTCATGGAGGAAAACTACATGTTCGATCTTTCTGTCCCAGAGCTGGCGCGTTACACAGGCCGTAGCCTCTCTTCTTTCAAGAGGGATTTCAAGAAAGTTAGTGACCTGACTCCGGAAAAATGGGTCATCAACCGGAGGCTTCAGGAAGCGCAGAAACTTCTGTCAGGAAAAAGCTGCAGTGTGGGAGAGGCCATGCTTGAAGCCGGCTTCAAGGACCCTGCATTCTTCTCCAGGGCCTACAAAAAGCAGTTCGGGTACTGTCCGAGGGAGACTCCGGCCAATTAGTCGGCGGCCTTTACGGATTTCTTTGAAAAGAGTTCAAGGGCAAGCACCAGGCCAGCGCCTATCACGGCCCAGACCACTGCCCCGATGACGTGGAGTTCCCCTTCAGGCGCTCCGTTCAGCACGTTGGCCGCCTTGCAGGCCGCCATGTCTGCCCATGGCCAGACTTTCACGAGTGCTCCGATGGTGAAACCTATCAGCACCAGGAGGGTCTGTTTCTCGTATTTCCCGATCAGCCAGTGGAGGAACTTTGAGAAGGCCACGATTCCTATCACGCAGCCGAGGGCGAAAACCAGCAGCACAGGGATGTTCAGTTCGCTGACGGCCTTCATGACATATTCATACTTTCCGAGCAGGACCAGGATGAAACTTCCGGAGATTCCGGGCAGGATCATGGTGCAGATGGCTATCGCTCCGCAAAGGGCTATGAACCACAGGTCGGAAGTCGTCTCGGTAGGGGAAAGCAGGCAGATGAATGCTCCCAGGGCCACTCCGCCGATGAGCCAGCAGAGATCGCTTCCCTTCCATCCCTTGATGTCGTAGAGCATGAATATGGCCGAGACAATGATCAGGCCGAAGAAGAACGCCCAGGTCTGTACAGGATAGTGGGCGAGGACATATTCCATCAGCTTTGCAAGGGAGAAGACGCTCAGCACGACGCCGATGGCGAGCCAGAGCAGGAAGGTTCCGTGGATGGTCTTCCAGAATTCCTTAAACTCTCCCTTCAACAGCAGTTTCCAAGTGGAGACGCTCATCAGCGAGTTCAGGGATTCTATGAGCTCATTGAATATGCCTGTGAGCAGGGCGATGGTGCCTCCGGAGACCCCCGGAATGACATTAGCCGCGCCCATGGCGAATCCCTTGAGCGCGACGACCAGGTTCTTGAAAATGTCCGTCATCTGTTATCTTATCTTTCCGAGATAGTTCTTTATGGCGGTCCAGCTTTCCAGCTGGGAGATGTCCTTTCCGGCCGGATCGTTGATCACGAGGTCGAAAAGATTGCCGTCCATCTGCTTGCGCCCGATCTTGAAGCGGGCCTTGGAAGTCTTGGTCATGTACTCGATGGCGAAATCAGGCTCCTTGATGAGGGAGATGAACAGGTCCGGATTCTGCTCTTCGAGTACTCCGAGCTTGTATTTGGACGGCCTTCCCAGCCAGTCCAGGTCCTTCTTTGTGATCGTGGTCTGGATGCTGGTGATAAGGCGGTCTTCGCTTCCGATCTTGCGGAAATCCTGGAAGAAGACCGATCCGCGGATGTCCATGCTGCGGAAATAATTCAAAATTGCGGACTTGCAAGTGTCATAGGTGGTGTCCTCGACATCGATTATCGCAACGTACGACTTGATCTGGCTGAGCGGAAGGATCCCGGTCGGAACCGTGCTCGCATGCTTCTTCAGACTGCTTTTCCTGAATATATCCTTGACAAATTCAAACATAACCTATTGATTGACAGATGCTATCAGTTCCCTAATCTCGGCTTTTGCGTCCCTCCAGCGGGGCACGTCGATCTTGGTTCCGACAACTTCGACCACCTTTGCCGCAATTATCGAGCCGACTTCTCCGCAGACCTTCAAAGGCATGCCCAAAGAGTGGGCGTAGAGGAAGCCTGCCGCATAGGTGTCACCTGCTCCGGTGGCGTCGATCGTGGCAGCGGGCCATGCTGGGATGTAGTGATAGTCATTGCCCTGCTTTACCATCGAGCCGTCCTTACCGACTTTTACGACGGCGATTTCGCACTGCGATGCCAGTTCATCGATGGCTTCGCGCGGTTCTTTCTTAGTGTAGGCGCGGGCCTCGCTCTCGTTGGCGAAGACGATGTCGATGTATTTGTCCACGAGATTGTGGAAGAAGGCGTCGTTGGATTCGACCACGTTGTATGAGGCCATGTCGATAGAGATCTTGCAACCGGCATCCTTTGCCATCTGCACCGCTTTGCGGATAAGATCCTGGTTCTGGACCAGGTAGCCTTCGATGTGGAAGTAGTCGTAACCTTCGAAATATTCAGGTTTCAGGTCCTCGGGCACGAGTTCGAGGGCGGCTCCCATGTAGTCGGCGAAAGTCCTTTCGGCGTTTGCACCCGTTATGAAACACATTGCTCGTCCGGATCCCTTGGTGCCTTGCAGGAGGTTGGTCTGTACACCGAACTGCTCCAGGGTGCTCTTGTAGAGGTGTCCCAGTTCGTCGTTGCCGATCTTGCCGATGAAGCATGAAGGCATGCCGAAGATTGATGTGCAGGTGATGGTGTTGGCTGCAGAGCCTCCGGGGACGTATTTGACCCCATATTCCTTGAGCTTCGACCAGATGCTGTCTCCGGTTTCGAGATCCACGTGCTGCATGCTTCCGGGAGGCAGGTGGTACTCGCGGAGCATTGAATCGTCAGGGAATACCGCCAATATGTCCGTAAGGGCGTTCCCGATGCCTAAAATAGATTTCATAACTCACAAAGTTAATTATAATTTGCTTAAATTTGTTACCATGAACAAGAAGGTAGGGAATATTCTCAAGTACTCATTGTCAATCCTGCTTGCCGCAGTTCTCCTTTTTTTTGCTTTCAAGGATGTCGACTGGGCTGAGTTCTGGGCTGCCCTTAAAGCTTGCAGATGGGAATATGTGATCCTTTCCATGCTGTTCGGAGCCCTGGCCTTCTATTGCAGGGCCCTGCGGTGGAGGCAGCTCCTTCTTCCGATCGACAGTTCGACTTCCAGGCTCACTTGCTTCAATGCCGTCAACATCAGCTACCTGGTGAATATGGCTCTGCCCCGGGTAGGCGAGGTTGCAAGGTGCGGCTATATTACGGCCCATTCAAAGAAAGTTCCTGACGTGGAGGACGGTCAGCCACGCCGGCCGGCATCCTTCGACAAGGTTCTTGGTACAGCCGCCCTGGAGAGGACGGCTGACATCATCATGATGCTCCTGACCCTCTCGGTCTTTCTCCTGTTCACCTGGAAGCGTTTCGGGGGCTTTTTCTCAGAAAAGATCTTCGGTGCAGCCTCCGGAAGCATAACTGTGAAGAAGGTGTCTCTGGTCGCGGCCCTGGTGGTGGCAGCCGCTGTGATGGTCTGGGTCACAGTCCGTTACGCCGACAGCTGGAAACCCCTGCGCAAGATCAAGGACTTCTGCATCGGCCTCTGGCAGGGTTTCATCAGCTGCCTTAAGATGGAAAAGGCCTGGCGTTTCTTCGCGCTGACCGTGGCCGTGTGGGCATGCTACTGGATGATGAGTGCCACGATCCTGTGGGCGGTACAGGGGATCGACGTTTCCGCAGTGCCTTCCGACATGGCCTCCGCCGTCTTGATGGTAGGCGATCTGAACATGACCGATGCCCTCTTCCTTATGCTTGCAGGCAGTCTTTCTTCGATTGTTCCCGTACCGGGAGGTTTCGGAGCCTTCCATTTCCTGGTGGCCGGAGCCCTGTCTTACACCTACGGGCTTCCGTTCGGATTCGGAATGATCTTCGCAACCCTTTCCCATGAGTCCCAGGCCATCAACCAGATCATCTGGGGCATGGTTTCCTACATCAGCGAACATTTTAGAAAAAAACAATAATGAAGTCAAGCAGAATCCTTTTGATCGCAGCCTTGCTCCTTGTCCTGCCGCTGGCGGGAAGGGTGCAGGCTCAGACCAAGCTCTCTTCGAAGCAACTTTATTCCCAGTTCCAGAATCCAGACAGCCGTTACAGGCCTTTCGTCAGGTGGTGGTGGAACGGTGACCGCGTCAAGGCTGAGGAACTGGTGCGCGAGCTGCACATCCTCAAGGACGCAGGAATCGGCGGAGTGGAGATCAATCCCATTTCCTTCCCGTCCGGAGCCGACACCCTTGACACGAAGCCCCTGAAGTGGCTGAGCGACGAATGGATCGACATGCTGAAGGTGGTCTTCGACGAGGCGGAGAAGATCGGCCTGCAGTGCGACCTCATCATCGGTTCCGGCTGGCCTTTCGGAGCAGAGGACCTGCCCAGGGATGAGAGGGCTGAAGTGCTTCTGACCTATGCCCTTCCGGTTCCTTCCGGAGAGAGGCTCGAGATGTCGACCTTCCACATATTCAAGGAAATCGATCCGGGTGTGACTATAGAAAACCCCCGCCGTACCCCCGAACTGGTGTCGGTCTGTCTTGCTCCCGATCCCATCGGCAGCCTTGATGAGGCAATCGACCTAAGCGGCAACATCAAGGACGGCGTCATCAGCGTGGACGTGCCTGAAGGCAAGTGGCAGCTCTATGCCATGGTCAAGTTCGAGTCCTTCGCCAGCGTCATCAACGGTGCTCCCGGTGCCGCCGGTTCCATCTTGAACCACATGGATGCCGCTGCTGTGAGGCATTATCTCGACCACATGGCGGATGCCATCGAGGCAAAGGTCGGTCCTCTTTCCGGCCACCTGAGGGCCTTCTTCGTGGACAGCATGGAGCTCGAAGGGAACAACTGGACCTCTGACTTCGCCGCCGAATTCAAGGCCCGCAGGGGTTATGACCTCCTGCCTTGGCTTCCTTTCACTATGTTCGAAGTAGGAAGGCTCGGCGACGTGAAGAGTTTTGAATATGGTTCCAAGAAGAGCCCGAAATTCCAGGAGGAAGTGGACAGGGTGCGCTTTGATTTCGAGCTCACGAAGGCAGAACTCCTTCATGAGCGCTACACCGCTACTTTCCTGGGGTGGTGCAAGGAAAAAGGCGTGAAGTCCCGCGCACAGGCCTACGGCCGTGGATTCTTCCCACTCGAGAGCTCCCTCGGCTACGACATTCCGGAAGGGGAGTCCTGGACAACCAACTGGCTCAAGCACAAGATCGGAGAGGAGATGGGAGACGAAGATTACCGTCGTGGCCGCGGCTACACGATGATCAACAAATATGTCTCTTCTGCTGCCCACCTTACGGGCAACAGGATCATAAGTGCCGAAGAGATGACGAACACCTACAAGGTTTTCACGACTTCCCTCGAATTCCTGAAGGTCGGTTCCGACATGAGCGCCATCTCAGGAGTCACGCATTCCGTGTGGCACGGATTCAACTATTCTCCTCTGGAGGCCGAATTCCCGGGCTGGGTCCAGTACGGAACCTTCCACAACGAGAGGAACACCTGGTGGCCTTATGTCAAGAACCTCAATGACTACCGTGCCCGCATCGCCAGCCAGCTCCAGAACGCTGACATGTTCACGGACATCGCCATCCTTCCTGCCAACTACGACATGTGGACGACGATGGGAGTCCAGACGGAACCGTTCCCGGTGAAGCTGAACGTTCCCTACACCTCCCTCATCTGGGAGGCCATCCACAAGACCGGTGGCGGAGCCGACTATGTTACCGAGAACATCCTCAAGGACGCAACCGTCAAGAATGGCAAGCTCTGCTATGGTCCCAAGGAATATGGTACCCTCTTCATCGTCGAGGTTACCGGAACTACGCCCGAGGTCATTGCAAAGATAGAAGAGTTCGTGAAGCAGGGAGGAAGGGTTTTCTGCATCGGCAAGTACCCTGAGAAGTCCCTCGGCCTGAAAGATTACCAGGCGCGTGACAAGCAGATCGTTGCAGGGGTGGAGCGCCTCAAGGCTTACCCCGACAATTTCATCCTTCTGGAAAAGCCGGAGGATGGGAAATATCTCGAGTGGTACGAGGGAGTCATGGAAAAATATTCCCTGCCTCATTCGATAACCATCTCCGATCCGGACCGCTTCCTGCTTCAGGACCGCTACGTGACCGATGACGGAAGCAACTTCTTCATCGTCATGAACGCCCACATGAGCGAGGCCCGCGAGACTGACATTACCTTCCCCAAGTCAATCACATCCGGAAGGCATGCCTGGGTTTATGACCCGGCCACAGGCACAAGGACCGCCCTCAAGCTTGACCAGTCTGGCAAGGCCCATTTCCGTTTAGGACCTTCCGAGACCTACCTGCTGGTGTTCAACAAGGACGGCCGTGCCCTTTCAAAGAAGACCTCTTCCCCTGTCATCCTGAGCGCAGCGAAGGATCTAGGCGCAGCGAAGGATCTAGGCGCAGCGAAGGATCTAGGCGCAGTGAACGGCCCCTGGACCCTAACCCTCCACCAGCCCCAGCTCGACTCCACCTGGACTGCCACCTTCGACTCCCTTCAGGACTTCAAGGACATGACGGATTCCTCCTTCGTCAACTTCATGGGTACTGTTGTCTACAAGACCACTGTCATCCTGAGCGCAGCGAAGGATCTTGGCGCAGCGAAGGATCTTCCAAAGTATCTTGACCTTGGCAAGGTGGCTGACATCTGCGAACTCAAGATCAACGGCAAGGATGTCGGTATGAAATGGTTCGGAGAAAGGATCTACGACATTTCCCCCTACGTCAAGGAAGGCGAGAACACCATCGAGGTGAAGGTTACCACCCTGATGGGCAATTACATGCAGACACTCAAGGACAACAAGGCAGCCCAGCGCTTCGTTCTGAGGCGCAGCCAGCCCTATGTGTCCGCAGGTTTGATAGGACCAGTAAAATTATACAAATGAAAAAAATCCTGACAATTGCAGCTTCATTGCTGCTTCTCGCAGGTTCCGGCCAGATGCTCGGAGCTGCAGACTATTTCGCGAGGGATTTCGGAGCCGTTCCAGACGGAGTGACCCTCAACACAAGGAGTATCCAGGCAGCGATCGACTTCGTCTCCACCCATGGCGGCGGTCGTGTCGTCCTCGACAACGGAGACTACGTGTCGGGTTCGATCTACCTGAAGGACGGAGTCACCCTCTGGATCGACGAGGATTCTTCCCTCCTCGGTTCCCTGAATCCGTTTGACTACATCAAGGATCCCGATGCAAAATGGACTGCCCTGATCTTCGCAGTCGGCCAGAAGAACATCGGTATCGAAGGCGGCGGAACCGTCAACGGACGCGGCTTTGAGATCGCCACCCGCTTCATCGACTTCGTCCACCTGGGAGTGTTCACCGATCCTCTCGGCAACGACCGTCTCCAGGAAGGCAACCGTCCGGAGAACATCCATTTCCTCAAGTGCGAGGGAATCGTGATCAGGGACATCCTGCTCAAGGATCCCGGTTGCTGGAACCAGCAGTATGACAAATGCCGCAACATCCTCGTTGAAAGGGTAAAGGTGGATGCCAAGTCCTACTGGAACAACGACGGAATCGACATCGTGGACAGCAGCGACGTGATCATCCGCGACTGCTTCTTCGATGCCGCTGACGATGTGTACTGCTTCAAGAGCCACAGCAATGACGGAATCAGCGAGAACATCCTCGTCGAGAACTGCGTCGGACGCTCCAGTGCGAACGGAATCAAGTTCGGCACCTACACCCGCGGCAAGTTCCGCAACTTCAAGTTCAAGAACATCAAGATCTACGACACCTATCGCAGCGCCATCACGATCGCGACAGTTGACGGCGCTACCATCGAGGACGTCGAGATCGACGGCATCGAGAGCATTCACACCGGCAATCCTATCTTCCTCCGCACCGGTACCCGCCACACCCGTGACGACCAGCAGCCCTACCTGAGGAACATAACGATCAAGAACATGTACGCCGAGGTTCCGCTCGAGAAGCCGGATGCAGGCTACAGCTACGAGGGCCCGGTCGAGGACCTGCCTCGCAACGTGTGTCCCAGCATCATCGCCGGAGTGCCCGGAATCAGGATCGAGAACGTCCGTCTTGAGAACATCGAGATCGTCTATCCCGGTCATGCCGACCCTGAATATGCCTACGCAGGTTCTTCCAAGGAGGAACTTGCCGCCATCGAAGAGCAGGAGACCCGCTACCCTGAGTTCTCCAACTGGAAGGAGCTTCCCGCATGGGGATTCTGGATCCGCCACGCTGACGGAATAGAGTTCGACAACGTCAAGATCACCGTCGACGGAGAGGACTACCGTCCCGCCATCATCACCGACGATGTCAACGGACTTCGCCTGAAGAACGTCGAAATCAACCAGGACACCGCTCCCAAGGGCAAGAAGCAGATCATCAACAAGGACACCAAGAACATCAAGAAGAAATGAAAAGGTTACTCATCATAGTTTCCCTGCTGATGGTTACCCTGGCAGGAAGCGCTCAGGACAAACAGCCGGTCTACAAATCCTCATTCTTCGGAATCAGGAGCAACGGCACAACCGACAACACAACCTCCATCCAGAAGGCGGTCGATTTCATCGCCTCCAAGGGAGGCGGAACCCTTGAGTTCAGCGTCGGACGTTACCTCACCGGAGCTGTCGAGCTCAAATCCGGAGTGGACATCTATCTCCGTGAAGGTGCAGTCATAGTCGGTTCTTCGAACATCTATTCTTACTGTGGCCATAAGGGTATTTTCTGGGGAGAAGGCATCTCTGACGTGACCATCTCCGGGAAGGGAGTCATCGATGGCGGCGGACCCGCTCTTCTGCGCAACATCGACGGCCAGCTCAAGATGAGGCACATCACCGATGATGTCGCAGTTCCCACCCTTGTCTATCTCAAGGACTGCAAGAACGTGATGCTCAAGGACTTCATCTGCCGTTACCCCGCCACAAGGGACAACCTTTACATCATCGAAGGCGGTGACGTGAAGGTCGAAGGCTGCTACTCCGACACGAAATGAAAAGGCTTTTAGCTACTGCCGCCCTGCTCCTGTGCCTCTGCGCGGGAGCGGGTGCGGAAGAATATTCATGGAAAGCCAAGTGGCTCTCGAAGGAGCAGCAGGTAAGTGAGACCAATTCCTGGATGGCTTTCCGCAAGGATGTCGAGATTGAAAAGGTTCCCGAGTCGCTCGTGGCCCGCATCGCAGCGGATTCGAAGTACTGGCTTTGGATCAACGGTGAACTGGTGGTCTTCGAGGGCGGACTCAAGAGAGGACCGTCCATCGGAGGTGGCTATTATGACAAGGTCGAAATAGCTCCCTTCCTCAAGAAGGGTAAGAACAGGATTTCCGTCCTGGTGTGGTATTTCGGGCGTTCCGGTTTCAGCCACATGAGCAGCGGCACCCTCGCCCTTCTCTTCGATGCCCAAGGCCCCGGAATAGAGATCCTTTCCGATAAGAGCTGGGAAGCTTCGGTGCAGCATGGTTACGGCACCGCTTCCCATCGCAAGCCCAACGTGCGCCTCTCCGAGAGCAACATCCGCTACGATGCCAACGCCTACAACTTTTTCTGGTTCAAAGAGGATGATCCCAAATGGCTGGGGTCCGCCCTGGAACTTCCCTTCAAACCCGGTGATGCACCGTTGGGCGAGCTTGTGGAACGCCCGATCCCCCTCTGGAAGGATTATGGGCTGAAGGAATATCCTTCTACCCGCCGGAGCGGCGACACACTCTACTGCAAGCTCCCTTACAACTGCCACTTCACCCCCTGGCTGAAGGTTGAGGCTCCTAAGGGGAAGGTCGTTTCCATCCACACCGACCATGACATCGTCACCGGAGAGAAATGCATCAGCACTGAATATGTCACCAAGGACGGTGTCCAGGAATATGAAAGCTTCGGCTGGATGTCAGGAGAGGAAGCCTATTACATCATTCCAAAGGATGTCAAGGTGCTGGATGTAAAGTTCCGTGAAACCGGCTACAACTCAGAGTTTTCGGGCACCTTCTCCTGTTCTGATCCCTTCCTGAACGACTATTGGCAGAAAGCGCAGAGGACCCTGTACATCTGTATGAGGGACACCTATTACGACTGCCCTGACCGTGAGAGGGCCCAGTGGTGGGGAGACGAGGTTAACGAACTCAACGAAGCTTTCTACCTTCTTGACCGCAAGTCTGACAGGCTTGCCCGGAAGGGCATGATGGAACTGGTGCGCTGGCAGAAACCGGACGGGGTAATGTACGCCCCCATCCCTTGTTCCAATTATTTCAAGGAACTGCCGATGCAGATCCTGAATTCCATCGGATGGTACGGCTTCAGGGGCTACGGTTTCTATTCCGGAGACTTCTCTTTCGTTGGAGATGTCTATCCAGCTGTCCACAAGTATCTCCACGAGGTCTGGAAGCTTGATTCAGAGGGACTTCCGATCTACCGTACCGGTGCTTGGGACTGGCCCGACGCCGGTTCCCACCAGGACAGGTACGCCCAGCTTCATCTCTGGTACTACCTCGCTCTCAAGGCAGAGGCTGAGTTTGCCAGGATGCTCGGGAAGGAGGCTGATGCGGTCAAGGACGAGGCCATGATGGCAAGGATCGCGGACGTGCTCAATTCCAAATACTGGAACGGAGCCGCTTACATTACTCCCGGCCACACTGACAATCCTGACGACCGCGTGCAGGCCCTTGCCGTGATCTCCGGAGTGGCTTCCGCCGACAAGTACCCGGCCTTGAAGAAAGTGTTTGCAGAACGCTTCAACGCCACGACCTACATGTTCCCCTATGTCCTGGACGCCCTTTACACCATGGGCGAGCCACAGATGGCACTGGACAGGATGAGGAAGATGTACCCTACCATAATGAAGGACTCTTGCAGCACCCTCTATGAGCACTGGTATTTCGACGGATCCTGCAACCATGCATGGGCCGGCGGAGGAGTGATCTCCATGGTGCGCCAGCTGGCCGGTGTCGATGCCCTTGAACCAGGTTACAAGTCATTCAGCCTCAAGCCCCAGATGGGGGACCTGAAGTGGCTGAAAACAGGCTTCGAGACCAATTATGGCCGAATCGAGGTATCACTTGAGAAGAAAGGCCGCAGGATCGATGCCACTGTAACTGTTCCTGAAGGTACCACCTGCAAGGCCGGAGGCAGGACTTTAGTTCCGGGCACCCATAAGGTCAGACTGTAGAACGAGTTTCTGCTTTCTGTCTATCCCCCATAGATTCCCTTCTTTGTCCAGGGCTATACCCTGTCCATTGAAGGGAATATCTATTGTGTCAGTCCACCGAAGTCTCATCCCATAGGGAGGGAATTCAAGCACGAACAACTTTTTGGCGTCGTGGCCGGTGCAGTAGAACTTCCCGTCGATGAACAATCCGCCCGACAGGCTCATCGGACGGATCTCTTCGATGAGCTCAGGAGGAAGGATCCATCCCTGAAGCTTTCGCCACTCCTTGTCATATTGGACGATCTGGGTCCATGACGCATCACGGATAACCTTCCCGTCCACATTCTCTCCGTTTTTGTCGTAATGGGCGAAGCAGACATACCAGCAGTCCTCTCCCGGGACGACCCAGGTGCAGGAACCATATTCAATTCCAAGGCTGATGGTTTGGACGTGCTCCAAATCCTCCGTGTCGAACACTTCGATCGAACTTGCCATCGGAACCTCCGGGAAATTGGAATGGGAACAGTAGAGCAGTCCGTCTACTACAATTCCTCCGTCAAAGTGCCTGATCAACCGAGAGTCGGTTTCCTTCCAGGTAACCAGGGAATCTCCGTTCTTTGAATATTTAGTAATCTGCTGGTTGCCTATTCCGTAAAAACAGTTGTCGTCCACGGCTACTCCCTGGCTCGAGCCCGGGGCGCTGAAAGACCGGACGATCCGGTAACCCTGCGCATTGCAGATTCCGGCGGCCAGGAGCAATGAGATGAGAAATGACAGGCCTCTGTTCATTATTCTGAAACTACTTTATAGTCGAAATAATCAAAATGAGCAGTACCGCCGACGGCGTACATGCCAAGAGTCACTCCGGTAAAGCCACCGGCAACTTCGCTGCTGAGCAGTGATGTGTTGAGGTTGCCCAGAGGCTTTCCATCCACAAGGAATTCGTACATCAGGCCGTCCTTGGAGCTGATCCGGATCACGGCCTCGCCATTCTTGACAGGAACTTCTCCGATGACTGTGTCTACCGATTTCAGCTTGAAGTGAAGCCTGGCTTTGCCTCTTTCCACTCCCACCGAAGCGAATCCATCAGGGCACTGGTACACGGCCAGGCCGGCTTCCGCCAAAGGATCTTTGATCCGGACTTTGGTCTCGACTGCGATGGCCGGAATCTCCTGGCGTACTCCTACGTAAGTAGGATGATCATTTTCCTGCAAGGGCTTGTAGCCTCTCAGTGTGAGTTCTCCCCCGGAGATTTCGTATCTGGAAGAATCAGGATTCTGGAGATATATCCATTTATGCCCGAGAGGGCCTTCGAATTCCTCCCTCCAAGGCTTGGAAACAGGTGTTTCAGCAGTCCAGCTTGCGGGCACTTCCATTTCTGCTTCCACAGGATTGCCGCCGTTGATGACTGGCCAGCCGTTCTCCCATGTGACAGGGGCGAGATAGGTTTCCCTCCCCAGATGGTGATAGTCTCCTCCGTAGCGGCGGAAGGCCAGGAACACTACCCACCAGGAACCGTCCGGAGCCTCAACGAAGTCTCCGTGTCCGGTTGCCTGGATCTGGTTATTCTCTGCAACGGTGCGGAAATGTGTCAGAATCGGATTCGCCGGATTTGATTCATAAGGGCCCCAGATGTCACGGCTACGTGCGACGGTTAGGTTGTGTCCCATCTCCGTACCTCCCTCTGAGATCAGGAGATAGTACCAGCCGTCTTTCTTGTAGATGTGCGGTCCTTCAGGGAAGCGTCCTCCCGTGCCCTTCCAGAGCAGTTTGCTTTCTGTAAGCTGCTCTCCGGTCACCGGGTCGATCTCGCAGAGTTGTATTCCGCTGGGATTCGAAACCATGTAGCACTTCCCGTCCTCGAAGAGGAAGGAGGGGTCGATGCCTCCCTGCTTCAGGTGCACGGGTTCTGACCATGGACCCGCGGGGTCCTTCGCGGTCACGAAAAAGTTGCCGCCATGCGACACGTTCGTGGTGACCATGTAATATGTTCCCTCATTGTAACGGATCGTGGTTGCGAATATTCCTCCACCCGAGTTGGCGCCTTCCAGAGGAACCTGGCTCTCCCTGTCCAGGACGTTGCCGATAAGTTCCCAATTCACAAGGTCTTTCGAGTGATGGATGGGAACTCCTGGGAAGTACTGGAAAGATGAGTTGACGAGGTAGTAGTCGTCCCCGACACGACAGATCGACGGGTCCGGGTAATATCCCGGAATCACCGGATTGTGGATAACGAGGGTCTCAGTCGGCTTGACGGCCGGAGTACTGTTGTTGCATCCGGTTATGCCGGCCATGGCCAGCAGAAGGCCAAGGAATATGATTCTTTTCATGGCGTGGATCTATTTGACTGTAAGGACACAGTCGCGTCCGGGTTTCATGGTGATTGTCGTAAGGTAATAGGCTCCATCACGCCGTGTGCTGGCAGAAGCTCCTTTGACCTTCACCGGCACATCGGTACGGACTTTTATTCTTTGCCCCTCCTGCCCATTATGGACTACTGCGGTCTTCAGTTTCCCGGCATCCCAGTCCATGTCCACGCTGACTGCACCGCGCGCCCTCAGGCCTTTGACGGAGCCTTCCTTCCAGGCAGATGGCATTGCAGGGAGGAGGTGGATCTCTCCGTTCTGGCTCTGGATGAACATCTCGGCTATTCCAGCGATGGATCCGAAATTACCGTCGATCTGGAACGGCGGATGGGTGTCGAAGAGGTTCGGCAGGGTAGACTTGTTGAGAAGTTCGCGGTACATCTTGTAGGCGTGGTCGCCGTCCAGGAGCCTTGACCAGAAGCAGATCTTCCAAGCCTTGCTCCAGCCGGTCCCTCCGTCACCCCTGACTTCCAGGGTCTTGACAGCTGCCTTTGCCAGCTGGGGAGTCTTCAGAGGGGAAATCTCGTGACCCGGATGAAGTCCGAACAGATGGGATACATGCCTGTGCTGGGGGTCAGTGTCCTTCCAGTCCTTGTACCATTCGACAAGGTTACCTGCCGCACCTACCTGGAGCGGATGGAGATTGTCACGATAATGCTTCCACCTGGCCCTGAGGTCAGGATCAAGTCCGAGCCTTTCACTTGCCTCGATGACGTCGGTGAACAGTTCCCAGCAGATTTCCAAATCCATCGCTGAACCGATCGTGACCTGGCCACGGTTGCCGTTGTCATCGATGAATCCATTCTCTGGAGAAGTTGATGGCGAGGTAATATATTTCCCGTCCTTTTCGATCAGCCAGTCCATCAGGAATTCAGCGGATCCTTTCAGGAGGGGATAGGCAGTCGCGGAGAGGAAGTCCTTGTCGCCGGTGAAGAGGTAATGCTCGTAAAGATGGGTGCAGAGCCATGGTCCTGCCATCACGTAGTTTGCCCATGAAGGACTTCCGGCCTTTTCACCGACCGGGTTGGCTGCACACCAGATGTCGCTGTTGTGGTGGACGGTCCATCCGTTCATTCCGTACATGTTGCGCACTACCTCGGCTCCTGCAACAGAGCAGTTCTTGATGAATGTCATCAGCGGCAAGGCACAGGCGCTCAGACCCAGAGGCTCAGCCGGCCAGTAGTTCATCTGTACGTTGATGTTGGTGTGAAGGTCGCTTCCCCAGGCGGGGTGACGGTCCTTGCACCATATTCCCTGAAGGTTGCAGGGAACTTCACTGTCTTCGCGGGAGCAGGAGATAAGGAGGTAGCGGCCGAACTGGAAGTACAAGGTCTCGAGATACGGGTCCTGGCCCCCCGCGGCATAGGCTTCCAGCCTCTTGTCCGTGGTAGTCGCATCCCAATCTCCGGCCCCTGAAAGAGATAATGACACGGTTGTGAAGAGCTTCCGGTAGTCGGCAACATGGTCGGCCCTGAGCGCTTCCAACGTCTTGCCTTCAGCCTTTGCGATGAACGAAGCAGCCAAGGCATTCTCGTCGCGTCCATCGGTGTCCGGCCTCTTGTCGAAACCATTGAAACTGGTCGCAGCGCTGACAAGGATCAGCACGTCGGAAGCCTTGGCAACATGGATGCAAGGAGTGGTGTAGACCTGGCCGTCGCAGCGTACTACCTTGACCCTGAACTGGTAGCGCATGCCCTTTTCCCCGTTGGGACCGACCTGCCACTTGGAGAAAGGTTCCTCCCATTTGGTGCTCTGGTAGTAGCCTACCTGGCCCTTGACAAGATATTCATTGGAAGAAAGGCTCTGGATGCTGCTGCCGTCCCACATGCTCGATCCGTCAAGTTCGAACTCCAACTTCGGCTCTGAAGCCGTGAGATGGATGACCATCACCCTGTCAGGATGCGAGATGAACATCTCCCTTGAATATTCGACTCCGTCGTACTTGAAGCTGGTTCTTGTGATGGCGCTGTCGAGGTCGAGAGTGCGTGAATAGTCTGTTAAAACCGGTCCCTGGGCCTGCCGAAGAGCTGCAGAAGCCGCAATGCCGGCATTGTTCCCGTGATAGTCGAAGAACAAGTCATCTTTGCTGAAACTCTGCCTTAGGTGCAAGCTTCCCATCGGAAGGAAAGCATTGACGTAGGCTCCCTGAAGTCCTTTGGCAAGTTCTTCCGCCCCTAACCAGTCTTCCTTGTCCAGGGTAGCTCTGACCTTGGCCAGAAGTTCTGGTCCGCCGGTCGGTACAGGGTTGTTGTCCGGATTGGCGCTTCCGCCCCATAAGGTTCCTTCGTTCAGCCAGATAAGATCATCTGCCACTCCGCCGTAGACCATGGCTCCAAGGTGACCGTTGCCGATAGGGAGGGCTTCCTCGAATTTCGCGGCAGGACGGTCATAATTCAACACCAACCTCTGTCCCGAGGCGTACAATCCGGCCAGCAGTCCGGCTGCAATCAGTATTGCCTTTCTCATCTCTATTATCGTAGTATATTAATCAACAGTTAGTGTGATGCATTGGAGGTCTTCGTCGGCGGAGGAGGAGCCGACCATGATGGTGAAGTCGCCGGGTTCGACGGACCAGCGGTTGTCGGCACCGAAGCATTTGAGCATGTCGGGGGTAATTTCAAAAGAAACCTCCTGGCTTTCGCCGTTTTTCAGGAATATGCGTTTGAAGGCTTTCAGTTCCTTGACCGGGCGGGTCACGGAGGCATATTCATCCCTAATGTACAGCTGCACAACTTCGGCACCATCATACGGTCCTTCGTTGGTTATCCTTACCGTTACGGTGGCTATGGCCGATGCCATCTCCGGATGCTCGACCGCCTCGCTTCGCTCGGCCCCACC
This sequence comes from Bacteroidales bacterium, assembly GCA_017469745.1. Lineage (GTDB taxonomy): Bacteria > Bacteroidota > Bacteroidia > Bacteroidales > UBA932 > Cryptobacteroides. Next base: position 17,822 of record JAFUFS010000006.1, on the reverse strand, counting down.
GTTCGCTTTGCTCACGGTTCCCCCTCTTAACGTGCCGAGGGTGGCAGTGGTCTCGCTATCCGGAGTGCCATCGGCCGAGAGGAATGACAGGTCGGAATAACGGAATGTACTATAAGATAAGCCGAAGCCGAAGGGCCAGAGGGGACCGGTCTCGTTGGTGGCGAAGAGGCGTGAGTACTGGGAATGCTTGTGGTTGTAGACGGTCGGTACCTGGCCGACGCTGCGAGGCATCGTCACTGGCAGTTTGCCGGACGGATTTACCTTTCCGGAGAGGACCTCTGCTATGGCCTGTCCTCCCATCTGACCGGGCTCCCAGACATTCAGGATTGCATCCACGTTGTCCTTTGCCCAGGCGATGGAATTGGCCCTTCCGGTCATGAGCACGAGTATCGTTGGTTTTCCTGTAGAGGCGATGGCCTCGAGAAGTTCTTCCTGCATTCCGGGGAGGTCGAGGTCGTCGCGGTCGCAGTTCTCGCCGCATGTCCTGCCGAATGCTGAATATCTTTGCGAGTTCTCACCTGCGACGACTATGCACACGTCGGCCGCCGAAGCTTTGTGGCGGGCCACGGCGATGCCTTTGGCGTCCACGTTGGAGATCATTCCTCCGAAGCACAGGGTGTCGATCGTCGTTCCGGGGAATTCATTCTTTAGGCCGTCCAGGACTGTCATCACCAGGCTGTCCGGCTGCGGCGCAGCCCAGTCTCCCAGTATCGTCTGACTGTCCGCATTCGGCCCCACTATAAATAGTCTTCTTACGGCAGCAGGTCCTGACAGTCCGGACTCCTCGCTTCGCTCGGCCCCTCCCACTCGCTTCGCGAGCGGGCCCCTCCCTCTTACGAGCCGAGGGTGGCTACGGTCCGGACTTGCCAGACCTGCTGCCGCCAGAGGCAATAATCCGTTATTCTTCAGCAGAACGATGCTTTCGCGGGCGGCCTGAAGGGCGGTCTGTCGATGATCTGCTGCATTCTCAAGCGGAGCCAGCGAAGGCAGGGGAGCCTCGAACAATCCGACAGCGAACTTCATCTCAAGGATCTTCCCAGCCGCCTCATCGATACGCTTCATCGGGATGCGGCCTGACTTGACGGCGTCGATTATGGCTTCGAAATAGTTGTCTCCCTGCATGTGCATGTCGATTCCTGCCTCTACCGAGCGCACGAATGCCTCGGTCGAATCCGGAGCCCAGTGATGCATCGCGTGGAGCCTTTCGATGTCCATCCAGTCACTCACCACGAACCCGTCGAAACCGAGTTCGTTACGGAGTAAATCATTTAATAACCAAGAGTTTCCGTGGCATGGAATTCCGTTGACCTCATTGTGGGCGGCCATTACGGTTCCGACATGGGCGTCTTCAACTGCAGCGACGAAAGGAGGAAGGTAAATCTCCCTGAGCTGCCTTTCCGACACATCCATAGGGGCTGCATTCAAGCCACCGAAAGGTTCTCCTCCGGCGATAAGATGCTTTGCGCAGGCGATCACATGGCCCTCGTCGAAATTACGGTCTTGACCCTGAAGACCTAAGATGGAGTGCTTTCCCATTTCGGTCACAAGGTAGGGATCCTCTCCGTAGGTCTCACCCATGCGTCCCCAGCGGGCGTCGCGCGCCACGTCCAGGTTCGGGGCAAAAGTCCAGTACAGGCCCTTCTGACGCATTTCCAAGGCTGTTTCCGCTCCGATCTTTTCCATGAGTTCAGGGTCGAAGGTGGAGGCCATGTTGATGTTCGTGGGATAGATCGTGCAACCCTCATTAAGAGCGTTGCCATGAATGGCATCTATTCCTATCAGAAGAGGTATTCCAAGGCGGCTCTCCTTTGCAAGTTCCTGAAGTGCAATAGCTTCCTTGGTTGTCATGCAGTGGAGGAAGGAGCCGACCTCTCCGCGGCGTATCTTGTCAGCAAGGTCCTTGTTGCCAAGATTCTCGTCAGTCGCGTCAATATTCTTGTAGGGAGAACCCTGGCCCGGGGGAACGTAGCAGGGAGCTACGTACTGGCACATCTGCCCGACCTTCTCCTCCAGCGTCATCTCCTTCAGCAGCAGATTCGCCCTGTCTGCCGCCGGCAGCGACGCATCCCGCCAGTCGCCCTTTCCACAGGATACTATTGAAATAACCGTTAATAAGCAGAGAGCTATTTTTTTCATTCCGAAATGTGCTGGTATGTATGTGAATAATATTCAACAATTTACATGATTCAACGGTCGCTTTTTTAATACCGTCTGATTGGATATTTGATTGATTGACAATTACTTCTGTACCAGCAAATAATTTAGCGGGTGAGTGTTATTACAATATCTCGATGACGATTTTGTCCTTGATGGAGACGGGGTCGAGGGAGAAGCGGATCATGCCGCCTTCGAAGGTCCTGTCCTTCAGTTCCTTACCGCCGACAAGCACCGAGGAGGCCTTGCCGTCGTTCTGGACGGCGAATGAATATTCCCTCGTGTCGGGCATGCCTTCGTAGTTTCCTGCGACCGGATTGACGATGATCTTAGAGACACCGCCCTTCTCATGGCATTCCACGAGGGTCTTGGCGATGGCGCCCTTCTCGTAACCGTAAGTTTCACCGTCGTCATCCATCAGGGTGAACTGTGAGTCTCCGTGAGGATAGACATTCAGGGTAATCTTCTGGAAGGGACGGGTGCCTATGTACGAGACGTCTCCCTGGGTGGGGATGATGGCGCCTTCACGGATGAACAGGAGGCCGGCCCGGTCTGCGGGATAATCGCGGGTGAAGGTCTCGCCCTTGCTGACTATCCTCTCTCCGGTCCAGGCATCGGTCCATGTGCCGGCAGGAAGGTAGATTTCGTTAGTGAATATTCCCACGCAGTACCAGGGGCCGAACATGTACTGGTAGGTCATGTCGTCGCACTTGCGGTCCTCCGGGAAGGTGAGAGGCATGGAGCGGACGATAGGCATTCCGTCCTGAGTGGCTTCCAGGGCCATTGAATAGATGTACGGAGCCAGGGAATAACGCAGCTTGACGTAGAAGCGGTAGATGTCCTGCTCGGGTTTGTCGTAGTAGAACGGCTGCATCATCGAGAACCAGCTGTTGATCTGGACCCAGGGGAGGAAGAGGCCGAAGTGAAGTGAAGGCATCTCGAGGTCGCGAGGAACGCTCATCACGTCGCAGGAAGTGTTGAGGAAACCGCTCATTCCGAGGTTCAGCTGGTCGTAGAGGGCTGTCTTTCCTCCGCCGTTGTCGCCGGAAGTGGAGGCCGTCCAGTGCTGGGTGCCGGACCAGCCGCCGCAGTAGTGGTGCCAGGTGCGCTTGTTGTTGTAGTTCCTGCCGAGTTCAGCCATCTGCTTGGGCAGCAGGACCTGGTTGAGGTTGTGCATTACTAAATCGGTGCTGCCGTTGTAGTAAGGCCAGTCGGGATGGTTGTCGATTGTGCGGGCCGGGTCGAGCTTGAAGCCCTCCACGCCCTGGTCCATGAAGTTCTTGAGGTGGTCCATCCAGTGCTCCTGGCCGGAGGTGCCGCGACCTTCGCGAAGGGCGATCTGGTCCTCTTCGACAAGGCTGAGGTCATATTCCTCGCAGAGCCAGAGACCGAGGTGGAAGCCCATCGAGCGGAGCTTTCCGATGAAGAGCCTGTGGTGGAGCTGCTTGGGGTACTGGTCCTGGACCCAGTAAGGTTCCGGTGAGAAGCGGTCGTAGTTCCAGGTTTTCTTAGTGGAGAAATCATAACGCTTGCCCATCCACTGCGGCTCGAGCCAGAACAGGTCGCAAGGGACGTCGATCTGACGGAACATGGCGGCATCGTGGAGGATGTCGAACTGCTCCTCGCGCATGTTGGGCCCGAAGCAGAGGCCATAGGCCCACTTCGGAAGCACATAGGTGCGGCCTGTCACGAGGGTATATTCATTAAGCACGGCGGGCATGTCGTCTCCTGCCATAAGGAAGAAGTCGGCCTCGTCGTAGGAATTGACGATGTTGAAAAGGTCCTTCTGGACGCTGCCAAGGTCGAAGAAGCTCTTGCGGGTGGTGTTGTCGTAGATTCCCCAGCCGCGGGAACTCATCATGAAGGGCATCGGGATCTCCGTGTGCTGGTAGGTGGTCCACATCCTGAGGAGCTCGCCCCTGTGCTGGATGTGGTCGCGGCTGGTGCTGCCGCCGCCATAGAACCTCTCGCCGTCTTCCATGCGGATCGAGATGGTGCAGATCTTCATTGCTCCGGGGATCTCCCTCTTGTCCATCTTGGCGAATTCCTTGTCGTCGCCGATGATGCCTCCACCGTTGCTCACGACGTTGAGGGCTTCCCATTTCTTGTTGATGGTCTCGCGGAGGTTGTCGCAGAGCTTGTTATCGTTGTCGAGGAGCTTGATCTCACGGATGACGGAACCTCCCTTGGCGTCCTTGAGGGAGAGAACTCCCGTCTTCTTGTTGACTGTCAATGAATATTCTTTCGTGCTGACGGTCCACTCGCTTCCTTTGTTGCTTTCGGTGGTCTTGACGGCGGCCCAGTCGGTCTTGATGCAGCCGTAGCGTTCCATCAGGGACTCTTCGAACTCCTTCCTCGGGGAAATCCTCACCCTGAAGATACCCTCATCGCAAACGTCCACCCGGACAGTGTGTCCGTCATTCAATTTGAACGTCTTATTTGATATGGCTTCAGCCGTCGGACGGCTGTCCGAGCCCGGCCGAGTCCATCCTCGCTCCGCTGCGGCTGAGTACGGCCTAAGCTCGGCAGCCGCTCCGACGGTAATAGATCCAGATGTGAAAACACTGACGGCCAGACAGGCCAATGTTAGCATGAACTTTTTCATATATTCAGCACAATTTATCTTACATTGCGTTTAACCACTTGTTTCTTGCCCTTGGAAGAAGGCTCGTCGGTCTTTAGATTCTTTATCTCAAGGCCTTGCACGTCATCGGCCACCACGGCCGGACGGTAATCCTTATTCCCGGCTACGAAATGAACATTGTCAAGGGTTATCCCCTTGGCGTGGCGGATGAAGAGTCCCCATGCAGGGAGTTCCTTGAACTGGGAGAATTCAGGGTAGATGTCGATCATCTCCGGGATGCTGTCAAGCTCCTCGTCAGAGGTGCCCCTGAAAGCATAGAGTTTGTTGCCGCCACCGGGATAGATGATCTCCACATTCTTCAGGACGATGTTTTCGACCGGCATTCCGGGGATTCCGACGATACCGGCAGGGGAGACGTTCCTGGGGAGATCCTCGATCGGGCCCTCATAGCTATAACCTGCATCCGGTTTTTCGAGAGGGACTTCGACTCTTATGTTGGACAGGGTGATGTTCCTTAAGTACCCTTCCTTTGATCCTCCCCATCTCTTGCCGGTACGGAGATATATTGCATTGCCGGTGTTGACTGCCTCAAGGCTGTCCACGACTATGTTTTCCACCTCGGCTCCGTCCACTGACTGGATCGTGATGGCGGAGCGATAGGTGTCGAAGACCTTGTTGCCAATTATGCGGATGTTCTTGAAGCCGCCCCTGGAGACGGTTCCGAACTTGAATCCGCTGGCGCTTGAACGGGCCATGCAGTTCCTAACTTCAATGTCCTCGCAGAGGTGTGCTGCAGAGTGTGACTTGAAGCAGATTGCGTCGTCGGAAGCATCTATGAATGAATCTTTTACCAGGACGTGGCGGCAGTCCACTATGTCGAGTCCGTCGTTGTTCCAGTAATTCTTGCTGTCAAGGAGGATGCCGCTGATGGTGAGTTTCTCGCACTGGTCGGTCACGAGGGTCCATTCAGCTGAATTCCTTAGGTTGAGCCCCTCAATGGTGACGTTCTCACATTCCCTGAAGTAGATGAGTTTGGGCCTCTTTGTCACCCTGTCGTACTTGGTAGTGTCCTCAAGGAATCCAAGATGGACCTGGTTAAGGAAGTTCAGGGCGCAGTCTGCTCCGCGACCGTCGATGACTCCCTTTCCCGTGACGGCAATGTTCGTCTGGCCCTTGGCGAGGAGCAGTCCGTAATTGCCCTCGACCATTTCATAGTCATAGGGATTGGTCGAACCGGCCAGCACGGCTCCTTCCAGCAGCCTTAGCTCGACGTTGGATTTCATGAATATGCTTCCGGTCAGGTAGCGTCCAACCGAGATCTCCAACACGCCTCCGCCATGGCTGCTGATGAAGTCTATTCCGGCCTGGATCGACCTGGTGTTAAGGGTCACACCGTCGGACTTGATGCCGAAAGAGGAAGCTTGATAGACTGTGGCGTGGACAGAAATGGCAGTCAGGAGGGTTGCGATAAGGAGCAGGAATCTCTTCATTGTGGTTATGTTTTATTTTACTTTCACGTCGGTGCCGGCAGACTTGCGCAGGACATCGGTCAGCTTGCGCTTGCTGACGGAGACCTTGTCGGTGGTGAACGCCGGCAGGTTATAGGACTTCATTTGTCTCTTGTAATACTTCGCCGGATCCTTCTGTGGCAGCAGGAACGGCTTTGTGGCGTTGCCTTCGGAATCCACATGAGTGAAATACGGTTTTGTGTACAGTCCGTCATCCCTGCGGCTGCTGAACACCATCCAGCGTCCGTCGGAACTCCAGGTGTGGAAGCTGTCCACGTCGTCCGAGTTGACGTCCTGCATGGGTTTCACCGAACCGTCCTGCAGGTCGACCAGCCAGAGGTCGGCATCCTTGTGCCAGATTGAGAAATTGCCGAATCCGTGGCGGGTGAAGCAGAGGAAGCGCCCGTCGGGGGAGATGCGCGGGAATGAGACGCTGTACCCCTCGGCCGGAGCGTCGTAGACGCATTCCAGACAGTCCCCGAAAGTCATGTTCTCTTCGTTGAAGGCTATCCTGAAAAGGCCGTAGCGGACTTCCCTGTGCTTGTCAGGCATCGGCGAAACGGCCTGTGCCGAGCAGAAATAGAGCCACTTCCCGTCAGGGGAGAAGGTTGGGAAAGTCTCGAAACGGTCTTCCGACTTGGTCTGCGGGGACCAAGCGATCTCATGGCTGTTCACATTGTAGACCACCACGTCGGATGCCTGGTCATAGACTTCTATCCTGTTGGGATCGTGGTTGTAGAATGCCTGGAGGGTCTTGTTGACGGAGAAGGCAACATATTCACCGGAAGGATGCCAGTAGGGGTAGACGAGGGCGCTGATGGTCGAGTCCGTCTGGGTGTTGAGTTTCTCGACCTTGCCGTCGTTTACCATCACTGTTCCTCCGAAGGAGGCGCGCGCATGGAAGACCATCTTTGACGGGTCGCCGTTGCGATAGGTGTGGCAGTTCATGCAGTTGCCGCCGGTGAGGTTGTTCGTGAGGATAGCCTTCTCTGAATATGTTTCCAGATTCCTCTGGTAGATTCCCATCTCCTGCCAGCCCTGGTAGCCCGGAGGAATCAGGCGGTAGGAGAACCAGGGATCGATCCTGTCCTGGCTGACATGAATATTGAAGGACCTGTAAGACAGCCATTTCCCGTCCTTCTTGGTGTAGACGGTCATTTCAATCGCACCGCCGTCGGCGCAGCTTTCCAGCAATTTACGCCATTTCCGGGGAGAAAAACGGAAAACGCCCCTGCGAGACTTGATGGCCTTGTCTCCGGCGAGCAGGACCGCCTTCTTTTCTCCAAGGACGGAGAAGTTCAGCGGAGCAATGTTTGCTGGAACGGTAACGTCTTTATAATCAGGGAATATAGCTGCTTCCTTGTCGGTCTGCGATGCTCCTTCCGGCCTGCCGGTGCATGAATATGCCGCCAGTGTGACGGTCAGGAAGATGAGTATGGTAGTGATCCTGTTCATTCTCATGATGATTGTCCGTCAAATCTGCTTGTGAACCAAATAGTACCAGTAAGTCTCTCGGAAACGCCTCAGGGCAGAGGAGCCTGCAACGGCCGCCTTTTTGTACTCCTCGAAGCGGTTGACAGTCTCCGGCTGTACCCCATGCTCGTAGCACCAGTCCAGCCCGAAAGGCTCAACGCCTTCCATATTCCTGGAATACTCACTGTAGAAGACCATGGCTTCCTGGCCGATCCTGGGCAGTTCCGGGGAATCAGGCGAACTGTAATAATCCTCTATGAAATGCTTGACCGAGTTCAGGTCCTTGGCGAGAAGCAGGTAGCAAAGACCATATTCAAGAGTCCTCCGGTCGGTGGGATTGGCGTCGAGGATGGGGAAAAGTTCCGTCATCGGGTTGGTGTACATGATGAAGTGGTTTTCTGCTTCAAGGTTGAGCCTTCCGCTTCCCAGAATGGGATCAGCCTCCACGGCAGCGTCGTCATAAAGGTATTTCCGATGCTCCTTTGCCCATTTGCGGTAATGCGGGGCCTTTTCCAGAAGAGAGAGATATTTGTCCGCCACTTCGTAACTACCGCGCATCAACTCGACCTGGGCGTTGATCTTGAGCATCGCCGGGCAGAATCCGTGAAGCGAGGATAGGGTGTTGAAGGCGACGTCCTGCGCTGCCGCCACATTACCCATAGCGAACATCAGGTGCGCCTGAGCTACGTCCACCGCCCTGTCCTGAGTTGTCATGACCAGACCGTCCGGACCGTGCTGGTCGTATTTCAGCAGGTTCTCGGCCAGTTCGCCCTTCCAAGCCAGGGCCATATTCAGATAATTGGCGGTTCGGGGGAGCCAAGGGGCCTTTTTACAGGCCTTGATAAGCCCGTCCCAGTCTTCGTTGACTGTGTAGTGCTCGAAGATAGCGCCAAGATTTGGTTGTCCTTCCTTTATTTTGTCTGAAAATTTATTTGCAGGAATGAAAGCGAGCAAGAGCAGTACAAGCCCAGAGGCAAAAGCAGGCCAGCGCTTAAAATGCAGCCCTTTCACCATCTGGCAGACCAGGACTGTGGCCGGCAGGCTGATCCAACCGCCCCAGTGCATGAGCGGCATGGTAGCATCAAGATCGTAATGGAAGACCGGGGTGAAGGCTTCTGTCCAAGTAGGGACAAGCGCCGTGAGATAAGCGATGACTCCGCAGGCTGCAGCTACTGCCGGGTAGCATAACGACTTGAGAGACTTCTCGTTAACCGCTGCGCAAAGAGCGAAGAGGATGGCGGCCGGCCCGGCTGTAAAGTAAAGGAATATGGTCAGCAGGGTTCCCCATAAGGTCCGTTTCGACTTGATGCTCTTGAAGGCAAGCAATCCGGCCTGAACCAGAAGGATCGAGGTCAGGAAGTCAAAATGGAGGCTGTTGTCAGAGATGGAGACACCTATGAATACTGCCGGAATAAAGCTCAAAGGCAGGGTTGTCCAGTCTTTGCGGGATTCCCGGACATAAGCCCATGTCATGTAAGCCGACAGTGCCAGCATAAGCAGTGTCAGGACGAGGGCCACCTTTGGATTCCAGAAAAACTGTACGATGAAACGGGCGAGCAGAGTCGACAACCCCCCAACTTTGAGAAGTGTCCCGAGGAGATAGGTCCTGTCAAAGATGAACAACTGCTGCTGTTCGCGGTATGCCAGTGCGTAGGGGTTCATTTTGTCAATTCTTTCTAAGCCATCCCATGAATATCCGGTCAGTTATTTACGCAAATTTGCGTAATTGAATTCGTAAAAGCAAATGAAAAGAAAAGCGGAAATCTTGCCTATGGTAATTCGTCTCCAACATAAGTCTATGAAGAATAAACCAGAAAAGTATTCCAAATGAAATCAGAGTCTTTGAGCTCTTCACCCGGATGGATCTGGTCGAGAAAGTTGGCTCCGGTATCCCGCGAATGGCCGATTTGATGTCCGAGGCCGGACTTCCTGCTCCGGAGTATCGGACTGAAGGTTTCTTTACGACGGTTCTTTACAAGAATACACCGACATCTTCCCAGAATGTCATAGAAAATGTCATAGAAAATGTCATAGAAAATGTCGGGGGAAATCTGAAAGGGAAGGCAAAACGTGAGCAGGTTATTCTAGAAATGATGCTCAATGTGGCAGAGAGAACGATTGCCCGCGACGTAGCTCATTTGCGCGAAACCCAAAAAATCGCCCGCCAAGGTAGTGACAAGGGTGGTGAATGGGTTATCCTATAGCAAATTATGTCTCATGTTTTATCTTGTTTGTCGTATATAATATTAAAAAGACACGTTGATTCCAGGTTCTTTTTTTGCCACGTCGGCCATCTGGTCCTGATTGAAAGTGACTGGTCCGGATATGAACTCCGGGACATTGTACGATTTCATCAATAACCTATCGTGCTTCAGGTCCCTCTGGGGCAAGAGAAAAGGCTTGGATGTCTGCCCGTTCTCGTCTACATGGGAGATATACAAGCGAGAATATAGCCCATCCTGTCTTCTGCTTGCCCAGATGATCCATCTACTGTTGCTACTCCAGGAGTGGTAGCTGTCGGCATCCGGGCCATTGATCTTGTCAAGAGTGAGATATCTTCCGTTTTTAAGGTCTATCATACGCAACTCGCTATCCTTATGCCAGATGGAGAAACAGCCGTAAGCGGTCTCGGCGAAAAGGAGGAATCTACCGTCAGGAGAAACCCTTGGGAATGTAGCGTCCAATCCGGTTTTGGCAGCGTTGTATATAGTGTCAACTTTGTCGCCGAAAGAGAATGTTTCTGGGAAGAAAGGAATTGAGCAGATGCTATACCTGACGTCTCTATAGCCTTGAGGCATTTCAGTTTGAGGGGAGGAGCAGTAGTAGAGCGTCTTTCCGTCTGGGGAAAAAGAGGGGAAAGTCTCCATACGGGCAGTGTCCATCAGCAGAGGAGTTGACGATATTTGATGGTTATCGATACTATACACTACCACATCAGATTTGTAGTCATATACCTCGATCCTATTGGGGTTGGAGGAGTGGAAAAACTGGGCTATGTCGTTGACAGAGAATGAGATGTATTTTCCAGAAGGATGCCAGTAAGGATACACTAATGCGGAGATAGTCCTGGAAGTCTTTGTGTTTAGTTTCTCAATCTTTCCTTCCTTCCATACATAAGTCCCTCCATTGGCGGCTCGCATGTGGAACATCATCGTACCAGGATCCCTGTTATTGAAGGAATGGCAGTTCATACAGTTGCGGTCTGTCACTTCATTTGTCATAAATGGAGTTTCCGTGAAATTCTCAAGACAACGCTGGTACAGCCCCAACTTGTTCCAGGTCTCATAACCGGGATCTATCAGGCGGTAGGCCACAAAAGAATCTATACTTTCCTTGGAAACAAATATTGAGAAGGGGATGTGGGGCATTAACTTCCCGCCCTCATAGGAAGCCAGGGTCACCTTGATTACCGGTCCAGCTGCCTTAAGATTGTTCCATTTAGATTTTGGAATATGGAACTCTCCTTTTCTGGAGCGGAGAACCAGTCTCTCTCCAGAATTCTCGAAAACAGCAACGCCTCTTGTCTTATCATCCTTAAACGAGAAATTCAGTGGAGCTATATTCTCAGTGATAGTCACTTCTTTGTAGTCCGGGAATATAACCGCCTCCGTTGCTCCGGGAGAGGGATTATCTACCTTTGGGACACAAGAGACCGTTAACAGGATGAATATTGAAAAAAAAGCGACCTTTCTCATTGGTTGTTGATTCTCATTATATAGTACCAGAAAGTATCTTTATATTTGTCCGGGGCCAAGCCTTTTTCCAATCTGGCTTTGAAATTAATGTACTTTTTATACATTTCGGCCGATACTCCGACGCTTTTCCAATATCCCCGATGAATCTCCGAAAGCATGCACGCTGCCTCTGCGAATGATTTGGGCAATTCAGGCAAGGCCTTGGTACCGTAGAACTCGTCCAGCATCATCTTAAACTTGTCCATTTCGCAGTCCAGCAAATAGATTACACCTAAATATTCAATGGCATTATGGTAGTCCGGATTGGTCCGTATAATGTCTTTCAGGTCCTCATCGACACCGCGGACAATAGAAATGAAATCTAACTTCGGTATGCATCTTTTTTTAGGGCCAAGCACTGGATTCGATTCGACAGCGGCGTCATTGAAAAGGAATCTTTTGTAAGAGTCAGCTACTTTTTTCCATGCCCTGTTTTCACTAAGGATGCCAATATATTTTTCAGCGACAGGATATGCTCCAAAGACCAGATTAGTCTCGATTAAACGCTTGAGCATTGCGGGATTGAAATCCCTATTATCCAGCATGTTGGCCTCAAAAGCCATCCGCTGGGCGTATGCAACATGGCCCATCGACCAATAGATATCACTCAGGATCTCTCCCGCCTCCGCTGTATAGTTCCAGGGAAGGAGGAGGCCGTCAAGACCAGCCTGTGTGTAGTAGAAAGCCTTGTCTGCTAGTTGTCCTGTCTCAGCGAGGGCTAGATTGAGAAGGGAGAGTTTCAAGCAGTCGACAGTCTGATCGTCGTTGAAGTAGGACGCGATGGTCTCGTCATAATCGGCGGATGATTGCGACTCGTACTTGCAGGCAGAGATAAGACTCAGACAGAATACAAACAGGCAGTTGAAACAATGCTTTATCATTGTACAAATATTCAAAAAAGAGGGACGGCTTCATAAAGGATCCGTCCCTCTTTTAATAAAATTGGATACTAATTCCAGTAGGGGTTTCCGATAGTCTCTTCCTCAGGGACTTCCCAAATTAGAGTCGGATTAGCACTCTTGGTCCAATGGTTGGAGCCCTTACGGTAGGAAGCTATGTCGCCCCAGCGCTTTGCGTTGAGGAAACTCCAGCTGCCTTCACCCCAGAACTCGATTCTCCACTGCAGTTTGACATCTTCAAGACTTCCGTTGCTCGTCATAGGAGTCTTGCCTTCTTTGGTACGAGCTGCGAGTAATTTATCGAGGGTGGCCTTTGCTCCAGATGTATTTCCCTGCTGGGCATATGCTTCGGCAAGCATTAGGTAAGCGGCAGACGAACGATAATAAGGGAAGTCGGTGAGCCATGTGGAGTTGTCATGGATAGTCTTTCCATCCCTGGACTCCGTTGCGGCATATTTCAGATTGGTGTACTTGGGCACTACGATCCCTGCGTGGAATGTTGTATCGGCACCGACGGTATTGACGGTGTAGAACGGATAGACGACATCTTCACTTGCGATACGATCCTTACGGAAATCGTCATCAGAGATTTTATTGTAGAGATCGGCGTCAATCTGCCAGGCAGACTGCATGTTGCCGTTTAGCAACGGGTTCTGGAGAACAAAAGGAATAGCACTTTTTCGAGTCACGTTAGCTCCGACTGATTCGGAAGCCTCCCAACCAAAGAGGACTTCGGGGTTGACTTTAAAGTTGAAGAAGGCGTTGTCGTCTGAGTTGAAACCATCCGTGAAAGATGTGCCGGACATCTTAGCGACGCTAGCAAGTTTCTCTTTTGACATACCCCAGTTAGCTTCGGAAATGAATGTGGGATAGTTTGAAACGATGTCGTTAGCGGCAGTCACGGCGATGTCCCAGCGATGGCAGTCAAGAGCAGCGCGAGCAAGGAGGAACTGAGCTACACCAAGATCGATGTCGTAGAGAGCTGACTCTGTGTCTCCTTTCGTGAACCCTATGGACTCTTTGAAGTATTTGACAGCAGTCTGGAGATCATTGATGATCCTGTCCCAAGTCTCTTTGACACTCAACGGGGCGACTGGTGTATTATAGGCGTAAGACTCATAAATGGGCCATCCTTTGGCGGTCTCGGAGTCAGGGGCTGTAAGATCGGTGTAGATTTCCATAAGTTCCATATAGCCAAGAGCATAGACCACCAGGCAGCGGGCGCGATAATCTTTCAGCATGGCTTGGGTGGTTCCTGAGGACTTTTCAATCGTCTCCACAGAGATGTTCTGCATGACCTTGATGGCATTGGAAATCTTGATACATGCGGAAATATAATTGGCGTAATTAGCGACCACATCTGCGTTGTAACGATAGTAAGGGAAGTCGTTGGCTACAGAATACCAGTTTGAGAAAACCCCAGCGTGGCCGGCGTCAGGACCGGAGACAATGTCGCCGATGAGCATGTCGTGAGCAAGCTGATGTGTAGCATCTGCTGACCAGCGATTACCATAACCCTTGGTCAACTTAGTGTCGTACACCATCATCTGTGTGGGCATGGTGTTGGCCATACCTTCGAGGGCAAGTTTGATCTTCGACTCATCACCGCTCAGGAAGATATTCTCATTGATATCCTCGACAGTGAATTTGTTCGGATTGGTGACTTCGAGACGGTCGCCGCAAGAAACCAGAAGACCAAGAGCAACAGCAATAGAAAAAATTTTATTTGCTTTCATATTTCTGCGTCTTATAAATTAAAAATCAAGTTTGATTCCGAAGATAACATTTGCCATCTGCGGATAAACACACTGGGCAACATCGTAACCACCAACTGCTGAGAGAGAAGGATCGATACCCTTGTGTGCAGAGAAGAAGACCAGGTTGTCAGCCGACACATAAGCGCGAAGACCTCCGACATGTACCTTTTCCGTTATCTTCTTAGGAAGGGTATAGCCGAGAGTGACGTTCTTCAGACGAAGGTAAGAAGCGTTGAAGAGAGCCATGTTCGTGAACTGCCAGCTTCCGATTGTGTTACCGTCATAGCGGCATGTACGGCCGTTGGCCCACCACTGCATCGGGAAGTAAGCGTCGGTATTGGACTCGTTGAAGGTGGCGCCGACAGTCTCTTTGGCGACCCAGCTGTCACCCTTGTTCCAATCGGCGGCGAGGGAGCTGGTGCGGTACATCATCTCACCGAATTCACGGGAGAAGAATTTACCACCGAGCTGGAAAGCCCAGACGGTGCTGAAGTCCCAGTTTTTCCAGCGAATGCTCGAAGTAAGACCACCCATGATATCGGGTGTTGCTGAACCATATTCATATTGAGAAGCATCGGCAGAGACAAGCGTCTTCACATCATCTCCTTCTTTATAGCTAGTGTAGCGTCCACCGTGGGCATATTTCCCATCTTTGTCTGCGTTGACATCACCGTATGTCACATGATGCCAGTACATGGGAAGACCGGTCTTGTCGTCGACTCCTGCATACTTGTAGAGATAGAGGTTGTAGATGTCACGACCTTCGCCGCGGAGATAAAGCTTGCCCTGGCCGGCGTTCTGTCCACCAGTGGCGGCCCATGTCTCGGATGCGGCAGTCCAGGTGCCTTCAGGAAGTTCTGAAGTCTTTGGATCCCACACGGGGAGCTGGCTATCAGGAACATCCACGAGAAGCGTACGGAAGTGAGTGAGGTTGAGGCTCAGGTTCCAGTTGAAATCCTTTTTGCGGATGATGTCGCTGCTGAGCTCGAACTCGATACCGGTGTTGCGAAGCTTCGCGCAGTTGCGGGTGTGGGTCGTGTTCGCCATGTTGGCGAGAGGGGACACAGCCTGGCTGAACAGTGAGTTCGTGGTGAGGTTGTTGTAGTAGTCGATCGCACCCGAAATCCTGCTGTTAAAGAGAGTGAAGTCAAGACCGGTATCGAACTGGTGTACGTGCTCCCAAGTGATGTCGGTGTCGACAAGTCCGGGGGAAGTGAGGCTATATACCTCGGCCTGGCCTGTTCCATTGGAAACAGTCTTCCAACGGGAAACTCCGTAAGACCAGGTAGGATTAATATAATATGAGGTCACACCGTTCTGATTACCGGTGACACCATAGCTTGCTCGGATCTTGGCGTTGTCCAGCCAAGTCTTGGTACCTGCCATCCAAGGTTCGGAAGAGATTCTCCAACCGCCACCCACGGACCAGAAGTTACCCCAGCGGTTTTCCTTGATGAATTTGGAGGAACCGTCACGGCGGAAGGATCCGGAGAGATAGTATTTCTCATCATAGATGTAGTTTGCGCGTCCGAGATAGGACTCGAGGCGGAAGTCATCCAGCTGCCACTTGTCGTTCTCATAACCGCCGATGTTGCTGAAGCGGGAAGTGAAGTTGCCCGGCATGACATATCCGGAGAGGAGCTCATCGGCGGAGGCGTACTGTACGAGTTCGCTATGGAGATCCTCATACTCGTGGCCGACCATCGCGTCAAAATGATGCTTGCCATATTCACGGTTCCAGGTAAGGAGCTGCTGGGTATTCATGACTGTCCTGCTCATCTTGCGGAGCATCATACCACCGCGGGAGGCTCCACGACCGGCCTCATGGTTCATGTAACGGAGGTTGCGGGTGGAGTATTCCTCCATGGTGAAGTTGCCCGTGAACTTGAATCCGTAAGGAAGAGTGATCTCTGCGAAAACCTTAGGAGTCCATGTCTGGTTGTTGAAGGTGGACTGGTTGGTCTCTGTCTCCCAGAGAAGGTCGCGGTTGAAGTTTGTGCCGACGGTCTTGTTGTCTTCTCCGAGCGGAGAGTAGGTCGGGCCTTTGGCGACGACTTTGTTGCCATTCTCGTCAAGTTTTACATTTCCGTTCATATCATATTCATAAACGGAGATGATCGGAGGATACATCTTGACATAGTACATAGTGTTACCGGAAGCTCCACCAGCGCCACGGTTCTGCCAACGAGTGGCCATTGTGCGAGTGTTCGTATTGGCATAAGACACGTTCGCTCCGACTTTGAGCCAGTCGGTGATCATGGCATCGACGTTGGCGCGGCCGCTGTAACGCTTGAAGCTGGAAGCTACGAGATAGGAAGGCTCGTCGAGGTAGCCGAGAGAGAGGTAATAATGCATTTTCTCGTTACCACCGCGGGCGGAAATGTTGTAGTCTTGACGGAAGGCTCTCTTCATGAGGATGTCGCGATAGCTTTCATTGTAAAGGAGTTTCGCGTTGGGATTGATCTTTCCATCAGTGCCCACAAGATAGGCGCCACCCATTGTTGAGGACGATTTGCTTCCGGAGCCCGTGTTGGTGTAGGTCGCTCCAGGCACAGAGTAAGCCATCCAGTTTCCAAGTCCGTTCTCCTCGAAGCTGGTTTCACTTCCAACATAGTCGAACAGGTGAGCGCTGGCGAACTGCCGGGCTTCCTGATCGCTATGATTCGGATTGGAAAAGTTGGTGAAAGGAATACCATTCGCGTCAATTCCGGGGAGCCCTGTTCCATTGGCGCCGTAGCGGTAAGAGTTGTAGATGCTTCTCCAAGCGTACTCGTAGTAGTCAGCTGCTGTGTCGATCTCGGCGGAATTATAGGGACCAACGAAGTTGAAACCTACCCTGCTTTCGAAGCTGATCTGGGACTTTCCGGCCTGACCGGCCTTGGTGGTGATGAGAACGACACCGTTAGCTCCACGGGAGCCGTAAAGAGCGGTGGAAGCCGCGTCCTTTAAGATGGTCACGGAAGCGATGTCCTCAGGGTTCAGACGGGAGAGAGGGTTCTCCAAAGCGTTCTGATTGGCGGCGGCAGGCTGTGCGGCGACACCATCGATCACGATCAGGGCAGAAGCCGCGTCGGCGGAAGCTGAAGAGATACCACGGATACGTATACCCATGTCAAAACCTGGCTGACCGTCGGTAGCAGCGACTCGCAGACCAGGGGCTGCACCCTCAAGCATACGAGAAACTGTGGAGGTGTTTTGTGCAGCGATGGTCTCTGACTGGATAGCTGAAAGGGATCCAGTCAGGTCTTTACGACGTGCAGTACCGTAACCGACGACGACGACGTCATCAAGAAGGAGAGAATCTTCTTCCAGAATCACGTTGATGACATTACGGTTACCTACGGCCATTGTGGTCGTCTTGTAACCGATAGAGCTAAAAACTAATTCGGCATTAGCTTTCACATTGATGCGGAAGTTGCCGTCCAGGTCCGTGATAACGCCGGTATTGGTACCTTTAACCATGATACTGGCGCCCGGAACAGCTTCACCCTTCGCGTCAGTCACTTTACCAGTGACTGAGCTCTGAGCGAATACTTGCACTCCTAAGAAAAGAAGCGTAAGCAGAGCCGTAATGAAACGTTTACTCATAAACAGAATGGTTTTTAGATAAAACAGATGTTGATAATTTTATTAAATGTCTTGTTTAGCAAAGGCCGGATCCGCTCCTTTTCGAGCCAGGTTTCCCGAGCTCCGGAAAGAAGTCCCGCACAGAC
>JAFUFS010000065.1 GCA_017469745.1 Bacteroidales bacterium | reverse complement strand
GAGACAGTTCGGTCTCTATCTGTTGTGGGCGTTGGAAGTCTGCGGAGGTCTGACCTTAGTACGAGAGGACCGGGTCGGACGAACCTCTGGTCAACCGGTTGTGGCGCCAGCTGCACCGCCGGGTATCCACGTTCGGTCAGGATAAGCGCTGAAAGCATCTAAGCGCGAAGCCGTCTCCAAGATGAGACTTCCTTACAGGGTCGTTGTAGACTACGACGTTGATAGGCGGGAGGTGTAAAGCCGGTGACGGCAAAGCCGACCCGTACTAATAGCCCGAACTCTTTCCGAAAGGAAGTGAATTGACGCCAAGGATGTAATCTCTCAAGTAACATATTGCGGTGGTTAAAGCGATGAGGATCCACCTCTTCCCATCCCGAACAGAGCCGTTAAGCTCATCCGCGCCGATGGTACTGACACACCAGTTGGGAGAGTAGGTCGCCGCCGTTTTTCGGAGTCCCGGACAGGATAAACCTGCCCGGGGCTCTTTTTTTATACCCCCTGCCGCTTCGCGTCTGCCCCCGTGGGGGGCGTCACCCTCCACCGCCTCCCTCTCCGGGAGGCCCTGTCGCTCCGCTCCAATTGGGGCATTCACTGAGGAGCGTACCCCTCAGACTCCCTGCGTCGCTTCGCTCCGAAATGTGAACTGTCGGAGGTGAGGCGCTGTGCGTAGCAGCACTAGGAGGAAGGCCGTCGTGAGCGAGAGCCGGGCCGGCGGAAAGCGAGCGTCTGTCTGAGGGCCTTCAGGCCCGAGTTAGCGAGCCGCCTGGCACGGCCGATGCGAGCAGGCATGACGACGTGGCTGCGAAGTCACAGCGCCCCACCCCCGACAGTCCCGGATGGACTGCTACCTGGTCAGCACATCATAAGGTTCAAAAACTGTCATAAAAAGATCCGTATTCTGCCAACCCGGTACATGAGATTATTCGCCAAATTGCCGCACGAGGATCAGTGTTCACCAAGATCATTGTCCATCCCTCGTGCTCCACATGCCCAAATCGGGCTTTGGCGCACATGATTCCCCCTTCCGATCGTCCTCCAGGAAATGCGATTGTGCTCCTTTTTGGCAGAAATCAACATCGAGTACAATATGATACTCTCGGATCAGGAAAAGCTAAGAATCATGCTCAGAGAGTACTTTGTGATACTCTGAAAGCAGAGTTGTGGTGGAATTGTGCGCGGGGAGTATCGGGGAAGGTTATTGGGGCAAGGGGCATGGGGAAGACTAGTGTAGTTTGGTTATTTCAGTATAGTATTATATTCGTTATAGAAAAGAAATACCCCACGAAGAAGGCATCGTGGGGTATTATCATTCAGGGGATGTGGGATCAGCCTCTGGCCTTGTAGGCCTCGAGGGCTTTCTCGAGGACTGTCAGAGCCCTGGCCAGGTCTTCCTTCTTGAGGACGTAGGCCATGCGGATCTGATTGAGTCCGAGTCCGGGAGTGCTGTAGAATCCGGCAGCAGGGGCCATCATCACAGTCTCGCCAGTGAATCCTTCAGGAGTCTCGGAATCCTTGTAGCTGAACTCGGAGAGGCACCACTTGCAGAAATCCTCTGCATTTTCCACCGGCAGTGATGCTACAGTGTAGAATGCTCCGCGAGGCATGGGTGAATAGATTCCGGGGATCTTGTTCAGTCCTTCGATAAAGAAGTCCCTGCGGGAAAGATATTCCTCAAAACACTCCTTGGAATATTCCTCAGTGCCTTCGATTGAAGCTTCCGCCACGATCTGTCCGAGAAGGGGCGGGCTCAGCCTGGCCTGGCAGAACTTCATGACTGCCTTCATCACGTCGGCATTGTGGCTGACGATCATTCCGATCCTTATTCCGCACTCGGAGTATCTCTTTGAGACAGAGTCTACTACGATCACATTCTCCTCGATGCCCTCCAGGCAGAGAGCCGAAAGATAGGGCTCCTCAGTGTAACGGAACTCGCGGTAGACCTCGTCCGAGATGAGATAGAGATTGTGGTCGCGGACAATGTCACGCAGCCTGTAAAGCTCTTCCTCGGAGTAGAGATAACCGGTGGGATTGTTGGGATTGCAGATGAGGATAGCCTTTGTCCTGGGGGTGATAGCCTTCTCAAAGTCCTCAACCGAGGGAAGGGCGAAACCGTCTTCTATCCTCGATGTGACAGTCTTGATAGTGACTCCGGCCGTGACTGCGAACGAGATGTAGTTGGCGTAGCCGGGCTCTGTCATGATGATTTCATCACCCGGATCAAGACATGTCATGAAGGTGAGCAGAAGGGCTTCGGATCCTCCTGCGGTCACGATGATCTCACTCTCCGAGACCTTGATCCCGAACTTGTCGTAGTAGCGGACAAGCTTGTCGCGCAGCGGCTTGTAACCGTTGCTGGGACTGTATTCGAGGGTAGTCCTGTCGATGGTCTTGAGGGCGTCGAGAGCCTTCTGGGGAGTCGGAAGGTCAGGCTGCCCGATGTTCAGGTGGTAGACCTTTGTCCCGCGTCCTTTCGCAGCATCGGCAAAAGGTGTCAGCTTCCTGATAGGTGATGCGGGAATCTTATTTCCGCGTTCAGAGATCCCGGGCATGTCTTATTTTGCTTTACCCTGGTTGGCAACTGCGTTCTGCTTGCGCTTCAGTTCCTCGGGATCGGCGAGGTAGTAGTCCTTCACGAGATTGAGATCGTCGTCGAATTCGAAGACGTAAGGAGTTGCAGTAGGGATGTTCAGGCCGACGATGTCAGCGTCGGAGATACCCTTGAGGTGCTTTACGACACCGCGAAGGCTATTGCCATGGGCAACGACTACGATGTTGTCATGCTCCTTGAGGGCAGGGAAGATCTCGCACTCCCAGTAAGGCATGACCCTCTCGATGCACTCCTTGAGAGCTTCGGTGCGGGGGATGTACTGGTCGGGAACCTGGGCGTACCTGGGATCCTGGGTGGCGCTGTTGGGATCGTCCTCGGGAAGGTTGTGGGGAGCTACGTCGAAGCTGCGGCGCCAGATAAGGACCTGCTCGTCGCCGTACTTCTGTGCAGTCTCAGCCTTGTTCAGGCCCTGGAGCATTCCGTAGTGCTTCTCATTGAGCCTCCAGGTCTTCTTGACGGGGATCCAGTCGAGATCCATCGAATCGAGGACGTTATTAAGGGTCTTGATAGCCCTCTTGAGGTAGGAGGTGTAGGCTACTTCAAAGGTGAAGCCGTTCTCTTTCAGGATCTTGCCTGCGTCGAAAGCTTCCTGTACACCTTTCTCGCTCAGGTCGACGTTAGTCCAGCCTGTAAACCTGTTTTCCTTGTTCCACTGGCTTTCGCCGTGACGGATGAGTACGATTCTTTTCATATCTGTGTTATTTGGTATTTGCGGTTTGCAAAGATAAGTTGTTTTTTTCATATTCCTTGCACCAATCCTGAAGGGGGCAGCTGTCGCATTTGGGGCTGCGGGCGGTGCAGATGTAGCGGCCGTGCAAGATCAGCCAATGGTGGGCCCTTGCACGCTGATGCGGCGGGATGTGCGCTCCCAGGTCTTTTTCAACGGCTTCCACCGTCTTTCCTGACGAGAGGCCCAGCCTGTGGGAGACCCTGAAGACGTGGGTGTCCACCGCTATCACCGGCTTGTCGTAAACTATTGATGCGATGACGTTTGCTGTTTTTCTTCCGACTCCCGGGAGGCTCATCAGTGCATCGATGTCGGAAGGGACTTCCGAATCGAAATCGGAGACCAGTTTCCGTGCCATCGCTATCAGATGCTCGGTCTTGGAATTGGGGTAGGAGATGCTCTTGACGAACGGATACACCTCGTCGAATGAGGCTGCTGCAAGGTCGGCAGGCTGCGGATAGCGTTCGAACAGGGGAGGGACGACCATGTTCACCCTGCGGTCCGTGCATTGGGCGCTCAAGATAACCGCAATCAGCAGGTGGAATGGTGTGTCGTGGTGAAGTTCGGTCGTGGGCATAGGCTGGTTTTCCTCGAACCAAGCCATTATCCTTGAATATCTTTCCTTCTTGAGCATCTCAGATCGTAAGGGCCAGGTCGATCACCTCGTCGTTGACATTCTCTTCGCACTTCTCGTCCTTGCAGACGAAGATCCTGCCATGGTACTTTTCGAATATGTTCCTGTTGTGGGTGACCATGACGATGGCGGTCCCGTCCTCCTGGTTGATCCCGGTGAGAAGCTTCAAGATGCCGTCAGCGGTCTCGTTGTCGAGGTTGCCGGTGGGCTCATCGGCTATGATGAGCTTCGGCCTGTTGAGAAGTGAGCGCGCAATGGCGATTCTCTGCTGCTCTCCTCCGGAAAGCTGGTGAGGCATCTTATGGGCCTTGTGTGTCATGCCTACATCCTCGAGGACCTCCCTGATCCGTTTGTCAGCGGCATTCTTGTCCTTCCATCCAGTGGCTTTCAGTACGAATTCGAGGTTGTCCTCCACAGTCCTGTCCATCAGCAGCTGGAAATCCTGGAAGACGACTCCGACCTTTCGGCGGAGGTAAGGGATCTCCTTGTCCTTGATGCCGACGAGCCTGTGGCCGCAGACCTGGCCGAAACCTTTCTGCAGGGGATTCTCTCCGATCATGGTCCTAATGATGGAAGTCTTTCCTGTGCCGACCTTGCCTACTATGTAGACGAAGTCGCCGGGGAACACCTCCATGTCCAGCCCGTAGATGACCGTGTTCTCTCCGTTAAGGATGTCGGCGCTCCGGAAAGAAACCAGCGGCTCGTTTTTTGTTGTCTGTAGTGTTTTGTCTTCCATGATTGTACAAATATACTTCTTTTTTTTGAGTATATTCAGTAAATTTGTAGATTGTGAATTAGGACTAATTTTTCGCAAGATATCCATTATGAAAAGCAAACTTATCACGGTCCTTATTTCCGCATTCGCTCTCTGTTCGGGAGCCTTTCTGCAGGCTCAGGACAGGACTGCCGGTGAGTTCCGGCGGGCTGTGGACCTCTACAGCCACGGCATGTTCGAGCGTGCGGGGACCATCTTCAGCGGGATCGCCGCGGAGACTGACGATGTCATGGCCAAGGGCTACGAAACCTTGTGCGCCATCCGGCTCCAGGAAAAAGGTTATGAGGCCAAGGTCTCGGACTATCTCTCCAACCATCCTTATTCAAAACTCGTCCCTCAGGTCAGGTTCTACGACGCCCTGAACTCCTTCGACAAGGAAGATTACAAGGCGGCGGCGAGGCAATTCGACCTGATCAGTGAGAAGACGCTTGGCAAGGACCAGGTGGCCGAATACATGTTCAAGCATGCCTACGCCCTCTTCGAGGAGAATGAACTGGACAGGGCAAGGCAGATCTTCGCCCGCAGCGAGAAGATGCCCTACTCGGACTACACGGCTCCTTCAAGATATTCCCTGGGCTACATCGACTACACCCGCAAGGATTTCAAGGAGGCATATTCATGGTTCGAGAAGGCCGGCAAGGACGCAAGGTTCACCGACATAGCCAATTACTACATGACCGAATGCCGGTTCATGCAGAAGGACTATTCCTATGTGATCAAGAACGGTGTCAAACTCTTCGACGAGGTTCCTGCCGACCGCCAGTCCCATCTGGCGAGGATCATCTCAGAGTCCTATCTCGCCACCGGTGACACCGAAAAGGCCAAGGCTTTCTACGACAAGATAGAGCAGAGCCGCAAGGACATGGACCGAGACGACTATTTCTATGCCGGTACGGTTCTCTATTCGACAGGCGACTTCAAGGGTGCTATCGACAATTTCTCCCAGATGAGGAGCAGGACTGATTCGATCGGCCAGATAGCCAATTACCAGCTCGGTTACAGCTACATCCAGACCGGCAACAAGGTCGCTGCCCTGGATGCCTTCAAGGACGCCTCCGAAAAGAGTTTCAATCCGGACATCCAGGAGGACGCCCACTTCAACTACGCGAAGCTCTCGTTCGACCTGAACCACAACCCGAAGGTCTTCGACGAATACATCGCAAAGTATTCCAACAAGAACAAGGGAGACCAGATCTACAGCTACATGGCCCTGGCTTCCCTCTACAACCATGATTACGCCGGGGCTGTAGACGCCTATGCCAACATCGACAATCTCGACAAGGACCAGAGGTCCAATTACATGAGGGCCAACTACCTGAGGGCTAACCAGCTGATAGGTAACGGCTCCTGGAGGGACGCAGTTCCTCTCCTCAAGGCTGCCGGTTACTATTCCGACAGGAGGGAGAACTTCAACCAGCTGACCAAGTACTGGCTCGGCGAGTCTTATTACCGCAGCGACCAGTTCGACAAGGCAGTAGAGACCTTCACTGACCTGTACAACAATTCTGCGCTTGACGGGAAGACGGAGGGTAAACTTATTCCTTACGATCTGGCTTACAGCTATTTCCGCATGGAGGACTACGACAATGCCGCCAAGTGGTTTGATGAATATCTTCTCGAGAAGAATCCTTCGGAAGGCGAGGATGCGGCCTGCAGGCGCGCCGACTGCGACTTCATTAAGAAGGACTACCAGACTGCCGTGAAGGGCTATGAGAACGCTCTCCAGAGGTTCTCCTTCAGCTCCAACCTTTATCCTGCCTACCGTGCCGGAATCGCCTACGGTCTGCTCGGCGACAAGAACAAGAAGGTGGACGTGCTCTCTAGGGCTCTGAAGGCTTCTCCTTCCGCTGACTACTATTCAGAAGCAATGTACGAACTCGGAAGGGCCTACGTCTCCGTAAGCAGGAACGACGATGCTGTCAGGACCTTCGAGAAGCTCCGTACCGCCACTGACGACAAGACCATCGCCGCCAGGGCCCTTATCGAACTCGGAATGATCTCCAGGAACATCTCCGAATACGACAAGGCTCTCGCTTACTACAAGCAGGTCGTGACTGACATGCCCGGGACTGAATATGCAAACGATGCCCTTGCAGCAGTGGAATCGATCTACCAGAGCGAGGGAAGGACCGACGAGTTCATAGACTACGCCGACAAGGTCGGTGCAATAAAGGACAAGACGGCAGGGGAGAAGGAAAGCATGTACTTCGCCGCAGCCGAGCAGCTTTATCTCTCCGAGAACTGGAACAAGGCCCTGTCCTCACTCCAGAACTACCTGGAGCGTTTCCCTTCAGGAGCCGATGCCGCCAAAGCCGGATTCTACACGGCCGAGTGCTACCGCAACCTCGGGAAGAAGGAGCAGGCGTGCGACTGGTACAGGAAGGCGGCCCAGAACGGGGACGGATCCTTCAAGGAAGCCGCAATACTGAATTTCTCGAAGCTGTCCTATGAGATGCAGCGCTACTCCGATGCCTTCGGAGGCTACTCTTCCCTCCTTAACGAGGCCAGGATCGAGGGCAACAAGCACACTGCCAGGGTCGGAATGATGCGTTCCGCCTTCAAGTCCGGTGAATATGCTTCCGCGATTTCATGTGCAGACAAGGTGAAGGCGGATGCAAAGAGTTCCGAGGCTGAGATCCGCGAGGCCGATTACCTGAAGGCCAAGTCACTGCTCTCCACCAATGAAAGAAGCGATGCCTTTGCTATCTTTACTTCCCTGGCGGCGAAACCTGCTACGGATGAAGGCGCTGAGGCTGCCTACATGCTGATCCAGGACGCTTACGACCAGGGTAAGTACGACACCGTGGAGAAGAAGGTCTACGACTTCTCTTCAAAGGCAGGCGGCCAGAATTACTGGCTTGCCAAGGCCTTCATCGTCCTGGGAGATACCTTCGCCGAGCAGGAGAACTTCGCCCAGGCCAAGGCTACCTTCGAAAGCATCCAGAATGGTTACAAGCCTGCTGACGGTACTACCGACGACGTGCTTGACAATGTCCGTATGAGACTTGGAAAACTTAAGAACCTGATGAACTAGATGAACATGAAAAAGATATTATCCGCTGCCGCCCTGCTGGTGTGCGCAATGTCCTTCGGACAGAATATCAATCCGACCGTGGAGGTGACCAACACCTATCAGGGCAACCCTTCCGAGGTCCACAAGCCTCAGATCGGTATGGCCATCCCGGACTCTCTCATGAGGTTCGACATGGATTTCAACTACGAAGTCTTCCAGAAGCCTTACCAGGGCGCATATAATTTCAAACCTTACATGCTCGCCATGAGGCCGGATAAGGATGCTTACAGGGGCAGGCAACTCTACCTCAAGGCAGGAGCAGGCTATTCGCTCCATCCCCAGCTGGATTTCGTGTTCAGCCCTGAGCAGAGCGGTCCTTTCCAGATGAGCGTCTATGCCAATCACAGGTCTTATTTCGGAAAGTATCACTCACTGGTTCCTGAACCCATGGAAGATGCTACCCGGATCGTGAACCTTCCAGGGGGTACTTTCTTTGGGTACGACGCCCTGACTTCCGCAGGATTCGACGGACGTTACAATTTCGACAAGGCCATCCTTTCCTTCGGAATCGGTTACAGCGGCCTTATGACCAAGGACACACTTGCCCAAAGGGCCTACAATGCTTTCGACTTCATTGCCCGCCTCCGTTCCAACAGGGACGAGGACAAGTACATCTTCTACGACTTTGCCACTGAAGTCAGATACGGAAGTGAATCGAAAACATTGTCTTCCGGTCTCCCTACCACTGCCAATTATCGTTCCTTTGACCCGGGAGCCAAGCTGAACGAAGTTTTGTTCTCCTTGAAGGGAGAGGCCGGTCCTGTCCTGAGCCGTTCCCAGAGCATCCTTCTTGGTATTGAGGCTGTGACCGGCACCTATAGCGGCTTGTTCGATGATTTTGCAGGTAAGCTGGCGTTCATTCCCAAATACCGTTATTCTACCGGGAAATGGGACCTGAGCCTGGGTGTCCGCGTCGAAAAGCTTTTCGGCGGCACCTCGGAAGAAGAACTTTTCGCGCAGCACACCTATCGCAGCAACTGGCTGTTCCCGGATGTCCATGCCTCTTACATGGCGACGGATAACGTTCTGCTCTTCGCTTCGGCGACCGGCGGGAACCATCTGAACACATATTCCTCGCTCCTGGACCGCCATCATTTCCTCCAGGCAAGTTACCTTGCCGCGCGGATGGACAATTCTGTTGAGAAGATCAATGCCAGGATCGGTGTCAAAGGCAATTTCGGATCCAAGCTGCAGTTTGAACTGGATGGCGGTGCGTCTGTCCATGATAACGGTCTCTATGACGCAGGTTTGTATTTCATCAACGGGCCGATCGTGGATGGTCCGATCAGAAGTTTGTCCTATCTCCCCGGCGTAGGTTATGCCGACTACAGCGTCATCTATGCTGATGCCTTGCTCGGCCTCCACACCGGCTCTTTCAGGATGGATGGAGGGGTTCATTTCAGGAATATGACCTTCGCCGATGACGAAGACAGTTCTATCCAGGGCCTGCTTCTCCCAAGATTCACTTTCGACCTGAGGACAGCCTACGATTTCACTTCCAGGCTCTATGCCGGAATCAACGTGCTGGCGGCTACCTCAAGGAGTGGTTTTGTCAGGATACCGGGCTACCTAGATCTGGGGCTCACGGCGGGCTACAAATTCAACCGCAAACTGTCATTCTGGCTGGAATCCGGAAACCTGCTATGCGAGACAATCCAGAGGAATCCGTTCTATGCTGAAAAAGACCTCTGGATAACGGCCGGAATCACCCTGAATTTGTAGTTTTTTTCGTATATTTGTCTGTTTTATGGGACACCCCCTGAAACAGACAAATTTTTTATTCGGAAAATGGTAGAAAACGAAGAGATGAAAAAGGCGGAAGAGCAGTATTCCGCCAGCAGTATTCAGGTGCTGGAAGGTCTTGAGGCCGTCAGGAAAAGGCCCTCGATGTACATTGGAGACGTTGGGGAGAGGGGATTGCATCACCTGGTCTATGAGGTTGTCGACAATGGTATCGACGAGGCCATGGCCGGCTATTGCGACGAAATCAATGTCACGATACTTCCCGACAATTCAATCAGGGTCAAGGACAATGGCCGTGGTATCCCTACTGGCATGCACCCGAAGGAGCATCGTTCCGCTCTTGAGGTTGTCATGACAGTGCTCCATGCAGGAGGAAAGTTCAACAAGGACAGCTACAAGGTCTCCGGAGGTCTCCATGGAGTCGGAGTATCCTGCGTGAACGCTCTTTCCGACAGCCTGGTCGCAGAGATCCATCGTGAAGGTAAAATCCATGTGCAGAAATATTCCAAAGGCAAGCCCCTCGGCCCCGTCGAGATCGTAGGGGACTGCGAGGACACCGGCACCATCATCACCTTCCATCCCGATGACACCATCTTCACCCAGACCATAGTCTACAAGTACGACACCCTTGCTGCGAGGATGAGGGAACTTTCCTACCTCAACAAGGGAATCAAGATCACCATCACCGATGAGAGACAGCTTGTCGACGTGTTCGAGACTGACGCCAACGGGGACTCCAAGGTCACCGGACGCCAGGAATTCCGCAAAGACATCTTCTTCTCCAAGGAAGGTCTCAAGGAGTTCATCGACTATCTCGACGCCGGCGCCAACCAGCTCATCCCTGAGCCGGTCTGTGTCCAGAGTGAGAAGGTGATTCCGATCGACATCGCCCTGTCGTACAACAATGGTTTCTCCGAGAAGATTTATTCCTACGTCAACAACATCAACACCATAGAAGGCGGAACCCACCTCCAGGGCTTCAAGATGGGCCTTTCCAGGTCCCTTAAGAACTATGCCGAGAAGAACAACCTCCTCTCCAAGTTCAAGGGAGACCTTGCTCCGGAAGATTTCCGTGAGGGCCTCACCGCAGTGGTTTCCGTAAAGATAGCAGAACCTCAGTTCGAAGGCCAGACCAAGACCAAGCTCGGCAATCCCGAGGCTACTTCCGCCGTCTCCCAGGCCACTTCCGCTGCCATGGACCAGTACCTTGAGGAACATCCCAAGGAGGGCAAGATGATCATCGACAAGATCGTTCTCGCCGCTACTGCCCGTGAGGCTGCCCGCAAGGCCCGCGCTATGGTCCAGCGCAAGTCCGCACTGACCGGAGCCGGCATGCCCGGAAAACTTGCTGACTGCTCCGAGAGGAATCCCGAGCAGTGCGAACTCTTCCTCGTCGAGGGAGATTCCGCAGGCGGTACTGCCAAGCAGGGACGCGACCGCAGGATCCAGGCCATCCTTCCGCTCCGTGGAAAGATCCTCAATGTGGAGAAGGCTGCAGGCGACCGTGCTTTTGACAGCGAGGAGATCAGGAACATCTACACCGCCCTCGGCGTCACAGTTGCCCAGGAGGACGAAAACGGCGAGAAGAGGATGGACCTCAGCAGGCTCCGTTACCACAAGGTCATCATCATGACCGATGCTGATGTCGACGGCAGTCACATCGCCTGCCTTATCCTTACCTTCTTCTTCCGCTACATGTTCGACCTGATCAAGAACGGCTATGTCTACCTCGCCACCCCTCCTCTCTACCTTGTGAAGAAGGGCAAGGAGGAAGTCTACTGCTGGACCGACGAGCAACGCTTCGAGGCTACTGCAAGGCTCGGAAAGGGCTCGGAGAAGGGCATTACCGTCCAGAGGTACAAAGGCCTCGGTGAGATGAGTGACCAGCAGCTCTGGGACACCACAATGGATCCTGCCAAGAGGCGCCTCAGGAAGATCACCATCGACAATGCAGCCGAGGCTGAAAGGACGTTCTCCATGCTTATGGGAGACGATGTCCCGCCTAGAAGGCAGTTCATTGAAGAAAACGCACATTACGCTAATATCGACGCTTAATATTTTACAGATATGCTAGACATATTCGACAGGATTGAAAGAGATTCCGGCGGTCCGATCGGACAGTATTTCGAGCAGGGTTTCGGCTACTACATGTACCCCCGTCTCGAGGGTGAACTTGGCCCTCACATGACTTTCAACGGGATTCCGGTCCTGAACTGGTCCCTCAACAACTACCTCGGCCTCGCCAACCATCCGGAGGTGAGGAAAGCTGACGCCCAGGCGGCGGCCGACTGGGGACTGGCCTACCCGATGGGCGCCAGGATGATGTCCGGCCACACCCGTTACCACGAAAAACTCGAAAAGATATTCGCGGATTTCGAGAAGAAGGAGGATGCCTTCCTGTACAACTTCGGTTATCAGGGAATAGTCTCCACCATCGACGCCCTGACTGCACGTCACGACGTGATTGTCTACGACGCCGAGTGCCATGCCTGCCTCCTGGATGGAATCCGCCTTCACATAGGCAGCAAGTACAAGTACCGCCACAACAACATGGTGGACTGCGAGAAGGTGCTTGCACGTGCCTGCAAGGAAGCTGACGAGAACGGCGGCGGTGTCCTCCTTATCACCGAGGGAGTCTACGGAATGACCGGAGCTCTCGGAAAGCTGGATGAGATCGTAGCTCTCAAGAAGAAATACAATTTCCGCATCCTCATCGACGACGCCCATGGTTTCGGCCTTCTCGGTGAGCACGGACGCGGAACTTCCGAGCATTTCGGCGTGATGGACGGTATCGACCTCTACATCGGAGCATTCGCAAAGAGCATGGCTTCCATCGGAGGTTTCGTCGCAGGCCCTCATTCCATCATCAACTTCCTGAGGGCCAACATGCGCTCCCAGATGTACGCCAAGTCGCTGCCCATGCCTCTCGTGCTGGGCAACATCAAGAGGATGGAAATCATCGATTCTCCTGAAGGAGACGAGCTCAGGGCAAAGTGCTGGAAGATCACCAGGGCCATCCAGCAGGGCTTCAAGGATGAAGGTTTCGACATCGGCGAGGCTGAGGCCTGCGTGACTCCGGTCCACATCAAGGGCGGAATCGCCCAGGCTACCAAGATGGCCAAGGACCTCCGTGAGAACTACCGCATCTTCTGCTCGATGGTGATCTATCCGGTCATCCCGAAGGGCATGATCATATTCAGGATCGTTTCCACAGCCGCCCACACGATGGAAGACGTGGAGTACACCCTGAAGGTTTTCAAGGAAATCAAGGCGAAGCTCGACGCGGGTCTGTACGACGGTGACGACATCGCCGCCATGACCGTTGAATAACTGTCATTCTGAGCGAAGCGAAGAATCTTGTTATCAGCGAAGAATCTGAATATTAATGAATAAGGAATATTTCTTCGACAAAGTCATTATAGTTACAGGGGCCAGCTCGGGAATCGGGTTGGCTTCTGCACGCCTTTTCGCATCCCTGGGCGCGCGTGTCGTAATGGCTGCAAGGTCGTACGACAAGCTGACCGGACTCGCTCCTTCGGTGAATCCCGATCCGGAGAGAATCCTCTGCGTCAAGACGGATGTGACCATGGAAGAGGACTGCAGGAACCTTATCGAAGAGACCGTCCGTAAGTTCGGCAGGATAGACATCCTGGTGAACAATGCAGGCATCTCCATGAGGGCCATGTTCAAGGATCTGGACCTGGATGTCATCCGTTCGCTGATGGACGTGAATTTCTGGGGTACAGTTCAGTGCACCAAGTATGCGCTTCCGTACCTGCTCGAGTCCAAGGGCCAGGTGGTCGGAGTCATCTCGATCGCCGGTTTCTCTGCCCTTCCTGCAAGGACCGGCTATTCCGCATCCAAATATGCAGTGCGCGGATTCCTCGACACCGTGAGAATCGAGCACCTGAAGGACGGACTGAATGTCCTGGTCTTCGCACCGGGCTACACCGAGTCCAACGTCCGTAAGGCGGCCCTGACGGCCGACGGTACTCCCCAGGGGGAGACTCCTCTGAAGGAAGAAAAGCTGATGAGTGCCGAAGAATGTGCAAGGCACCTCGCAAAGGGACTCGAAAAGAGAAAGTCGCAGGTCGTCCTGACTGGACTCGGCAAGGCTACCGTCCTTGCCCACAACCTCTTCCCGAGGCTTACTGACAAGCTTACCTACGGCTACATCGCCAAGGAAACCGGAAGTCCTTTCAAATAGAACCAGACATGAAGAAGCCGGACGTAAAAGTCAATTACAGGATAGTCATCCCCATGGCCCTGGTTTTCGTGATCCTCACACTGATTTTCCCGAGGGCCGCGAAATTCAGCTATGACTACAGGAAAGGTTCGCCCTGGGCCTATGAGACCCTGATTGCTCAGTTCGACTTCCCGATCCTCAAGACTGACGAGCAGCTCCGTGAAGAACGCGGCAAGAACAAGTCGGTCGTCATCCCGTACTACAGGTACCGCCAGGATGTGGTGGACAACTCCAGGAAGGCGGCAGACGAACTCAACCTGGGAGCATATTCATCTATCAGGCCCCAGATCATCTCAGCCCTTGAAGACATCTATTCGAACGGAGTGGTTTCGGACGAGGGAGTGAAGCTGGACCGGGGGGATGATCCTTCGACTGCCGTCCTGTACATCCATAAGGACAAGAGGGTCACCAAACGCCCGGTCTCGGAAGTCTTCAAGGAATCCGACGCCAAGTCAAAGCTCCTTTCCGAAGTCGCGGCCAAGCATTCCAAGTTCAACGTGGACTCGGTGCTCCGCGCCTCAGGGGCTTACGACCTCGTTAGTTCGAACCTGGAATATGATTCCAGGACCACCGACCTTGTCAATTCGGAGACTTCATCGAGGATTTCGACGACCCAGGGTTTCGTGAGCGCCGGACAGCTGATAGTCTCCGAGGATGAGATCGTTACATCCGAGATTGCCCAGATGCTCGATTCCTACAAGGTGGAATACGAGAACAACATGGGCTACGGCGGCCCCAGGATCCTGTTCTGGATCGGCAACGCGCTAATCGCGCTGGTGATCACCCTCCTCTTCTTCCTGGTAATATATTTCCTGAACAAGAGGATATTCAAGGACACGAGGAGGTTCTGGTACCTCATCCTGGTGTTCCTGATCTCGGTCTCGGTCACCTTGTTCGTCAACAAGTTCGCTCCGAGGTTCCTGTACATGGTGCCTTTCACCCTGACTGCCCTCTACGTCGAGGCCTTCTTCAAGAACAAGATGAACCTCCCTATCTGCGTGGTCTCCTACTTGCCGCTGCTCATCTTTGCCGGCAACGGAGTCGTGCTCTTCGTGATGTTCGCGGTGGCCAGCGTGGTGGCGGTTTTCGCCTTCAAGTTCTTCAACCAGGGCTGGCAGCAGTTCATCACTGCCATGATTGTCTTCGTGACCCTGGCGGTCACCTATTTCGGTTTCCGCCTCATCGGCATGGCCGGAGACGATCCCTATCAGGCAGTCCTGTTCATGTTCATCGGCTCAATGCTGATCGTCGCGGGATACCCTCTGATTTATCTTTTCGAGAAGATGTTCAACCTGGTGTCCAACTCCAGGCTCAGGGAACTCTGTGACACCAACAACGTGCTTCTCCGTGAGCTGGAGCACAAGGCACCCGGAACCTTCCAGCATTCGCTCCAGGTCATGAACATGGCCTATGCGGCTGCACGTGCCATCGATGCCAATGCTCTTCTGGTGAGGGCCGGAGCCCTCTACCATGACATAGGGAAGATGAACAATCCTTCCTGCTTCATCGAGAATGACAGCCTGTCTCCCGGAGGAGCCCATTACCATGACGGACTGTCTCCTAAGGAAAGTGCGACTGCAATCATCAAGCATGTAGACGACGGACTGGAACTTGCGAAGCAGCACAACCTGCCCGACCTCGTGACAGAGTTCATCAGGACCCATCACGGCACGTCGAACACGGGCTATTTCTACAACAAATACCTCAACGACGGCGGAGATCCTTCCGACGTGGACTGCTTCTTCTACAAGGGCAGGAAACCTCAGACCAAGGAGCAGATTATCCTCATGATCTGCGACAGCGTCGAGGCTGCCTCCAGGACTTTGAAAGACAATTCCCCCGAGACTTTCTCCAAGTTTGTGGAGGGCATAGTAGACGGGAAGATGAAAATCGGCCAGTTTGACGAGGCCGACATCTCCATCAAGCAGCTCAATGCAGTGAAGGAGGTGCTCAAGGGCTACCTTTCCCAGATTTACCATGAAAGGGTGGCTTACCCCCAGAGAAAGAATGAAAAGTAATATTTATAAATAATAATCAATTAACGACAATGGAAGTAGTAAAGAACCAGATCGATGATCTCAACATCGAACTTACTATCGCCCTGAAGGGTGAGGATTATGCTGAGCAGGAAAAGAGGAGACTCTCCGCCTACAGAAGGAACGCCGACTTCAAAGGTTTCCGCAAAGGAATGGCCCCTGCTCAGCTCGTGAAGAAGATTTACGGCGACCAGGCTCTCTATGAGGCAGTCAACGGCATCGTTTCCGAGCAGCTTGACAAATTCATAAAGGACAACGATCTCCACATTCTGGGCGAGCCCATCGCAAGTGAGTCCCAGAAGGAAAACGAGTGGAAGAGCGGCAGCGATTTCGAATTCAAGTTCGACCTCGGCCTTTCTCCGAAGATTGATTTCGAACTCTCAAAGGAAGACAAGGTCCCTTACTACAAGATCAACGTGACCGAAGAGGCCAAGGCCCAGATGAAGGAGAACCTTCTCCGCCAGTACGGCCAGCTTGAGGAAGGCGAGACCGCCGGAGAGGATGACTATGTCATCGTAGACTTCGTCCAGGGCGAGAAGACTGTCGAAGGAGTTTATGTGGCAGTCAACAAGGTTGAGGGAACTGCAAAGAAGAAGTTCCTCGGAGCCAAGGTAGACGACAAGTTCGATGTCGATGTGACCAAGGCCTTCACCAACGAGACCGATAGGGCTTCCATGCTCAAGATGAAGAAGGAAGAGCTTGCCGAGATGGCTCCGAAGTGGAAGGTTACCGTCGTCAATGTCAAGACTTTCGTCCCCGCTTCCGAGGGTCAGGAGACCTACGACAAGATTTTCGGCAAGGACACCGTGAAGACCACCGAGGAATTCGATGCCAAGATAGCGGAGCGTCTCGAGGCCAACTACAAGCAGGAAGGTGACTACAGGCTTTCCCAGGACCTCAGGAAGTACCTGGTCGACAAGGCCGGTGTCCAGGTCCCTGAAGACTTCCTCAAGAGGTGGCTCTATGAGTCCAACAAGGAGAAGTTCTCCAAGGAAGAAGTCGACAAGGAGTTCGATGCATTCCTGGGCGATTTCCGCTGGCAGCTTGTCCGCGGCTACCTCATGAAGAAACTTGACCTCAAGATCGAGGACAAGGACATGGTTGAGGCCGCCAAGGCCTATGCCTCCTACCAGTATGCAATGTATGGAATGGGCAATGTCCCTGAGCAGTTCATCACCGATGCCGCGATGAACATCCTCAAGGACGAAAGGCAGATCCGCAACATCGAGGAGAGCGTCGAGAACGAGAAGGTGGTTGCCGCCGTCAAGGGTCTCGTCTCCCTCCAGAACAAGAAGATCTCCGAGGCCAAGTTCCGCGAACTGAAGTAAGCCATGGATAAGGAATTCAAGAAATATGCTGTCAAGGGCCGTGGACTCAGTTCCATGACCCTCGACCGCTATGAGAGGGCGACCGACGCCTACATCAATCCCACCATCATCGAGGAGAGGAAGCTCAACGTGGCCTCCATGGATGTTTTCAGCCGCCTCATGATGGACAGGATCATATTCCTTGGGGTTCCTATCGACGATGATGTGGCAAACATCATCCAGGCCCAGCTGCTGTTCCTGGCTTCCACCGATTCCGGTGCCGACATTTCCCTTTACATCAACACACCCGGCGGACAGGTCACATCCGGTCTTGCAATCTACGACACCATGCAGCTTGTGGAGCCTGACGTCGCAACAATCTGCACCGGCATGGCTGCCTCGATGGGTTCCGTACTTCTTTGCGCCGGTGCCAGGGGCAAGCGCTCCTGCCTCCCTCATTCCAAGGTGCTGATCCATCAGCCTCTTGGAGGAGCACAGGGTCAGGCATCCGACATCATGATCGCTGCAAAGGAGATAGAGAAGACCCGCAAGGAGCTCTACGAGATCATCTCCGAGCATTCCGGCCAGCCTTACGAGAAGGTTTTCGCCGATGCTGACAGGGACTACTGGATGACCGCTGCCGAAGCCTTGGAGTACGGCATGGTGGATGAGATCCTCTCCAAGAAAGCCAGGTAATGCCACAGAAGAAAGACACTACCCAAGGCAGGCATTGCATGTTCTGCGGAAGGCCGGAGCGTGAAGTTCCGTACCTTCTCCAGGGTATCGACGGCTTCATCTGCAGCGACTGTGTCGAACTGGCCCACGACTATCTCAAGGATGTCACCAGCCAGGAGGCAGCACAGGCTGATGCCGGGCGTATCGATGACACTAAGAAGCCCTCTGACATAAAGGCCTTCCTGGACCAGTATGTCATAGGTCAGGATAGGGCCAAGAAGATGCTCTCCGTAGCAGTCTACAATCACTACAAGCGCATCAACCACAACCTTGTGGACCGTCCTGACGACGGAGTCGAGCTCGAGAAGTCGAACATCCTCCTTGTCGGCCCCACAGGTACTGGCAAGACCCTCCTGGCCAAGACTATCGCAAAGATGCTGGGCGTTCCGTTCACCATCGTGGATGCGACTGTCCTCACCGAGGCCGGTTATGTGGGCGAAGATGTGGAAAGCATCCTGACACGTCTCCTTCAGGAGGCAGACTACGATGTGGCCCAGGCTGAGAGGGGAATAGTCTTTATTGACGAGATCGACAAGATCGCACGCAAGAGCGACAATCCGTCCATCACCCGTGACGTTTCCGGAGAAGGTGTTCAGCAGGCAATGCTGAAACTCCTGGAGGGCAACGTCATCAATGTCCCTCCGAAGGGAGGCCGCAAGCATCCGGAGCAGGAATTCATCCACGTCAACACCGAGAACATCCTGTTCATCTGCGGAGGTGCTTTTGAAGGGATTGAAAGGAGGATAGCCCAGAGGCTCAACACCCAGGTGATAGGCTTCGGCTCTTCCCGCAAGCAGAAGATCGACAAGGACAACCTTCTGCGCTATGTTGATGCCCAGGACATGAGGGCATACGGACTCATCCCTGAAATCATAGGCCGTCTGCCGGTGATCACTTATCTGGACGCTCTTGACAGGGACGCCCTGCTGAGGATCCTTACCGAGCCGAAGAATGCAGTTCTGAAGCAGTACGCCAAACTCTTCGAAATGGATGGCATGACGCTCAGGATAGGTGAGGGAGTGAAGGAACTCATCGTGGACACTGCAATCAAGAACAAGTTGGGAGCAAGGGGATTGCGCTCGATCTGCGAGCAGATCTTCGACGATGCCATGTACGATGCCCCGTCATCAGGCAAGAAGACTTTCACCCTCACCCTCTCTTATGCAAAGGAAAAACTATCCGACCGATTATAGTATGCAGAAATCTTTCAAAAACCTAGTTCTGGCCGGTGCCTTGATGGCACTGGCTTCCGGCTTCTGCCTCACGGGATGCAAGAGTGCTCCCGTCGAGTACGAGAACCCGGTGGTGGCGCACAACTGCCCAGACCCCACCGTCCTTGACAACCGAGCCAGGGATGGGTATTTCTACGCTTATTCGACTCGTAACAAGGTTGGTGAGACTACCCATGAGATTCCGGTCTACAGGAGTGAGGATCTTGTGAACTGGGAACTGGTCGGAGCTGCCTTCGATGCTGAAAGCCGTCCTTCATGGGAACCCAAGGGCGCCCTCTGGGCTCCTGACATGAACTACATCGACGGCAAGTACGTCATGTACTATGCTCTCGGTGTCTGGGGAGACCATGACAGAAGCGCATCCGGAGTCGCCGTGTCGGATTCACCGGCCGGTCCTTTCAAGGATCTAGGGATGATCGTCGGCATGGAGAACACCGGAGTCGGCAATTCAATCGATCCCAACTATTTCGAAGACACCGACGGCCGTAAATACCTCTACTGGGGAAGTCTCAGGCACAGGACTGACGCCGAGGTGGGACGCAAGTCCGGAATCTTTGTTGTTGAGCTTTCTGCTGACGGTCTTTCCGTGAAGCCCGGCAGCGAACCCGTGAAGGTGGCAGGTGACCTGATGGAAGGCACCTATGTCCACAAGAGGGGCAACTACTACTATCTCTTCGCTTCCGAGGGCAGTTGCTGCGAGGGAGCCAAGAGCACCTACCATATCATCGTCGGCCGTTCCGAGAGCCCTCTAGGCCCCTTCGTGAGCAGGAGCGGGAAGTCGATGATAGCCGGTGACGAAGGAATCTATGATGAAGTGATCCTCACCAAGGATGCGGACGAGATGTTCTGCGGTCCCGGTCACAACGGTGAGATCGTAACTGATGACAAGGGCCATGACTGGATGCCTTACCACACCTATTGGAAGGGCAACGAGTACAAGGGCCGTTGCATGAACATCGACCAGGTCCTGTGGACAAAGGACGGATGGCCATATTTCGAAGGCGGAGTACCTTCAGTCAAGGCTGCTGCCCCCGTATTCAAGAAGAAAAAATAATTGCCATGAAAAGAATATTCCTCCTTGCCGCACTTGTCCTCTTGCTCCAGCCTCTGAGGGCAGACGAGGGAATGTGGCTTCCAGTCCTGATCTCGCAGAGGATCGGCGACATGCAGGCAAAGGGTTTCAAACTCTCTGCTGAAGACATCTACAGTGTCAATCAGGCTTCCCTGAAGGATGCGGTGGTTCTTTTCGGAGGTGGATGCACTGGCGAAGTGGTCTCCGACGAGGGTCTGCTTCTCACCAACCATCACTGCGGCTACGGTTACATCCAGAGGCACAGCAGCGTCGAGCATGACTACCTCAAGGATGGTTTCTGGGCCATGGACCGCAAGTCCGAGCTTCCCAACCGCGGCCTCACCGTCAGTTTCCTGGAAAGGATGGAAGACGTGACTGCCGAAGCCTTGAAGGGTTATGACAAGAGCATGACCGAGTCCATGAGGGATTCAGTCGTCAGGGCGAATTCTGCCCGTCTCATCCAGAATGCCGTCAAGGAAGGAAAGGGACTCCGCGCCTCTGTCGAGGCCCTTTACTACGGCAACCAGTATTTCCTCTTCGTCTACAAGATCTACCGTGACGTCCGCCTGGTCGGAGCTCCTCCGTCCTCGATCGGAAAGTTCGGCGGCGACACCGACAACTGGATGTGGCCCCGTCACACCGGTGACTTCTCGATCTTCAGGATCTACGCAGGCAAGGACAATGAGCCGGCGGATTATTCCGAGGACAATGTTCCTTTCCGTCCCAGGAAGTCATTCAAGATTTCAAGGAAGGGCGCCCAGCCCGGCGACTTCACCTTCGTCTACGGCTGCCCCGGAAGCACCAAGGAATATGTCGTCTCGGACGATGTCAGGTACGTTGCGGAAGTCTCCGATCCCCAGAAGATCGACCTCCGTACCCAGAGACTCGACATAATGAAGAAATACATGGCCCAGGACCAGGCTGTCCGCATCCAGTATTCCTCCAAGGCTGCCGGCGTCTCCAATGCGTGGAAGAAATGGCAGGGAGAGGCCAAGGGCATCCAGAAGATGAACACCGTGGCTTCCAAGCAGGCCTTCGAAGCCAAGTTCAGGCAGTGGGCCAAGGGCACTGAATATGATGGCCTGGTGGACAAGCTTTCCGCCCTCTACGAGAAGCGCAATCCCTACTACCATGCCTATGAGATCTACTCCGAATCGATCCGTCCTATCGAATTGCTTCA
This sequence comes from Bacteroidales bacterium, assembly GCA_017469745.1. Taxonomy (GTDB): domain Bacteria; phylum Bacteroidota; class Bacteroidia; order Bacteroidales; family UBA932; genus Cryptobacteroides. The sequence continues at coordinate 6,996 of JAFUFS010000065.1, read as the reverse complement.
ATTTGCAGGAAACGTGAGGGCTGCCCTGAGCGCCAAGAGACCTATCGATGGAACTGTTGAGTCTTTCTTCAAGGATTACTACCAGCCGATCGACGAGGAGATCTGCGCCGCCATGCTCAAGGCCTTCGACGCCAGCATGGAAGATGGCTTCAAGCCGGCCTACTTCAAGGAGAAGATGGCACAGTACGGAAGTGCTGAGGCCTGGCAGAAGGATCTTTTCTCCAAATCTCTCTTCACCGACAAGGCAAAGGTCCTGGCTTTGACTCCTGACGACATTGACAAGGTGACCTCCGATCCTGCCTACGAGCTTTCGGATGCCTTCAATGAGTGGTACATTGAGACCCTCCGTCCCGTGATCAGCGAGACCGGAGAGCAGATCCGCCTCCTTAACCGGGATTACATGAGGGCGCAGATGGAGTTCGAACCGAACAAGGCTTTCTATCCCGATGCCAACCTGACCCTCAGGGTAGCTTACGGCCATGTACAGGGTTACAAGCCTTCAGATGCAGTGGAATACGCTCCCGTCTCCACCCTCAAGGGAATCATCGAGAAGGACAACCCCGACATCTTCGACTACAACATCCCCCAGGTCCTGAGGGACATCTACGCCGAAGGCGGCCATGAGAACCAGCCTGTATGCTTCCTGGCGACGAACCACACTTCCGGAGGCAACTCGGGTTCACCTGTGATCAATTCCGACGGCAACCTGATCGGGATCAACTTCGACAGGGTCTGGGAAGGAACGATGAGCGACATAGTCTTCGATCCGGACGTCTGCAGGAACATATCCATAGACATCCGTTACCTCCTGTTCGTGGTCGACAAGATCGGACACGCAGGTTATCTGTTCAATGAGATGAATTTCGCAGACTAGGGATTCCCTCTGAGTCTTTATGCCTGGAGCTGGTAGGCGAGTCTCTCGTCTCCCGACTCCAGGTAAATTATTCCACAGTAGACGAATCCGTGCTTGAGGATGTTGTGCTGCATGATGAGGTTGTCCCGGTGGGTGTCTATCCTGAGGTTGGGGTCCCTTTCCTTGCACCAGCTTATGATGCTGCTGAAGATTCCGTGGACTTCCGGATAGCTCCCCATCCTGTGGATCACATGGTAGGGGAGCGTGTCTTCGAGCCATTCTCCGCCGAAGATCTCTGAATAGGTCGGCTCCGGGGACTCCATGAACACGAAGTACGCGGTGATCCTTCCGTCATCCACGACCACATGCCCCCAGCCCCTGTCCATGTCATTCCTGATGACCGCTTCAGAAGGATAACCGTTTATCCATTGGTTCATGTTGCCGGAATCGCGCATTATCTTCTTGGCAGCATCCAGTACCTGCATGATGGCCTCCAGATCGGCTGCTTCCGCTCTCCTGATCGTCCTTCCCATGATAATTATCTTTTGATGGCTATCCAGCCGAAGGACCATCCTTCCAGGGAAGGGACAGTCAGGATCAGGTCCTTCCCGTCACGAACCGGCTTCAGCACGACATCGTTCTTCCCTTGTTTCTTCCAGACAAATCCAGGCATTGGACTTCCTTCCGGATCTCCTGTACGGAGGCGGATAGTGTAGGAATCCTGGTCGGAAATGCTGCCGTTGAGGATGGCCACGGAGCGGAGACTGCCGTCAGGCGCGGTGCGGGGTACCACGGCTGCCTGGGCGAAGCTCTCGAGGACGGCAGGAAGATTCTCTCCTGATGCCCAGTCGAAGGCGTGGAGCATGGCCAGCCGTGCAGCCCCGTTGATGTCATCTGAATATGACGGGACGACCACGAGCCTTGCACCGGCTCTTTCAAGGAACTTTATCCTTTTGATGGAAGCGGAATACCTGAGCCCGGCCGGGAGGGTAGGGCTGTCATAGTCTTCGAACAGCTTCCTTTCCGGGACTTCCGCGGGCTCGAATCCTTCGACCAGTTTCCTGTCAGCCAGCCTGTTCCATGATGCCTTGTCAACGACGATGCCCCCTAGCTTTAGAAGGTCCCGAAGTTCTTCATCACTTGTTCCTCTCACACATTCTTCATCGAGCATCCGGACTCTTGGTTCCATTGCCTCCGGGGCGAAGGGGAAACCGAGGGCCGCGAGATCCGGAGCCTGCGAACCTGCGGTGGTCGTGCTCCAGGCCCAAGGATCCTCGCCATCTTCAACATTGCGCAGCACCAGGTTCCTGCTGATGAAAGGATCGATTCCTGAAGGCGAAGTGCCCTTGTTGAAGGATGCATATTCCTTGGCGAAAGGCTTGTATTCCGCCAGTGTCTTGAAGTAGTTGTCTGCGTACCAGGAAATGGGCTCCTGGTTGCCGCAGATGATGGCATAGCTCATCTGGGTGGCTCCCATCGAGAGGTAGTACATGGTCTCGATGCCGAGGCTCCGGGGAGATTTGCCGGTGGCTTTGTGGACATAGCCCTCGATCTCCGGGGCGATCTCCGTGATACCGGGTTCCAGCCTTCGGATCTGGCGGGCTATTCCCAAACCCTTGGTTATCATTCCTCTGGGAGAGTGGTCATTGTAGTAGCCGTGGCCGGGGCGGGAAACGGGAGTCATCCCGGTTTCTTCCTCCATTGCCTTGAACATGGGATTCCAGTCCCATCCCTCGAGAAGCTTATGGTGGAAATTGGCATGCTGGAGGCCCATCCTTGTCTCGGGAGAGACCCTGTGTACTCCCCGTGAGATCGCCCGTACGATTCCTGCAAGGCTTTCCTGGCCGAATGCTATCCATTCAGTGCGGATCCTTCCGTCACCCTCGTTTGCCTTGAGGGCTTTCACCAGGCTTCCCCTCGTGAATGAATGACCGTATTCTTTATTGAACAATGCGATACAGTCGTCGCAGAAACAGCCTTCCGTTGCCGGTGGATGCTGGGTGATCCGGAGATCATCGTCCAGGTAGAGACTGTGAGGGTGGACTTCACGTACGTAGGGGACAAAAGCTTCCTCCATGTACGCAAGATAATCCGGCTGCCTGGGACAGTTGACAGTGCCGGTTACGCTTCCGTCCGGCCCGACCATTGTGCCCCAGCGGATCGTAGAATCCCTGCTGGTAATGGATCCGACGATGACTCCGTCGCCATGTCCGAGGGCCACTCCCTGCATGGAGGGGATGATCCCTGCGTCGCGGAACTTGCCGGCTGCTACACCCATTGCCTTTGCATGCGGTTCATGCCATGACATGGAATGGGACATGGGATCGTTCGTGCAAAACCAGACTTCGTCGCAGAAAGGGTATTTCTGCAATGCTTCTATCAGATCGTCCGTGAGGGCCGGGTTGTCGTGATGGGCTCCCCAGAGCCGGACCATCATCCTGAAGTCGTCGTCTGCTGGTTCTGTCTTTGCCTGCCTGTCGGAGCATGACAGAAGTCCGACGGCCATGGTGAGCAATGCAGCTGCGGCAAGGAATCGTTTCATATTCAATGAACTATAAAACCACGTGGGCGGTTTGTGAAGCCACCTTGGCGGCGGCGCTTTCAAAATCATCTCCGGTTGAGGCATAGATGACGCCTCTGGATGAATTGATGAGGAGGCCTCCCTTTGAGTTGGAGCCGCCTGCGATGACCTCTTCTGCGCTTCCTCCCTGGGCTCCGACTCCGGGTACGAGCAGGAAGTTGTCAGGGCAGAAGGTCCTGATCTCCTTGAACTTGTCGGCCTTGGTGGCGCCCACTACGAACATCATGTTCTCAGGTGAGGAAATCTCCATCATCTTCTCCATGACCGACCGGTAAAGCGGTTTGTCTCCGTTCAGGGCGTTCTGGAAGTCGTAGGAAGTCGGATTGGAAGACAGGGCAACGACTATCGCATAGCGTCCGGGATAATCCAGGAAGGGAGTGACAGTTTCGCTTCCCATGTAGGGCGAAAGGGTCACGGCGTCGAAATCGAAGGTCTCGAAGAGGCTTTTGGCGTACATCTTGGCGGTGTTCCCTATGTCTCCGCGCTTGGCGTCGGCGATGATGAACTCTCCGGGATGGTTGTCCCTGATGTGGGCGACTGTCTTTTCGAGGACCTCGAGTCCATCCTTGCCAAGATATTCATAGAAAGCGAGATTGGGCTTGAAGGCAACGCAGTAGGGCGCCGTCGCGTCGATTATGCGGCGGTTGAATTCCAGCACGGCCTCGGCAACACTTCTGCCCTCCTTGACGCACTCCGGGATTTTGGCGTAGTCGGTGTCAAGCCCGACGCAGAGCATCGAACCCTTCTTCCTTATCTCGGAATATAATTGATCAGTTGTCATAATATTCATAGAATTTGGCGATTGATTCCATCCCTGCGAAGAACTGCTTCAGGAGGTAACTCTCGTTGGGAGAGTGGATTGTGTCCCTCTCGAGGCCGAAGCCCATCAGGAGAGGGTCAACTCCCAGGATCTTCTGCATGTCGGCAAGCACGGCGATGCTTCCGCCGCCTCGGCTGGGCACCGGCTGCACTCCGTAGACCTCGGTCATGGCCTTGGAAGCCGCCTGGAATGCAGGAGAGGAGATGGGAATCAGGAAACCTTCTCCGCCTTCGCAAGGTTTGACTTCGATCTTGCAGTACTTTGGAGCGATCTTCTCAAGATGCTTCTTGAAAAGTTTCGTGATCTTGGCGCTGCTTTGGTTTGGAACGAGCCTCATCGAGATCTTTGCATGGGCGACTGAAGGGAGCACAGTCTTGGCACCTTCACTGATGTAGCCACCCCAGATGCCGCAGACATCCAGGCAAGGACGGATCCCTATCCTCTCAAGGGGAGTGTAGCCTTTCTCTCCGCGCAGGGCCTTGACCCCGACGGAATCCATGAACTCCTGCATCTCGAAGGGAGCCCTGGCAAGCTGGGCCCTGTCTGCCTTGGAAAGCTCGACCACATCGTCATAGAAGCCGGGTACGGTGACCCTGCCGTCCTTGTCGATAAGGCTGGAGATCATGTCGCACAGGGTCTGGATCGGGTTGGCGACGGTACCGCCGTAGTGACCCGAGTGCAGGTCCTTGTCCGGCCCGGTGAGGGTGACTTCCAGATAGGCCATTCCGCGCATGCCGCAATTGATCGAGGGCACCTTTTCGGAGATCATGGTAGTGTCGGAGACCAGGATGACGTCCGACTTAAGCAACCTCTTGTTGGCCTTGACCCAGGCCGGCAGGGAAGGACTGCCGATTTCTTCCTCTCCCTCGAAGATGAACTTTACATTGTGGCGGAGTTTGCCTGAGCGGAGAAGATATTCAAAAGCCTTGATGTGCATGAAAAGCTGGCCCTTGTCGTCGTTGGCTCCGCGTGCGTAGATGGCGTCGCGTCCGGTGGGATCCTTCTTGATCACGGGCTCGAAAGGATCGGTGTCCCATTTCTCGAGCGGCTCCGGGGGCTGTACATCGTAGTGGCCGTAGACCAGGACGGTCTTCAGCTTCGGGTCGATGATCTTCTTTCCGAACACAACAGGGTTGCCGTCGCTCGGGAAGACCTCGGCCTCGTCGGCACCGGCCTCCATCAGAAGAACCGCCAGCCTCTCGGCGCAGCGGCGCATGTCTTCCTTATGATCCTTCTTGGCGCTTATCGAGGGTATCCTCAACAAGGAAAACAGCTCTTCGTAGAACCGTTCCTTGTTTTCTTCAATGTATTGCTTCATATCGAGTCAGGAGTTTTATGAATATGTTCAAATCAACCGAATATGACCCTCGCTGCCTTGGGAGGCAGGATTCTGTGGGCAAGGGTGACGATAGTCCAGGACGCGGCAAGGGCGCAGAGGGCGCCGAGCGGAATCTGGACTCCGAGCGGGGCGTGGATGGCGCGCATCAGGAGAATCCCGGGGCCGATTAGCAGGTAGTGGATCATGTAGATTCCGAAGCCGCACTTCGTAAGGTCGGCGAGCATGGCCTTGACTTTTTCGTTGTTGACCTTGACCTTCTTACAAATCATGAATAGAGGGATGACCATCAGGACCACGTTGAATGAATTGAAGGTCCAGAACAACTCAGCCATCGGTTCGGTAAAGTCAGGAATTCCGGTCATGTGCCTGAATCCGAGGAAGGTCGTGAAATAGCCTGCAGCGAACATCGGAATGCCGAGGGCGAGAGTCTTGCCGAGGCTCCATTCGGTGTCCTTAAGGTAATGTCCGAGCAGGAGGTATCCGTTGAAACCTGCGAAATAGTAGAGTGCTCCGAACTGGTTCCAGGCGCAGGAGCCCCAGAGGTAAGGGTCAATGAAATAGTTGTAGTAGGGGAGGATCAGGGTTATTCCCCAGGCGATCAAGAACCATCTCTTTGCCTTGCGGCTGGCCTTTTCCACCCAGGCTGAGAAGATCGGGATGTAGAGGTACAGGCCGATGATCAGGTAGATGTACCACATGTGTACATCCATGCTGGAGAAATTGAGCGGTATCTTGGCTATGTGCTTGAGACTCAGCGGGAGACTCTGGGCAAGGAAGTCTTCATCGGCATAGGGTATGAAGTCCCGTACGGTCTGGGGGCCTCCTCCGAGGAGTTTCAGGAAGACCGGGAAAAGGCAATAGATTACGGACCAGATCAGGAAGGGCCAGAACACCCTGGAAATACGTTTCTTGTAGAACGGCCCCACGGGCCCCTGCTGGGGGAGCAGCAAGGCTCCAGTAAGCATGACGAAAAGGGGTACGCACGGCCTCATCATGCTGCCCCAAAGGGCACCCCAGAATTTGACGTCAGCGATCATCGGAGATCCTTCGAGAGCATAGTTGAAGGGATCGGCACTGTGGCAGCAGACCAGTATGTACATGGCCAGAAGCCTCACTACGTCGTACCAGACGATTCTTTCCTTACCAGTTTTTTCCATCAATGCAAATTTAATGAAATGTTGGTAATAATAATTTGTTTTCTTATCTTTACGATAACCAACGGACGCTTATAACATCTTTTTTAACCAACTAATATCATCTAATTAACGTGAATTCGATGAAATTTAACTAGCTGATTATTAGGAAAATAGCGAAAGTTTTTGTAAATTTGGAATAGCTACAAACCAAAAACAAACCCTTTCGCTATGACGATCGCCAAGGACAAAATTACGGAAATTTACTGT
>JAFUFS010000064.1 GCA_017469745.1 Bacteroidales bacterium | reverse complement strand
TTCCCTCCCAGCCGCACAAAGTGGTTTGCAAACAGCACCTGTATGCCGCATGCGGTGGGCCTGCCACCATCTCTTTCAAAGTTATGAAGACCCCCTGCCAAGTGGCCATCTCAACAAGAGTTCTTCTCGTGACACACATTTGTCGAACGCAATTTACGCATTCTCAATGAAATATCAATAAAGCTCCGGCAGTGCCGGAGCTTGTTTCTGCCGATAAATTGGTATTTATCTCTCCGCTATGATACTCAACTGTGATGATTAATTTCCATACATCTCTTGTATTCGAACCAACTCTTCCGCATAATTCTGCTCGTATTCTGGGAGAGGAGATAGTATAATTTTGATGTACCGGGGCGTGATCCCAAATTCATGGTCGTGTTGCAACATGTCTGGCAGAATCACAGCGCGGAAACATTGGCCTACCTCTGTGTCTCGGAATGCCTTTTTTGAAAGACTGATCCAGTTCCGGTAATACACCCCATCATACTCGATATCATATTGCGCCCTACCATTATCCTTCTTGATAATCGTGGCGGTAGTATCATAGCCTCTTGTATTGAACAAATGGTTGTTATATAGGGTCCAGACGCCGTACACGCCGGCATACAAGATAATTATTGCACCGATAAGGAGGATGGAGAGCAAGAAGTAATACGATACATTATGTTTTGCTGTAGAGGACATGTAAATCCCGATTTGTCGATGCAAAGATAGACAATTACCCGATTATCGCCGCCAAACAGGCGCACGGGAAGCGGTATGGATGTGCGCTTGTTTTGCAGAATGACAGTTTACGAGTTCAGCATCCTGTGCCGTCGATACGGCAGGTGGCGCCATAATCGTCCGGCATAGGTTCAAGGCCGACATCTTTTGACGAAAGGGTGATGGTGCCGTCTTCCAGGACATAACACGGGATGCCCACATCCCCGATCTTCTTGGCTTCGTCAAAAACAGGATCAGAGTCTCTCAGATCGAGAAACATCTTCAGATTGTGAACATGCAATCCAATATCGATCACTTCGAAATCAGGATTGCCTTCTACCTGCCTTTCAACATATTCACAGTAAGGACAGGTCTTCATTACAAACATCTTGATCATAACCAATACTTCTAGGAGTTTTCTTTTATGCAGCACTTGTCAACCACCAGAGAAGAATCTTCTCCCGTGAAATGATAGAACGCCATGCTGTTGAATACATCTTTGAAGCCATCTTGTCCGGAAACTACGTGCCAAGAATGGACTGCGGCCCAATCCTCGCTTACCAGGATATTGTAGACTTTCACCCGCTTGAGAGTCTTTTCTTCGATGAGAGTCCTCGCCTTGGCCTTGATTCCGTTCCTGCCAAGGACTTCGTCGTTGTATTCATAGCTCACATTCTCAGAAAAAAAGGAGTCCACCCACTTTGAATACTTTTCCGTTCCTTGGTTCCAGTTATCCAGATCCTGGAGGATGAGCGATCTCATCCTCTTCGCTCTATCTCCCTTGATTTCAGTCGGATAAAGAACAGGGTACTTCTCCTCAAGATCTTCAGTTTCCGGGAGTTTTATAGCCATGATTTCGTCCATCAGCTTTTTCTGGGACACTTTTTCTTCCTCGGAGAGGAAAGACATCAGTCCATCGTAACTGCCACCTTTTGTCCCTCCCCAGCCTTCGTCAACTTTCATTCCCCTGTCGCCAAAGTCTTTGAAACGTACGAACTCAGTAACAGGGACAGGACTAACATCACTTGTCTGGCGATTACGATGAGTCGTCTGGTAACGGTTTGCAGTCCAGTTTCCGCTGATTATCATGTTGTCAAAATCGCCCATCTGGATGTCCGTCCTGGCCAACGTAATATTCATGGACTGCTGGTACTCTTCCAGTGTCATCCTGACTCCGTTCACGTTGTAGATGGACTCGGGAGAATATAGCACATCACCCCAGTTCTTCCAGGCATCGAATCCTTCATTCCAGCAGTTGAACCCATTGAGCATCCGGTTCCGGATGCCTTTTTCTTCCCGCGTGGATGTCGGAGTAGGGTACGTAATAGGGAACTTTTCAAGCAACGTAGCCGTCTCGATGTTGTAGACAGGATCAGTCTCTATGACATATTCGCTGGACTCTGCCTTATTCCTGAATCCACAGCCGACGGCAATTGCCATGTATAGTCCGGCCATGGAGATTAATAGTATCTTTTTCTCCATATCACGATTACATAACTTGTTTCTGCTGATCAGCTCCATAACGGTCACCAACTACTGGGATTGATGACACCTGTTGCTTGTCTAGCTATAAAGTTAAGCCCTTGCGGCCAAAACTGCAAGGGCTTAACTCAAAAAATTATTTCTACAGAAGTAATCACATTAATTCATTACACTTGTTAAATGAATATAACAATGAATGACATGGAAAATTTCAAATCCCTTGGCGCTAAGCCTTACCTCTTTCCTATGCCGACCTACATGATCGGAACCTACAATGAAGATGACTCCGTGGACGTGATGATGGCCCGGAACGGACACCATCAAGGAATCTGACTACCTTGGAATCGCAAGCGGCAACAAGTACCCGGACAAGTTTGCCGTGAGCGGACTTCACGCCGTGAAGAGTGAGAATGTGGACGCACCTGTAGTAACTGAATATCCTGTCACCCTCGAATGCAAGGTCGTTGAATTCCAGGACCAGCCTTACGGTCTGAGGGTTCTCGGCGAGATTGTGAATGTCCTTGCCAACGAGGCCGTCCTTGACGAAAAAGGCAAGATCGATGCCGGTAAGCTGAATGCTTTCGCCTTCGACCAGATGAGGAACGACTACTATGCCATCGGAGCGAAAAACGGGACTGCCTGGCTCGAAGGGATGCCACTTTTGAAAAAATATAGTTATCTTTGCACCCGCAAAATTTCTTTGCAAAGCTTGGTAGAGCTGCAATCTCCACATTATTTAAAAACCATTATCATGAAAGGGAGATTGAAGTACACCATCCTCTCCATCAGTTTGCTCACAGTCATGGCCGGCGCCGCCATCGCCCCGGCCCTGGGAACTATCAGCACTCATTTTGCTGACCAAAGCCCTCTTCTCATCCAGCTGATCGTAAGCCTTCCGGCACTCTTTATCATTCTGACCAACCTACTGTTTCCCTTCATCTGCCGTCTGATGAAGACGCGTACGCTGGCGCTGGCAGGCCTGACCCTCTACGTACTCTCCGGAGCCGGTGCCTTCTTTGTGGACAGCATCTGGGTGCTGCTGGGATTCCGCGCCTTGATGGGCGTGAGCGTAGGCATGATCATGCCGTTGTCAACCGGTCTGCTGGCCTTTTATTTCCCGCCTGAAGAGCAGGCCGGGCTGATGGGTCTGTCAGCCGCAATGAACCAGATGGGAGGCGTGGTCGCGACTTTCCTCGCCGGCATGCTCTCTGGGATAAGTTGGAATTATGCATTCCTAGTGTACCTTTTGGGTGTCATCGCCATGATCCTGGTGGCCCTGTTCCTGCCCAATGAACGTCTGTCCGGTCGAGGCGGCGTCTCGCTCTCGCTTCTGAAGCGCTTCCATCCATCAGTAGTGGGGATGTTCCTGGTGATGATCCTCTTTTTCATCTACCCCACGAACTTCGCTCTTACTGCTTCAGGAACGCTGTCTGAAACAGGCGTCACCCTGGTTATGGTCGGTCTGGATGTAGTCGCTTTTCTCGCAGGTCTAGTGTTCGGTTCAGCAATGAAGAACTATGCCAGGCAGATGAAATACGCCGCCCCGTTCGGATTCATGGCCGGATATTCATGTCTATCCGCCGGCAACGGAATCATTTGGCTGCTTGCGGGATCCGCTTTGATAGGAATTGCGAACGGGATCGGAGTCCCCTACCTGAACACCATCGGCAGCGTAAAAGCAGGAAAAGAAGCTGCCACGACGGTGATGCCGCTTCTGTCGGCATCCTTGTACCTCGGGCAATTCCTCTCCCCTCTTATCGTATCTTCCGTTTCTTACATCACGGGCTTTTCACCTTATCTGGTGGGCGTGGGCATCGCAGCCATCTATCTCCTTCAAGCTTTCCTGACACGCAAACAACAGATGCTCCCCCGTTGAAAACCTCGTAAAAAAAGTTATATTTGCATATAGTTGAAATACAAGAATATGCGAAGAATTCTCCTACTTCTGGCAGCTGTTTCAGGCCTGTTTTCGTGCGCTGGATCCACTCCGGCATCCGATGCCATCAAGAGCGTAAAGTCTTATGGTTTTGTGGATTTGGAAGGAGCCAAATGCTCTGCGATAATCGTGGAATATGACCGCAACGTAAAGGCAGGATCCGTCTCCTCCGAGACCTTCGAGATCGTGGATTACACCCTGCTCCAAGAGAAGCAGAATGGCTTTGAAAGAGTCATCGAAACTGACAAGGATGGTGTCCCCGGTAACGAAGGGAGCATTACGAAGGTGTATGTCAATTCTGAGCCTGCGATCTCCACTGACGGCGGAAAGGACAAAGGGAAATATGTCATCATCGAGGTGAACACGGATTACATCCTGTCCGCCGCAAACCTCTCCTACACGACGGCCATGCTCGCCGGAGCCAGGCAGGTAAAGCCTGTGCAGACAGTGGGAGGAATCGTAGAGCCAAGCGATTCCATATTCACCAACTACAAAGAGGTTGAAAAGGAGTTCCGCGGCCGCAGGATGAAGGAATATGACACCGACAAGGATGGCATCATCCTTTACGAGTTCGCTCCCGGCAGTGGATGGACGCTTCACCGCATCGGTGAAGATGCCTTCCACGCCAAGTATTGCTACAGCGAGTACACCGGTGAATATTATGACTTCGAACTCCCCTATGCCCTCTATGTTCCCAATGACCTCGAAAAGCTGGACGGCAAGGTTCCTTTTGTCCTCCACATGGAGCATGCTGGGGCCAACCAGTCCGACCCGATGGCGGGGATAACTTCCTCAAGAGCAGCCGTCAAGCACGCTGAGAGAGGTGCAATCGTCCTTGTCCCCCAGATCGAAGAGAGCCGCCGCACGACCAATGACCTGGTTGCTGCAAGCGAAGCCTTGACAGCTATCTGGGAATTGACCGACAGTCTCCTCGGGCGGTACGCAGACTTTATCGACGAAAACCGCATCTACGGCACCGGCCAGTCGATGGGTGGAATGGCGATTCTGGACATGTCTGCCATGCGGGACAATTTCTTCGGCGGAGTCATCGCAACCGGCGCCCAGTGGAGCAACAACTATGACAAACTGCACCAGAACGGCGGCGACCGCACCCCCGAAACCGATCCCATCAGTTTCAACGGCTGGGGCCTGGACAAGGACAACTGGCGCAACTGGTACTACATGGTCTCCGACGACAATATCCTGGTTCAGACCTGCACGGCCGACCCCATGGCCTACGGTGAGTGGAAGTATGCAGCTGAATATTATGCTGCGGCCGGGGTCACCGTTCCTTACGATGAATGGGATCCGTTCTTGCCGATTCCGGAGCAGGAGGCCAAGGGTAAAGCCGTGGCCAGCAAGTGCAGCATGAATCCCGGAGGCGGCATTGCCTGGGTGGGATTCACACGCGGCAACCACATGGCTACCTGGAAGTACGGCTATCAGTTGGACTATTCATTCGACTGGCTATACGGACAAAGCCGCGAGACTTCAATGGAGCGAAGTAAGATCGAGCAGCTTAAGCAACCGTGGAAGGGCCGTGACAAGTCAGGACGCATCCTCCCGGGAAGCGGTACCGCCGGTCTTAACTCCGCTCAATTCACCCCTCACGGGGAAAGCGAAGAATTCACAGAAGGATGGAAATCTTAGAAGGATTTAATCCAAAATTGATAAATCTTTCAGAAAAACGGATATGTTGCATTTCAATCGGGAGTAGTACTTTTGCATCAGAAACATAAATGCATTAAAGACTATCCGATACTATGGCTAAGACACTTATAGCTTTCTACTCCCGCCGCGGAGAGAACTGGGTGAACGGCGGAGTCCGCTTCCTCAAAAAGGGTAATAACGAGATTATCGTCGAGAAGATCAAGGCTCAGATTCCTGATGCCGATGTCTTCCAGATCGACACCGTAAAGAAATATTCCGATGACTATATGGTCTGCATCGAAGAGGCCAAGGAGGAACTTCGTGAAAAGGCTCGTCCTGAGCTTACTGCAAAGGTTGAAAACATGGACCAGTACGACACCATAATCCTTGGCTATCCATGCTGGTGGGGTCTTCCTCCGATGGCGGTATTCACCTTCCTGGAGAGCTACGATTTCTCCGGAAAGAAGATCGTTCCCTTCTGCTCTCACGAAGGCAGCGGCATGGGCGGCAGCATCCGCCAGATCAAAATGGCCGTTCCGGATGCCAATATCACTGCAGGAGTGGCCATCCATGGCGCATCAGCACCTAATTGCGACCGTGAAGTCAAGCTTATTATAACACAAGCCAAATAATGAAAAAGATAATCTTTATTGCCATTCTGGCCTTCTCGGCCTTGGCAATGAACGCCCAGACCCTTGTTGTCTACTATTCCCGCACCGGGCAGAACTACACTTCCGAAGGCATAGTCAACCTGAAGAAAGGCAACACTGAAGTAGTTGCCGAAAAGATCCAGAAACTCACCGGCGCAGACATCTTCCGCCTGGAAACCGTCAAGGAATATTCAGCCGACTACATGAAATGCACTGACGAGGCAAAGAAGGAGCTTGCAGATAAGGCCAGGACCGAACTCAAGGCCGACATCGACATCTCCAAGTACGATACCATCTATCTCGGCTGGCCTTGCTGGTGGGGAACATATCCGATGTGCGTCGCCACATTCCTTGAGGCTCACGACTGGAAGGGCAAGACTGTCATTCCTTTCACGACCCATGAAGGCAGCGGCTTCGGACAGTCACTCCGCGACCTTAAGGCTGCAATCCCCTCAGCAACAATAGCCCAAGGCCTTTCCATCCAGGGTTCCAAGGTCAAAAACGCCGACAAGGAGATTGAAAAATTCGTGACCGGAGGCAAAGACTGATGAAAGAGACACTGAGATTCCTTCAGGACCTGTCACTGAACAACAACAAGGAGTGGTTCGACGCCAACAAGGACCGCTATTTGGCCTCCAAGGCTGCAGTGGAGACGCTTGCCGGCGAACTGCTTTCGGGCATAAGGAGTTTTGATGACACTATCGGTCCCCTGTCCCCGAAGGACTGCACTTATCGCATCTACCGTGACCTGAGGTTCAGTAAGGACAAGACCCCTTACAAGACACACTTGGGAATATATATCAACCGCGGCGGAAAGAAGTCAGGCTACAGCGGGTATTATTTCCATGTCGGAGCCAAGGCCTACGGCAACATGATAGCCATCGGCGACATCTGGTGTCCTCCCGAGGTGCTTAAGGTAATCCGAGAGGACATCCAGTTGGGCGGCGGGGATTTCAGGAAGATCCTCTCGGAGGTGGATCCCCGCCTCATGATCGACGAGCGTGGAGCCCTTAAGAGGGTCCCTGCTCCATTCCCTGCCGACTCCCTTGATGCCACTTACTATAAGCTCAAGGCCTTCTGCCTGTACTATGCTCCGGAAGACAGGTTCATCACATCGAAGGATCTGGCATCCCGACTTGTGGATATCTTCAAGACCACCAAGCCTTTCCTGGATTACATCAACCGAGCAATCGATTTCGTCCGGGAGGAGAAAAAGGAATATTTCAGCAGCCTGGATTTCTAATAACGCAAAGATTTATTAGTTTTGTCCTCTGCTATGGAGATTAACGTTTATTCACAGTATTTCAAGGCGAAGGGGACTTTCTCCGGCGTGGAGCGTCGTGGCGCACTGGTCTTATTGGTTTCGGACTCAGAAGCCGGGATGATCTCGTACAAGGTAGCCGTCTCGTTCTTTCCTCACATAGATGACGAAGACTTCAAAGTGTCTTACGATGCGTATTTCGAAAAGGAAATCTACAATGCACCCGGCCGCCGCTCAAAAAAACGTGAAGCCGTTTTACTGGAATCCATCAGGAGCGAGGTAGATGCCATCGCAACTGAGCATGAAGCCTCCGTCGACTGGGAGCATCCCCTGAATGAAACACGACTTGGATAGAACAGTACTGTTAAAGAGATTCGACCCAGGCCTTGACATCAGCCTTTGAGGCTCCGTTAAGGACCTTTCCGGCCTTCCAGTTCAGATCGGGATATTTCGCCTTGAACTCTTCGTTCGCCCTGTCGATGGAACTGCCTCCGGAAGTGGCGAAGAATATCACGGTCTTCCCAGTGAAATCATAGGCCTCCAGGAAGGTGTTGATGATTGTAGGAGCCGTGTACCACCAAACAGGGAATCCGATGTAAATGGTGTCATACTTTCCTGCGTCCTTGAGATTCTTGACGATAGCAGGACGCGAAGACTTGTCCTTCATCTCAACAGAACTTCTGGAATTCTGGTTTCTCCAGTCAAGATCTGCATCAGTATAACGGACCTCAGGGGTAATCTCATAGAGGGTACCGCCGGTCACTTCGGCGATGTTCTTCGCCAGGCTCTCAGTTGTACCGGTTGCAGAGAAATAGGCTACCAGCGTTTTCATTTCATTGTTATTTGCAGTTTTCTTCTGTCTGTTCTGTCCACATGCGGTAAGGACCATCGCCAATGCCGCTACTGCCAGTGCAAATCTTTTCATATCTCTTATTTCTGATTAATATTCACGATGTTATACTTACGTGTACCAAGTCCGATTCCTTCAGCATATTCAGTAATGTGAGTGCCGTGCAGATCGTTGATCCTCTTCTGGAGCGGTTGGGAATCGTCACCTTCAGCATCGGAGTGATTGAACACCAGGTCCAGGCACGCCTGGTCCAGGGCAACCGGGTCTGTAGAAGCAAGGATTCCGATGTCCTTGAGTTTCGGAGAAGCAGGAGACCCGTCGCAGTCGCAGTCGACCGACATATTATTCATCACGTTGATGTAGATGATGTTCCGGCCTTCTTGCTTGAAATAGTTGTGGACCGCCTGAGCTGCAGCTGCCATCGACTCCAGGAAGGAATCCTGATTGTTATTCCCCCATGGGTTGGTAAAGCTCTTCCCGGCAGAATGAATATATGCTTTTCCGGACGATGAAGCCACGCCGATGCTCTGGTTCTTCAGGACACCGCCGAAACCTCCCATCGCATGTCCCTTGAAATGAGCGAGATTGATCATGAAGTCATAATTCTGGAGATGGCTTCCAACACGGTCGTACTTGATCCATTTTTCGTCCACCACGGGAATGTCGATGGTACCTTCAGAATCCATGATATCGACCTTTGCGATGTCGTTGTAACCACGCTCCTCGATAGCCTTCAGATGCTTTTCGGTTGTAGAGCGGTTACCACCATAGGCTGTATTGCACTCTACAAGGGTGCCGCCTACAGTCTGGACCAGATTCTTGATCAATTCCGGACGCAGGTGATTGCTATGAGAGGATTCACCGGTAGAGATCTTCACGGCCACCCTTCCGCTTGCTTTCACTCCCAGAGCCTCGTAGACCTTAACCAGGCCTTCGGGGGTGATGTCAGAAGTAAAGTAGACATTAGGGGCGTTCGGATCAGGGGTTCGAGTTGAAGGAACTTCAAGCTGGGATGATTCCTGGACTTCAGTTTCATCAATCATTTCCGTACACGTCGACGCTGCCATGAGCATGGCGGCGGAAAGGATAATGGGAATAATGATTATTCGTTTCATATTCAAAGAGTTTTTCACGTGGCAAAGATACCACAAAAACGCCCTATGGGATTTACCTCTTTTACAGTTTGTTTTACCATTATTCCCGATTCGGTCAGTTTTCGCCTTTCTTCTGGGTAAACAGCCACTCCCTGAAAGCATCGATCCGATAGATCACATCGAACGATGCCATGTGAGCCACGGCTCCGCCCTTCGAGAACTTCTGTAATTCTTCTTCGGGGAGAGTCCCTGCTGCAAGGGAAACATACTTGATGTTAGTCCCGCAGGCAATCAGGGAATCAGCCAAATGATGATAGGCATCCTGCGAGAGCTGGGCTGGAATTGAGGCATAGGCAACCCCGGCGCCCTTGGTTTTCAAATAGTCAGTAAGCGCATTCATCCCTGGGAAAGCACGCTGGTCATCTTCTGAGACCACGATCCAGAGTTTCTTGTCAAAGAGAGCATCGCATTGTTCAGGATCCAACTGGCCGGAAACCAGCAAGCAAGCGGCGAACAGGTCGGGATGGGTCATGCACATCGCCATGGTCTGCATGCATCCCATCGACTGGCCTGTGCCATAAATCCTGTCCTCATCCACTGAGAATTCCTTGCAGACACTCTGAATAAGATGCAGGGTCAAGTCTTGCTGGCTCAAAGACCCTTTCCCGCCACCAAGGGTGTTGGTAACGAACTGTGGAGCCAGGACAATGCAAGGATTCTTTGCTTGGCTTTCTTCCGTCGTCCATGCCTTAGCCCCTTCCAGCGTAGCAGACAAGGTGGGATCATTGCTTATTCGTCCCGCATCATGCACGAACACGACCAGAGGGTATTTCTTGATGCCGTCATATTCCACTGGGAGATAGAGGTTGTAAGGCAGTGAAGCCTGCCCCTCATTGAATGTACGATTGACGAACTGACCGGGATTCACGGGATCACCCCCTGGACGCTTGCCGGAAGGCGGGCCTAATTCCTTTCCGGTCAGGTAGATCATCAAAGGCTTGAGCTCATCGGTCTGGATAAGGGTTGCTCCCATCTTTCTCAGTTCTCCCCAGACAGGCTCGGGATCAACCCCGCGCTGCACATCGACGTGGCTCCCGGAGAGACCTTCCTTCATGGTGCTCATGCAGATGCGCGTCTTCCCGGAAAGAACTTTCAAAGCATCATCCAGGAATATGTTGTCATCTTTTGCAAAACGGAGTTCTACAGCCACAGGGGCTGCCTTGAGAACCCTTTTTATCACTTTCAGCGGCTTCTTTCCATCCAGGTCCACGACAGGCATCCATTTGATACCTTTGGACGGCCTTTTTTCACTGCTGACAATCACGTGGTCAGCCCCTGATTCTTTCACGATCGCTTCAACTTTCTTCAGGTAAGGGTCGGCAAAGACGCGCAGAAGGATTTTTCCCCTCGTGGCCTCGATCCCCTCCTTCAAAGAAAGGACCGGCCAGTCCACGATCAAGCCGCGGTATTCCCGCATTTTGAGGGCCTTGATTTCTGAAAGAGTCTTTGCCGCCACAGGGCCGGTGCCTTCAGTCATCCTGTCCAGCGTCGGATCCGTGAACATGATCAACTCATCATCGGCTGTCTTTTGGAGATAGACAGACACGATGGCGGCACCTTTGTCAACGGCCTTTCCGATGGCATGAAGCGAGTTCTCGGAAGAACCGTGCCAATCCCCCATGTGGGCAACAGGAAGTATCTCATTTCCAGATGGATCTGCCAACAGGGACAGCAAAGAATCAGCCCTATGCTGTGCACTCACCACCAGCGAAAACAAAAGCAGCGCTACGGGTAGAAAATGTTTCATAACTATTTAATTTTTAATCTTATGCACAATTCGATGTATAACAAATTTATAATTATTTTTCATAATAATAATTATCTTTGCCAGACATAATCAGCCATAAAACATAAATACACAGTTATGAAGAGGATACTATTTTTAACCATTCTGGCAACATTTGTCGTGGGTATCACCACCTCATGCGGCAATGCCAATTCGAAGAAAGGTAAAGAGAACGTCAGCGACGGCGAATCTGTAGTCTACTTCACGAAGGAAATCACCCCAGAGAGCCTGATCAAAATCTATGAAGCACTCGGTGTAGAGGCCAAGGGCAATGTCGCAGTGAAGATCTCCACTGGCGAATCCATGCTCTCGAATCATCTCCGTCCCGAGCTCATCGGTCCCTTCGTCCAGAAGGTCGGAGGCACCCTCGTGGAGTGCAACACAGCTTACGGAGGAAGCCGTTCGCAGACCGAGATCCATCGAAAGACCATCGAGGAACACGGCTACAATGCCATCGCAAAGGTGGACATCATGGATGAAGAAGGCAGCATCAAGATTCCTGTCAAGGATGACAAGTGGATCAAGTACGACATCGTGGGCTCACACATCCAGAACTACGATTTCATGATCAATCTCGCCCACTTCAAGGGCCACGCCATGGGCGGATTCGGCGGCGTCCTTAAGAACGCGTCCATCGGAGTTGCTTCATCTGACGGCAAAGTGAATATCCATTCTGCCGGTCAGGTTGAAGAAGCCAACCCGGAAGGCGATCTCCACGCTCCCGAAGGCTGGTTCGAATCCCCTGAGAAGAACACTCCCTTCATCGAGTCTATGGCAGCTGCAGCCCAGGCAGTGCATGACTATTTCAAGGCGAAGAACGGCATTGTCTACATCGACGTGATGAACAACATTTCAATCGACTGCGACTGCGATGGCAATCCCCACGCACCCACCATCCAGGACATCGGAATCGCCGCTTCACTCGACCCTGTCGCTTTGGACAAATTCTGCCTCGACCAGGTGATGAACCTTCCGAACGACGAGAACAACGACACCAAGGCCCTCATCGACAGGATCAATCAGAGGCATGGTGTCCGCATCGTCTACCGCGCCGAGGGAAACGGAATGGGGTCTACCAAATATAAAGTAGTGGAGCTATAATCGATCCTGACTTTACAAATCAGAGCATGACGGTCATCAATCATCCGATTGCTGGCCGTCACTTGCTTTTCGCAGATTCTGAATAATTGTGCCTTTTTTCGGAAAAAAGCACAAGTGCATGAAAAGAACTGTTCACGATCTTTGCAAAGGATCATTATTCAGTAAAAAAACGAACATGGACAGAAGAGATGCACTTAAGACGATGGGAGCCTCATTGGCTGCCGTTGCAATGGCTGGAATTGCTCCACTTACTCATGCCGCCATCTTAAAAGACCGCTCCAAAGGAAAGAAAAGGCTGGTCTTCTATTTTACCGCGACAGGCAATTCCCTTTTTGTAGCCAAACAGCTGTCGGACAACCCCTTGAGCATCCCCCAGGAGCTTAAGAAAAAAGATCTTTCGTACAAGGCGGACGAGATCGGCTTCGTCTTCCCGGACTATGCTGCCTCCGCTCCACTAATCGTGCGTGAATTCGTAAAGAAGGCTAAGTTTGAAGCCCCTTACATATTCTCCGTCATCACCTTCGGCAACGCATGCGTCAATGTCGCCGAGTGGTGGAACAAGTTCGCCGGAGAAAATGGAGTAAAGAACAATTATGTCAACACCATCCTGATGGTAGACAACTACCTGCCGGTTTTCGACATGAACCAGCAGATGACCATCGACAAGCATGTCGATGAGAACCTGGCAAAGATCCTCGATGACCTGGGATCCCACAAGCAGTTCATCCTGCCGTCTGACATGGGATGGTTCAACGAAGAGGGGCTCAAACGCCTTCAGGACGCCCACTTCAACATGACGGCTGACAAACTCCTGCAGGTCAAGGAGGACCGCTGCATCGAGTGCCTCACTTGTGCGAACGTCTGCCCTCACAAGAACTTCTCCCTGACAGACAGAGGACTGAAGATCGGAGGGATGTGTGAATATTGTCTCGCATGTGTCCACAACTGCCCCCAGAAGGCCCTGACCCTCCGTTCGGCTCGTGAAGGCAGGCCCGGAGAGCGCAATCCCGAAGCCCGCTACCGCAACCCGAACATATCCCTGAACGAAATCATCCGCTCAAACAGACAGTAATCGTATCCAATGAAAAAGTTCTTCATCTTCAGCGCAATTGCTCTTTCTTGTTTTGTTTCATGCGTAAGCAGGACAGAAGGCACCGTCAGTAAAGAGGACCTGAGCTTCCCTTTTGGGAACCAGCTTCCTTCCCCACCATTTACCGGAGAAGCATATCTTCAGTCCATGATCAGGCCTGACACTTTGTTCAACTTCCCGGCCACGAACAACATAACCTTTGCCCCGGGATCGCACAGCACCTGGCACCGTCATGGCGGCATGGTGGTTCTGGTCACCGGAGGCGTAGGACTCTACCAGGAAGAGGGCAAGCCTGCACAGATTCTTCGCAAAGGCGATGTGCTTCAGATTCCTGCAGGCGTACGTCACTGGCATGGGGCTACTAAGGACAATTGGTTCTCCCAAATTGTCATCTACGATGCGGCCTGGCAGCCTGAAACACATTTAGATGAAGACAACACTCTTTCGGATGAAGACTACAACAATGCTGTTCTGGAAGAATATTCCCACTCCCCTGGCCTGGACGGAATGATGTTCGCGGCCCCTGCCGAGGCGATCACTCTCCCCACTTTTAATGGTCCAATCCACCTTGGCAACACCCTCGGCACTCCCAATGTAGCAGACTGCCCCGGAATCCACAATGTAATCTTCGAACCAGGTGTCTACAATGCCTGGCACACTCACGCCGGCGGGCAGGTTCTGATCGTCACCGACGGAGTCGGCTATCACCAGATCGAAGGGCAGCCGGTCGAAGTCCTGCATCCGGGCGATGTGGCAATGTGCCCTCCGGGTGTCAAGCACTGGCACGGAGCCGCTCCAGGCAGCCGTTTCGCCCACCTCGCTGCCAATGCCAATCCGAACAAGCCAGGTGTGGAGTGGTTCGACTTCCTTCCTGAAGAAGAATACAACAAGTTACCCAAAGAATAATGAAAAAAGCACTCGTACTCCTTGCAGCCGCAGTTGCCTTTGCCGCCTGCTGCAACAATGCCCCCGAAGGCATTGTCATTGAAAAACAAGGCGTTTTTTCATCCGGCGGAACCGTCACGGCTCCTATCCCCGGAGACTATAATCCCGCACAGAACTGGATGGACGCGACCCGCGCCGGGACCACCACCCACGTGGACCACGCCAACACCTTCTATCAGATTCCGGCAGATGGCAACGGTCAGCCCATCGTATTCCTCCATGGTTACGGCCAGACCCGCACCGGCTGGCAGGCTACCCCGGACGGACGCGAAGGCTGGAGCGACTTGTTCCTAAAGAAAGGCTACGGAGTGTTCCTGGTGGATCAGCCAAGACGCGGAGCTGCAGGTGCTACTGAATATATTGTCACAGATCCCGGCGATGTGGACGGAGACAAGTTCAAAGTCGGAGAGCAAGCCTGGTACACCCATTTCCGCATCGGCCGAGTGGCTCCTGAGCGTTATGAGGGCTCGCAGTTCCCTGAAGGCGCCGAGGCCCAGAACCAATTCTTCTGCCAGATGACTCCTAACACCGGCAATTATGACGAACCGCTTCTTGGACGAGCCCTGAGCGCTGTCCTGGCAGATGTAAAGGCCATCACCGGCAAGAAGAGCATCTACATCACCCATTCACAGGGCGGCCGCGTTGGCTGGGCCACGGACGTTGATAATATTGCAGCAGTAATCGCCGTAGAACCAGGATTCGGTCCTATGGTGGGATCGCCGGAGTACCAGAAGTTCCTCAACGCAAAAGTACCCATGCTCTTCCTATTCGGAGATTACATTGAGAACGGTCCTGAAGACATCCAGTCCACCGGCTTCTGGCAGATGGTACTTAACCAGTGCCGCGACTTCGCTGAGCACTACAATTCCGACGGCGGCAGCGCCAAAGTCGTCTATCTTCCCGACGAAGGCATCACCGGCAACAGCCACTTCATGTTCCAGGAAAAGAACAATGACGTGATCGCCGATTACATTGAAAAATGGTTGATAACTATTACTAATGAATAAGCATCTGATTCTTGCGGCGGCAGCGCTGATGAGCCTCACCGCCTGCGCCCAAAACAACAAGAAAGTGAACGAGAACAAAACCTTAGTAGCCTGGTTCAGCTGGAGCCACAATACGGAAGTGATGGCAAACTACATCGCTGAGAAGACCGGGGCTGATCTGTTCAGGATCGAGCGTGAGAAACCTTATCCTGCTGAATATGATCCTTGTACAGTAGAGGCCAAGAAGGAAGTGGATGAAAAGATATATCCCACGATCAAAGGCCTCCCCCAGAACTTTGACCAATATGGAACAATCATTGTTGCCGTCCCCGTCTGGTGGTACACGGCACCAATGCCGGTGTTCACTTTCCTTGAGAAATCAGGCCTTGACTTCTCCGGCAAGACGGTTATTCCGTTCTGCACGGCCTACACTGCAGAGTACAACACTCTCAAGGACATCGTAAAGGTCACGCCTTCTGCTCAGCACAAGGATGGTCTGTGCATCACAACCAAGGAAATGGGCGGCAAAAACCTCGAAGGCAAGAAACCTCAAGTAGACAAATGGCTGGAGAGCCTTGGACTGGACAAATAACTGCCTTATCCATATGAGAAAGACGGTGCCCGAAACGGACACCGTCCTTTATTGTATTGCTATTTCTGGGCTACCGGTTGAAATCCGGGACTGTGTTGCTGTTCTCGGACATGCGGCGCACTCTCTGGCCGGGCATCTTGAAGAACGGGTCCTCCTTGTTGATTCCACGGAGTTCTGGGTTACGGTAGGAATCTTGGCCTGCTGCGCGCAAGCTGACAAAGCAAGAATCATAAAAGTTTTTTGGTGAAAAAATCTATAATCTTGGATGAGATCCGATCTACATACTCAGGAACGAAATAGGTTCGGATGTGAGTGGCACCGGGAACTATGAAAAGTTCCTTGTCAGCTGTGCCGGAAGCTTTGGCGAAAGCCTCCTCGGACATATAGCGGCTGTCGGCAATCTCGCCGGCAATGATCAGAAGTGGCTGGTCGATAAGGTCGGCATGGTCTGTGGCATCCCAGGCCATCATGTCCATCAACGAACTCTTCAAATAAGTTCCGGGAGCATTTGGACTCTTGTGAGTTACACCATAGTAGAAGTAACCGTCACGGTAGAGGTCAACCTTTATCTGGCGGGCTTCTTCCGGTGTCCAGTTCATGAATCCGGCAAGTTCCGGTTCCGCTCCTGCGGCCTCCGCCTGACGGGCCAGGCTAGCCTCACGCTGACGCTCGGCGATATTATTCATCTGAGTGCGCATGTAGCCGTTCCTGCGGACATCACCAGTGTTGAAAAGGCTCAATGTCCCCACGGCCTTGATGCGCTTGTCCACCTGCGCAGTAGCGAAGGTATAACCTCCACCGCCGCAGATTCCGAAAGCCCCGATACGTTCCGGATCGACTCCCGGATAGTTTTGAATATAATCCACAGCGCCCATGATGTCGCCCATGCGGTTGGCGGGCTTGTCTGTGCGGCGCGGCATTCCTCCGCTTTCTCCCTGATAACGGGCGTCGAAAGCGATGGTCACGAAGCCTGCCTCGGCAAGTTTCTGGGCATAAAGTCCGGCGACCTGATCCTTGCTGCCACCGTTGGGATGTGCCACAACTATCGCAGGAAGCAATTTGTCATTCTGAGCGCCAGCGAAGAATCTCGGTGTGTAGACATTCGCAACCACATCTATTCCGTCGATCTTGTAGCTGACCCGGTGCATGTTCACCTTCCCGGGAACATTTTCGCTGATCGCATCTTCATAAACCAGCCCGAAAGCATTTGGTGTCAAAGTAGGGCCCTCGTCCCCGTAAGTCTGTGCTTTTGCCATAATACCAAGTGAAATCATTATAAGTACAACTATCTTTTTCATCAGTTTTTCGTGTTTGTTTCCCAAAATATTACTGCATCATCTATCCATCCCTCAGCGACGGTGCCGGTCCCAAGGCCGAAGCCGTGAGGCAGTCCCTGATAAGAGTGGAATTCTGTCGGTATCCCGGCTGAAGCCATATTCTCAAGGCGGCTTTTCATTCCTTGCCAGGATGCGATTCCATCAGAAGTCCCGCAGCAGGCATAAGTCGGCGGGTCATTGCGAGTCCATTCACCATGGCCGGTGTACTGCATCACAACGGCTCCGGCGCGGCCGGTACCATATTCAGAAGGGCCGTAACTGCCAAGAGTCGCCGCCATCCTGGCTCCTGCACTGCCTCCCCAGAGGGAGTAGTCTTTCATGTTGATGCCAAGATCGTCAGCACTGGCTTCCAGGAGCTTGATTGCCCTCCCAAGATCTTCCATCGCTGTGTTCCAGCCCGGACGATAGATCAGGGCGAAAGCATTGTACCCCTTCTTGGACAGTTCCAAAGCATGTGGAAAACTGTCATGCATGGCACCGACATAGGCAAAGCCGCCACCGGCATTGCAGATAGCCGTTTTGGCACCGTTTTTCCCTGGGAAAAAGAACAGTCCAGTGTTGCGTTTGGCCGGATCTGAGGCCTTCTCGGATTCTGAATAGATGTCATAGAAGACATTCTGTCCCGCATCGGACCTTGACTTCAGCGTGTTGACGATTTCAACAGTCTTGTCAGGGTCGATGTAATTGTACCAGGCAAGCCTCAGATCACCCAGGGTACTTCCGTTGTAATAACTCGAGTTCACCGGAAACAAGAGTCGGCCGAAACCTTCGAAAGCAGGATCAGTGACCACGTCGGAGATCTTGGATGAACGGCTGAAACTCTTAGTGACAGCGACTTCTCCGTTCACAGGAGAGAAAAAGAACGGGAATGCATTGTAGATGAACTCCCAAACTGCATTGAAGTCGTGCCGTCCGCCTTCCTTCTGATGGTAAGAAAAGTTTGAAGAATTGAAGGTTTCGGTCAGCTTGGACATTGCAAGAGCCTGGTTGTGAGTCTGGTCGATACGCACGTCATCCGTACCCACCGCATACCAGACATAGAAGTCGTTCTTGAATGGAGAAGCATTCACAAGGTCAGCCAGGAACCTGGCAGTCTCATCCGGACGGGAAGCTCCTCCGAACATGCCCTGGCTCCAGTTGTCACCGCTCATGGGAAGATACCATCTGCTGTACGGGAAAGCTTGTTCGAATACGTACCAGGTGGTGATGCTGCCAAGAGAGAATCCTCCGATGGCACGGTGACTTCTGGAAGCGATGATCCCTTCGGGTGAAGGATCAGTAAGATAAGTGGAATAGTGAGTCTCTACCGCAGGTATGAGGTCGTTGACATATTCCTGGGAGAAAACGGCTGCCTCCCGGGTACTCACTCCCCAATCCTTTGACTGGTTGTCCTTGTCCCAGGTCGGAGAGACTGCGATGAAAGGCCTGCACAACTTCCTCTGGATCAGGTTGTCAAGGAGATGTACCAGCGGAGTCTTGCTGCTTCCGCCGCGGCCGAGGAAATATTCCTGAGCCACACCGGTCCAACCGTGAAGGAGGTAGATGACGTCGTATTTTTGGGAAGGATTGTAGCCGTAAGGGAGATAGACGTAAGCAGGTTTGTGGGTGGCCGGCTTCGAAGAAGATGTGTAGTCCTTGGAATCGTACCACAGCAGTTCCACCCTCCCCTGTTCAGAGGCGGCCTGGAAGTACTCCGAAGGAACGGCATCGGTCAAATGTATACTGAATGGAACTTGTCCATCCTGATTCTGGTTTTGGAGCCCCGAAGAAGGGATCTCTTCGCCGTTGCATGAGCAGGCAGACAGGCTGATGAAAATTGAAAAGATCAAGAATAAAGTCCGTTTCATTGTTTGATCACTTTTGTGCCGCCATAGACTTCGCTCATGTGGATCGTGTCGAGAGCGCTGTCGATTGCGGCTGTTTCTTCCGGGGATATGTTGATGTCGACGGCACCGATGTTCTCCTTCAGGCGGAAGAACTTGCGTGTGCCGGGAATAGGTACGATCCAGGGTTTCTTGCAGAGCATCCAGGCTAGTGAAATCTGGGCAGGGGTAGAGTTGTACTTGTCAGCAAGGCTGTCAATCAGGGCAAAGAGCTCTTTATTCTCTTCGAAACTCTCCTTTTTGAACTGAGGCATTCCGGCCCTGTAGTCCGTCGCCTTGTCGAAAGAGCAGCCGGAATGATACTGCTTGCTCAGGAGCCCGTTTGCCAGCGGCGAAAAGGCCATGTAGCCGATGCCCAGCTGTTCCAACATGGGGAACATCTTCTCGTGCCAGCGGGCCATCATTGAATATCTGTTCTGAACCGCGGCCAGAGGAGTGACTGCGTGGGCACGGCGGATGTAATCCTCAGAAGCCTCCGAGACTCCCCACTCAAGGATCTTCCCCTCCGAGATAAGGTCAGCCATCACCTGGGCTACCGTCTCCGGTTCTACAGCAGGGTCGGTCCTGTGCTGGAAATAAATGTCGATGTGGTCCGTGCGCAGGCGCTTTAGCGAACCCTCGACACTCTTACGGATTGTCTCGGGACGGGAATCGGCAATTACAGGAAGGTTCCATTCCTTGCTGTCATAGTCGAAACGCAGGCCGAATTTCGAGGAGATCTTTACCTTATTCCTGAAAGGAGCAAGAGCCTCCCCCATAAGCATTTCATTGTGATGGGGTTCTTCATGAGTGCCGTAGACCTCGGCAGTGTCGAAGAGGGTTACCCCGTTCTCAACGGCAAAAGCGACGAGATCCAGCATCTCCTTCTTGTCAGCCGGGGCTCCGTAGGCATGGCTCATTCCCATGCAGCCAAGTCCGATTGCTGACACTTCTATTGTTCTTAGTTTACGAGTTTTCATGTTGCAAAGGTCAGGATATTCCCAAAAGAACCACTTACGATTTTTGCAGAAAAAAATGTCACAATTTCCGATAAACCATTAACTTTGGAAAGCGAAGATTCTTCGCTGCGCTCAGAATGACATCGGAAATCATCAATGACATCGGAAATCATCATACGGGACGCCCTTCAGGGCATCGGTGAAGGCGAGGTAGCTTTGCATCTGGCACACATCCTCTGCCTTGGAGGAAGCTGCGAGATCGTCTACAACGGCGCTCCTTTCACAATTCAGGAAAAGGACTGCACGATAATCCGCGCAACCCAGCTGGTCGGTGAAATCAAGCCATCGGAGGATTTCCGAGTCGAGGTCATCTACATCGACCCGGTGTTCATCGAGAAAGCCACTCCGAACAACAATTACGGAATGCGGGGCTCCCTCTCCCTGGCGCAGAATCCCGTCATGCACCTGACCGATGAGGAATATGAACGCTGCCAGAGGGACTTCGAAGAGGTAAGGCTGCGCAGGACCATGGTCTGGCATCATTTCCTTGACGACCTGATGCTGAGCACGGTTCAGACCCTCATCCTGGATTTCTTCGACTTCCACGCAAGGATCAACGGGGCCTGGGATGAAATCCAGTCCCAGTCCGCGATGACGATGCGCCGCTTCATAGGAATGCTGGAAAGAGGCGACTACCGCAACAACCGCGAAGTAAGCTATTATGCCTCAGAGCTCTGCGTCGCCCCTAAATACCTCTCTGAGATAAGCAAATCCATCACCGGCAACTCGGCCAACTGGTGGATCAACCGCTTCACCGTGCTGGACATCTCAAGGCAGCTAAGGGACCGTTCCCTGAGTTTCGTGGACATCTCCGAAATGTTCAATTTCTCGTCCCCGGCCTATTTCAGCCGGTACGTCCAGCGCTACCTGGGTTCTTCACCTTCCGATTACCGAGGATAATACCGGAAAAAATCGTATATTGCGGTGTTAATCACATAATAACAACACGCAATAATGGATGATCTTAAAGTAATCGAGATCAAGAAGAGCGTTTTCGCCGACAATGAAACAGATGCCAACAATCTCCGTAAAGAGTTGAAGGACAAGGGGATCTTCCTCCTGAACCTGATGTCCTCCCCCGGCAGCGGTAAGACCACCACCCTCATCCGTACCCTGGACCTGATCAAGGAAAAGGTCCGTGTGGCCGTGATGGAAGCTGACATTGACAGTGATGTAGATGCCCGCAAGATCAAGGATGCAACAGGGGTTGAATCAATTCAGCTCCACACCGGAGGAATGTGCCACCTGGATGCGGAGATGACCCGCCAGGGACTTGACAACCTGGACCTTGAAGAAACCGATCTCGTCATCCTCGAGAATGTCGGGAACCTGGTCTGCCCTGCCGAATTCGACACGGGATCGGTGCGCAACGCCATGATACTCTCCGTCCCGGAAGGCGATGACAAGCCGCTCAAGTACCCCCTGATGTTCTCCATCTGCGACGTCGTGGTCATCAACAAGATGGACGTCGCCCCCTATTTCGATTTCGACCTGGAGAAGTGCAAGGAATATATCCGCATGCGCAATCCCGAAGCAAAGGTCATCCCTATCTGCGCGAAGACCGGCGAAGGAGTCGAAGCCTTCGCCCAATGGCTGCTGGACGAGGTTGCAGCCTGGAAAGTCTCTGAATAAAAGCCAATAACCACATACGACAAATATGCCAGAAATGTCCAACCGCTACGTCCCCAAACACAAGGGAGACGCAAACCCTAATCCGAAACTGCTTAAATTCTGCGCCAAAGTCACGGACAGGATTCCCGGCAAGCTGAAGATGACCACAGAAGGTCCCGAGTACTGGGGCCTCGCCTGCATATTCGAAGACGAGATGGATCCCGTCACCAGGGAGGCTTCCCTGGATTTACTCCTCGACGTGGTCTCCTCGAAGTTCCTCAAGGTACGCGAGCACAGGCCCTATCCCCTGCTCGTCCAATGGAACCATGAGAAGCATTACACACCGGATGACGCCTCTTTCGACGAACTGCTCGACAAGCTGGCGTATTTCGGACTTCTTGAATATGACTACGGCGACAAATACACAGCTGAAGGCCCGGTCGAAGGCACGACTTACCGCCGCGAGGACCGCGAGTACTGGGTACCGCTCTTCGTCCCAGGATCGGCGGAGTACACCAACATGAACACCGACCTGATGGACCGCCACCCGGAGCTGGCCATGTTCTTCGAAAGGATGACATTCCTTCCTCTGGAGAAAGTCACTCCCAGCGTGCCGATGGGCGGAGCAGGCATCGGAATGCACGTCATCCCTGTTGAAAAGGCAATCTCGATGGAGAATGAATCCATCGACATCGAACATATTTCCTACTGGCTCAAGCGTTACACGGGCCACATAGCCGCCGGAATCTGTTCCTGCCGCTACGGAAGGAAGAAACTGGATGAGGGCTGCGCCGACGACTACCATGACTGGTGCCTTGGCGTCGGTGACATGGCGGACTACCTCGTCGAAACCAAGAGAGGAAGGGCCGTCACCTACGAAGAAGCCATGGAGATCCTGAAGCGGGCTGAAGACAATGGCTACGTCCACCAGGTCACCAACATCGACGGAGAAGGCAAGATATTCGCAATCTGCAACTGCAATGTCAAGATCTGCAATGCCTTGCGCACCTCGCAGCTCTTCAACACTCCCAACCTCTCCAGAAGCGCGTACGTCGCGGAAGTGGACCCGAAGAACTGCGTGGCCTGCGGCCGCTGTGTCGAGTACTGCCCTGCCGGTGCCGTCAAGCTCGGACAGAAGCTCTGCACTTCCCACGGCGCCATTGAATATCCCAGGCATGAACTGCCTGACGCCACCAAATGGGGGCCCCACAAATGGACTGAGGACTACCGCGACAAGAACAGGATCAACTGCTACCCTACCGGCACCTCTCCTTGCAAGACAGCCTGCCCGGCACACATCGCAGTCCAGGGCTATCTAAAGAAGGCCGCCGAAGGCAAATACAAGGAGGCCCTCGAGCTGATCAAGCGTGAGAATCCTTTCCCCGCGGTCTGCGGACGCATCTGCAACCGCCGCTGCGAGGATGCCTGCACACGCGGCACAATCGACCAGCCTATTGCTATCGATGCCGTCAAGAAGTTCATCGCTCAGCAGGACCTCAACGCCGAGACACGCTTCGTCCCGGAAATCATAGTAGGTTCAAACCGTGGCCGCTGGAAGGAAAAGATAGCAGTCATCGGAGGAGGCCCTGCGGGACTCAGCTGCGCCTATTACCTGGCCACTATGGGCTACTTCCCGACAGTGTTCGAGAAAAACGCGGAACCTGGCGGAATGCTTCGCTACGGCATTCCTTCGTACAAGCTTGAGAAAGACGTCATCGCTGCCGAGATCGACATCATGAAGGAGATCGGCGTGGACATCAGGACTGGAGTTGAAGTCGGAAAGGACGTCACCATCCAGTCGCTAAGGGAAGAAGGCTACAAGGGATTCTATGTAGCGATAGGCTGCCAGGGCGGAAGGCTGCCCGGCATCCCCGGAGAGACCCTTGAAGGCACGACCACGGCAATAGACTTCCTCCACGAGGCCAACACCGGGAAGGTCAAGGTCACCGGCAAGGTGGTCGTGGTCGGTGGCGGCAATGTGGCCATCGATGCTGCCAGGGTGGCAAAGCGCAGCGGAGCCGAATCCGTCACGATGCTCTCCCTTGAGACCGAAGACATAATGCCTGCCTCCCTTGAGGAACGTCGTGAAGCGAGGGAAGACGGAGTCGTCATCAACCCTGGATGGGGACCCAAGGAGGTTTCAGGTGAAAGCAAGGTGAACGGAATCGTGTTCAAGAAATGCATCTCCGTCTTCGATGAGGGACACCGCTTCTCGCCCAAGTACGACGAGAGCGAGCTCCTGACCCTGGAAGCCGACATGGTGATCTTCGCCATCGGCCAGACAGTGATCCTTAAGGATCTTCTCAAGGACACCAAGGTCGAATTCTTCCGTGGAGTCTACCCTGTCGCTGACAAGCTCACCTACCAGACGGCGGAAGAAGACATATTC
Source organism: Bacteroidales bacterium (assembly GCA_017469745.1). Lineage (GTDB taxonomy): Bacteria > Bacteroidota > Bacteroidia > Bacteroidales > UBA932 > Cryptobacteroides. The sequence goes on along the minus strand of JAFUFS010000064.1, from coordinate 11,591 downwards.
GTAGGAGGCGACTGCTATTAAGGTCCGAAATTCGCCATCGATGCGATTGCTGCCGGAAAGGAGGCTGCCGAATCGCTCCACCGTTACGTGCAGCACGGTCACATGACGATCGGAAGGAACAGGCGTGACTTCATTGAACTGAACAAGGATGACATAGTGGTCGAATCCTATGACAATTCTTCCCGCCAGATCGAAGGTATAGCAGAGCGCGAGGATCCTTTCCGTGAGTACCACCAGACCCTCACCGAGGAGCAGGTCCGCAAGGAGACCGCCAGGTGCCTGGGCTGCGGAGCCTCGGTCGTGGACCCGAACAAGTGCATCGGCTGCGGAGTGTGCACGACCAAATGCGCCTTCGACGCCATCCACCTGCACAGGGAGCATCCCGAGGCCAGCCACATGGTCATTTCTGAAGACAAGTTCGGCGCCATACTGCCCTATATGATCAAACGCACAGGAAAGATACTGTTCAGCAAAGGTAAGTAATGCACGAACTGGGGATAGTATTCTACATCATCCGCGACGTCAAGAAGACGGCCGAAGAGAACGGCGTGACCCGAGTCTCCTCGGTTGTCATGAACATCGGCGAGGTGTCCACGGTTGTCCCTGAATATCTTACCGACTGCTGGCGCTGGGCCGCTGACAAGGAGCCTCTGCTGAAAGGAAGCGAACTTAAGATCAATCCGATCCCGGCCGTCACGGTGTGCGAAGACTGCAAGACTGAATATGATACCGTCCGTTTCGGCAAGACCTGTCCTTCCTGCGGGAGCACCAACACTGTCCTCCTAAGGGGCAACGAAGTAGAAATCGAATCCATCACAGTACCGGAAAATAATTAATTCACAAATTCAAATAACATCTGCAAATGTGCTGTTTCTTAGTTCCATTAGCTCAGGCAATAACTACCACTGCCATCCGCAAGTCCAATCCCGCTCCACAGTCGAGACTGGGGCGGCATCTTCCTGACCTAGAGAAGATGCTCTGGGGCGGCACGCTGATGCTCATAGTCGACCACATCATAAACGGAGAGCTTACTTGGCGCTTTCCGTTCTTCACAGCGCTTGAAAGCGCCGGAGGAGGTGGGATCATGCTCAAGGAAATGCTCACAGTCGGCGTCCCAATGAGCCTTGTCCTGACAGGGGCATGGATGATATTCGCAGTGCTTAAAGAATCCCGCTCACTCAGGAAAACCTTCTAACAGACCAATAACCAAAATCAATTATCATGTTTTTCCATGTTTATGGGGCTAACGCCCTCGCACAATGGGGAATGATGCTGGCAGTCCTTGTCGGCCTGATTCTCCTGAATGAATTCGCACGCCGCACAAAGACCGGCGGTGCGATCATGTTCTTCATCATCCCTCTCGCCCTGACGGCCTATTTCGTCGCCATCGCTATCGGCGCCCACACAGGTGCCGAATGGGCTCTCAAGAACCAGACCCATCTCTACATGAACGGCTGGTTCCATTATGCCAAGCTCTACGCCGCTCTAACAGGGTGTATCGGCTTCATGATGATCAAGTACAAATGGGGCATCGGTGCCAAGCATTGGTTCAAGCCGTTCCCGTTCGTGATCGTCGCCATCAACATCCTGATCGCCGTCGCTTCCGACCTCGAGTCTGCCATCAAGGGCTGGAACTGCTGGTGGCTCTCCAGCGAAGGTGTGTGGCTCTACGGAGGCTGGCACAATGTCATGAACGCCCTCGCCGGAGTGCTCAACATCTTCTGCATGACAGCCTGGTGGAGCGTATATTCATCTAAGAACAAGCAGGACATGGTCTGGCCTGACATGACTTGGGTCTACATCGTCATCTACGACATCTGGAACTTCGCCTACACCTACAACTGCCTCCCTACCCACAGCTGGTTCTGCGGTATCGCCCTTCTGCTTGCTCCTACCGTGGCCGGCATCTTCTGGAACCGCGGAGGTTGGATCCAGAACAGGGCCAACACCCTCGCAATCTGGTGCATGTTCGCACAGGTCTTCCCTCTTTTCCAGGAGACCTTCCACGACGGATTCCACAAGTTCAACTGGGTCGCCCTTCCTACCACCTACGCTGACGGGACCCTCAACGGTATCGTCGAAGGAGGAACTGCCAACGCAAATCCTACCGCTATGATCGTGATCAGCGCCCTGGCCCTCATCACCAATGCCATCGCGCTCTGCTACATCATCAACGTGTCCAGGAAGCGTCACATCAATCCTTACAAGCAGGACGTCTTCATCAACCAGAAGTACTACAAGGATGCCCTCGCAAGGGCTGAGGTCGACTAGCAGACAGACTGATCCCACATGAAAAGACTGCTTATCATAACATTGCTCGCAACCGCGATAGTCCAGCTGCAGGCCCGCCCGGGAAAGAAGATAAACATAGACGGCAATTTTCCAGCAGGAAACATAGTCGTTGAAAAGATCTCCGGAGACACAGTCTACGTACAGCCTGACATGTCAGGTCACAAAGGCGAATGGTTCTACTGGGCCATGAGGGTACGTGGCGCCCAGGGCAGAACCCTGGTCTTCAAGTTTCCGCGCACCTGCGTCGGAGCCCGCGGCCCCGTGGTGTCGCTCGACAAAGGCAAGACCTTTTTCTTCGGAGGAGGACCTACCGGAAAGACTTTCACCTGGACTTTCGGTCCGAAGGACAAGGATGTATTCCTCTACGAATGCCATCCCTACCTTCCCGAGCATTGGAAGCAGTTTCTCCGCTCCATAGGCAAAGGACAGTTCCAAACGGATGTCCTTTGCCTGAGCCGGAGCGGACAAAAGGTGCCGTTCGCCACTTTCGGCCGGCTTGACGGAAAGGAGAAGCATCGGGTGGTGATCTCCGCCAGGCATCACTGCTCCGAAACCATGGCAGGCTACGTGATGGAAGGCATCATCCAAGGAATATGTTCTGACGACAAGACCGGGAAGTGGCTCCGCGAGAACGTGGAATTCACGGTGGTACCCTTCGTGGATTACGACGGAGCAGTCAACGGCGACCAGGGGAAAAACCGTGATCCGCACGACCACAACAGGGATTACTCAGAATTCCTCTATCCTGAGACCCGGGCGCTTGCGGACAAGTACCTTGAAAAGAATCCGGAAGTGATTCTCGACCTTCACTGCCCGTGGATTTCCAGCGGTGTGAACGAGCTTCTTTACAATCCGCTTGCGAATCCCGAAATCACACCGGACATCGCAGCGGAAGAGTATTTCACAAAATGCATCGAGAAGAATGCGAAAGGATTGCCGTACAGTGCCTCGAACAATGTTCCGTTCGGAACGAGTTGGAATACGAACGCCAATTATGCCGACGGCCTGTCTTGCCTCAACTGGGCAAGGTTGAACGTGCCCAGGGCTCGTGTGTGCCGCTGCTTTGAGATTCCTTTCGCCAATGCCGGAGGGTCTGAAGTCAATCCTGAATCATGCAGGGTTTTCGGAAGGAGCCTCGCCTCTGCAATCGTAGATCTGTTCGACTACCTGTAATCGAAAAGAACTGTTGCCGTTGCATCATGGTCTGCCTTGACGCGGATCCACCTCGCCTGGAAAGACGCAGGGAAATCATGCTTCAAGTTCTGTCCGGGTGCAACGGCAAAGTTTGCGTAATGGAACCACTGGCCGTCTCCAGTAGGATCCACCTCGACTGAGAAGATGACTTCCTGGGGGCAATCATGTGAAAGGCTCATCTCCCTCTTGTCATAGAAACCGATCAGGAAAGGATCTGAACACTCTCCTGCCTTTACATTTGTCCCGGCCCAGGGACCTCCATGGCCGGTCGGTTTACCCAGTTTCCAAAGATCATCTATCGTTCCGGCCCAGACTGCGGCCTTGCGGTCCGGAGAGAAGACCACATGGGGATTCTTCCTCGCCGCAGAGTGGTCTATTCCGGTCATTACGAGCATTCCCCTGTAGGAAGCATAATCATGTATTCCGAAATCATGGGAAGCGATCGGACGCACCTTGGCATAGCCGTCGGCGTTCTCGGCCGGGAGTTCATAGAAAGTCCCGCCCAGCGAAAGAAGATCCCGCTCGGTCACCACTTCGCGGCATATTCTCAAAGCCCCGGCCATGGTCTTTTCAGCATACTCTTCCCTTCCGAGAGGAAGCCTCCAGCGCCTTCCCTTGTCATCTACGATCAGGATGGAGCCTTCCTGGCACTCAACCACTCCGGTAGGTATCCGCAGCTTCTCGCGAATATGTCTTTCCATCAGGGAGTCATCCTTTTCAAGCAGATTCATCCCGCCGTCCAATTCGTAGTAGCGCTCCCCTTCTGCTGTACTGGCCAGGATTCCAAGGGCACGGCGCTGATCAGGAAGACCATAGAGAAGTCCTTGGGAATCATTGGTTTCATCCACCTTGGCAAGTCCCTTGAAGATCGGATCAGGCGTAGTTCCGCGTGTTTCCTTCGGAGCATAGACGAATGTCAGGTCAGCAAGGATGTCAGAAGAGCTCAGAGCCCTGACCCACACACCGGCATCGCCGCTATCGAAAGGAACGAATAAGGACTCGCCGCTACCGACGAAAATGGTTTTCAGGTCAACCCACTGTCCGTCGCCTTTCCTGTCTACCTGGAAGGTGATCCGGGATTCCTTGTCCGAACGGTTGGCCACCCAGGCACAGCGGTTGTCCCATCCGTTGAACAGGAAGGGATCGGAAGGGACGTTGGCTTGGACTTCGTCCTTAAGCCACACGGAGCCTCCGGCGGTGACAGGACCGAGATTGTCCGGCTGGTCATAGGAGGTGAACCAAAGATTGGAATTGGACTGGCCGGGGCCACCGATACCACCTTTCTGCCTGCGTTTGTTAAGGAATTCGCTCTGTGCAGAATCATCACAGCCGAAGACCAGGCGGCCGTTCCACTCGGTGAAGTCGGCAATTACCTTGAGATAGGCTCCGCGCGGACGTATTCCTGAGGAATTGCCCGTGGAGAATGATCCCGGAAAATGCCAGAACATCCCGTGCATCGTCATAAGATATTCAGGATCGGCACCTTCCGGAGCCACGTTACGGATCCTGGGCCATTCGGTGTTCCAACCGTGCGCTCCGTCATAGGCGAAACTGGCCTTCGGGAGGCGGTAGAAACTCCAGCCCTTCCGGGGTTCGCGCACGGCCAGGATCACGGACCTGTAGTCCCAGCCGAGCGACCAGATCGGATCGGTCGCAGGAGAGGGACTACCATGAATCCCGCCAGGTCCGGTAATGTCAGTGAATTGATTGCGGCGGATAAGGGTCCAGTCCTTGCCGTCCCATTCGACCAAGGCTCCGGAGGGTATGTCGAACTGCTCCTTGGCAAGGGCGCCTTCTTCACCGTTGTTGGAATAGACCGCTACCCCCTGCCCTGAATAGAATCCCTTACCGTGATAACCAGGGAACATGGTGCAGAGGTCTCCGGTAAATCCATCCTTGCGCTTCTTGTTGCCGTCGGTGTAAAGTTCGACCGCGTCCAGGGAATGGACATTGACATCATAGAAACCAGCTTCCATCGTAGCCAGGAGCACCCTGTTCGCAGGATCATCCAGATGGCGGGCCACTCCGGTGTGCCGGCCGGGATACTTATCCAGCGGCAGGACCCTGACATTCTTCTCGGAGTCGATGGCGTAAGGTCCGATGAAGAGCTGCCCGCTTTCATCATGGATCATCCTGTCGGCATGCGTTCCTCCCACGCTCTCCGGCCTGACCGTTTCCTCCAGTGAAGGGCTGATCTGGTAAAGCTTGTCATCGGAGCCGAAAGGTTCGTGAGGTGAATATGTTACCGCCCAGAGATCTCCCTGCCAGGGGACGACTGCACCCGTCCCGCATTCTCCCTGCGAATTATAGAACGCAAGATGTGGATAGATTCCACTGAATTCCTTTTGTGAGGTCTCCTTAACTCGATCACTGCACGAGACCAGAAGGCAGACGGAAAGAAATACTGTCAATTTTCTTACGAACATAGGCGCTGTCTTATTGTACCACAAAATAAAGAAATATTCATAACTTTACAAGCAGAATGATCGGAACCATCGTCAACACCGCCTGCATCATCGTAGGTTCGCTCGTCGGGACACTTTTCAAAAAGGGCCTCGGCGAGAAGTACAGGACCATCCTGTTCAATGCAATGGGACTGGCATCTCTCGCCCTGGGTGCGAACTCCTTCGTCCAGAACATGCCCAAAAGCGAATTCCCCGTCCTGTTCATCCTGAGCCTCGCTCTCGGCGGGATCGCCGGCACTGCCCTGGACATCGACGGCAGGACCAAGAGGCTGGTCTCCAGGTTCGGAGGAGAGTCTTTCGCACAGGGCCTTATCTCAGCCTGCCTGCTATTCTGCATCGGCACTTTTTCAATCGTAGGTCCCGTCCTGAGCGCCCTCCAGGGTGACAACACCTTCCTTTTCACCAATTCCACCCTGGATCTCGTCACATCCATGGTCTTTGCAACGACTTACGGAATAGGAATAATGCTGGCGGCACCGATCCTGTTCCTCTGGCAGGGGATGTTCTACACCATAGCAAAACTGGCATCGACCAGCGCTATCCTCCAAGGCACACTTGTCAATGAACTTGCAATCGTCGGTGGAGTGCTGATAATCTCTTCAGGCCTTTCGATCCTCAACATCAAGGACTGCAAGACGTTGAATTATCTTCCCGCTCTACTGGTCCCGGTGATCTGGTTCCTGGTCCAGGGACTGTTCTGAAAATATTTTTTAATTTTTCGACCGAAAACACTAATTTTGTAACCCGTATTCAAATCAAGTCTCTTATGAAATACGGGTTCGACAACGACAAATATCTCAAGATCCAATCTGAGCACATCAAGCAGCGCATCGCCGCATTCGGCGATAAACTTTACATGGAATTCGGCGGCAAGCTGTTCGACGATTACCATGCCAGCCGCGTACTTCCTGGCTTCGAGCCGGACAGTAAGCTGAAGATGCTGATGCAGATGAAGGACGATGCCGAAATCGTCATCGTCATCAGCGCCTTGGACATCGAAAAGAACAAGGTGCGCAGCGATCTTGGAATAACCTACGACATGGACGTCCTCCGCTTGAGGGACGAATTCATGGCCCGCGGCCTTAGCGTCAACAGCGTGGTCATCACCCACTTCAACGGTCAGTCCAGTGCAGAAGCCTATCGCAAGCGCCTGGAGAACATGGGAATATGTGTCTACTACCACCACACGATCGAAGGCTATCCCCACAACGTTGCCCTCATCGACTCGGAAGAGGGTTTCGGAAAGAATGACTATGTCGAAACCACAAAGCCCCTGGTCGTTGTCACCGCTCCAGGCCCCGGCAGCGGCAAGATGGCTGTCTGCCTGAGCCAGCTCTACCAGGAAAACAAGCGCGGCATCAAGGCGGGCTACGCCAAGTTCGAGACCTTCCCTATCTGGAACCTGCCTCTCACCCACCCCGTGAACCTGGCCTACGAGGCTGCGACAGCCGACCTGGAAGACGTCAACATGATCGACCCGTTCCACCTGGACGCCTACGGCAAGACTGCTGTCAACTACAACAGGGACGTGGAGATATTCCCTGTCATGAACGCCCTCTTCGACGACATCTACGGCGACACTCCCTACAAGTCCCCGACCGACATGGGTGTGAATATGGCCGGATTCTGCATCAGCGATGACGAAGTCTGCCGCGAAGCCTCCCTCCAGGAGATCATTCGTCGCTACTACACTGCCCTCTGCAATTTCGCCGACGGTAAGGCTACCGAAGCTGAGGTCAACAAGATCGCCCTTCTTATGAAGAAGGCCAAGATCACGACCGCCGACAGGAAATCGACCGTTGCTGCAAAGGCAAGGCTGGAGGAAGCCGGAGTGGCAACCGCTGCCATAGAGCTTGGCGACGGAACCGTGTTGACAGCTGCCACCAGTCCCCTGCTGGGTCCCAGCGCTGCTTTGCTGCTCAACGCCCTCAAGCATCTTGCAGGGATTGCCCACAATGTCAAGCTTATTCCCCAGACCATGATCGAGCCCATCCAGAAGACCAAGGTAACCTACCTCCATGGCCGCAATCCACGTCTTCACACTGACGAGGTCCTGGTGGCTATCTCCATGATGAGCCTTATCGACGAGAACTGCAAGATGGCCCTTGACCAGCTTCCCAATCTCATCGGCGCCCAGGTCCATTCAACCGTAATGCTGAGCGAAGTCGACCGCAAGACTTTCAGCAAACTGGGCATCGGAGTGACATGCGATCCTGTCCGCAAACTCAAGGACCGCCAGAGAGATAGCTGATAATTCGAACAAAAAGCGTATATTTGGGGCAAATTACCCCGAATCATGAACAAAAACGTATTCAAGTATTTGATGGGGGCGGCTCTGGCCGTCCTTCTTCTTGCCGGTTGCGCCGGTAAAAAAGCCCCTGAAGTGACCAAGTTCCCCAAGAAGCTCCCCATCGGAGTCCAGCTCTACAGCGTCCGTACCGACCTTGAGGCTGATTTCTACGGAACCCTCAAGCAGATCCGCGAGATGGGCTATGCCGGTGTCGAATTCTACGGAGAGTACTACGGCAACTCCGTGACCCAGGTAAAGCGCTGGTGCACCGAACTCGGTCTTATCCCCTTCTCCAACCATGTTCCTTTCCAGCAGATGATTGACGACGTGGACAAGGTGATCGAAGAGAACACCATCCTCGGAGTCCAGTACATCGTCTTCCCTTACATGGATGAGGCAAGCCGTCCGGGAATCAACCCCGAGCAGTTCAAGGAGACTGTCGCAAAACTCGGCGAGATCGGCGCAAAGGTGCGCGAGGCCGGTTTCCAGCTTCTCTACCACAACCATGACTTCGAGTTCGTGGCCCTGCCTGACGGTACTCTCGGCTACGACTCCATCTTCAGCAACAACGCCCGCGAGAACCTCCAGAACGAGCTCGATGTCTGCTGGTGCGACTATGCCGGCCAGGATGTCTGCGAGACTCTTGAGAGGTACAAGGGCGGAGTTCCTGTGATCCATCTCAAGGACTACAAGCTCGAGGGACACCTCAGTTCAGCTCCTTATGCACTGATCGGTATCTCCACCGACAATTCCATGAAGGACGAAGGCGGTTCCTTCGAGTACCGTCCCCTCGGCTGCGGCCAGATGGACATGGAGAAGGTCATCCTCAAATCCATGGAGATCGGAGCCCAGTGGCTTTGCGTAGAGCAGGATGAGCCCAGCATGGGACTCAGCCGCCTCCAGGGCGTTGCCAAGAGCGTTGAGTATCTCCGCTCCCTCGACCTGATGTAGGCACAAGCCTGTTAGGCGCCTCATGAATCACATAGGCGAAATAATATCGCTCATCGTAGCGGTTTCATGGACCTTTTCCGCCTGGTTTGCCGATAAGGCAAGCAGGCGGATTGGTTCTATGGTGACGAACGTGATCCGTCTCGTTCTCGCCACCATATTCTTAGGCATCCTTTTGTGGGTGACCACAGGTCGTCCCTACCCTGCCTTCGCCGACGGCAAGGCCTGGTTGTGGCTGGCACTTTCCGCCCTGGTCGGTTATGTCTTCGGAGACTTCTGCCTTTTCAATTGCTACATAGCCATCGGCCCGCGGTTCGGACAGCTCCTTATGACTCTCGCCCCTCCCTGCGCTGCCATTGCAGGCTGGTTCCTCCTCGGAGAGGCTCTCACCTGGAAATCTGTCCTCGCAATGCTCGTGACCCTGACCGGTATTGCGATTTCCATCCTCACCAGGGGAGGAGAGAAGAATCATCTCCAGCTCTCCCTTCCTCTCAAGGGAATCCTCCTTGGAATAGGTGCGGGGATAGGTCAGGGCGTCGGTCTTGTACTGAGCAAGGTCGGCATGGAATACTATTCTGCATCAATTCCTTCCGACGCTCCGGCAATGATGGGGAGCATGCTTCCATTCGCCTCCACCATGATCAGGGCCATCGTAGGCTTCGCCGGATTCTTCATCCTGCTTACCTTGCAGAAAGGGCTCGGTGACCTCAAGGCAGGCATCCGCGACAAGAAGGGCATGAAATACGCGACCCTCCTTACGATCTTCGGTCCGGCCCTCGGAGTCTCACTGTCGCTGATGGCAGTACGCTACGCCAACGCCGGCATAGCCTCAACCCTCATGGCCCTCACTCCGGTTCTCATCCTCTTCCCGGAAGTCCTTGTCAACAAACAGAGAATCAAGCCCAAGGAGATCCTGGGCGTGTCGATCTGCATGGCCGGAGTGGCCATGTTCTTCCTCCTTTAGACTAAAGAATATTCAAGAACACCGTAATCACGGTGGTGTTGATTATGTCCACGAACATCGCACCGATGATCGGCACGATGATGAATGGATTGACCGCATGGCGGTACTTGTAGCAGACGGCTGACATGTTCGCCATGGCATTCGGGGTGGCGCCAAGGCCGAAGCCACAGAGTCCGCTGACCAGGACTGCAGCATCGTAATCCCTTCCGAGGGCACGGAAGGCCACGAAATAGACGAAAAGCGCCATGAAGGCCACCTGGGCCAGCAGGATCACACAGAGCGGCAGCATCAGGCTGGCAAGCTCCCACAGCTTCAGTGACGACATGGCAATTCCCAGGAACAGGGAAAGGCAGATGTCACCTAGGGAGACGATCTTCTCCATGCTGAGGACATCCTTTCCGCCAGAGAAAGCTTCAGTGATATTCCTGATCAGGCAGGCGGCGATCAAGGAACCGAAATAGGTCGGGAATGTGATGCCTGTCAAGGCGAGCAGCTTGCTCAGGCACATTCCGGCAGCCATAGCCAGGACGAGAAGGTAGACTGCCTTGGTGTAGTCCCTGAATGACCTCTCGTGCGACTGCGAGCGTTCCTCCTTCGAGGAAGGAGAAGCCTCGGTGGCCTCTATTCCTGTAAGCACGTCCTCGGAAGAAGACTCTTCCGCAAGGTGGCGTCTCCTGATTAGTGATTCCGCAAGAGGACCTCCTATCATGGAACCTGCGACCAGGCCGAAGGTGGCACAAGCCATGGCAATCGAAGAAGCTCCCTTGAGTCCCATGCTTTCAAGAACCGGTGAAAAACCGCCGGCCGTCCCATGGCCTCCGCACATGGGTATAGACCCTGCCGCCATCCCAATCAGGGGATCCAGGTCCATGCCCAGCGCGATCCCGACCGACAGGAGGTTCTGGATCACGATCAGCACGGCCACAAGGACGATCATGACGATCAGGGCGCGTCCCCCCTGCTTGAGAGCCTTCATGTTGGACTGGAAACCTACAGAAGTAAAGAAAAGCATCATGCAGATGTCCTTGATGGTGCCGTCGAATGAGAACTCGACCCCTAGAAGGCTGTAGGAAGCCAGGGTCAAGAGCGAGATCAGGATTCCTCCGGAGACCGGGGCCGGAATGCAGAAACGCTTGAGGAAAGGGACGGTACGGGTGAAGAACATGCCGAGGATGAGGGCGATGACTCCCACTCCCGCGGTCTGGAACATGTCAAGTGATAACAGATGATGCATCAAGGCTCGGTTGGTTCCATAAATATCGGGAAAAATATCGGATAATCATGAGTTTATTTTTATATTTAGAAACTGTTTTGAAATCATACAAAAAATTTGTTAAGCATAATCTGGACACAGGCCAGCTGTACCATAGCTTCAGCTGTCTCCGCCAGGAATTCATAGTCGATAGTCAGTCGGCGGAAGTTCTCCAGCCAGGAGAAG
>JAFUFS010000063.1 GCA_017469745.1 Bacteroidales bacterium | reverse complement strand
TAGTTGAATAATTGCTCATAACTTTGTAATGATCTGATAATCATAAAGTTACGAAAAATATTTCAATTAACCTACTGATTTTCAACTATTTACGAGCTCTTATAGCAACTTTTTTCATTCATTTCAAAACAGCTTCTAAAAAAAATCGTTAACTTTGCTTGATTGTTTTGAATATGAACAGGACATCCGACTACCGATTCACGATAATCGTCCCCGTTTACAATGAGGAGGACAACATCCAGAGGCTGGAAAAGACCCTGGCGGCTTATCTCCCCGAATGCGTCTGCAAGGCTTGCGTCCTATTCGTAGACGATGGTTCGAAGGACAGGAGCCTGGAAGGAATCAGGGACATTTGTTCGAGGCATGAGGATTTCTTCTACATTTCCTTCGAGAAGAATGCCGGCCTCAGCGCCGCAATCAAGGCCGGTTTCGACTACGCCTGTTCCGAACTGGTCGGTTACATCGACGCCGACCTTCAGACAGCTCCCGAGGATTTCAACCTTCTTCTCGCTGACATAGACGACTATTCGATGGTCATCGGCATAAGGGCCGGGAGGAAGGACTCCTGGTTCAAGAACACCCAGTCCAAGATAGCGAACGGATTCCGCCGGATGATGACCCACGACGGCGCCCTCGACACCGGATGTCCGCTTAAGGTCATCCACACCGATGTCGCCAGGAGGATACCGATGTTCAAGGGCATGCACAGGTTCCTTCCTGCCCTTGTGCTCCTCCAGGACGGCGGATCCTACAAGCAGGTGCCCGTAAGGCACTTCCCGAGAACTGCCGGAACTTCGAAATACCATCTCTGGAACCGCCTCTGGGGCCCATTTGCCGATTGCTTCGCCTATCGGTGGATGAAGCCTCGTTACTGCAATTATAAAGTAGGAGAGAATAACTTGTAAGCCACCATGCACGGAATCCCTCACTGGATAGTCTACTCGATCGGCTTCGCAGCCCAGTTCTTCTTCGCGGGAAGGACGATCTTCCAGTGGCTGGATTCCGAAAGGAAGCAGAAGGTGACTTCTCCTTCGGCCTATTGGGGGCTGAGCGTCATCGCAGCCTGGCTGATGTTTGTCTACGGGATTCTGAGGGATGATTTTTCCATCATCCTCGGACAATTCATCTCTTACTTCGTCTATCTGTGGAACCTGGATGCCAAGGGGGTGTGGAGCAAGCTTTCCGTTCTGCTCAAGGCTCTCCTGCTTGCCACTCCCGTGGTGGCCCTGGTGCTCCTGTTCCACAACGCCGGTACTTTTGTACGCAACATGTTCCACAACGAGAACATACCTCTCTGGCTCGTCATCTTCGGATCGGCCGGCCAGATCATATTCACATTGAGATTCGTGTTCCAGTGGGCCTATTCCAGGAAACGTCACGAGAGCGTGCTTCCGCGCGGATTCTGGATCATCAGCCTGATTGGTTCCGGAGTGATCGTGGCCTACGGCTTGTTCAGGAAGGATCCTGTGCTGATCCTGGGCCAGTCTTTCGGATTCGTGGCCTACGTCAGGAATCTCATGATAGGGTTCAAGAAAAAGTCTGAAGAAAGAGTCTGACAATGAGAAAGCATCCGCTCCTGCTGACGTTCATCTTCGTCACCCTGTGCCTTCTGCCGGTGATGCTGCTGAGGGACTTCACTCCTGACAATGAGCTGAGGTACCTGCAGATCGCAGATGAAGCCATAGAGAACGGGAACGTGTTCGCCTTCACCCTGCAGGGGGAGGCCTACGCCGACAAACCCCCGCTCTATCTCTGGCTTGTCATCCTTTCAAGACTGCTTTTCGGGAAGCATTCCATGCTGATTCTCTCCCTGTTCTCACTCATCCCGGCCTTCATCACCATCCACGTCATGGACAAGTGGGTAAGGCCCGGTGGTGCTGTCGACAGGATAGGCGTAGCTTTCATGATGATGACCTGCGCCCTGTTCCTCGGGGCTTCGGTCTTCCTCAGGATGGACATGATGATGACCATGTTCATAGTCCTGGCACTGTATTCATTCTGGCAGCTTTACGAGGGGACCGGAAACAGGAAGCGGCATGAGCTGCTCCTGCCGGTCTGGATCTTCCTTGCCCTTTTCACCAAGGGACCGGTCGGAATCCTGATGCCTCCGCTTGCAATAATCTGTTTCCTCCTTTTGAAGAAGAAAGGCCGTGAGATCGGCAGGTACCTGGGCTGGAAGACCTGGGGAATAATTGCTGCACTCTGCGTGATATGGTTCACCGGGGTCTATCTCGACGGTGGCAAGGACTACCTCAACAACCTCCTGTTCCACCAGACCATGGGCAGGGCGGTCAATTCCTTCCACCACAAAGCTCCGTTCTGGTACTATTTCGCCGCCATATGGTACATCGTCGCCCCCTACATGTTCCTCCTGGTCGGCGCCCTGGTCTGCTCCCTGGTCGGCATTGCCCGCCCCTGTCATCCTGAGCGCAGCGAAGGATCTGGCAGCGAAGGACCTGGCAGCGAAGGACCTGGCGACAAGGAAGTGTTCTTCCTTGTGACGATTGTCTCCACGTTCGTTATGCTTTCCATATTCAGTGGCAAACTGGCGATCTACCTTGCTCCGATAATGCCCTTCATGGTAATGCTGTTCGTGGAGGTCCTTCGGAGAACCGGGTGGCAGAAATGGATGACATGGACGCTCGCAGTTCCCTTGATCCTGATTGCAGCAATCGGTGTCGCGGCCCTGGGAGTCCTGCTGTTCACCGGCTCGGAAGGACGGCTGGCAGACCTGATCTCACCCTATCCTTTCCTTCGTTCCGGCATGGTGAAGTTCGCCCTGTTCATGCTTTCACTGGGATTCATCCTGGCAACATATTCCTTGTTCAAGGGGCGCCCTGCGATCAGCCTGATCTTCACGGGAGCTTCGATGCTTCTTTCGGTGTACGCGGCCTCGTCAGTCCTGCCTCAGGCCAATGACTGGATTGGCTGGAGCAACCTGTGCAAGACGATATCGCCGGAAGAGGAGGTGGCCACCCTTTATATGCGCAGGCCTTATCCGATGAAGGTGTACCTGGGTAGGGAAGTGTCTGATTACCAGAGGGATTTCGAGGCGTTTTACAAGGCTGAGGTCGCGGACCGCAAGCCATCCGACGGACCTCTCGTGCTGGTGACCCAGAGCAAGAGACTCACCAGGGACGAGGCCCTTGGAGACTTCGTAAAGGGGAAGAGCCTGTGGTACGTCGGCCCTTACTGCCTGGTGCAGGTGGATCCGGAGACTGATGAAAAGAATACATTATCAAACGAACTATAAACAAAGTAGCTATGAGCAGTGACAGATTTGATTTGGTGAAGGAGTCCTTTGAAAAAAAGGCAATTTCCTCCGAAAAGTTTGAAGGCAAACCGTCCGACTATTTCGGTGAACTCGTCTTCGACCGCCGCAAGATGCGCAAGTATCTTGACGCAGACACACTTTCGGCCCTTCTTGAATGCATCGACAAGGGACGTCCGCTGGACAGGAAGACCGCTGACGGAGTAGCGGAGGGCATGAAGGAATGGGCTTTGGAGCATCATGTGACCCATGTGACCCACTGGTTCCAGCCGCTCACGGAAGGAACGGCCGAGAAGCATGATTCCCTCATTGAATATGACGGGAAGGGCGGCGTGATCGAGAAATTCGACGGCAAATCCCTCGCCCAGCAGGAACCGGATGCCTCTTCTTTCCCCAACGGAGGCATAAGGGCCACCTTCGAGGCCCGCGGCTACACGGCCTGGGATCCTACTTCGCCTGTCTTCATCATGGATGACACCCTTTGTATCCCGACCGTCTTCGTCTCCTACCCCGGAGAGGCTCTCGACTACAAGACTCCTCTGAAGAAAGCTTTGAAAGCAGTATCTGATGCTGCCGTGCCTATCTGTCGTCTCTTTGACCCTAAGGTTGAAAAAGTCTTCTCCTACCTTGGTTGGGAGCAGGAATATTTCCTCGTGGATGAATCCCTCTACGCTGCCAGGCCTGACCTGATGATCACGGGGCGTACCCTGATGGGGCATGCTTCGTCCAAGAACCAGCAGTTGGACGATCATTATTTCGGTGCCATTCCGTCCAGGGTCGCAGAGTTCATGCGTGACCTTGAGATCAGCGGACACCGTCTGGGAATTCCGATCAAGACACGCCATAACGAGGTGGCTCCCAATCAGTTCGAGCTTGCTCCTATCTATGGGGAAACCAATCTTGCCAACGACCAGAACCAGCTTCTGATGAATCTTATGAACAAGATAGCCCAGAAGCATGGTTTCGTTGTGTTGCTCCACGAGAAACCCTTCGACGGGGTGAACGGTTCCGGAAAGCACAACAACTGGTCCCTCGGCACGGACAGGGGCACCATGCTCCTCGCCCCGGGCAAGGATGCCATGGGCAACCTTCAGTTCATGACCTTCTTTGTCAATGTCCTGGCTGCGGTTCAGAAGCATAACGCCCTGATGAAGGCTTCGATTGCTTCGGCCACCAATGCTCACCGTCTTGGAGGCAATGAGGCTCCGCCTGCCATCATCTCCGCCTTCCTTGGCAGGACCATGACCGGAGTTTTGAGGAAACTGCTTGAGGTCCCTTCCGACACTCCCATCGAGATCGCCGGTAAGAAGGGCAAGAATCTCGGACTTGTCGAGATCCCGGAAATATTCGTTGACAACACAGACCGCAACAGGACTTCTCCGTTCGCCTTCACCGGCAACCGTTTCGAGTTCCGCGCCGTAGGCTCATCGGCCAACTGCGCCGGTGCCATGACCACCCTTAATGCTGCGGTTGCAGAGCAGCTTATGATCTTCAAGGAAGACCTGGACAAGGAACTTGCGAAGGGCAAGGCACTGAATGTCGCAGTCATGGACACCCTGAAGCCGATCATCGCTTCCATTATCGACGTTGTCTGCTTTGACGGCAACGGTTATGCTCCTGAGTGGGTTGAGGAAGCCCGGATGAGGGGCCTTGACGTGGAAACCAGCGTTCCTGAGATGATCAAGGTCTTCACCCATCCCGAGTCGGTCGAAATGTTCCGCAGGACCGGTGTCTATTCATTGATGGAGCTCGAGGCCCGCAACGAGGTCAAATGGGAGATGTACATCAAGAAGGTTCAGATCGAATCCCGCGTGATGGTCAGGATGGCCATCAATCACATAATCCCTGCCGCCCTCGACTACAAGCGCAGGCTTCTCAAGGAAGTCGCCCTGAGCCAGGAAGTCTTCGGGGACACTTCCGGATGTTCCGTAGAACTCGGACTTATCAACCAGATCAACAGCTACATCGAGGAGATAAGCTCCAAGGCCGAGGCCATGAAGAAGGCTCGCAAGATGGCCAATTCCATAGAGGATCTCTACCAGAGGGCAGTCGCCTACCATGGAATCGCCGAGGCCCTGAACGACCTCAGAAGGCCTATCGACAAGCTTGAGGAAAGGGTGGACAACCGCACCTGGCCTCTGCCTAAGTACCGTGAACTGCTGTTCATCAGCTAACCGAAAAGCTGACTTACAACATGACCAGGTACATATTCATTACGGGGGGCGTTGTGTCCTCCCTAGGGAAGGGTATAATCAGCGCTTCCCTAGGAAAACTGCTTCAATCAAGGGGTTACAGGATTACCATCCAAAAGTTCGACCCATATATCAACATCGATCCCGGGACTCTCAACCCGTATGAGCACGGAGAATGCTACGTTACGGCTGACGGACAGGAAACGGATCTGGATCTGGGCCATTATGAGCGCTTTACCGGCATCAGGACGACCAGGGACAATAGTGTCACGACCGGGAGGATCTACAGCAGTGTGATCGAAAGGGAAAGGCGCGGGGATTATCTCGGCAAGACCGTGCAGGTCGTCCCGCACATTACCGATGAGATCAAGCGCCGGATCCAGCTTAAAGCCACGAAGGAGGATCTGGATTTCGTAATCACTGAGATTGGCGGTACGATAGGGGACATCGAGAGCCAGCCCTTCCTCGAGGCCATCAGGCAGCTAAGGTGGGAGCTCGGTTCCAGCCAGGCCCTTAACATCCATCTGACCTATGTTCCATTCATCGCCGCTGCTGGAGAGCTTAAGACCAAACCTACGCAGACCAGCGTAAAGCAGTTGCAAGGCCTTGGTATCCAGCCGGATGTACTTGTCCTGCGAACTGAGCATGTACTGGGTGATGACGTGAGGCGGAAGGTTGCACACTTCTGCAATGTCGATGTCGAGGCGGTCATCCAGAGCCAGGATCTGCCGAGTATCTACGAGGTTCCTGTGAATATGGAACGCCAGGGACTGGATGCCATCTGTCTCAAAAAGATGGGGATCGAGCCTGGGGCCGAACCGGATCTGGGAGAGTGGCTTGGATTCCTGGAAAAGAGGAAGAACGCTTCTTCGGTCCTGACAATCGGTCTGGTCGGGAAATATGGTCTTCAGGATGCTTACAAGAGTATAACTGAGAGTCTTGCCCATGCCGGAACGTTCCATGACTGCAAGGTCAAGGCCGTTTTCATCAACAGCGAGGAGATCGACAGGAACAATGTTCATGACAGGTTGGAAGGAATGGACGGCATAGTGATCTGTCCTGGCTTCGGGCAAAGAGGCATAGAAGGGAAGATAATCTCTGCCGAGTATGCCCGCACCAACGACATCCCTGCTTTCGGCATCTGCCTTGGGATGCAGATGATGGTTATAGAGTTCGCCAGGAATGTCCTCGGGTACCATGATGCTGACAGCGTCGAGATGAATCCCGGTACCACCCATAATGTCATCGACCTGATGGAAGGACAGAAGACCGTCACCATGAAAGGCGGGACCATGAGGCTCGGGGAATATGCCTGCAGTCTTGTCCCCGGAAGCCGGGTGTGGGAGGCCTATGGAAGGGTCGATTCCATAATGGAACGCCACAGGCACCGCTACGAGTTCAACAACTTGTTCTCTCGGGAATTCGAGGGCAAGGGAATGAGCCTCGTAGGGAAGAATCCCGAATCCGACCTGGTCGAGATTGTCGAGATCCCTTCATTGAGATGGTACGTGGGTACCCAGTTCCATCCTGAGTATTCTTCCACTGTACTCAAACCGCATCCACTGTTCATGGATTTCATAAAAGCCTGCATTGAATATGGAAACTCTTAATCACGAGTGCGGGGTTGCCCTTATAAGGCTTCTGAAGCCGCTGGACTATTATAAGGAAAAGTACGGGACGACCCGGTACGGAGCCGGGAAACTGTACCTTATGCTGGAGAAACAGCACAATCGCGGGCAGGAAGGTGCAGGTATCGCCTGCGTCAACCTTGATGTGCCTCCCGGAGAGGAATATATGTTCCGCGAGCGTGCCGAAGGGAAGGATGCCATCACTGAGATTTTCGGACGGCTGGACGATTCTTTCAACGGCCTGTTGTTCATGGGGCATCTGCGGTATTCCACTACCGGGAAGCGCGGGCTTGTGTATGTCCATCCTTTCCTTCGAAGGAACAATTGGCGTGCGAGGAATCTTTGCCTCTGCGGCAATTTCAACATGACGAACATCGATGAAGTCTTCGCTGAGATGGTTTCCCA
This sequence comes from Bacteroidales bacterium, assembly GCA_017469745.1. Classification (GTDB taxonomy): domain Bacteria; phylum Bacteroidota; class Bacteroidia; order Bacteroidales; family UBA932; genus Cryptobacteroides. The sequence goes on along the minus strand of JAFUFS010000063.1, from coordinate 62,665 downwards.
GGGTCAGTCGCCCAGGATCTACAGCGATTCTTACATCACCCTGGAACTCATGGGCCACCGCCTGGACATGGAAGTGGAGAAGGAATACAGGGAGGCCGTGCAGTCAGGCCTTTCAGGGCTGGATATTACCAGATATATCGACGACCATGTGAAGATAGAGAATGTTCTCCGTACAACTCTGTCAGGTTTCGACGGCGGTTATGTGATGTGCGGACTCACCGGAAGCGGAGAGATGTTTGCTGCCCGGGATCCATGGGGCATTCGGCCGGCTTTCTTCTACCGGGATGATGAGGTGGTGGCTTTGGCGAGTGAACGTCCTGTCCTGCAGACAGTGTTCGACCTTGCTTGTGAGGATGTCGAGGAACTGCCAGCGGGCGAAGCCTTGATCGTGAGAAGGAGCGGAGAAGTCTGCGTCTCGAAGATACTCGACAAGAAAGGGGATTTCAAATGCTCATTCGAGCGTATCTATTTCAGCCGTGGTTCTGACCGCGACATCTATCAGGAGAGGAAGAGGCTGGGCGAGCAGCTGGTCCCTTCAATCTGCAAAGCCATCGATGGCGATGTCGGGAACACGGTTCTTTCCTTTATTCCGAACACTGCCGAGGTAGCGTTTTATGGCCTGGTCGAGGGTTTCAGGAGCAAGGGCATGGATGTCCGGACCGAGAAAGTAGCCTGGAAGGACATAAAGCTGAGGACCTTCATAACTGAAGCCGGGTCCCGTGACAGCCTGGCCTCTCTGGTGTATGACATCACTTACGGAAGCATAATCCCTTATCGGGACAACCTGGTGGTGATCGATGACAGCATAGTGCGGGGAACTACCTTGAAAGACAGCATTTTGAAGATCCTCGAACGCCTCCATCCGCGTAAGATAGTGATAGTCAGCTCTTCACCCCAGGTAAGGTATCCTGATTATTATGGGATAGACATGCCGAGGCTGGAAGAACTGTGTGCTTTCCGGGCAGCAATGGAACTGTGGAAGGAAAGGGGATGGGAAAGCAGACTCAGATCGATCCGGGATTCTTGCATGGAAGAACTGTCGAAACCTGCGTCAGAGATCCGGAACGCTGTCCGTGCGGTCTACAGTCCTTTTACTGTGGAAGAGATAAACACCAAGATGGCTGAGATCCTTCGTCCTGAAGGGATGGAAACACCCGTAGAGTTCGTATTCCAGTCGCTTGAAGGACTTCGTGAGGCATGTCCCGGTCATAGGGGAGACTGGTATTTCTCCGGTCGTTATCCAACTCCTGGAGGTAACCGGAGGGTGAATGAATCATTCCTTGATTACTTCGCTAGAGAAGCGGGGCGAAAAGACGGATGACGGATTCGAGGAGGCGCTTGTACCAGGGCCTCTTTGACCATTCTTCGAGGGTGAGTTCACGGCACTGCTTCAGGTCTTCTTCGAAGATGGCCTTGTTCACCAGCGCAGCTTCCTCGTCGTAGATGTAGGTGTTGATCTCGTAGTTTATTCCGAAACTGCGGGCATCCATGTTGGCGCTTCCGATGCTGGAGAGGTAGTCGTCACAGACGAAGGTCTTTGAGTGGATGAACTCTCCCTGGCGCAGGAATATGCGTACGCCAGCTCCCAGAATCTCTTCGTAAAAAGCCCGGTTGGCGGGTCTGGTGATGAAGTTGTCTGCCACTTCCGGGAGCATCAGGCGGATGTCGACTCCTGTCAGGGCGGCGATTTTCATTGCGTCGAGCACCGGCTCCGGAGGTACGAAATAGGGGGTCTGGAACCAGATGTACCTCTTGGCGTGGTTGATGGCCCATTCGTAGCTGTAGAGAAGCATCGGCAGGGGCAGGTCCGGCTCGTCCGGCACAATCTGCATGAGTTTGCTGCGCAATCCGGCCGCTACCACCTCTGGAGGATCGACCGCCTCGCTGCGCTCCGCTCCGGTCCCCCCTCTTAACGTGCCGAGGGTGGCAGTGGTCTCGCCATCCAGGGTGGTAGCGGCCGTTTTTCCCACTGACTCGGAGCAAAGCGACTCAGGGAGTCTGAGGGGTACGCCCCTCAGTCCCCCTCGGGGGTGCAGGGGGGTGGTATTATCCGATGGCAATCTAATTGCCATCGGATAATAGTCGAGCATGGGGCGGTCGATGGTGCCGCCGCCTGTGAGCCAGGAATCCATGAAGGCGTACTGGAGCGAGGCCACGACTTTGCCGGTCAGCCGCATGTGAGTGTCCCTCCAATGCTCGAAATAATGGTCGTTGATGTTCATCCCTCCGGTGTAGCCGATCTTCCCGTCAATTACCACTATCTTCCTGTGATTGCGGTAGTTGAGGGAAGTGACCAAATCGAGCAGATGGGATCTGGGATTTGTGAATCTCACCACTTCCACCCCGGCCTTCCTCATGTCATCATAGTACCTGGAACTGATCGAGAAATTGGCTATGTTCTCGTTGATGAACCTGACCTTCACACCTTCCCGTGCCTTCTGCATCAGGAGTTCCTTGATCGCCCTGCTTCCCTTGTCATTCCCGAAGTGGAAATATTCCATGTGGATGCTTTCCTTTGCTTCCAGGATGTCACGCGAAAGCAGTTCGAACTTGCGCTTGCCGCTCGTGATGATCTCTACATCGTTTCCGGCTGTGACGGTCGGGTAGGCTCCGCGCCCCATCATGGCAGCAAGCGGTCGGAACTCTTCCTTAACCAGGAACTCGTCATCATGCCCGAAGAGAATCTTGTTGAGGGAGTCGTTCGTCCCTTTGTTGAAGGCGTTGGAGTACTTCTGGTGCCTGCGGTTGAAGATCCAGTGGCGCCTGTAGTTGATTCCGAACAGGAAATACAGAAGAATGCCGAAGAGAGGAATAGCTGCGATGATCAGCAACCATGCGAACTTCCTTCCCGAGTCGCCGTTGTCGACCAGGATCACGATCACGACGGTGAGGATCAGGAGGGCGTAGAGTATGGTTACTATCGTCTGGAGCATCTTAGGCGAGGCGGCAGATCAGGGTGGCGGAGGTGCAGGAGGTCACTGTGACGTCGACATATTCCCCGGCCTTGTGGACCTTGTCGGGGAAGACGCACATCTTGTTGCTGCCGGTGCGGCCGCAGAGCTCTTCCGGATTCTTCTTTGAAGGACCTTCGACGAGCACTGTGTAGGTCTTGCCTATCTCAGCCTGGTTGCTCCTCAGGCTCAGCTCGTTCTGCAGAGTGATTATCTCATTCAGCCTCCGGGTCTTGACCTCGAGGGGCACGTCGTCCGGGTACTTCCTGGCCGCCAGGGTTCCCGGCCGCTCGGAATAGTTGAACATGTAGGCGTAGTCGAAGCCCACCTCCCGGAATAGGGAGAGCGTGTCCTGATGGTCCTCTTCGGTCTCGGAGCAGAATCCAGCGATCACGTCGGTGGTGATGCCGCAGCCCGGAAGGACTTCGCGGATCTTCCTGACGCGTTCGAGATACCATTCACGGGTGTAGCGGCGCCTCATCTTCTCAAGCAGGCGGTTGCTCCCGGACTGGACAGGCAGATGAATATGCTTGCAGATGTTGTCGTGCCTGGCCATCGCCTCGATCAGATCGTCACTAATGTCCTTCGGGTGGTTGGTTGCGAACCTGACCCTGAGTTCAGGGCTGATCTCCGCCACTGACTCCAGCAGGTCGGCGAAGGTTACCGTCCTTGCGTCGCATTTCCAGAGGTAGGAATCCACGTTCTGCCCAAGAAGGGTGACTTCCTTGTAGCCTTTGCTGAAGACATCCCTGGCCTCTTCCAGGATGGTTCCGGGATCCCTGCTGCGCTCGGCTCCGCGGGTGAAGGGGACCACGCAGTAGGAGCAGACGTTGTTGCAGCCGCGCATGATGGAGATGAAGGCTGAGACCCCGTTCTTGTCCGTCCTGACGGGTACTATGTCTGCATAGGTCTCCTCATGGGAGAGGAGTACGTTGATCTGGGGGGTGTCGGGAGTTATGTTCCTGACCAGCTGCGGGATGCTCCTGTAGGAGTCCGGACCTGCCACCAGGTCCACCTTGCCGGTGTCGGTGAGTGAATCCTTGAGCCTTTCGGCCATGCATCCCACTATGCCCACGATAACGCCCGGCCTCTTTTCCTTCTGTTTGTGGAACAGTTCGATCCTGCCCCAGATCCTCTGCTCGGCGTTGTCCCTGACCGAGCAGGTGTTTGCCAGGATGATGTCGGCCTCGTCCATCGATTCTGTACGGCTGTAGCCTTCTTTGGCCATGATGGCGAATATCACTTCGGAATCCACCACGTTCATCTGGCATCCGTATGTCTCTATGTAGATTTTCTTTTCCATTCCAATTTGACTGAACAGGCACAAAGATATGGATTTTTCAGCGAATAAGTATTTTTTCATATCTTTGTAGGAAAGGTTGCAGCGACCGATGAAAGCATTGAGGAACATATTCATGGGGCTGGCTATGGTCTTGTCCCTGGCGGCTCTGGGAGGTTGCGCCGGCATCTCCAAGGTCAAGGACATCAGGGTGACATCCTGCGGCGTGGAATCCTATTCATTGAAGGGACTCCGTTCCATCGATGCCGTCCTCGCAATAGGGATAGACAATCCTGCCATGGCTTTCACCGTGACAGATCTCAACGGTATCCTGAAGCTGAATGGCGAGGATGTTGCATTCTACTCTGCCGACACGGTCAGGGTGGACAAGAAGAGCAGCAAGGTCTACGACGTTCCGTGCAGAGCAACCTTGTCGGAGAGTGTGAGCCTTATGCAGGCCCTCCAGATCGCCAGGAAGGGATCGCTTGAGGGACTTACCACCGACATAGAGGCAAAGGTCAAATTGAAGAACGGTTCAGGCAAAACCTTGAAATTCAAGGATCTGGACCTTAAGGAAATGGCAGAAAGACAATGAAACGCATTATCGTGACAGCTTTGGCGGCGCTCCTGATGGCTTTTTCGATGGCCGCACAGACGGAGTCGGTCCCTGCACAGGGAGCTGCCCTGGATTCGACGCTTGTCGGAAAGAATATATTCAGCCTTCTCCCCTCGAAGTCGAAGGGAGCCAAGGCCAACGTCTCAGTACATCAGTCTGACAACATCATGAAGGCCCTGAACAACCAGATCGCCTCGAATTCTTCGAGGAAGGTTTCGGGCTACAGGGTCAGGATCTTCAATGACAACAAGCAGACTTCCAGGGGAGCTTCGGAAGCAGCCCTGAACCGCTTCAAGGGCATGTATCCCGGCATAGCGGCCTACCGGACCTATTCCAATCCTTTCTTCAAGGTCACGGTGGGAGACTTCCGCACAAAGTCGGAGGCGATGCAGCTTCTCCAGCAGATCAAGGGATCCTTCCCTTCGGCCTTCATAGTCAAGGAATCCGCCATCAATTACCCTCCGGTGGGTTCAATCTATTAATTGAATATGCTCAAGCAAGGACTAGAACTCAAGCAGACGCAGAAGCTTTCGCCTCTGCAGATCCAGACTATCAAGCTGATCGAGCTGCCCATCCAGGAACTTGAGCAGAGGGTCAAGGCTGAGCTGGAAGAGAACCCCGTCCTGGATGACTCGCCGGCTCCTGACAGGGATGACGATTCCGACGATCCCAAGGATGTCTCCATCGACGAGATCGATGAGAATGATCCTATTCCTTCCTACAAGCTGCGCGTCAACAATTATGGAAAGGACGAACGTCCCCAGTACAACACCTTCTCGGTCAAGGAGAGCTTCACCCAGAGCCTGATGGAACAGCTCGGGTACCGGAACCTTTCCAAGCACGACCATGATGTCGCTGCCTTCGTCATAGGCAGCCTGGATGAGGACGGCTATCTCCGCAGGGACATCGAGAGCATAGTCGATGACCTTGCTTTCAGGGCCAACATCCAGTCGGACCCCGAAGAGGTCGAAAGGATCCTGGGAATCATCCAGGAGTTCGAACCGGTGGGAGTGGGAGCCCGGGACCTGAGGGAATGCCTGCTTCTTCAGCTTCGTGCCCAGAAGCAGACCAGGGAGGTACAGATGGCCGAGGCTGTGCTGACGGATTATTTCCAGGAATTCTCCAACAAGCATTTCCAGAAGATAATCACCAAGCTTGGACTCGGCGAAGAGGATCTGAAGGCCGTGATCTCAAGGATAGTCAAGCTGAACCCGGCTCCGGGCGGTCAGATTGACGATTCCTACAGCGACCAGGCCCAGCAGATCGTGCCGGATTTCGTCCTTGACATCGAAGACGGGGACCTCAAGCTCTCCATGCCACGGTTCTCTATTCCCGAGATCAGGGTCAACCGGAAATATGCCGAGCTTCTCGCCGACGCCCAGGGCTCGAGCGACAGGCAGCAGAAGGAAGCTGCCACCTTCGTCAAGCAGAAGCTGGATTCAGCAAAATGGTTTGTAGAGGCCTTGAAGCAGCGCCACAACACCTTGGAGAACACCATGAAGGCCATTCTCGAGTACCAGCACGACTACTTCCTGGACGGGGATGAGACCCATCTGCGACCCATGGTCCTGAAGGACATCGCCGAGAAGACGGGATTTGACATCTCGACCATCTCGAGGGTGGTGAACAGCAAGTACATCGAAACTCACTTCGGAATCTTCCCTCTGAAGTATTTCTTCTCGGAAGGACTTGAAAACCAGGAAGGTGAGGAAGTCTCGACCCGAGAACTGAAAAAGGCTCTCAGGGAGTGCGTGGATTCAGAAGACAAGCGCAAGCCTCTGACCGACGACCAGCTCGTGGCCGAAATGAACAAGAGGGGCTACAAAGTCGCGCGCCGTACCATTGCCAAGTACCGCGACCAGCTTGACATCCCGAAGGCAAGACTCCGTAAGGAATTATAGGTTAACCTTGGCTCCGAAGGCCAGGTCTCCTGCATCTCCCAGGCCGGGAATGATGTAGGACTGGCTTGTCAGTTCCTCATCCACGGCCGCAGTCCAGAGGCAGGTGTTGTCCGGAAGCCTTTTCTGGAGATACTCTATGGCGTAGATGCTGGAGATCGGGCTGATGAAGTGGGTGAAAAGAGGTGCTCCTCCCTCGTCCACGAGACGGTCGTAGGTGATCTCCATGGATGCACCTGTGGCAATCATGGTGTCGGAGATGATGAGGATCTTTCCGGCCAGGTTGGGGCAGGAGCAGTACTCGATGGCGATGTGGAAGTCATCTCCCTTGTCGTACTTGCGGTAGGCTGCGATGAAGGCGCTTTCAGCATTGTCGAAGATGTCCAGGATACCCTTGTGGAGGGGCAGACCCGCCCTGAGGATGGTGGCTGCGACTATCTTCGATTCGCAGGTGCTGACCTTCGCGGTAGCCAAGGGAGTCTGGATCTCTTTCGATGAGTATTCCAGGACCTTGCTGAGTTCGTAAGCGAAGATCTGCCCGAGCCGCTCAAGGTTGAAACGGAAGCGGAGGCTGTCTTTCTGGACTTTCCTGTCGCGTACCTGCGCGATGATGTTGCCAAGAGCCGAATTGGTCTCGCCTAGGTTGATGACTTTCATTGTTTTTGAAGAATTGTTTCCGGAAATCAAAAGTAGAGATTTATTTCAACTCCTGCAAATTTTTCATGGCAGGTCTTCGGCCATGTAGACCTCTTCATCCGCGAAGCTGAAAAGACAGTCGTCGCAGACGATTATGTGGTCTACAAGGGATATGTCGAAGGTCTCCAGGGCTTTCTTGATGTCCTTGGTCTGGACCAGGTCCTCGCGGCCGGGCCTGGGATTGCCGGAGGGATGGTTGTGGACCAGGATGACCCCCGTGGCGTGGGTGTCAAGGGCTCGCTTTACCACCAGTTTCGGATCCACGACGGTGCTTGTGATTCCTCCCCGGCTGATCAGGTCTTTCCGGAGGACATAGCTGGCGCGGTTGAGCAGGATGATCCAGAATTCCTCGTGATCCAGGCCTTTCATGACCGGGATCATCATCCGGTAGACGGTCCTGGGACTGCAGACAGGGACCTTTTCGATCCTCGGAGCTTCAAGGCAGCATCTCCTGCCCAGCTCCAAAGCAGCAGCGATGGACACATACCGGACTTTTCCGATACCGTCCATCGCCATGGCTTCTGAAGGTTCCATCGCGGCTATCCGCGAAAGATCTCCTTCGACTGTTGCAAGCAGCCTGTTGGCCACTTCCAGTACATTCTGCTTTTTTGTGCCTGAACCGATGAGGATGGCCAGCAATTCAGCGTTGCTCATCGCTCCTGCACCTTTGGAGAACATCTTCTCCCGCGGACGTTCGTCCGCGCACAATTCCTTGATTTTCATAGTTTAGAAGTTTAGTTTGTGGGTTTGTTTATTTCCTGTCGATAACCTTTCGGGCGGCTTCGGCGATGTTCGTCGAATCGATTCCGTAGGCTTCGAGAAGTTCGGAGGGAGTACCGCTCTGACCGAAGGTGTCCTTGCCGTTCACATATTCAATGGGCTTGGGTGAAACGGTGGCAAGCACGCCGGCTACGAGTTCTCCGAGTCCGCCTGCCATGTTGTGCTCCTCTGCCACGACCACGGCTCCGGTCTTGATTGCGGAAGCTATGACGATTGCAGTGTCGAGGGGCTTGATGGTGGCGACGTCGATCACGTCAGCGCAGATACCTTCGGCTTCAAGGACTTCGGCTGCCTTCAAGGCCTCCCAGACCATGTGGCCGGTAGCGATGATGGAGACGTCCTTTCCTTCGTTCAGGACATAGGCCTTTCCGATCTCGAAGGGTTCGTCAGGCATGAAGTCCGCCACTTTCGGACGGCCGAAACGGAGGTAGACCGGGCCGTTGTACTTGGCGGCGGCGATGGTTGCGTTCTTGGTCTGTGTCCAGTCGCAGGGATTCAGGACCACCATGTCGGGAAGGGCACGCATAAGGGCGATGTCTTCCATGGTCTGGTGGGTCGCACCGTCTTCTCCGAGGGTGATTCCGGCATGGGAAGAAGCCAGCTTGACATTGGTCTTGCCGTAGCAAACTTCCATCCTGACCTGGTCGTAGACGCGGCCGGTCACGAATTCTGCGAATGAGCCGGCGAACGGGATGAGTCCGGTGATGGCCATTCCAGAAGCGACGCCGATCATGTTGGCTTCAGCGATTCCGCACTCGAAGTACCTTTCAGGGAACTCGGCTGCGAAGGCATCCATCTTGAGGGAGCCTTTGAGGTCTGCGGTGAGGGCTACGACCCTGGGGTCGGCCTTTCCTGCAAGCAGGAGGCCTTCACCGAAACCGCTGCGGGTGTCTTTCTTTCCTCTGTCAATGTATTTTTTCATGATGCTGTCAATTTTAGAAATCTCCCAATGTCTCTTCAAGCTGGCTCATAGCGCTTGCGCACTGGTCTGCGCTGGGCACGCTCCCATGCCATTTGTGGGTACCAGCCATGAAATCCACTCCGTGGCCCATCTCGGTCTTGAAGAGGATCATGACAGGCTTGCCTTTCCCTTCAAGTTCCTTGGCCTTGGCGAATGCTTCGAGAATCTTGTCCATGTCATGGCCGTCAGCTTGGATGGTCTCCCAGCCGAATGCCTTCCACTTGGCCTCGAGGTCACCGAGTCCGGCAACATCTTCGGTAGTTCCGTCGATCTGCTGGCCGTTGACGTCTGTCATCGCGATGAGATTGTCGACCTTGTGATGGGCTGCGAACATAGCTGCCTCCCAGATCTCTCCTTCCTCGCTTTCTCCGTCTCCGCAGAGGACGAACACGGAATGGTTGTCTTTACTGGCTTTCTTTCCGAGGGCCATGCCGACCGCTACCGAGAGTCCCTGGCCGAGGGAACCTGCTGCCTGGAAGACACCGGGAAGTCCCTTCCTGACTGAAGGATGTCCCTGGAGGCGGGTGCCGAACTTGCGGAAGCTGGCGAGCTCACTTACAGGGAAGTATCCTGCCCTGGAGAGGATCGAATAGTACATTGGAGTAAGGTGGCCTGCTGAGAGGATGAACATGTCCTGCCCCTTTCCTTCGCGGGTCCATGTGGCAGGGTCGTGGTCCATGACGCTGAAATAGAGAGCCGTCATGAAATCCGTGCTGCTCATCGATCCGCCCGGATGCCCGGATTTGGCCTCGACGACCATCCTGATGATGTCTCTTCTGACTTGAGAGGCAATCTTCTTCAGATCTTCAGTTGATTGCATTTGCTGTTTGATATTTTGAATTTGATTTATGCTTTTTGTCAAAGCATACAAATATAATCCTTTTTTATCTCACGAGGAAATTTTAACTTTGTATGATCTTTTCCAGGTCAATTGAATAAACAACATAATCGATGGCACAAGTCGTTATAATGCCCAAACAGGGGCAATCTGTAGAGAGTTGCATAGTAACAGAATTCAAAAAGAAGGTAGGCGACAAAGTTTCAGTCGGAGACATCCTTTTCAGCTATGAGACCGACAAGGCTTCGTTCGAGGAAGAGTCCAAGTTCGAAGGCACCGTCCTGGCCTGCTTTTTCAATGATAATGATGAGATTCCTTGCCTTGAGAACGTGATGGTCATCGGCGAGCCGGGCGAGTCTTTCGACGAGTTCGCTCCCGATGCTGGTGCGGCGGCGAGTGGAACCGCCCCCTCGGAGGATTCTTCACAAGCCGGCATCAGCCGGCCGGCCGGGGCGGGACTTCGCGGCAGCGAAGTCGTGGAGCTGGAAAGGCCGCAAGGGGTTTGGGGGCGGCCTAGCCCCCAATTTGAAGGTGGGGTCGAGCGGAGCGAGACGGTGCCTGGAGGGACATCCTCCGCAGCTGCGTCTCCGAGGGCGAAACGTCTGGCAGAGAAGAAGGGCATCGATCCTTGCCAGCTGGCCGGCTCGGGCCCCGGAGGACGCGTCATCGAAAGGGACGTCCTCGCTGCCGCAGCCTCTCCTCTCAGCGGCCTTGCCAAGGCCATGATGGCGGAAGGCGGACTGCAGGCTCCAGCTGCCGGTTCAGGAATAGGAGGCATGGTAAGGGGTGGTGATTTGGAACAGATCCTTCGCTGCGCTCAGGATGACAGAGGGGCTCAGGGACCTGCTGCAACCGGTGCTGCGTCCGGAGAATTCACGGTCGAGAAGATGTCCAACATGCGCAAGCTCATAGCCAAGAGCATGTACAATTCCCTCCAGAATTCCGCCCAGCTCACCCACATGCTCGGAGCTGACGCCAGGAAGATCCAGGCCCTCCGCAAGAAGGCCAAGAAGGCTCTCGAGGAAGGAAAGATCGATGCGAATGTCACCATCAACGACTTCGTCTGTTTCGCCGTCATCAAGGCCCTCCAGAAGTTCCCCAAGGTCAATTCACACTGCCTTGGAGACTCTATGCGCATCTTCAATACGGTCAACCTGGGCTGTGCAGTCGACACGGAGCGCGGACTCATGGTCCCATGCATCAAGCATGCTGAGACCCTGAGCATTACCGAGCTGAGCAAGGCCCTCAAACAGGTTGCCGATGACTGCCGCAAGGGCAGCATCAATCCCGACCTGCTCTCTTCCGAGGCCGCTTCATTCACGGTTTCCAACCTCGGAGGTTTCGGAGTGGAATGGTTCACCCCGGTCATCAACCTGCCGCAGAGCGGAATCCTGGGCGTCGGAACAATCGTTCCCCGTCCGAAGGATCTCGGATCCGGTGTCTATGCTTTCGTGCCCTACCTTGGCCTGTCCCTTACCTACGACCACAGGGCGCTCGACGGCGGTGAGGCCACGAGGTTCCTCAAGCAGGTCGCTACCGAGATAGAGAATCTCGAAATTGATTTTTAGGAATATTAATTACTGCTCAATATGTACGATTTAGCGATTATCGGCGGCGGTCCCGGTGGTTATGTGGCCGCAGAAAGGGCCGGAGCAGCCGGCCTGAAGGTTGTCCTTTTCGAAAGGAAGTCGCTCGGCGGAGTCTGCCTGAATGAGGGATGCATCCCTACCAAGACCCTCCTTTACAGCGCCAAGGTCTACAACTATGCCAAGACCGGCGACCATTATGGAGTCTATGTGAGCGATCCTGCATTCAAGTACGACGAGATCGTTGCACGCAAGAACAAGGTTGTCAAGAAGCTTGTCGGCGGTGTGAAGGCCGCGATGAAGGCTGGCAAGATCGAGGTAGTTGCCGAGAATGCAACCATCCAGGGCCGTGATTCCGAAGGGATCAAGGTCGAGGCTGCCGGAAACGTCTATTCTGCCAAGAACCTCCTTATCTGCACCGGTTCAGAGGCTGCCGTTCCTCCGTTCCCGGGCCTGAAGGAAGCCGGAGACGTGATCGTGACCAACCGTGAGATCCTCGCCCTTACCGAGCGCCCGGAGGAACTGGTCGTGATCGGCGGCGGTGTGATCGGAATGGAGTTCGCTGCCTTCTTCAGCACCCTCGGTACGAAAGTGACCGTTGTGGAGATGCTCCCGAAGATCCTCGGACCCCTTGACGACGAGATCAGCGAGATGCTCCAGAAGCAGTACGAGAAGAGGGGAGTGCAGTTCTGCCTCCGCTGCAAGGTCACCGGAATCGAAGGCAACACAGTTGTCTACGAGGATCCCGAAGGAAAGGTCTGCCGTGTCAGCGGTGACAAGATCCTGGTCAGCGTGGGCCGCAGGGCCAACCTCAAGGACTTCGGCCTCGAGAACATCGGTGTCGAACTGGCTCTCAATCCTGCCGGACGTCCTTACGGAATCAAGGTCGATGACCGCATGCGTACCAACATCCCCGGTGTCTATGCCGCCGGCGACGTGACCGGCTTCTCGATGCTGGCCCACACCGCTTCCCGTGAAGGTGAGGTGGCTGTCAACAACATTCTCGGCAAGGAAGACCACATGCGCTACAACGCCATCCCCGGCGTCGTCTACACCAACCCTGAGGTTGCAGGTGCAGGTCTCACCGAGGCTGAGGCCAAGGCGAAGGGTATCGACTTCAAGGTCGTCAAACTCCCGATGGCCTATTCAGGACGTTTCGTCGCTGAGAACGAGAGGGGAGAAGGAATCTGCAAGATCATCGTCGGAGCCGCCCATCACGAGGTTCTCGGCGTCCACATGCTCGGCAACCCCTGCTCCGAGATCATCCACAGCGCCTGCCTTGCGATCGAGGCCGAGATGACCCTCGAACAGCTCCAGCAGGTCGTCTTCCCTCATCCTACCGTGTCGGAAATCATCAAGGAAACCGCATTCACCATCTAATAAATCCAGAACATCATGCCCAAAGCACTTTACATAGATCCCGAAGTCACCCTGCGCCCTCAGGAGCACGAACTCAAGCTCCCGGCCATCCCGGTGATGAAGTACAACAAGACCGTCAAGGAAGAAATCGAGAGCGGCCGTTTCACGAAAGAGGACCTTCTCCGGATTTTCCGTGACATGTCCTACATCCGCGAGTTCGAGACCATGCTCAACCTCGTGAAGACCACCGGCGGCTACAACGGAGTTCCTTACAACAACCCTGGTCCTGCGCATCTCTCTGCCGGACAGGAAGCTGCCGCAGTCGGTATGGCCTATGCCCTCGACACGGACGACTTCATATTCGGAAGCCACCGCTCCCACGGCGAGATCCTCGCAAAGGGTCTCCGCTCCATCCAGATCCTTCCGGAAGAGGAACTCAAGAGGGTCATGGACGAGTTCTGGGACGGCGCAACCGTAGCGGTCGCCAAGAAGGCATATTCAGGAAATGACACCAAGGAACTCGGTATTCGCTTCCTCCTCTACGGAGCAATGGCTGAGATTTTCGCCCGCACCACCGGTTTCAACAAGGGACTCGGCGGTTCGATGCACACCTTCTTCACTCCTTTCGGCATCTACCCGAACAACGCCATCGTAGGCGGCAGCGGTTCGATCGCCGTCGGTGCAGCCCTTTACAAGAAAGTCAACAGGAAGAAGGGAATCGTCGTCGCCAACCTCGGTGACGGTGCAATGGCCCGCGGCCCTGTCCTCGAAGGCATGACCTTCGCTTCCATGGATCAGTTCAACACCCTCTGGGAGGGTGACATGAAGGGCGGCCTGCCCGTCCTCTTCAATGTCATGGACAACCAGTACGCAATGGGCGGCCAGACCAAGGGCGAGACCATGGGTTACACCTTCCCTGCACGTCTGGGCGCCGGCTTCAAGGCCGATGCCATGGACGCAGAAAGGGTCGACGGTTACAACCCTCTCGCAGTCATCGACGCTTTCTACCGCAAGAAAGCCTACCTCCTCGAAAAGAAGGGACCTGCCCTCCTTGACGTCGTGACCTACCGCTACAGCGGCCATTCTCCGTCCGACCAGAGCTCCTATCGTACAAAGGAAGAGATCGAGGCCTGGGAGAAGGAAGACTGCATCGTAGCCTTCGGAAAGAAACTGATCGAGGCAGGAGTCGCCGACCAGGCTGCCCTTGACGCCATCCGCGCCGAGGTCAACGCCAATATCTTCGAGTGCTACAAGCTTGCTATCGACGAAGAAGTCTCTCCTAGGATGGATCTCGTCAAGCAGGATGAACTCCTCGGTGAGATGATGTTCTCCAACCAGAGCGTCGATTCCCTCTCAGATGCCAAGCCCGACGTGCTCATGCCTCTCGAGGAGAACCCGAGGGTCAAGCAGATCGCCGGCAAGGAGCGTTTCTGGCTGGACAAGGACGGGAAGCCCGTCAGCTCAATGAAGTCCTACAACTTCCGTGACGGTGTCTTCGAGGCCATCGTGGACCGTTTCTACAAGGATGCTTCCCTGATCGCCTACGGTGAGGAGAACCGTGAGTGGGGCGGTGCATTCGCAGTCTACCGTGGACTGACCGAGGCCCTTCCTTACCACCGTCTGTTCAACTCCCCGATTGCCGAGGCAGCAATCATCGGAACTGCAATCGGTTATGCAATGTGCGGCGGTCGCGTGATCCCTGAGATCATGTACTGCGACTTCCTCGGCTGCTGCGGCGACGAGATATTCAATCAGCTTCCGAAGTGGCAGGCCATGTCCGGCAACATCCTAAAGATGCCTGTCGTGGTCAGGGTCTCCGTCGGAAGCAAGTACGGTGCCCAGCACAGTCAGGACTGGACCAGCCTCTGTACACATATTCCCGGACTCAAGGTCTGCTTCCCTGCAACTCCTTACGATGCAAAGGGTCTGATGAACGCTGCCCTCCAGGGAACCGACCCTGTGATCTTCTTCGAGAGCCAGCGTCTTTACGGCATCGGCGAGAAGTTCCACGAAGACGGAGTGCCTGAAGGCTACTACGAGATTCCTATCGGCGAGCCCGATGTCAAGAGGACCGGAAAGGATGTCACCATCCTTACCATCGGCGCCACCCTGTACAGGGCTCTCGAGGCTGCCGACATCCTCAAGGAGAAGTACGGAATGGAAGCCGAGGTCATCGACGCCCGCTCCCTCGTTCCGTTCAACTACGACAAGGTGATCGAGTCCGTCAAGAAGACCGGCAGGATCATCATCGCCGGCGACGCCTGCGCCCGCGGATCCTACCTCAACGACCTCGCAGCCAACATTTCCGAGATGGCATTCGACTATCTGGATGCAGCTCCCGTGGTGCTCGGTTCCCGCAACTGGATCACCCCTTGCCACGAGCTTGAGGAGGCCTTCTTCCCTCAGCCGTCCTGGTTCCTCGACGCCATCCACGAGAAGGTCGTTCCTCTCAAGGATTATGTTCCCACCAGCAACCAGACCGTCGCCCAGATGCGTCTGCACGCCCGCAAAGGCATTTAATTGAATATCAAGACGAATATAATATGAAGACAAAAGCGGTACGCCTTTATGGCAAGGAAGACCTGAGGCTCGAGGAGTTCGAACTTCCCGAGATGAAGGAAGATGAGATCCTCGCTAAGGTCATCAGCGACAGCATCTGCATGTCGTCCTACAAATCCTCCCATCAGGGAACTGACCACAAGAGGGTTCCCAACGACATCGCCGAGAATCCTACGATCATCGGTCACGAGTTCGCGGGAGTTATCGAGAAGGTCGGCTCGAAGTGGAAGGATCAGTTCAAGCCCGGAGACAAGTTCTCCATCCAGCCTGCCATCAACTATCCCGGAGGCCCTGTCGGCGTGCTTTCTTCTCCCGGTTATTCCTACAAATATGCCGGAGGAGACGCGACCTACATCATCATTCCCGCAGAGGTTATGGAGCAGGGCTGCCTGCTGCCGTATAACGGTCCCGGATTCTATCCGGCTTCCCTCAGCGAGCCTCTGTCCTGCGTCATCGGTGCCATGCATGCCTGCTACCACACCGCTCCCGGATCCTATGTCCATCAGATGGAGATCAAGGATGGTGGAAAGATGGCTCTTCTCGCAGGTGTCGGACCCATGGGTCTTGCAATGATCAATTACATCCTTCATCGTGAGGACCGTCGTCCCTCGCTCTTCGTGGTGACCGACATCGACCAGGCCCGCCTCGACAGGGCTGCTTCCCTTTACACCAAGGAATATGCTGCTTCGAGGGGTGTCGACCTGCGCTATGTCAACACCGGAACTGTCGAGAACCCGGCTGCCTATCTCCGTGAGATCTCCGGAGGAACAGGCTACGACGAGGTCGTGGTCATGGCTCCCGTGCCTTCTGTCGTGGAACAGGGTGACGACATCCTCGGCCAGGACGGCTGCCTCAATTTCTTCTCAGGTCCCAGCAAGGCTGATTTCAAGGCTCCTCTCAATTTCTACAATGTCCACTATGCTGCCACCCACATCGTGGGCACCAGCGGCGGCAACACTGATGACATGAAGGAAGCCCTCGACCTTATGGGCAAAGGAATGGACCCTGCCGGCCTCGTGACCCACATCGGAGGCCTTAACGTTGTCCCTGAGACCACGCTTCATCTGCCTGAGATCAAGGGAGGAAAGAAGCTGATCTACACCCATGTCGAGATGCCTCTGACTGCAATCACGGAGTTTGAGGAGAAAGGGAAGACCAATCCTGTCTACGCCGAACTCGACCGTCTCTGCAAGGCCAACAACGGCCTCTGGAACATCGAGGCCGAGGAATATCTCCTCAGCCACGCCGACCAGCTGTAATGCTAGGACAATAAGTCGAGGACATCGGTAGAATTGGCGCCGGGGAAGCAGCGTGAGACTGTCGCATCATCCAGGACGCAGGCAAGCGCAGCAAGTTCGAAGCGGCATCCGGTCAGTTTCGATTCCAGATCCGTCGTAGGTTCTTCGAACAGGAAGTCTCCGGAGAAAGTGATGGAAGTTATCACCCCACGGTCCAGGCTGATAGCGGCCTCGACTGTCCCGCAGGGGAGTTTAGCTCTTCGTACAAGATCCGCCTGACGGGACCGTCCGTAGATGAAGTCCCATGTCGAGAATTTCTCGTCAGCTATTCTCTGTACTTCTGAAAGTTGATTCCCAGTTAGTTCCATCTTGCTGTCCCCACCGGCCAGGATACTTTGCAGGGCGGCCTGAACCTCATCCAAAGACTTGAATCCGGGAAGATAGTCCTTCAGGTTGGCGACCCTGCTTTTGACGGATTCTATCCCCTTGGCCTGCATCTTCGAACCGGGAGTGTCGAGAACGCGGGTGAGGGTATCAATGTCCACGTCGTACATGAGGGTGCCATGGATAATCTCCTGCTGTTTGGAAACCCTTCTGGCAAAGCCGGAGACCTTCCTTCCTTCTACGAATATGTCGTTGCGTCCGGTGAGCTCAGCTGGGACGCCGAGTTTTCGCAGGGCGGCGACGATAGGGGCGGGGGTGGATCCTTCGCTTCGCTCAGGATGACAGTCTTGCTCAGGATGACAATTGAGAGGAGAGATGATGGTGTAGTTGAGGTTCTGGAGGTCGTGATAGACCGCTCCGCCTCCTGTGACCCTGCGGGCGAGGGTTATACCATGCGAATTCAGATAGTCTAGGTTTACTTCCGAATAGGCGTTCTGGTTGAGGCCGATTATCACCGACGGCCTGTTCCGCCACAGGAAGAAATACGGTTCCTCCGAGAATATGTTCTCGAGGCAGAACTCGTCCAGAGCCATATTGAAATACGGATCCGTGCTGTTATTCAGAAGATATCTCATTGGTGATGACCGGCAGGATGTATTCTTTTATCTGGGGATAGTTCGGCAGATGGGTGCCGGGGTAGCCGTGGCTGCGGCCAGGGTACCGTTCCTCGAACTCGGCAGAACAGTCGACGAGTTCGTCGTGATCAGCGAAAACTCCCGTGGTCAGGCTGATTTCCCTGGCCGACACTCCGTCGAACTGGACCCTTTCCAGGGCTTCATATCCCCGGCAGATTTCTTCGGTGATCTCGAAGGAAAGCGCTCCGTCAAGGCGTGGGGAAAGATATTCCATTACCCCTATCTTGCTTCTTAAGAGCTTGGACGGATGCAGGTCAGGGTTGACGAGGATCTTCTTCATGCCGCGGAATTTCTGGGCCCAGAACCCACCAAGGGACAGCCCCACCACGAGATCTGGGGACTCATCCGAGCATATTCCTTCAAGAAGAGAAAGTGCCTCGGATGGCTCGATCGGCACGTCCGGGGCTATGACTTCGCTGCCCTTGAGGAGTATTCTCAAGGACGACGCCATCTTGTAGGCTCCTGATGACGCCAGACCGTGGATGAAGAGGATTTTCATCAGCTATGCCCTTCGGCTTTCCAGGATGAGGTCTCCGAGTTCCCTCAGGTCCCTGACAATGAAGTCGGCGGTTCCGGCCTCCAGGGCGGTCTCCAGGGTGGTCTCTCCTGAGAGGACCAGGACGCTGACGGCTCCTGCCCTGCGTCCCATCTCGATGTCGGTGTAGATCCTGTCTCCGACCATGGCGATCTCCTCCGGCTTCAGTCCGTGGCGGTCGCGGATTCCGTCCAGCATGGTAGGATCGGGCTTGCCCATCACCTTGTCAGGCTTCCTTCCGGTTGCTGCCTCGATACATTTCTGGAGGGATCCGCAGTCCACGAGGATGGTCTCGGCGTCCGTAGGACAGACCCAGTCAGGGTTGGTGGCGATGTAGGGGATGCCCTGTTTCGCCCACCAGGCAGCCCTGCAGAGGCGTGAATAGACCAGAGTGGTGTCGAAGGCCACGATGAGCATGTCCGGCCTGTCGGCAGGATCGTCCTCGCAGGAGACGAAACCAGCCTGGACGAACTGCTCGCGCATGCTCGGGGTACCCAGCATGAAAAGACGCTTCACCTCGGGATAGGCCATCTTGATGTAGTCGATGGTCGCTATCGGAGTGGTGTACATGTCTTCGAAGGCACAGTCTATTCCCATCTTGGCCAGCTTCGCCACGTAATCTCCCACTGATTTGGTGGGGTTGTTGGTGAGGAAGGAGTGGCCCACACCGTCAGCCTTCAAGGCGTCCAGGGTAGGGATCGTGAACGGGAATATGTTGTTTTCCATGTAGATGGTGCCGTCCATGTCAAGGGCGAGATGCCTGACGCGGCGGAGCTTTTCCCTCTGCTCCGGGGTAAGGGTTTTGTTGTAGTTTTCTGTCATGTCCATGATACACAAAAATACGAAATATCTTCGAGATAAAGCCGGATTTCCGTATATTTGTAAATATGGATCAAGATATTAAGAAAAAGTACAATTACTGGCAGTGGCGTACATTGATCATCCTTATGATCGGCTACGCACTCTTCTATTTCGTAAGGAAGAATTTCAGCATCGCGATGCCGGCGCTCAAGTCTGAGCTTGGCCTTGATGAGACCCATCTGGGTATCTTCCTGACTCTGAATGGAATCATCTACGGACTCTCGAGATTCATCAACGGCTTTATTTCAGACAGGGCCAAGTC
Source organism: Bacteroidales bacterium (assembly GCA_017469745.1). Lineage (GTDB taxonomy): Bacteria > Bacteroidota > Bacteroidia > Bacteroidales > UBA932 > Cryptobacteroides. Next base: position 43,167 of record JAFUFS010000063.1, on the reverse strand, counting down.
GAAGAAATTCATCATGGGTATGGGCCTGCTGCTTTCCGCGGTGGTCAACTTCCTGATCGGACTCAGCCCCCAGATGAACGGCTTCTTCCACCTGCTGGACAATTCCGGAAAGGCTACCATCGGCATGGTGTATTTCATCGGCTCCCTTTGGCTGATCAACGGATTCACCCAAGGCATGGGCTATCCGCCTTGCGGAAGCCTCATGGCCCATTGGATCAAGCCTTCCGAGCTGGCGACCAAGCAGAGCATCTGGAACAGTTCCCACTCCATAGGAGCCGGACTTGTGGCAGTGCTTGTAGGTACCTTGATCCTCGGCAGATTCGGCTACGAAGCCTGGCAGTGGTGTTTCTTTATTCCTGCCATCCTGGCCGCAGCCGGCAGTCTGCTCCTCTTCTTCGGCCTAAAGGACTCTCCGGCTTCAGTCGGCCTGCCGAATCCTGAAGAACTGGATGAACATGCACCTGAGAAGAAAGTCGCTGTCAAAGAGTCTCCTGAGCATGCCAAGCGTCTTTACGATGCTTTGCTCAAGAAGATGGTTTTCAAGAATCCCATCATCTGGATCCTGGCCGTTTCGAACTTCTGCGTCTATGTGATCCGTTTCACCATCCTGGACTGGGGCTCCATGTTCCTGACTGACTACAAGCAGCTTCCAATCGCCACCGCGGCCAATGTCGTGGCAGCGTCGGAGATTGTCGGCGGCATCATCGGTACCCTTCTGGCTGGCTGGGCAACGGACAAGTTCTTCAAGAGCAAGGCCCACCACACCTGCTTGATCTGCATGGTGATGGCCACTCTCTGTTTCTTCGTCTTCTGGCGTCTGCCGGAGGCGAACAAGGGACTTGCCATCGTGTTCTTGATCCTCTCCAGCTTCTTTATCTATGGCCCTCAGGCCCTTACCGGCATCGCAGCCTCCAACCAGGCAACCAAGAGGGCTGCTGCTTCGGCCAATGGTATTCTCGGAATATTCGGTTACGCCAGTACGACAGTTTCCGGACTGGCCTTCGGTATGATCGCCAAGTCATTCGGCTGGAACACCGTTTTCGCAGTAGCCATCGCGTTCGGTATCCTGGGCTGCCTGGTCTTCGCTCTCATGTGGAAGGCTCCTGCAGACGGTTACGCCAAGGCTGACAAGATCATTGCCGAGGTCGAGGCCGAAGAAGCCGGCGCTCAGTAAATCTCCTGACGTGGAAACCAGCAAGAGGCTTGCCTCACTTGACATATTGCGTGGATTGGACCTTTTCCTGCTCCTTGCGGCAGGACCGGTTCTCCACGCATTTCTTCGTGCCAACACGTCTCCGGCATGGGACGGGGTAAGGCACCAGCTCTCCCATGTCTCTTGGGAAGGCTTCGTCCTCTGGGACATCATCATGCCTCTGTTCATGTTCATGTCCGGTGCGACGATTCCTTTCTCCATGGCCAAGTACAGGGAAGACATCCGGCCCGGGAAAGAATTCTACCTTAAGCTCTTGAAGCGATTCGCCATTCTCTTCTTCCTGGGTTGGATCGTCCAGGGCAATCTGCTGAACCTTGACTGGAAGCAGTTCCATCCTTTCGCCAACACCCTTCAGGCAATTGCGGTAGGCTATGTCTTCGCAGCACTTGCCTACGTCCATCTTGGCAGGAAGGGGAGCTGGATCTTCGGAACTTCTTGCTTCCTTGCCTACCTGCTGGTCTTCATCCTCTTCGGCCACATGAACCTGGATCCCCAGGGCAACATTGCAATGGTAGTCGACAAGGCTGTGCTCGGAAGCCACAGGGACGGGGTTATCTGGAATCCTGACGGGAGCTGGGCCTGGAACGAGGGCTACCAGTACACCTGGATCCTGAGCAGCCTCAATTTTATAGTGACCGTGATGCTGGGCTGCTATGCCGGTAGTATCCTCAAGGACAGGTCCGTGAGGCCTGCCCGCAGGGCTCTCTTACTTGCCGGAGCCGGAGTCATGATGATCGTCCTCGGCCTTGCCATGAGCTCCTATTTCCCGATCATAAAGAAGATCTGGAGCAGTTCGATGACCCTCTATTCCGGAGGAATCTGCTCTCTCGCCCTTGCCGTGACATATCTCGTGGTCGACGTGTTGGGTTTCAGCAAGGGACTCGGATGGCTCAAGTACTTCGGAATGAACTCGATTGCGGCCTACTGCATCGGCGAAGTCATCAATTTCTCATCGGTGAGCGGGTCGTTCCTTCATGGTTTTGAACATCTTACAGGAGACTATTACCAGCTCGTGATCACTTGCGGCAACGTACTGATCCTCTTCCTGATCCTGAGGTTCATGTACAAAAAGGGCATATTCCTTAAGGCATAGCTATGGCATCAGAAGTCGAGCGCCATCCTTTCGAACCCTTCCTTCCGGAGAATGCCAAAGTCCTCTTCCTCGGAAGTTTCCCTCCGCAGCCCAAGCGCTGGAGCATGGAGTTCTATTACCCCAACTTCATCAACGATTTCTGGAGGATCATGGGACTCATCTTCTTTGCCGACAAGGACCGTTTCGTGGATGCAGGAGCGAAGAAGTTCAAGCTGCCCGAGATCATCTCTTTCTGCAATGAATATGGGTTCGCTATGTTCGACACAGCGACCGCCGTGCGCCGCCTGAAGGACAATGCATCCGACAAGTTTCTGGAAGTCGTCGAACCGACCGATGTTGGAGCCCTTCTCCGAAGGATTCCTGCTTGCCGGGCCGTTGTCACCACGGGGGAAAAGGCCACGGAGACCCTGTGCGCCGCCTTCGGGACCATGCCTCCGGCCGTGGGGGAATACTCATCATTCCATTTCGAAGGCCGCGACATGCAGCTCTGGCGCATGCCTTCCTCATCCCGTGCCTACCCTCTGCCCTTACAAAGAAAAGCCGACGTTTACCGCCGGCTTTTCGAAGAGTTGGGTATGAATTCCTGACAGGACTAATTGACTACGTTGAGAGTCGTTGTCCCAAAGACAGCACTGCCATAACAGGAACTTATAGTAATGGTGGCTTTTCCGACCTTCTTTGCATGTACATTGAAATCAAACTCAGTATAGGAGTATGGTTCGCCTACAGAAGTATTACTGGATTTTACAGTCCAATACGCGGCGTTTACATAAGAGTTTGTAGATTTGTTGTACACCCTGAATTTCACATAATCCTGAGTGGCGGAGCCTAGTTGATAGGTTAGGGTGGAAGGAATGAGGCTTCCACTGTAGCGAGCTTCAAACTCGCCGACGATAACCTTGAGAGTGCGGGTGAATGTGCCAAAAGTCATCGTGATGGTGGCGCTTCCGGCTTTGAGGGCAGTAAGCTTCCAGGCATTGAATATTCCTGTAGGAGAACTGGATGCGCCCAGGTAAGCTATTTCTGCTTTGACGACGCTTGGATCAGATGACTTGATCGAGAAGCCTGACGGTTGATAGATAGTTTGGTCATTGTTCCTGTCATAAGGCTGGTAAATCATACTCTCTCCTACCTCGAATAGAGCGGTCGCACCTTCATAAAGATTGCGGTCCCCGACCATGATGGTGTACTCAGGTTTTGGCCTTACCGTGAGCTGGAGGGTCCTGATAGTCTTGCCCTTATAGGAGAAGGTAAGAACCGTCGTACCCTGGTAGTAAGCCTTTACGACCCTTTCAGTGCTGTTGTAGGATATGCTCTGAGCAACAGAGGCCTTGGATGAGGTGATCTTGAAGTCGTCTTTGTAGGCGGACTCTCCGGTCACCAACTGTTTGTTGACCTTGTCGTAGAGTTTGAAGATGATGTAGTCGCGAGTGGCTGAACCCAGGGTGTAGGTCATCTGGGAAGGTGCTTCACCTCCACCCCAGTAGACGGTGTAATCACCAGGATTATCCACCTTCACGGTACAGCTTGAAGTGAACTTTCCTTCTTCAGTTGTGACTGTGATAGTCGTTGAACCGGACTTGAGTGCGGTTACGACACCATATTCGGAGACTGATGCCACGCTAGAATTGCTGCTCTTCCAGGAGACGTTCTTGTTTTCTGCAGTGGAAGGTTTCACATTGGCTTCCAGTTCGAATTTATCCCCGACCAGAAGGTTCAAGGTGCTCATTGAGAGTTCGACTCCGCTGACGGCGGTCAGGGCCGCAGTGACTATTACATAGCAGATAGCCTTCTTTGCTCCGTCTTCTGTGGTCACGGTGATTGTCGTATTGCCCATCGCCAGAGCAGTCATGGTACCGTCAGAAGCGATAGTGGCGACCTTCTCATTGCTGCTTGTCCAACTTACATTCCTGTTGGTGGCATTCTTGGGGAAGAACTCAGGTTCAAAGGTGTAAGTCTCGCCGGCAGGAATCTCCATCTGGGTGTTGTTGAGGGTGACACCGGTTACCGACACTCCGTCCTTGACGATTATCTTCGCGGTTGCAGTCTTGCCTCCGTCTTTGGTCTTTGCCGTGATTGTGGTTTCGCCTGTCTTCAAGGCCTTGACCTTTCCGGTTGCATCAACGGAAGCCACTTTCTCGTCCGACGAAGTCCATTCGATGCTCTGGTCGGTAGCATCTTCCGGCGTGATAGTGACGCCCAGTACGGCTGTTTCTCCTTCCTCGAGGGTGATTTCCTTGCTGTCATCATTGATCATGATCCCTGTGACAGCAATCTTGGCAGGGACCACAGTGACTTCGCTCGTTACAGTCTTGTTGCCGTCCTTCGTGGTGACGGTGATGGTGGCCGTTCCTTCCGCAATTCCGGTCACGACACCTTCGGCAGACACGGTAACGACTTTATCGTCGGAAGACTTGAATGTAACTGTCTTGTCAGATGCATCTGCCGGCTCCACGGTCGGCTTCAAGGTGACGGTCTTGCCCTTCTCTACAGTAAGAGTCTTGGAAGCATCGTCCAAAGATACTCCGGTCACAGCCACATTGCTCGCAGTAACGGTGACAGTGCAGGATGCTGTCTTGGCACCGTCCGTGGTTATCACCTGGATCGTGGTCGTACCGGCTTTGACGCCGGTAACCTTGCCGCTGACATCGATAGTAGCGATAGAACCATCGTTAGACTTCCAGATGACATTGGTATTGGTGGCATTGGAAGGGGAGATAGTGTAGCTGAGTGTCCCAGTCTCACCCACTTTAAGGGTCATTGAAGAACTGCTCAGGGTTACACCGGTCACGGCAACTGTCTGCGGGGTAGGGGGAGTGGGATCCGGCTCCTCATGGCCGCAGCTTGCCATAAGCAAACTGAAGGCTGCGATGGCAGATAGCGCAGCACAGAATCTGGCAAATACTTTTTTCATGGTACGGACTGTTATGTGGATGATAAAGAAATCTCCCTTCCTGCCATAAATATGGCAAAAAGGGAGAAAAAAAACAAATAAAAGTAGATTTCCCTAAATTATTCTACGAAAGCAACTATCTGACCCTTTACGACTTTGTCACCCTGCTTGCCAAGAATAGCGACTACACGGCCGTCCCTTGCAGGAAGGATCTCTTCCATTCCGTAGTAGGTCTGGACGAATCCCATTCCCTTGCCGGCCTTGACTTCAGTGCCGGCCACGGGGGCCTTGGAGTCGTCGTCCACGTCCACCTGCCACAGAAGCTGACCCTTTACCGGGGCCTGGACAGGGACTGCATTCGGATAGCGCTTGGCATATTCATCCACATCGAAAGCGGGCATCTCGACGACCGGACGGGTCACGATGATGGGGGCGCCGGCCTTCTTCTTGAAGTCCTCGAGTTCCTTGTTGAAGCGCTCCTTGGCGATGCCGCTCTTGTAGTCGCGGTACTGGCGCTCATGCATGGCCAGCTCGAAGAGCTCCTCGTCGTCCTCGCCGTAGTCCCAGCCTTCCTCGTCCATCATAGCGCGGAACTTCGGGAGTTCGTCGGGATAGTTGTCCTGAGGATTGCCGGTCGAGAACTCGAGTCCCTTTGACTTGGCCAGTTCGACGATCTCGGGTGCGAGAGGGCCGGGGAGCTGTCCCATGTTGCCCAGGATCATTCCCCAGGTGTCCTTGTCGATGGTAGTCCAGCGAGGCTTGTCGTTCAGCATGTTGAAGAGGTTCATCAGGGCGGTGTTCTTCACGTACTGGCTGAACGGGGTCACGAGGGGCGGGTAGCCGAGGCGCGGCCAGACATATTCAACCTCCTGGAAGAGCTTGACCATCAGGGTGTCAAGGCTCATTTCGGGACGGCCGTGGAACCTCTGGGCGGCATTGATGGCGCCCTGGAATCCCTTGAGGTCGGCCATCATGGATCCCATCATGCCTCCGGGAAGTCCGCAACCTACGAGCAGGGAACTCATCTGGGAGTTGGTGGGATTGATCCAGTAGCCGAGGAAATCGTCTATGAACTTCTGGGTGAGGCGGCGGACCTCCATGTAAGCGTCCATGTTGAGATCCTTCACAAGGAAGCCGTCAGCCTTCATCATCTCACGGATGGTGATCACGTCCGGATGGACCTTGCCCCAGGACAGCGGTTCGACCGCCACGTCGAGGTAGTCCGCTCCTGCCCTTGCGACTTCCAGCATCGATGCAGGAGAGAAACCGGGACCGGTGTGGCCATGGTACTGGACCACGATGTGAGGAAATTTCTTCTTGATGTCACGGACGAGTTCGCCCAGGAAGGTGGGCCTTCCGATTCCGGCCATGTCCTTCAGGCAGATTTCATCGCAACCATATTCAACGACCTTGTCGACAATTCCCATGTAGTACTGGACGGTGTGGACAGGGGAGTTGGTGATGGAAAGGGCTACCTGGGAGATCATGCCGCCTTTCTTGGCGCCTTCGACAGAACCGCGGAGATTGCGGTGGTCGTTGAGGCCGCAGAAGGAACGGGCGATGTCGGTGCCCTGCTTTTTCTTAACCTTGAACATCAGGTCGCGGACGTCCTTCGGAACCGGATTCATCCTAAGGGCGTTGAGTCCTCTCTCCAGCATGTGGGTCTGGATGCCGGCCTTGTGGAAGGGAGCGGTCCATTTGCGGACAGCCACGTTAGGGTTCTCTCCGAAAAGGAGGTTGACCTGTTCGAAGGCGCCTCCGTTGGTCTCGACACGGTCGAAACACCCCATGTCGACGATGGCGGGTGCAACTTCACACAGCTGGTCCACTCTCGGGACGTATTTTCCCGAACTCTGCCACATATCCCTGTAAACGAGGGAGAACTTTATTTCTCTTGCCATATCAGTTTTGTTATCGTTCGTACAATTCCTACAAATATACTCATTTCCCTTGAAATAAAGATATTTTGGTGATGGGAAGACATTTCATTAAATTTGCAGGTTATGAAAAAGGTTTTTTCTGCCATACTGATCCTGCTGGCGGTCTCTGTTGCTCTGACCGGCTGTGATTTCTTCCGTTCCCTTGCCGGGAGGCCGACATCCTCTGAGATCGAGGCCAAGAGGGAAGTGATCAGGCTCAAGACTGCAATGGAACAGGCTCCTGAGGTTCGGGACACGGTCCCTGCCGAAGTGCAGGCCAAGGAGGAGACTCCTGCCGAGCCGGTTCAGAGTGTCGTCAAGGAGGGCAAGAAGAGGTTCTACATCGTGATGGCCTCCTTCTCCAGCGTAGAAAACGCTTCGAAGTACGCCGAGCGCCTCTCTTCAAAGGGATACAAGACAGAGTTCCTGGGCTTCAAAGGCGGTTACACTGCTGTAGGCATCTGCGGGACCGATGACGAGGAGGAAGCCAAGGTTTCACTCCGTGAGGTAAAAAGGCAGGATTTTTGCCCTGAGGGCGTCTGGATAATAGACAGGAACAAGAGATGAAAAACATCAGGACAGCAACTGCGATGGCGTTCTTCGCCATACTCATGGGTCTTTGCCCTCTCAGGGCCCAGTTCCGTTCCGGTTATTCGGAACTCGGCGACAGTGAGACCGTCACTTCCTTGAAGAAGCATGTCTCCACTGTTTCAGCTGCTGTGATGGAAGGCCGGAAGGCCGGATCCGAAGGCGAGAAGATGACTGCCGAGTACATCACCGAGACGCTTAAGGAATATGGACTGGACATCATTTCCGGTAATGGCGGAGATCCTTTCGGAATCCGTCAGCCTGATGGGGACACCCTTACTTCAAGGAATGTCTGCGCCTTCATTCATGGAGGAGATAAATCGTTGAGGGACAGGTATATCGTTATCGGAGCAAGGATGGACAACCTGGGCGCCGGCACGATGACAGTTGACGGCAAGACCGTGGACAGGATCTACTACGGTGCCAACGGCAACGCTTCAGGAACGGCCATGCTCCTGGAACTCGCAAGAATGCTCCAGACCAACCGTTACCTGCTTCGCAGATCGGTTCTCCTGGTGGGCTTCGGGGCTTCCAGGGAGTCTTTCGCAGGTTCCTGGTACTTCCTCAACCGGTCCTTCTCCGACGTGTCCAACATCGATGCTATGATCAACCTCGACATGCTCGGGACCGGCTATGACGGGTTCTATGCCTACACGGCTTCCAATGCTGACATGAATGCCCTTGTCGAGTCAGTCTCCTCGGTTCTCCAGCCGATCAAGCCTGAAGTGGTCACCAAGGAGCCCTATCCTTCGGACCATGTGGCTTTCTATGACAAGAGGATCCCTTCGATTTTCTTCACCACCGGGATGTATCCCACCCATGACACGGAGCGGGACACCCAGTCTATCATAGACTACGACACCATGGAGAAGGAACTCGAGTACATCTACAATTATTCTGTAGCCCTGATCAACGGTCCAAAGCCCATCTTCAATCCCTCGGATGTCCTTCAGCGCACCGACGGATCCTCCGGGGTGGTCCCTTATTACGACTGTGATGTCAAGCCGAGTTTCCTCGGGAGTACGGATCCCAGGGTCTTCCTCCAGAAATGGGTCTACACCTACATGAAGTATCCCCAGGAAGCCATCAGGGACGGAATCCAGGGCAGGGTCCTGGTGGATTTCATAATAGACGAGACCGGCAAGGTCAGGGACGTAAAGGTCCTGAAAGGGGCTGATCCTCTCCTCGACGAAGAAGCCGTGAGGATAGTCAGCGGATCACCGCAGTGGAAGCCGGGAAAACTGAGAGGAAAGAAAGTTAAGTCTGAGATGTCCCTCTACGTCGAGTTCAGGCTCGAAAAGAAGGGCACCAGGAGTTTTGGAATAAAGAAATAACACGGATATGGATTACGATTTCAGGAAAATTGAAAAGAAATGGCAGGCCTTCTGGGCCGAAAACGGGACTTTCAAGACGAAGGAAGATGCTTCCAAGCCCAAGTTCTATGTGCTGGACATGTTCCCTTATCCTTCGGGAGCAGGTCTCCATGTAGGCCACCCGCTCGGCTACATTGCCAGCGACATCTTTTCCCGTTACAAGAGGCTCAAGGGCTTCAATGTCCTGCATCCCATGGGTTACGACTCCTTCGGTCTTCCGGCCGAACAGTACGCCATCCAGACAGGCCAGCATCCTGAAGTCACCACTGTCCAGAACATCAACCGCTACCGTCAGCAGATGGACCGCATCGGTTTTTCCTATGACTGGGACCGTGAGGTGCGCACCTGTGATCCAGCCTACTACAAGTGGACACAGTGGGCGTTCCTGAAGATGTTCGGAAGCTGGTACGACAATTCCCTCAGCAAGGCCCGTCCGATCGAGGACCTTGTGGCCGCGTTCGAGGAAGGCGGAAGTGCCGCCGTCAATGCTGCCTGCTCCGACCATGATCCCTTCACTGCAGGACAGTGGAAGGCTTTCAGCGAGAAGGAGAAGTCGGACATGCTGATGAACTACCGCATCGCCTACCAGGGAGAGACTTCAGTGAACTGGTGTGCTGGCCTCGGTACCGTACTTGCCAACGATGAGGTGAAGGACGGCCTTTCGGTGCGCGGCGGTTTCCCGGTGGAACAGAAGAAGATGATGCAGTGGCAGCTTAGGGTCTCCGCCTATGCAGGGAGGCTCCTCGATGGTCTTGACAAGATAGACTGGACGGATTCCCTCAAGGAGATGCAGCGCAACTGGATCGGTAAGTCCAATGGCTGCGAAGTGGTCTTCAAATGCTACAACGGCGAGCAGGAGCATGACGTCACCATATTCACCACCAGGGTGGACACCGTGTTCGGAGTCACCTTCATGGTGCTTGCTCCGGAAAGCGACCTGGTTCAGACTCTCACTAACCCTGAACAGAAGGCTGCGGTTGAGGAGTATCTTGCCTATGTCAAGAAGAAGACCGAGCGCGAAAGGATCTCCGAGACAAAGACGGTGACCGGAGTCTTCTCCGGCTCCTACGGAGTCAACCCCCTCACGGGCGAAAGGGTTCCCGTCTGGATCTCTGAATATGTTCTCGCTGGTTACGGAACCGGTGCCATCATGGCGGTTCCCGCCCACGACAGCCGCGACTACGCCTTCGCGAAGAAGTTCGACCTGCCCATCATCCCCCTGATCGAGGGCTGTGACATCAGCGAGGAGAGCTTCGACGCCAAGGAAGGCAAGATGATGAATTCCGGCTTCCTCAACGGCCTTGACGTCAAGGAGGCTATCCCTGCTGCTATCGACTACGTCGAGCAGCATGGACTGGGCCACAGGAAGGTCAACTACAGGCTGCGCGATGCGATCTTCAGCCGCCAGAGGTACTGGGGAGAGCCGTTCCCGATCTATTACAAGGACGGTATCCCCACTCCCGTACCGTTCGAGGACCTGCCTCTGACTCTGCCCGAGATCACCGAGTTCAAGCCTACTGAGAAGGGTGAACCGCCGCTCGCAAGGGCCAAGGACTGGACTTACAAAGGTTATCCCCTCGAGACCAGCACCATGCCCGGATTTGCCGGATCCAGCGCCTATTACCTGCGCTACATGGACCCGCACAACGGCAATGCCCTGGTGGACAAGGATGTGGATGCCTACTGGCGCGACGTGGACCTCTACATCGGAGGTACTGAGCACGCTACCGGTCACCTGATCTATTCCCGTTTCTGGAACAAGTTCCTCTTCGACCTCGGCTACGTCTGCGAGGATGAGCCTTTCCGCAAACTGATCAACCAGGGAATGATCCAGGGCCGTTCCAACTTCGTCTATCGCATCGTGGGGACCAACAAGTTCGTCTCCCTCGGACTCAAGGACCAGTACCAGACAACCGAGATCCATGTCGACATCAGCCTCGTCCGCAACGACAGGCTCAACCTCGAGGCCTTCAAGGCGTGGAGGCCGGAGTTCGCCGATGCCGAATTCATCCTTGAGGATGGTGAATACATCTGTGGCTGGGCGGTTGAAAAGATGAGCAAGTCCATGTTCAATGTCGTTAATCCGGACAACATCTGCGATGACTACGGTGCAGACACCCTCCGTCTCTACGAAATGTTCCTGGGACCCCTCGAGCAGAGCAAGCCTTGGGACACCAAGGGAATCGACGGTGTCAACCGCTTCCTCAAGAAGTTCTGGAGGCTCTTCTTCGACGGAGACAACCTCGCAGTGTCGGAAGAGAAGGCTACTCCTGAGGAGATCAAGGTGCTCCACAAGCTGATCGGCAAGGAGGAATATGACATCGAGCATTTCTCGTTCAACACCACCGTAAGTGCTTTCATGATCGCTCTCAACGACCTCGGAGCCCTGAAGTGCCGCAAACGTGAGATCCTCGAACCCATGACGGTGCTGCTTTCCCCGTTCGCTCCTCACATCGCAGAGGAACTCTGGGAGGCTCTCGGCCACAAGGAGAGCATCACCTATGCCAGCTTCCCTGTTTTCAATCCGGCACTGGCCGCAGAAGACAGCGTGAAATACCCTGTCTCCTTCAACGGAAAGATGCGTTTCACAGTCGAACTTCCCAAGTCGATGCCGGCACCTGAAGTCGAGGCCGAAATCCGCGGCATGGAGCAGACTTCAAAGTGGGTGGGCGACAAGTCTATCGTGAAGGTGATCGTGGTTCCCGGAAGGATAGTTAACATAGTCCTTAAATAAGTTTATGGCCGAAAAGGAAAGCAAGACTCTCAAACAGACAATCCTGTCCACTGTCAGTGATTATCTGGTGATCACTCTGGGGGTGATAATGTACACCTTCGCCTGGTCCGCGATGTTCATCCCGAACGGGATCGCCAGCGGAGGTCTTACCGGTGCTTGTACCATCCTCAATTTCGCCACCGGAATCCCTGTCTACCTGTCCTACATCGTCATCAACGCCCTGCTGATCCTCCTGGGAGTCCTTATCCTGGGTAAGGGATTCGGTTTCAAGACTTTGTACGCGATCGGCATCTCGTCCCTCTTCCTGGACCTGATGGCGAACTGGGAGTTCATCCACATATTCTTCGACAACAAGCTCCTCCTGGTAGTGGTGGCGGCCATCATCGAGTCTATCGGAATCTCCTTCATCCTCGCCCGCGGAGGCAGCACCGGAGGAACCGACATCGTGGCCTTGATAGTCAACAAGTTCTGGCCGGTATCCCTCGGCAAGGTCTTCCTGTTCGTGGACTTGTTCATAATTGCTTCTGTCCTCCTGATTCCCGGCAAGACTGTCGAGGACATGGTCTACGGTTATGTGGCCATGGTGATCTTCTCCGTCTTTGTGGATTGGGTGATGCTGGGGCGCAATTCCACGTGGCAGATAATGGTCTTTTCCACAAAGTACAAGGAGATTGCCGACACCGTGATCCACGACCTGAACAGGGGAGTGACCGCCCTGGATGCACAGGGTTGGTACTCCGGCGAGAGCAAGAAGGTCCTCCTCATCATGGTGCGCAAGCCTGAGCTCCACACCATCACCAAGACCGTGAAGGAAATCGACCCCAAGGCCTTCGTCACAGTCGCATCTGCCAGTACTGTCTACGGAGAGGGTTTCGACGAGATGAAGACAGGCATCAATCTGAAACTTAAAAAGAAGTCTGAAAATGCAAGAGAAGAACACTCTTAGGCTGATCAAGGAGTACATCCTCATCACCCTCGGAATCGTGATCTACACCTGCGGGTGGACGATCTTCCTCACCCCGAACAACATGTTCGGAGGCGGAGTGTCGGGTATAAGTGCCATCATCCAGTACGCTACGGGCATCAAGATGGGTTATTCGTATTTTGTGATCAACGCCATCCTGCTCATCATCTCGCTTTTCATCATAGGCCCCTCGTTCGGAATAAAGACGGTCTACGCAATCCTGCTTGCTTCAGCCTGCCTTAATCTGGAACAGAGCCTTATTCCGGCGCCCTTCATCCAGGACTTCGCCCTTTCCAACGGCAAGTTGCTCTGTGCGATCATCGGAGGTTCCATGTCCGGTCTAGGAATAGGTATGTCGATCTCCCAGGGCGGAAGCTCGGGAGGTACCGACATCATCGCCTTGATAATAACCAAGTACCGCAACATTTCCCCTGGCAAGGTCATCCTCCTCATCGATGTGTTCATCATCGCTTTTTCTCTCCTTGTTCCTTCGTACACCCCTGAAGGAGAGCAGCTTCCCTTCGTGGACAAGTTCATCACGGCCGTCTATGGCATGATCATCGTGACCGTCTGCGGCAACCTTGCCGACATCTATCTGGCCGGTTCCAAGCAGAGTGTCCAGCTCTTCATCCTCTCTCACAAGTATGAAGAGATAGCCGACATGATCGGACGCGATTTCCACAGGGGAGTGACCGTCCTTGACGGACAGGGATGGTACACCAAGCAGGTGACCTCGGTGTTGATGGTCCTCACTAGGAAGACTGATGTCAACCTTCTCCTCCGCTCTATCAAGAGGATTGATTCAGAAGCATTTATCTCCATTTCTTCCGTTACCGGAGTCTATGGTAAAGGCTTTGATTCGATAAAGGATAAAAAGGCATAATCGCCGTCTTAATTTGTCACTTTTGAAGAATACCCCCGGCATTGCGGTGCCGGAGGTTTTTTCTTTTTATATCTTTTGGCCGTTATTATTGACCTGGAAACCAAAACCTATCCTTATGACGGGAATAATTGCATTTCCTTTGTTGCTGGAACTGTCCTTCTTCCTGATCTATGACCTGTTGAAGAACCATGTCTCCGGAACTCCAAGATTCTGGATAAGAATCATCTCTGCATTCTCCGGCATATTGTTCATAACAATCGACCTGATCCTGGCGCGGCCCTGCCCCAAGGACATGGTGGTGGCGGACATGCTCTTTGCAGCGGCGGTGCTTGCGATGTATCCCTGCTCGTTCGAGAAGCCCGTACCGGCATTGAAAACATCTTTTGCGATCGTACTGTCCGGGGGCCTTGCCATCCTTTACGGGATCATCCTCCGTTCGGGCAAAGCCTCGTTCAGGGCCCAGGCAACTGCCTCCGCAGTCGCATTGATGATAGTCGTTTTCATCTCGTGCTTTGCATTGACGGCTGCCAGGCGTTTCAAGGGGATAAGGCTGTTTTTCCGCAGCATGGCTGTGTGGCACAGCATGGAGGACTATTCCCGCTTCCTCTATTCGATGGGATTCCTGGGCATCTGTGTCTTTTTCATGTGCAGCGTTTCCGTACCCGGGGACGCCGGACAGGTGCTGGTCCTCATCTGCGGGGGATTCATTGCAGTGATGTATGCCCTGTTGTACATGAAGGCCATTTCAGGCAGGACCTTCCTCATGGACAAGGACACCGAGGAGAGGGTCAAGGACATAATCAAGGGCAATCTGAGGACTTCCTACATCGACAAGGCCGAAGAGGACCGCAAGATGAACAACCTCTACCGGAAGATCATGGACTACATGACCGAAGACCAGCCTTATCTTGACCCGTCGTTCTGCATGAACGACCTTGCGGAGAAAGTCTATTCCAACAAATTGTATTTATCTCGCACAATCAACATCCTGTCGGGGCGTAACTTCAGGCAGTTCGTGAATTATCACAGGGTGCAGTACGCCATGGGGCTGTTCAGGAAGGATCCGAGGATGAAAGTTGGTGAGGCCGCCACTCTCTCCGGGTTCAATTCCGGGGTCTCTTTCAACATGGCTTTCAAGGTGAACACCGGGAAGACTCCTTCTGAATGGCTGCAGGAGTATGTGATGGAAACCAGGGATCGATTATGATTTTTTATGCTATCTTTGTGACGTTGTGTATGAAAAACTAATAAATTACATGTCACGAATGAAAAGAATCACCTTAATCGTCCTGGCCGCTTTCATGGCGTTGGCTCCCCTTGGAGCTCAGGGCAGGAAAGCTGTAAAGCAGGCCAAGGAAGACTCCAAGTATCTCGTCAGCCAGCTCAAGGAGGAAGGCTACAAGCCTTTGGACAACAACAAGCTGGATGACGCCGTCAAGGATTACCTCGCTGTAAAGTATTCAGAGAAGAACCTTCTGGAGGTTGTCGGCAAGGCTACCTCGAAGAGCCTTAACGAAGCCAAATCCCAGGCTCGTGAGGACGCCATGTCCTACTATCCTTACGGAGAAGTAGCCAGCTCATTCTTCGTCTACAGGAAGGTCAGGAAAAGATACAATGTCTCCTGCTATGCCCTTCTGAGGACCGGTTCCAGGGGCTCTTCTTTTACCAGATCGTCTCAAGGAACGGCTTCTGCGATAGCTTCTGCCAGGGCAGAGCAGGCCGCGAAGGAGTCACAGGCCGAGGCCAAGAAGCTTGAAAAGCAGGCGAGGCAGGAGGCCGTGAAGGCCCAGAAGAAGGCCGAAAAGGAGGCAGACAAGGCTCGTGCGAAGGCTGACAAGGCACATCAGAAGGCTGTCGACAAGGCCAATGAAAAAGCCCGGAAAGCCATCGAAAAGGCAGACCGGGAGAGGGAGAAGGCTCTCGAAGGTATAGGAAACTACTAGATGAATTCCCCTATTCCCTTCCAGGAAGAAGGGGGAGGAGCGATAATGTCCATCTCGTCCTTGCGGACGGGGTGGACAAATTTTATACTCCGTGAGTGAAGGCTGATGCCTCCGTCGGGATTCGACCTGGGAGCGCCGTACTTCAGGTCTCCCTTTATCACGCAGCCCATGCCTGCCAGCTGGCAGCGGATCTGATGGTGACGGCCTGTCAGGAGTTCCACTTCCACCAATGAATATCTGTCCGTACGGCCCAGGAGGCGGTAGCGCAACTTGGCTTCCTTGGCTCCGGCTGATCCTGCCTTGACGATGAAACTCTTGTTCATCTTTTCGTTGCGTGAGAGCCAGTCCGTAAGCTCACCGGATTCCTTTTCCGGAGCATTGCAGCAAAGGGCCCAGTAGGTCTTGTGGATGTCCCCGGTGCGGAACAATTCCGACAGCCTGGAGAGAGCTTTGGAAGTCTTGGCAAAAACCACAATCCCGCTCACAGGCCTGTCCAGACGATGAGGAATGCCCAGGAATACCTTCCCGGGCTTTCCATCTCGCTGAGCTATGAATGCTTTGAGGGTCTCGGCCAGGCATTCGTCCCCGGTCTTGTCGCCCTGGACGATCTCACCGGCGGCCTTGTTGAAGACCAGGACATGGTTGTCCTCATGGAGTATCCTCGAAGAGATGTCCTCGAATTCACGGGCATCAAGCCTTCTGTACTCCATCCCTGAAATTATTTCTGGATGGGGACGAGGGCGAAGGAAGGCTCTCCCTTGCAGCAGAGCTTGCCGTTCACCTCGAGCTTAGCAGAGCAGAAGAACAGCTGTCCGCGCCTGTTGTCCAGGCTTGCAGTGACCTCGCAGAGATCTCCGGGCTTTACGGAGTTCTTGAAGCGGACCTTGTCGATTCCGGCGTAAAGGGTGATGTTGCCGGGAATCTCATCCTTGACCAGTATGGCGCAGCTCTGTGCCATGATCTCGCAGAGGATGACTCCGGGAACTACAGGGTTGCCGGGGAAGTGGCCCCTTGTGAAAAACTCGTCTTCCTTGATCCTGTACTTGGAGTGGGCGAGGCCGTTATCGTCAATGAAAGCTCCTTCGATGAGGAGCATCGGTTCCCTGTGGGGCAGGAATTTCTTGATGTCTTCCTTGTTGAGTACTTCTGTCATGGTCTTTCGAATTAATCTTCACATTTTCTGAATGCTACGCAGGCATCGTGGCCTCCGAAGCCGAATGAGTCGGAGATACCGAGAGTCAGGTCAGCCTTGACTGCCTTGTTGGGAGTGTAGTCCAGGTCGCATTCGGGATCGGGAGTGTCCAGGTTGATGGTGGGAGGGCAGATTCCGTCGCGTAGTGCGAGGACGGTAGCTATAGCCTCGGCTGCACCTGCAGCTCCGAACATGTGTCCGGTCATGGACTTGATAGAGCTGATGTGGGCCTTGTAGGCGAAGTCTCCGAGGGCGTTCTTGTAAGCCAGGGTTTCGGCAGCATCGTTGAGCTTGGTACCGGTACCGTGGGCGTTGATGTAAAGGTTGTCCTTATTCTCGTCGAATCCGGCCTCCTTGAGGGCGAGTTCGATGCACCTGGCCTGGGTGGTTCCGTCCGGCCTGGGGGCTGTGGAGTGGTAGGCATCGCAGGTGTTGCCGTAGCCGACCATTTCACCTAGGATCTTGGCTCCACGGGCCTTGGCGTGCTCATATTCCTCAAGGATGAGGGAAGCGGAGCCGTCGCCCATCACGAAGCCGGCGCGGTTGGCGTTGAACGGGAGGGATGCGTACTTGGGATCGGTGGACCTGGAAAGGGCCTTGAGGTTGGCGAATCCGGCGATTCCGATCGGAATGGTGGCGTTCTCGCTTCCTCCGGTGATGATAGCATCAGCGTAGCCGTGCTTGATCGCCCTGTAGGCCTCTCCCATAGCGTTGGTGGAGGTTGCGCAGGCAGTCACGATGTCAAGGCAGGGGCCTTCGGCATGGTTGAGGATGGCAATCTGTCCTGCTGCGATGTTGGAGATCATCGTAGGGATGAACAGAGGAGAGATCCACTGGCCTGAAGGATCGTCGATCATCTTGGCCATCTCCCTGTACTGGGTGGCGAAGCCTCCGATGCCGGAGCCGAAATACACTCCGAACCTGAAGGGGTCGATGTTCTGACCCTCTCCGGTGGAGATGAGGCCGGACTGCTTCACTGCCTGGTAGGCAGCGGCAACTCCGAACTGGGTGAAAAGGTCCTGCTTGCGGATGAAGGGCTTGTCCATCCCATATTCCTCAGCGTGGAAATCCTTGACCTTTCCTGCGATCCTGACAGGCAGCTGCTCGGTGTCTTCGCTTTCGATGACTTCGATTCCACAATAACCTTCGCACAGGTTTTTCCAGAAAGTAGTGACGTCATTTCCGACAGGGGAGATGACACCCATACCAGTTATTACAACTCTTTTGTCCATATATTCAGATAATTCTTAATTCTTGGTTATTCAGTTCGTAGAGAATGCAAATATAACAATTAATGGGAAGATTACCATTCGATTACCGCCGCTCCGGAGAGGAGTCCGGCGCCGAATGCGCTGAACACGATGATGTCTCCCTTCTTGAACATGCCTTTCCTGTTGCATTCATCCAGCAGGATGGGGCAAGAAGCCGAAGACGAGTTGCCATGGTCGTTTATGTTGACAGGGCACCTCTCGGCGGGGACTTTCATGTAGTCGATGATTGCGTCGAGGATCCTCTTGTTGGCCTGGTGCACCATGAACCAGGAGACATCGTCTTTCTTGATTCCGATCTCGTCCAGAAGATCCTTGACTCCGTTCGTGCAGGCGTTCACTGCGAAGCGGAAGACCTCGCGGCCTTTCATCTGCAAGGCGATTTCAGGCTTCTTCTCCGTGACGAAGGGATTGTCGTGTAGTGAACGGGTCATCCAGATCTTGTCGATGTCAGGTTCGGAATGGAGTTTGGTACCCTTGACGTTGTCGCCTTCGGTCAGGACGACAGCTCCTGCACCGTCGCCGAAGAGGACGCAGGTGGAGCGGTCTTCCCAACTTACCATCCTGGAGGGTTCTTCGATGCAGGCGATGAGGACGTTCTTGACTTTGCCGGCCTTGTAATATGCTTCTGCCATGTCCAGGGCGTAGACGAAGCCGGGGCAGGCGCAGTTTATGTCAAACATTGGGCAGCTGAGTCCGACCTTGGCTGCGACTACGCAGCTGATGCCGGGGGTCCCATATTCCGATACAACGTTGGAAGCGATGAACAGGTCGATGTCGGAGGCCTTCAGGCCGGACATCTCCAGAGCTTTCATCACTGCTTCCGCACCAAGGTCTTCAAGCTTCTCGTCGGAGATGACGTGCCTGCTCTTGATGCCGGTCCTGGTTGAGATCCACTCGTCGCTTGTGTCGAGGAATTGCGCTATCATGTCGTTGGTGACGACTTTCTTGGGCAGCGCGCTTCCTGTTCCGATGATTCTCATATACTATTCGCTTTTGAATTATTCTCACAAAAATACCTACACGCGCCCGCGCGACAAAATAATTGTGGCGAATGGTCATAGAATTACGTGAGACGTCGTTTTGAGGGGTGATTTCTTCTTATTTGTGGCGGAATCGGGATTTTTGTTAATTCTAAAAAGTGGTTATATTTGTCAGATAAAAGAGATTTATGGCATCTCCTACCAAGAAGCTTCCCGACTATTTCAGGGGAAAGAACCAGTTGATCTACACTGTGACTTTCGCAGCGTTGTTCTCAATCGTGTTCCTGCTCCTGAGCCTTCCATTCTCCCATAACAGTTGGATGGCCCTTGGCAATTCGAGGTTCTTCGTCTTCACGATCCTGTTCGCTACCGGTTCGCTCCTGCTCGTGGCCCTGAGCAAATTCGTGATGTACAAGACCAGGAATGTCCTGAGGATGACCTATCTGGGCTACATCCTATGGTGTCTTGCAGAAGTCGTGGTAATCTGCCTCGCCTATTCATTCATAACCGTTCCCATCACCGGCATCGGCTGGGAGCAGTTCCCGGATACATTGGGTAATGCCCTCCTCTATGGAATGATCTCGCTCATAATCCCATATATCCTGGCCGGGATGTATTTCGCGATCCAGGACAAGAACCAGACGATCCGCCTGATGAACTACGGCAACGTGGTCCTCGACGAGAATGTACTTCCTTCCAAGCTGGAGAAGATCACCCTCTTCGACAACAGCGGCGACCTAAAGCTGTGCGTGAGTGCTTCGAACCTGTTCTACATAGAGTCCGATGACAATTACATCAAGGTCTGGTACTCCGACAGTAAGGGAGACCTCAAGCGCTACATGCTCAGGTGCCGTCTCAAGACTGTAGAGGAGAGTTTCCGCGGCAGCTCTCTGGTGAGATGCCACAGAAAGTACATCGTCAACATGGACAAGGTGAAGGTTCTTAGGAAGGAGAAGGAGGGCTATGAGCTCGATCTGGACAATGACACCATCCCTCAGATCCCGATCACCAAGACCTACGAAAAAAACGTCCTGGCCTATTTCAACAACAACCCAAGACGTCCGGAGGAGTAATCTCTCTGGATGTGACTATTTTGTCAGCTGCTTCAGCGACAGCTCCACGAGGGCGCGCACCTGCGGCTTGTAGTCGGTGTTGCTGCTCTTGAGGTGGCGGTTGGCGATAGCGCAGCAGACCGTACCGGCTTCATGTCCGAGATGCTTTGCAAGTCCTGCTACTGCTGAACTCTCCATCTCGAAATTGGTGATCCTGTAGCCTCCGAAACGGAAACTTTCGAATTTCTCGATCATGTCGGGCATCGCAAGACCAAGCCTCACGACCCTTCCCTGCGGACCGTAGAACCCGGGAGCGGAGATGGTCACTCCTTCAACCGTACAATCCTTGAATCTTTCGGACAGTTCGTCACCGGCCTTTACGAAATAAGGGGACGGAAGGTTTTTGTCCCATCCCGTGTGCTCCTTGAAGGCTTCCTCCATGGCTTTTTCAGTGATCTTGTCCCGGTCTGCGTACCAGTTAAGAAGGCCGTCGCAGCCTACCGAATAACGGGAGAAGATCGCTGAGCCGAGAGGGATGTCGGGCTGGACGGCGCCGGTGGTTCCGATCCTGAGGATAGTAAGCTTGCGGTGCTCAGCCTTGGGTTCGCGGGTCTTGAAATCGATATTTGCCAGGGCGTCGAGCTCTGTCATGACGATGTCGCAATTGTCCGTGCCTATTCCGGTGGAGAGGGCGGTGATACGTTTGCCGTTGAACTGTCCGGTGATCGAGATGAACTCCCTGTTGGCGTGGCGGAACTCTTTGTCCTCAAGGTAGTAGCCGATCATGTCGACCCTGTCGGGGTCACCGACGAGAATGACTATGTCGGCGAGTTCCTCCGGCCTCAGGTGGATGTGAAAAGCGGAGCCGTCGGAATTGATTATGAGTTCGGATTCGGGTATTCTCATTGTGTACTAGTTTTAATGATGATGTTTCCAAATATAAGGAATTTCCCCGGAAATAGCTATTTTTGCACCATGTGGCAAAGAATTCAGACATTGTACCTGGCCATTGCGGCAGGTCTGACCGTGGCGCTTTTCTTCTGCGTCAAGTCGTTTTCGTTGGGGGCCGGAGGGGCCCATGTCGATGAACTGAAGTACATCCAGTTCTTCCCTTACCTGATACTCCTTATCCTGGTCACCATACTCCATGTGATCGCCCTGGGATCCTTCAATGTCAGGGTACTCCAGATGCGTACTTCGGTTCTGGCTGGGCTGCTTCTGATCGCCCTCCAGGGATGGCTGGCCTTCGATTATTTCGCAGCTGCGGACGGAGTTATATTCAGATGGACCGCGGTCCTTCCGATCATTGCTGCCATCCTCGATTTCATGGCTGCAAGGTGCATACTTCGTGACCAGCTGCTGGTCGAGAGCATCACCAGGCTGCGTTCAAGAAAGAAGAATCACAAGATTTAACTTGCATTGAGGAAGGTGGCGAGGTCGGATTCGATCTTCTCTCCGAATTCCTTGTCTCCGCACTTCTTCAGCTCATTTGCCAGATAGTAGATAAGCTGGCAGTTGTACTCGAACTCATCCTTGTACTCTGGGTAGAAGTCGAGGTACAGTCTCGTGGACTCCATAACCTCGCTGACCAGCTCTTCGGCAACCGGCTTGGCTTTCTCCGGCTTCCCGAGCAGATAGTAGTCCTTGATGATCTCGATAGGATAGAGGGCGTTGGATGCCCATCCGAGTATGGAGTTGTCATAAGGGTATCTCTTCGGATCCATCACCTCGATGCACTTGTCAAGCATCTCTTCGGCCCTCTGGGTCTCTCCCTCCTTGATGAAGGAATTGGCGGCAGAGATGAAGAGGTTCCTGATGGACATCACGCCGAGGAAGGTGTAGACGTTCTGGAAGTCCACGCAGTAGTCTTTCCTGGAGATTGCGTCGAACTTGAAGACATTGGTCATCTGGTCGTAGAGCTTGTCGGTGTCGACCAGTCCGGGATCGAGCGAAGTGATGTTGTTTCGGACCGGAGTCAGCCTTGCGGAGAATCCGTCGTACATCAGGTAGTCCTTGAGGCCTATGTTGAGGTCGCCGCCCTGGTTCAGCATGTTGATGGGACGGTCCCAGTTGTAGTTCGAAAGGAGGTCCAGGACGAAGAGCTCGGGCTTGGTGATTGCATTCTTGCCCTGAGGGATTTCCAGGACTATGGAATCGGGAATAGCAGCAGCAAACTTCTCGCTGACGATTCCATATTTCAGGCAGTTCTCCTTGTTGACGGGCACGATCATCTTCCTGGAGACCCAGTAGTCAAGCTTCCTTCCGTCACTGGTCACGACCTTTGCCTCAGGATGCTTGAACACCTTGATGCAGTCCGAAAGGAGGACGGCCTGGCCCCTGTTGTCCTGGATGGGAACCCAGTCGTTGGTGCCGTAGAGGTACTGGCTCTGCCCGACAGAAAGGTCAAGAGGAGCTGAATTGTTGATGGCATACCTCATCTGGTCGATGTACCAGTCCGTTCCGAGAAGCGAGGTGTTGCAGATCCTGACGTCGTTCCTTATTCCTTCGACCTCCTGGGCGTACCAGAGAGGGAAGGTGTCGTTGTCACCGTGGGTGATGAGTATGCCGTTTTCCCCAACGGAATTAAGGTAGTTCCAGGCGATCTCCGTGGAGGTGCGGCGGTTGCTGCGGTCATGGTCGTCCCATTCCTGGGCGCACATGAGGGCGGGGACGCCGAGGCAGGCAGCCGTTGTAAGTCCTGCCACCAGGGTCTTGCCTTTCTCGCCGGCGAGGGATGAGATCCATGAATATATTGCCGCAACCGCGAATCCGATCCAGATCGTGAATGCATAGAATGAACCGGCATAGGCGTAATCCCTTTCGCGGACCTGGTAGGGAGTCTGGTTGAGGTAGACCACGATGGCGATACCTGTCATGAAGAAGAGCAGGAAGGTCAGCCAGCAGCCTCTCTTGTCCCTGTCAAACTGGAAGAAAAGACCCAGGAGGCCAAGGAGCAGGGGCAGGAAGAACAGGTGGTTCTTGCCTTTGTTCTCCTTCAGCCAGGTGGGAGCATCGTCCTGGTTGCCGAGGCGGAGATCGTCGATGGGCTTGATTCCGCTTTCCCAGTTGCCGGTGAAGTAATCGGCCACCGGTGTGTGGATTTCGTTCTGGCGTCCCACGAAATTCCACATGAAGTACCTCCAGTACATCCATCCGAGCTGGAAGTCGAAGAAATACTTCATGTTAGCTCCGAAGGTAGGCTTCTTGTAATCGGCTCCGGGAATGGCAGTACCCTTGCCTTCCGTGTAGGTCTGGTAGAACTGGATTGCACGTTCGTCGGTGCCGTACATTCTCGGGAACAGCATCTTGCCTGAAGAGTCGTAGACCGGCTCGACGGGGCTTGAAGCCTTGATGTATTTCCCGTTCATCGGGGTCCAGTACTTACCTTGCTTAAGCTCGTAAGGGGAACCGAAATACTGCCCGTACAGAAGGGGCGTGGAACCGTACTGTTCGCGGGAGAGGTAGCGGATCAGGGTGAATGCGTTGTCCGGCTGGTACTCGTTGGTAGGAGTCTTGGCGGACGAACGGATGATCACGATGCTGAAGATCGAGAAGCCGATGATGATGGTTGTGAAGCACAGCAGGGCCGTGTTCCAGAACACCTTGCCTTTGTCGAAGGTCTTGAAGAGTCCCCAGAAGCAGGCCGCCAGGAGGGCCACCATGAAGAAGGCAGCGCCGGAATTGAACGGCAGTCCGAGGGTGTTCACGAAGAAGAGGTCGAAATAGGCCGCGAACTTCGGAACCAGGGGGATCACGACGAACAGCACGAAGGCCAGGATGGCTACCGACACAAGGAATATCTTGACAATCTCCCAGAGCGTGTAGGGCTTGTCCTCACGCATCTTGTAGTAGTACATGAAGACCAGCATGGGGATGGCCAGGAGGTTCAGCAGGTGAACTCCGATCGAAAGTCCCATGAGGAAGGAGATCAGCACGATCCAGCGGTTGGCGTACCTTCTGTCCTCTGTCTCGTACCATTTGGTCATTGCCCAGACTACTATGGCCGTGAACAGGGACGACATGGCGTAGACCTCGCCCTCCACTGCGGAGAACCAGAAAGTGTCTGAGAAGCAGTAGGCGAGTGCTCCGACTGCACCGCTGCCGAAGATAGCGATCGCTTCGGCCAAGGAATAGGAGCCGTCCTCCTTCTTCGGGGTTATCACCCTCTTGACTAGGAAAACTATCGTCAGGTAGAGGAAGAAGATGGTAAGGGCAGAGCAGAGTGCGCTCATCGAATTCACCATCACGGCAGCCTTGTCGGGGCCGGTGAACATGGTGAAGAACCTTGCGATCAGCTGGAAGACGGGGTTCCCCGGGGGGTGACCCACTTCAAGCTTGTAGGATGAAGCGATGAACTCACCGCAGTCCCAGAATGAGGCCGTGGGCTCGATCGTGGAAAGATATGTTACCGCCGAAACCAGGAAGACCGCTGCAGCGACCAGCAGATTCCAGCGACTGAATTTCTTTTTGTCCATAATATTAAATGCATATATTCGGACAAAGATACAAAAGGATTAGCTATCTTTGCAAAAATAGATTCAATAAAATGAAACCGGAAAACGACTGGAAACAACGCCTCGGAGTGGTCTATTCGACCGACCCCGGTTTCAACTATTCCAAGGAAGAAATTCCTCAGGAAGAGACTCTCGAGCCATCCCGCCAGAGGCTCATTGTCTCCATCGACCGCAGGAACCGCGGAGGCAAGCAGGTGACCCTGGTGTCAGGTTTCGTCGGTACTGAAGAGGATCTTGCCTCCCTCGGGAGGACGCTCAAGGTCAAATGTGGTGTCGGAGGCTCGGCCAAGGACGGTCAGATCACGATCCAGGGAGATTTCAGGGACAGGGTCACGGCCCTTCTCAAGGAGATGGGATACAACGCAAAGCGGGGGAACTGACGGCCATGGACATGTTCGACAATCCTGTGTTCTGCGGACTCGCGGTCTTCTTCACCCTCCTCTTCCTTCTGAACCTGAGGAGCTTGATAAAGGTGGCTCCTTCCCTTTGGGACTGTGTCAGAAGGTGGAAGGGCAACGTGGACCTCGAGGACAGCATCCAGTTGAGCCGCAGCCGCAACTGGATTGCCGCCATCCTGTTCGTCCCTTTCTGCATGCTGGTCTATGCCTATGACCTGTTCACTCCGGACATCATTTCCGGCCAGCCGCCGCTTGTGAGGCTTGCCGTCGTGACCGGAGTCATGGTTCTGTACCTTCTTCTGCGGGCTTTCCTGAACTGGCAGCTTGAGATGCACAACTACAGGTCCAAGATTTTCACTGCCGCCAACAGATCCTTCTTCAACTACGCTGTCATCCTGTTCTTCATCCTTTTCCTCGCCGGCCCGATCGTCAGGATGTTTTCCGGCGACGAAACCCTCGTGAAGGCTATCCTGTTGTGGATTATTGCCTTGACCTATCTTTTCTACATCTTCCGCCGCGGTCAGATTTTCGGTTCGGCTTGCAATCCTTTCACAACATTTTTGTATCTTTGCAGCCTTGAATTGCTCCCTTCCGCCGCACTGGTCCTTTCGGCCATCCTGCTTTAGCGGAAAGTGTTGACAAATAATTGGATATGTCCATTAAGAAAATTTTGATATCTCAGCGCCCTCCCCTTAATGAGGCTCCTTACAATGTACTCAGGGAAAAATATGGCGTTGAAATTACCTTCAGGCAGTTTTTCCTTATCGAGCCGCTCTCTTCCAGGGAATTCAGGTCGCAGAGGATAAACATCCTGGACTACACCGCAGTCATTTTCTCTTCCCGTCATGCCATCGATGCATTTTACGGACTCTGTGAAGAACTGAGGGTCAAGGTACCCGAGACCATGAAGTATTTCTGCACCACTGAAGCAGTCGCAATGTACCTGCAGAAACACATCGTCTATCGCAAGCGCAAGATATTCTTCGGCAACGGAACTCCCGAGTCCATCATCGCCCAGATCGGCACGAAGCACAAGGGAGAGCATTTCCTTGTCACCCAGTCCGATTCCAGCAGCAGCTCTCCGCTCACCAACCTTCTTGATGAGCAGGGAATTGACTACAAGGCAGCCGTCTTCATCAAGAGCGTGCCCCAGGACCTGAAGGACATGTCCCTCCAGGACTACGACATGGTGGTGTTCTACAATCCCTACGATGTCAAGTCGCTCCAGGAGAATTTCCCGGGCTTCGAGCAGGGAGACATCAAGTTCGTTTCCTACGGCAAGTCAATCGTAAAGGCCATGGAAGAGGCCGGATTGAAGATCGATGTGAAGGCACCTACACCGGAAGCTCCTTCCGTGGCCAGGGCCATTGAACTCTACCTCCAGAACCAACAGTAGGACACTGATGAACACTCTACCGAAATCTGAACGCATCAGAGGAAAGGCGTCGGTTTCGGCTCTGATGTCAAAGGGCCGCTGGGGCTTTGCCCAGGGGCTTAAGTACTGTTATCTCCGCAGGACTGCAGAGGATGGCACCCCGTTGCCCGGCAGGGTCATGGTCTCCGTCCCCAAGAGACTTTTCAAACGGGCGGTGAAAAGGAATCTTCTGAAAAGGAGGCTGAGGGAGGCCTACAGGACCCAGAAAGATCTCGTTTCGGGAGTCGGGGTCGATCTCATGCTTCTCTACAACACCAATGAAATCATGGACTCCGCTGCCCTTGCCCGGGAGGTCGCGTCCATCTTAAAGAAGATCGGAGATGAAGGACAACTTTAGCATACCATCCTGGAGGAAGACCCTCAGGGATATCCTGAGTGCTCCTTTCCTGGCCCTGATCTGGTTCTACCGCAAGTGCATAGGACCGTATATTCCTAAGACATGCCGTTTCGAGCCGTCTTGTTCTACTTATGCATTGGAGGCTTTCCGCAAATGGGGCCCCTTCAAGGGCCTTTATCTCACGGTCTGGCGGATCCTCCGATGCAACCCCTGGGGGGGCAGCGGCTACGATCCCGTGCCCTAGACTATCTCCTTAGCCTTACGAATATTGAGAGCGGGAGGACCTTCCCGAAACTGTCCCTGAGGGCGAGCTCCCCGGATTCCAGAGGGAAATCCGGCGCCAGGTTCAGAGCCTGCCTTACCACAGTTTCGCCAAGGGCGGCCGAGAAGCCGTTGGAATAGAGGTTCAGGACCATGATGCTGTTCTGAGGGGCCAGAATCTTTCCTACATCTTTCATCAAGTCGAACAGACACTCGTCGAGTTTCCATTTTTCTCCGTCCGGACCATGACCGTAGGCCGGAGGGTCCAGGATTATTCCTTGATAGACATTACCCCTGCGGGCTTCACGCCTTGCGAATTTCATGGCGTCCTCCACTACCCAGCGGATGCCGTCAAGGCCGCTGCGGTCCTGGTTCTCATGGGCCCAGGTGACTACCTGGCGTACTGAATCCAGGTGGGTGACGTCGGCTCCTGCCTTCCTGGCTGCTAGGGAAGCGGCTCCGGTGTAGGCGAAAAGGTTCAGGACCTTGGGGCGGGCTTCCTGGGAAGCGGCTATCCTGGAGGTTTGGCTGAAGATATATTCCCAGTTCGCGGCCTGCTCGGGGAAGACTCCCACGTGCTTGAAAGAAGTCAGGCCGAGGCGGAGCGAGAACATGCTGCGGTAACGTATCCACCACTGGTCAGGCATCTTGCGAAGCCTGTCCCAGGTGCCGCTGTCCTCCTTTCCTGCCTTGCCGAAACCGGCCCCGGGAGTGAAGCGGGTGTGGGTCATCGAACTCCACTGTTCGTCGCTCATGTCCTTGTCCCACAGAGCCTTCGGCTCCGGGCGGGCAAGGACGAACCCTCCGAATTTCTCGAGCTTCATGCCTCCTCCGGAGTCCAGGAGCTCGTAGTCTTTCCATTCTTGTGTGGGAAACTCTGTCGCCATGATGCTGCAAAGATAAAAAAATAGTATCTTTGCTTCGGAAAAAAACGACAATAAAATATTTACTACGATGCAACAGCACATTGACAATTACGATTTCAAAGGCAAGAAGGCTATCGTCAGGGTTGACTTCAACGTTCCGCTTGACGAGAATTTCAACATCACCGACGACACCCGCATCCGCGCTGCCCTCCCCACTCTCAAGAAGGTTCTCTCCGAAGGAGGAGCTCTTATCCTCATGTCCCATCTCGGACGTCCGAAGGGCGTGACCGAGAAGTTCTCCCTCAAGCACATCGTGAACCATGTCTCCGAATGCCTTGGCGTTCCCGTACAGTTCGCAGAGGACTGCCAGAAGGCCGACGAGCAAGCAGCCGCCCTTAAGCCGGGCGAGGTCCTGATGCTCGAGAACCTCCGTTTCTACGCTGAGGAAGAGGGTAAGCCCAGGGGACTTGCCGAGGATGCTACCGACGAGGAGAAAGCTGCAGCCAAGAAGGCTGTCAAGGAAAGCCAGAAGGAATTCGTCAAGAAGCTCGCTTCCTATGCCGACTGCTACATCAACGACGCTTTCGGAACCGCTCACAGGGCACATGCTTCTACAGCCCTCATAGCTGCCTACTTCCCTGAGGACAAGATGTTCGGTTACCTCATGGAGAAGGAAATCAAGGCCATTGACAATGTCCTTAAGAACGCCCACCGTCCTTTCACTGCCATCATCGGCGGTTCAAAGGTCTCCTCCAAGCTCGCAGTTCTAGAAAACCTGCTCGGCAAGGTGGACAACCTGATCATTTGCGGAGGCATGGGTTACACCTTCATCAAGGCTGAAGGAGGAAAGATCGGTGAGTCCCTCCACGAGGACGACCTCATCCCTCAGGCACAGGAGATCATGTCCAAGGCTCAGGAGCTTGGAGTCAACGTGTCCCTCTCTGTCCAGACCCGCGTCACCCAGGAATTCTCCAATGACGCTCCCGAGATGGTAGTCCCTTCACACCAGATTCCTGATGGTTGGGAGGGTCTCGACTGCGGTCCTGCTTCCCTCGAGAACTGGGCCAGGATCATCCTCGCATCCAAGACCATCCTTTGGAACGGCCCTGCCGGAGTTTTCGAGCTTCCGAACTTCGCCAAGGGAACCGAGAAGATCGCCGAGCTCGTCGCCCAGGCTACCTCTCACGGTGCCTACTCCCTCGTCGGTGGCGGTGACTCCGTCGCTGCAGTGACCAAGATGGGCTTCGCCGACAAGGTCAGCTATGTCAGCACCGGCGGCGGCGCCATGCTTGAGGCTATCGAAGGCAAGACTCTTCCCGGCATCGCTGCAATTCAGGAATAATATTCACAGGCCATGGAACTGCTGGCAGTACACTGGAACATGAATCCGGAGATCTTCCGGATAGGGGGCTTCGCCGTCAGGTGGTACGGTCTCCTGTTCATCTCCGGTTTCATTCTGGGTTATTGGATGTTCACCAAGTTTTTCGAAAGGGAAAAGCTCAACAAGGACATCCTTGACCCGCTGCTTTACACCCTCCTGCTGGGTACTCTCGTGGGAGCTCGCCTGGGCCACTGCCTGTTCTACGGTTTCGACTATTACTTCACATCCTGGAAGGGCTTCCTGGAGATCTTCAAGGTCTGGGAAGGCGGACTTGCCAGCCACGGCGGCACGATCATGCTGATCCTCTGCATGTGGTGGTTCGCACGTAAATACGGCCGGAAGAATCATATCGATTTTCTCTGGATCCTTGACCATCTCTGCATAGCCGTCGCTTTCGCAGGCGCTTTTATAAGGCTTGGAAACCTCTGTAATTCTGAGATTTACGGTAACGTCACGGATCTCCCCTGGGGCTTCATCTTCGAGCGCAGGGGAGAGACGGAGCCGAAGCATCCGACCCAGATCTACGAGGCTCTCAGCTACTTCATCCTAGGCCTGGGCCTTGTCTGGCTCTACGTGAAGAAACTGGACAGGATGTACAGGGGATCGTTCATAGGGATCTTCTTCATCGTCTGCTTCGGCATGAGGTTCCTCATCGAGTTCATCAAGGAGCCCCAGGAAGCCTTCGAGAATGACATGGTCCTGAACATGGGCCAGACCCTGAGCATACCTTTCATCATCCTGGGCATCTGCCTGCTGATCTATTCTTTCAAGATGAAGATTCCTGCCCGGGCTGTCATTCCTGACACCCGCACGAAGAAGGCTGAGCCGACCCACTACGCCAAAAGCCTGAACGACCGATGATAAAGGCCCTGTTTTTCGACATTGACGGCACCCTGGTCGGGTTTGACACCCACCGGATGTCCGACAATCTGAAGGAATGTCTTACAGAGCTTCGCGCCAAGGGCGTGAAGCTCTTCATTTCCAGCGGACGTCACACCATGGTCATGAACAACCTGGAGTCGTTCCCTTTCGACGGTTACATAGCCATGAACGGCGCCCTGACCATCCTCGGTGGGAAGACTATCGACAGTCATCCTCTGCCGAAAGAGATCTCGCTCCAGGTCGCCGGGATTGCATCTGACGTAAAAGTCGCCTGCTGGTCTTTTGCTGACACGATCGTAGGGATCAACTTCGAGAATGAAAAATCCCTGGAGGTGTCGCGCCAGCTCAATTTCTATCCCGAAAGGTACCTGGATCTGACCGATGTAGCGTTGAAGCACGACGTCTATCAGTACACGATCTACATGTCTTCCGATGAGGAAGAGAAGTACCTTCGCCCCGTCCTGTCGGGCGTTGAATATGCCCGTTGGCACCCTTACTTCACCGACATCATCCCGCAGGGCCTTTCCAAGTCCTACGGGGCAGGGAAGATCCTCGAAAGGATAGGCCTCACTCCTGGGGAATGCATGGCTTTCGGGGACGGCGGGAATGACATCCCACTCATTGAATATGCCGGCATCGGAGTGGCAATGGGCAATGCCACGGATGACGTGAAGGCTGCAGCCGACTATGTCACCGGCACTGTCGGGGATGACGGAGTGATCGGTGCCCTTCGTCATTTTGGCGTAATCTGACAGAAGTCAGTACCGCTTTTTCCGGTACATCGTTTTAGATTTACCCGGTAGGGTATCAGGCACTACATTTGTAGTGTCTTCTTATTCATTTTATAAGCTTTGGAATGACAATGAGAATTGACAGAATGATAGTCATCGCTGCCCTTTCCGCCCTGTCGCTTTCCGCTTGGGGACAGTACAGGAGGGATGTTCCGGTCTCGGCAGAGACTTCTGACACTTCGGCAGTGGTGATCTCCCTTGACGATGCGCTTAAGATCGCCCTGAGCGAGAATGTTGCCGTCAAGGTGGCGGACAAGGAGATCGAGCGCAGTGAATATGCCAAGAAGGGCACATATTCATCCCTCTTCCCGCAGATCAACGGATCGGGTTCCTACCAGAGGACCATCAAGAAACAGATAATGTACATGGACTCCGACAGCGGAGACGATGAGGAAGGCGGAGGTTTCGGAATGCTGAGTTCCCTCGCTCCCTACTTCATGAGGATCAACGAACTTTCCGTACTCCAGGGAATGGAGCCGATCGTCCCGGGCCAGAGCGAGCAGAGCAGCTCCAACAGCGGATTCGCAGTCGGCCGTTGGAACACCTACAACTACGGAGTCTCTGCCTCCATGCCGCTTGTGAACGCCCAGCTCTGGGAAAGCCTCAGGATTTCGGGCCAGGCTGTCGACCTCGCTGTCGAGAAAGCCAGGTCATCGAGGCTGGACATGGTGACCCAGGTCAAGCAGGCCTTCTACGCCGTCCTGCTTGCGAAAGAGGCGTTCAACGTCTACAAGGATGTCTACGAGAACGCAGTCGAGAACTTCCTCCAGACGGAGAAGAGATTCAATGCCGAGAAAGCTTCGGAGCTTGAATACACCAGGGCCAAGTCAGTGGTTGCCAACGCCATTCCGAATGTCTACAATGCGGAGAGTTCCGTCATCCTGGCACTCTGGCAGCTCAAGGCCGTGATGGGCGTTGACCTCGACCGCAACATCGATGTTGCAGGGACCCTCGGTGACTACTCCACCCAGATGTTCAGGGACATCCACGAGAACGAGGATCCTTCACTGGATTACAACACTTCCCTCAGGCAGCTCGAGATCCAGGCCGACCAGCTGGCCTCGACTGTGAGAATGTACAAGGCAGCCTACCTGCCTACCCTGTCCGCCGCCTTCGCCTACAACATGATCGCAATGACCAACGACTTCAATTTCAGCGAGTACAAGTGGTCACCTTATTCCTATGTAGGCCTGAGCGTCAACATCCCCATATTCACCGGCGGAAAGCGCCATTACGACGTCCAGCAGGCCAAGATCCAGGCCACCGAGCTTGATCTCCAGAGAATCGATGCCGAGCGCCAGCTGAAGATAGCCATCCGCCAGTACCTGAACACCATGGAGACCAGCATGAACAGCTACAATTCTGCTTCAGAGGCGGTCAGCCTGGCACAGAAGGCCTACGACATCGCCGCCAAGTCCTACAAGGTAGGGAAGAGCACGATCACCGACATGAACGATGCCCAGCTGACCCTCACCCAGGCAAGCCTGCAGCAGAGCCAGGCCATCTACAATTTCGTAGTCGCAAAGTCCAACCTTGAGAAGACTCTCGGTTACGACTTCATCGACGACAAGGGAGAGGTCGACCTGGAGAACATGTAGAATCACGAATAATATGAAAGAAACGTATATGAAGAAGTTTTTCAAGACTTTGACTCCCGCCGTCGCCGCCTTCGCCCTCATAGCCTGCGGCGGAAGGCAGGCTGAGAGCGCTTCCGCTGCAGTTGAGGAAGAAAAGGCTATCCTGGTCTCGACAGCGACTGCCGTGATGATGGAAGTTCCGCAGACTGAAGTATATTCATCCACGGTTGAGGCCTACGCGATAAACAACATCGCACCCCAGACCCCCGGGCGTATCCAGAACATCAGGGTTGACGTGGGTTCCTTCGTCGCCAAGGGCCAGGTCCTTGCCACAATGGATGCCGCCCAGCTCGACCAGACCAGGCTGAGGCTGGTCAATGATTCGACCGAACTCAGCCGCCTGAAGAGCCTTTACGAGGAAGGCGGAGTCTCCAAGTCAGACTTTGATGCCGTCGAGATGGCCTACAAGGTCAGCCGCAGGTCTTATAACAATCTCGCCGAGAACACCTATCTCCGTTCTCCGATCAGCGGCGTAGTGACGGCCCGCAATTACGACAAGGGTGACCTTTATGCCGGCCAGCCCATCTTCGTCGTCCAGCAGATCACTCCCGTCAAGCTGAAGGTCGGAGTCTCTGAATCAGACTACACCAAGGTGAAGGTCGGAAACCAGGTCGAGATCACCGTCGATGCCCTTCCCGGGCAGACATTCACCGGGAAGATCAACAAGATCTATCCGACGATGGACGCTCTCTCCCACACTTTCATCACCGAGATCCTCGTCCAGAATTCCGACAGGGTCCTGCGTCCCGGAATGTTCGCAAGGGTGAAGGTTGAGTTCGGTGTCAACAACAGCATCGTCGTCCCTGAGGAGGCTGTCGTGAAAATGCAGGGAACCGGCCAGAGGTGCGTGTACGTACTCGGAGCCGACAATACCGTCGAGAGCGTTATCGTCAAGCTTGGACGTCACATCGAGGGCAGGTACGAGATCCTCGAAGGCCTGTCCGAGGGTGATGTGGTGACTGTCAAGGGCAGCACCAGCCTGAGGGACGGAGCAAAGGTTGAGGTTTCCGGCAAATAATTCCCGAAGCCTATGAGTATCATAAGATCCGCTGTCAGCAAACCGGTCACGACTGCCTTGGTCTTCCTGGCTTTCGCGATCTTCGGAATATATTCACTGACAAAGACATCGGTCGCCCTTTTCCCTGACTTCGACGCCAATGTCGTCCTGGTCATGTCGTCCTATCCCGGGGCGAGCGCTTCCGACGTCGAGAACAACCTGACCAAACTGCTTGAAAACACGCTCAACAGCGTGGCGAACCTCAAGAACCTGACTTCCCGCTCACGTGAGAATGTCTCCATCGTGATGCTGGAGTTCAAATATGGTACGGACATCGATGAAGCCAGTAACGACATCAGGGACAAACTGGACCTGATAAACTCTTCCTTGCCGGAAGGCGCAACGGTTCCCGTGCTGTTCAAGTTCGGTATGGATGACATGCCGGTCCTGATCCTTTCCGCGACGGCCGACAAGAGCATGGCCGGTCTGGACAGGATCCTGGACGACAGGGTGGTCACCCCTCTTGGACGTGTTACGGGAGTCGGAACAGTGTCCGTGGCCGGAGCTCCTGCCAGGGAAATCCACGTTTATTGCGATCCTAACAAGCTCGCCGCCTACGGCCTCAGCGTCGCCGGCATCTCCCAGATAATCGCGGCCGAGAACCGAAACGTTCCTTCCGGCTCGATCGACATCGGCTCGGAATCATTCTCCCTCAGGGTTGAAAAGGAATTCAAGGATCCTTCGGAACTTCTCGATGTGGTCGTCAGTTACCGCAACGGGCAAGTCGTTTACCTGAAGGATGTAGCCCGTGTCGAGGACGGTCTGGAGGAGAAGTCTCAGGAGTCCTACACCAACGGGACCAGGTCGGCCATGATCGCTATCCAGAAGCAGTCCGGAGCCAACACCGTCAATGTCGTCAAGGCCGCGAAGGAAAAGATCCGCGAGATCGCTCCCACCCTGCCTTCGGACATCCAGATCACCGAGGTCGTGGACAACTCCTCTGAGATCCTGAACACGATCAATTCCTTGAAGGAGACCATCATCATCACCCTTCTCGTGGTCATGCTCGTGGTCTTCATATTCCTAGGTCGCTGGAGGGCGACGTTCATCATCGTCCTTTCGATCCCTATTGCCCTCCTGGGCTCCCTGGTGTACCTCTTCGCGACGGGCAATACATTGAACATCATCTCGATGTCCGCTCTTTCGATCGCGATCGGTATGGTCGTGGACGATGCCATCGTGGTCCTGGAGAACATCTCCACCCATCTGGAGAGGGGAGAGAAGCCGAAGGAAGCAGCGGTTCATGCCACTTCTGAAGTCGGTATCTCCGTCATTGCTTCCACCCTGACGATGCTTTGCGTCTTCCTTCCTTTGACCATGGTTTCCGGAATGGCAGGCATTATGTTCAAGCAGCTTGGATGGATAGTCTCGATCATCATGATCATCTCCACGACCGCTGCCTTGACCCTTGTCCCTATGCTTTGCTCAAGGATGCTGAAGGCCGGCCCCAAGACGGGCAAGCTCCACAGGGCGATCTTCGATCCTATCGAGAGCGGTCTGGACAAACTCTCAGCCTGGTATTCAAGGATCATTGCATGGGCCGTCACCCACAGGAAGACCGTCATCTTCGGTGCCCTGGGCATCTTCGTGGCCGTTCTCGCCCTTCTGGCTCCCGGCCTCAAGACCGAATTCTTCCCTACGATGGACGGTGGACGTCTTTCAGTCTCTATCGAACTGCCGGTCGGCACTGAGCAGAGTGTCTCCGGTGCCTTCGCTAAGCAGATCTGCGACCGCCTCGAGGCGGAGATCCCTGAGATCGAGGTTCTCCAGTACCGTTACGGCCAGGCCAGCTCGGACAATGTGATCGGAAGCATGCAGAACAATGGCTCGCATGTGATCTCTATGAATGTGAACATCGGTTCGATGGAGAAGCGCAAGCGTTCTTCCTCCGAGATCGCAGACCTCATCCGAAAGGATCTTAGGGAATATCCTGAAGTGAAGAAGGCCACGGTTACGGAAGGAATGGGCGGAGTCGGAGGAGCCGCCTCCCTCAACCTTGAGATCTATGGTTACGACTTCGACGAGACCGACAGGATCGCCAAGGAGGTGCAGGCTAAGATGCTTGCCGACCCTTCCTTCACCCAAGTTATCCTGAGCAGGGATGACTACACTCCTGAGTACCAGGTCGATTTCGACAGGGAGAAGCTGGCCCTTAACGGACTCAACTCCACCACTGCTGCCGCAGCTTTCAGCGCCGCGATGAGCGGCTCGGTTAATTCCTTCTACCGTGAGGACGGCGACGAGTACAACATCCGAGTCATCTATGACAAGCGTTTCCGTTCAAGTGTCGAGGACATTGAGAACATATTGATTTATACACCATTAGGTGGAACCGTCAGGGTCAAGGACCTTGGAACCGTCGTGGAGTCGAAGGTGCCCCCGACCATCGAGAGGAAGAACCGTGCAAGGTACATCACCGTCACCGGCATCGTCACGAGAGGATATGCCCTGAGTGACGGAGTCGCTACCACAAACAGGATTCTCTCGGAAACGGACATTCCTAACACCATCTCCACCGAGATCACAGGAGACTTCGAGGACCAGCAGAGCATGTTCAAGGATCTGGTCATCCTCATGATCCTGATCATCATCCTGGTCTACATGGTGATGGCTTCGCAGTTCGAGTCATTCATGAGTCCTCTGGTGATCATGTTCTCGGTGCCGTTCGCCTTCATCGGTGTGATCCTGGGCCTCAGGCTCTCCGGTACCGCGCTCGGTGTGATGGCCATGATCGGAATAATAATCCTGCTCGGTATAGTCGTCAAGAACGGTATCGTGCTCATTGACTACACCATACTCATGAGGGAGAGAGGAATGAATGTCATCGATGCTTCCGTGACTGCTGCCCGCAGCCGTCTGAGACCTATCCTGATGACCACCCTTACCACCGTCCTCGGTATGCTTCCTATGGCTCTCGGACGCGGCGAGGGCTCCGAGATGTGGCGTTCCCTCGGTATGACCGTGTGCTGGGGACTTTCTTTCTCCACCTTGATCACTCTCGTCCTCATCCCGGCCGTGTACTGCGTCTTTGCCACCAGGCAGGAAAAGAGGAGAGCCCGCAAGGCGTTGCCTGCAAAATCATAACTGAACAAAAGATTTGAAGCGATGAAAGCGATATTCATAGCATACAACCAGGCCTACGGAACCGAAATCGTCGAACTCCTGAGCGAATACGGCCAGAGGGGCTTCACCCAATGGACGGACATCCAGGGCAGGGGCGGCGAAGAAGGTGAACCCCATTACGGCAACCATGCGTGGCCTACCCAGAACTACGCCATCCTGACGATAGTCCCCGACGAAAAGGCACCTGAGCTGATGGATGCCCTGCAGGCGACTGACCGGAAGTACCCCGACCTGGGTCTCAGGGCCTTCCAGTGGACCGTCGACGGTTGAGATCCTTCGGCCCATGGCCTCAGGATGACAGGCATGTCATTCTGAACGAAGTGAAGAATCTGGAAGAATCTGAATTAATTGTTATATTTGTACGATAATCACAATCAAGAATCAATATGGAAATAACAGCTACCAATGGAAATTTCGCAGAGATACTTTCTGCCAATAGTGTTGTCCTCGTCGATTTCTGGGCTACCTGGTGCGGTCCCTGCCGCATGCTCGGTCCTACAGTCGAGGCCGTGGCCGGTGAATATGAAGGCCGTGCCGCAGTTGCCAAATGCAACGTCGACGAATGTGAGGACATCGCCGTACAGTACGGAATCAGGAATATTCCTACCCTCCTCTTCTTCAAGGGAGGCGAGCTGGTCGACAAGCTTGTCGGCAACGTTCCCAAGGCTGAGATCACGGCGAAACTGGATGCACTTCTGTAACAACTGGAATTTTTGAATATGAAGAAATTTATCGTAGCTGCCCTTGCAGCAGCCATGGCTTTCAGCCTGAATGTCAGCGCTCAGCATTACAATAACGCAAGGTTCGGAATCACCGGCGGTTTGACTTCCGCATCCGGAAAGATCAAGGATCTCGACACCAAGTCGATCTCCCAGTACCACGCAGGTATTGCCTTTGAGATCCCTATGGGTGCAGGTTTTGCCATCCAGCCCGAAGTCCTCTATCAGGTCAAGGGTATGTCCCTGGACAAGTGGGGTGACTCCACCGGCAAGGAGATTTCAGGATCCTTCGAGACCAAGGTCGGTTATGTCGAGGTTCCCGTACAGATCCAGTGGGGACCTGATCTCGTGGCCTTCCGTCCTTATGGCTTCGTAGAGCCTTTCGTGGGTTACAAGATCTCCGACATCAGCAAGGGTGAAGCCAAGGACCTCGGCACCTATCTTCAGACCGTTGAATACGGAATGAGCCTTGGAGCCGGACTGGACATCTCCCATTTCCAGGTTTCTGCCAAGTATTTCTGGAATTTCGGCAACATCTACAAGGGTGACATCAGCCAGACCGGCAACACTATCAAGAACCTGAAGGACGGCAACAACTTCAACGGATTCGCCATTTCAGTCGCTATCTTCTTCTAATGATGAGTGCTCTGACTGAAGGGGAACGGAAGATCGTCATCTTCTGTTCTGCCAGTAATGACATAGATCCGAAATTCAATCAAGCTGCGCGGGAAGTAGTCCGCGCGGCTTGTTCGCTTGGTTATACCATAGTCTCCGGTGGTACCGTAAGGGGGACGATGGGAGTCGTCTCGGATGAGGCTGCCGCATGCAGCGGGACCCATGTGGGAGTGCTTCCCAGGTTCATGGCCGTCTACCGCCATCCTTCCCTGAGCGAAACTGTCTGGACCGACACCATGGCTGACCGAAAGGAGAAGATGAGGGAGGGAACATGTGCTGCAATTGCGCTCCCCGGAGGCATCGGCACCCTCGACGAACTGATCGAGACCCTCACCCTTGCAAAGCTCGACATCTACAAAGGCCAGGTCATAGCCCTCAATGTGGACGGTTTCTATGATCCTCTGATCGCCTTGCTGGACCACTATGTCCAGACAGGGATGCTTGACTCCAGATCCAGGGCCCTGATAGCGTTCCCGAGGACTCCAGGCGAGCTTGCTGAACTTTTGAAATAGCTTTTCAGATGACCCCGGACGGAATCAGGAAGTTTCTCGGGAAGGACTGGACGGAGACGGAGGCTCTCATCCGCTCTTCCCTCGGAAGTGACATAGACCTTCTCAACACAACCAACGAGGCTCTGCTCTCCAACAGCGGAAAGCAGTTGAGGCCCCTTATGTCCCTGCTGGTGGCGAGGGCTTGCTCGGGTGGAAGCACTACTGAGGACAGCATCCGTTTTGCGGCTGCCTCCGAGATGCTTCACAACGCAACACTCCTTCATGACGATGTGGTGGACGGCAGTACCGAGAGGCGCGGAGTCCCTACTGTCATGTCCGTCCTCGGAGGTCCGGCCGCGGTGCTGATAGGGGACTATTGGCTGGTCAAGTCCATGGAGAACATCCTTGCCTCTCCGACTCACAGCGAGGAGGTTACGCGAATCTTCTCAAAGACCCTGAGCGACCTTGCCGAGGGAGAGATGCTCCAACTTCAGAAGGCTGCCTGCTGCGACACCGACGAGGAGGACTATTACCGGATCATCTACAGCAAGACAGCATCCCTTTTCGAGGCAACCGGACTCTCCGCCGCCATCTCGGTTGACGCCCCTTCAGCCCTCGTCGAGGCGATCCGGGCATATTCAGTCAGTCTTGGAACAGCCTTCCAGATAAAGGATGACATCCTCGACTACAGCGGGGAACCGAAGATCGGCAAACCCACGGGAGTGGACCTCGGTGAGCAGAAGATCACCCTGCCTCTGCTCGGTGCCTTGAGGTCGGTTGACGGAGAGGAAGATGCCGCCATCCGCCGCAAGGTGATGCAGATCCACGACCATCCCCAGTTCAAGGATGAGATCCGTTCCTTCGTGTTCAGCCATTCCGGCAATGAATATGCTTCCATGAGGCTTGACGAATATGTCGAAAAAGCCGTGGATGCCCTGAAGGTTCTTCCTGATTCCAAAGAAAAAAACTATCTTGTGGCGATAGCAGAATTTACAGCCAGCAGGGACAGATGAGACTTGACGGGATCATAGGTAACAGGGAAGCCGTAGCCGCATTGTCGGGTATGGTGCGTGACGGACGCATCCCTCATGCCATGATGATCTACGAGAATGACGGTTGCGGAGCCATGGCCATCGTCCTGGCGTTCCTCAGCGAAGTCTTCTCAGACGAGCACAAGGTTTCCGGCCTTATCCATCCGGACGTGCACTATGTCTATCCCGTCGCTTCCGGAAGCAAGGTGACGGAGAAAGTCCAGAACCTCCGCGCAGATCTCTTCCTGAAGTACTGGCGCGACCTTATGAAGGAGAATCCCTATGCCCTCGAATCCGAGGTCAGCGAGGCTTTCGGAATAGAAGGCAAGCAGACCGTCATCAACAATGCCGAGGCCCGGGAGATCCTTGAGACCATCTATCTGACCCCCGTTGAGGGCGGTTGGAAGGCGGTGGTGGTCTACCTGCCGGAGAAGATGAACGCCACCGCAGCCAACAGGCTCCTTAAAGCCATAGAAGAGCCGCCGGAGAAGACTTTGTTCTTGATGGTGACCCATGCTCCTGAGAAGGTCATGCAGACCATCTCTTCAAGGTGCCAGGCCCTCAGGGTGCTGCCATATTCAAAAGAGGAGATAGCGGAAATCCTGACTTCCAGTTTCGGGAAGGAGCCTTCGGAAGCGGCAGCTGCCGCCCAGGTCTCCGGTGGAAGTGTAGGTGCCGCCATCCATTTCCTTTCAGACAGTGAAGACCGCCAGGTCCAGATGGAGATATTCACGAACCTTATGGATGCCATCGCATCCCGGGATCTTCCTGCCGCCCTTTCGTGCGGCGACATGCTCTCTGAACTCGGTTCCCGCGAAAAACAGAAAGCTTTTTGTAAATTTGCCGGAGAGTGCCTTAGGAAACTGTTCCTGCTTCAGCAGGGACTGTCCGGGATAGCGGGCATCTCTGAAGGAGAGGAGGGATTGTACTCTTCCCTGGCCGGGAAGTTCAAGAAGAATTTCCCCAGGCAGGCCGCTTCAAGCCTTGACAGGGCACAGATGCTGATCGACAGGAACGTCAGCCAGAAGATCCTTTTCTGCGAACTTGTCACCAGGTTATATTCATTTTATTGAGACACGTGATGGAAAACACATACAACGAGACCATTCAGTTCGACTGCAACCGCGGATGCACCGTCACCCGCGACCAGGAGACGGGGGAGTACGACTGCAACTACCGCCAGGGATGCTGCAAGCTCGAGTCGTACAACTGGCTGAAGGGCGTGACCCAGGAGCAGTACAAGGATCTTTTCGAGGTGCGCTTCAAGAACACCCGCAAAGGGATCTACATCAATGCCTCCGGCCAGGGAATCAAGACCGGCGACCTGGTGATCGTCGAGGCTGCCAACGGCCATGACCTTGGAATAGTAACCCTTGAGGGCCCGATTGTCGGCCGCCAGATGAAATGCAAGGGTGTCGATCCCGAGACCAATCCCCTCAAGAAGATCTATCGCAGGGCGAAGCCTTTTGACATCGTCAAGTGGCAGGAAGCTATAGCCCGGGAGCAGGACACCATGATCCAGGCCCGCCGCATCGCCGCGGAACTCGGATTGGATATGAAGATCGGTGATGTCGAATTCCAGGGAGACGGTACCAAGGCCATCTTCTATTACATAGCAGACGGCAGGGTGGATTTCCGTCAGCTGATCAAGGTTTACGCTGAGGAATTCCGCATCAGGATCGAAATGAAGCAGATTGGAGCCCGTCAGGAAGCAGGACTCATCGGAGGCCTCGGAGTCTGCGGCAGGGAGCTCTGCTGCGCTAACTACATCACCAGTTTCCAGTCTATCTCCACTTCCGCTGCCCGTACCCAGGACCTTTCCCTTAATCCCCAGAAACTCGCCGGGCAGTGCGGAAAACTCAAATGCTGTCTAAACTACGAGGTCGCCAACTATCTGGATGCCCAGACAAGGATCCCCAAGGTTACGGAACCTCTTGAATTCGAGGACGGTCCGGCCTATCTGGTCAAGACTGACATCCTCCAGGAGACCATGTATTTCTCCTACGAGAAGGGCTCCCTCTCGAATCTCTATGCCTTGAGTGCTGACGAGGTCAGGGAGATTATCATGATGAACCGGAACGGCGAGAGGCCTGAGTCCCTCAAGTTCGAGCCGGAACCTACCGGACCTCAGTTCATCTCCGCAGTCGGAGACGACAGCATCACGAGGTTCGACAAGCCCAAGAAAAACAAGAACAAGAACCGTGGCCGCAACAACCGTAAGAACGGCCGCGGCAAGAAACCTGCAAAAGAACAATCTTGATCCACGGATGAGAGGACGCCTGCTCATAATCATTATTGCTGCAGTGCTGGCTTCCTGTTCCAGGCCTTCATCCTACGAGCCTTTCGTGATGAAGGAGAAGGCCGAGTACGGGGACACCTATCCTTTCGTACTCGATCTTTCCGACACGACCGTTTCCTACAGCCTGGATTTCTACACCAGGCTCGAACGCCCTGCATTCGGGGAGTTCCCGGATGAGAACCTGGTCCTGGACCTGAGATGGTTCTCTCCTTCCGATTCGATTTTTGCCGACACGACATTCATCAAAGTCGGTCATCCCCTTGATTCGGCTTACTATTCAAGGGATTTCATCACCACCTACCGAGATCCTCTCTCCCTTCCTGAAAGCGGGGAGTGGCGTCTGAAGGTTAAAGTCGTCAATGATGCCCAGTCGCTCAGGGGACTCGGCCTTGTGTTAAAGAGATACTGATGGGACACGATAAACTCAGAAAATTTGCTGAAAACGAGACTTTCCGCTGCCTGCTCCAGCCGGAGGCTTCGAAGGTTCTTGACAAGAGCGGGGATCCTTCTGACGGACTCCGTCTGCATGACCATCCGGTAAAGGGCAGATGGAACGAAACGATGTTCTCTAAGGCCCAGCCGATCGTCCTGGAACTGGGATGCGGGAAAGGGGAGTACACCATAGATCTTTCGAAGAGGGTACCGGATCGGAATTACATAGGTGTTGACATAAAGGGAGCAAGGCTCTGGAGAGGTGCCAAGACCGCTACTGACGAGGGCCTTTCGAACGTGGCTTTCCTGCGGACCAGGATCGAGTTCATCGAGGCGTTTTTCGGTCCCGGAGAGGTCTCGGAGATCTGGCTGACCTTCTCCGATCCGCAGCTCAAGAGCGAGAACAGTCGTCTGACCAGTCCGTTGTTCCTGGAGCGTTACCGTAAGTTCCTCAAGCCCGGCGGCATCATCCATCTCAAGACGGACAGCCGTTTCCTTCATGAATATACCAT
Organism: Bacteroidales bacterium; assembly: GCA_017469745.1. Classification (GTDB taxonomy): domain Bacteria; phylum Bacteroidota; class Bacteroidia; order Bacteroidales; family UBA932; genus Cryptobacteroides. Next base: position 228 of record JAFUFS010000063.1, on the reverse strand, counting down.
GGCCGTCGCCGCCGAGAACAATCTCTCCGTCCTCGCTTCCACAACCGACCTCTATAGTACCCGGTCCGGGAGTGTATCCCTCCCTGACAACGTTCGCTTCGCGGACCCCACCACCGACTACGACGGCGGTCCCCCATCTGACGTGGCCGGGCGTGGCCACGGTTGCTGGGATGGAGACACTCCCGGACCGCAACGGTTCGAGCTTCAGACGTTTGATGAGAGGATTGT
>JAFUFS010000062.1 GCA_017469745.1 Bacteroidales bacterium | reverse complement strand
CTCATAACTCTCATCCTCCAGGCGGTACTTGCGTTTCGCCTTGTAGAACTGCCAAAACGGGATCTCAAGCTCGTCAAGGCGCTTGCGGTAGCTCATCTTGTGTTCCTGGCAGTACTGGTCTATCGCCAGGATTTCTTCTCGGGTCATCATAGCATCACTTTTTGCAAATGTAGCCAGGATCCCTCCCGGCTACAATATGCATTTGCTCGGATGCTTACAAGAGTTCTACCTCTCGTACACAGGCATTCATTGGCCTGCGATAGATGAAGACTTAAGTTTTGAGGGAATGTTCTGCGATGCAGGACTTTGCACGAGAACAGCGACGGAAGACTCCGTCTGCTATCTAAAACAATAAGACAGCCTATTCCTCGGGAAGGGTGATGATGGTGGGGAGGCCGTCGGGGCCGGATTTGACAACGATCAGAAGGCCTTTGGAAACACCGCGGCTGATGAGGTCGTCGACCTCGTCTGGATCGACACCGCTGCGAGCCTTGATGTCAGAGACATAGACCTCTGCCTTCCCCTTCATGAAATCAAGGATCTTGGTACGGTCCTGAACCTCTACCTCCTCTTCGTCCTCATAACGATACTCTATTCCCAGTGGCTCGTCAAGCCACCTCTCCAGAGCAAGCCACTGCCTGGTGTGCCCAACGTGGCTCTTTATTCCGAATATGGCGAGCCGGTGCATGAAGGACGTGTGGTGACGCTCATGCCAGCTGATCAGGAAATATATTCCCCAGATCAGAAGGACCGAGTAGAAGATGACGATGTACAGCTGGAGGTCCAGTCCGGCACGGAGCTTCGCGCACACAAACCAGATCAGAACTATCAGCGAATTGATCGAAAGGATCAGGAGAGTGGTCACGGAATGGCTTATTCCCGCCCTGATGAACACATGATGCAGATGGGTCTTGTCGGGATGGAAAGGACTCTGGTGGTGGTACATCCTCTGCGTCATGACCCTGATCGTGTCGAAGACGGGCACGCTGAGGATGGCCAGAACCATGGCGATCATGTCGTAGTTCTTATGGGCAGCGTTGATCTTCAGCAAGGAATCGCTCCGAAGGATGTTGATCGTGAACCAGCACATGATCATGCCCAGCATCAAGGTTCCGGCATCACCAAGGAACATCCTGCTCCTCTTTCCGAATACGTTGTGGAACAAAAACGGAGTGGCAGAAGCGGCCAGCGAGAATGCCAGGACCGCATCGGGAATATCGTCAACCTTCAGGAACATGGCACCGAACAAAAGGCTGTACAGGATGCAAAGCCCGCTGCAGAGACCGTTGACTCCGTCGATCAGGTTGACCGCATTGATTATGCCCACACAGGCGAAGACCGTCAAGGGAACGGCTATCCACCAGCTGAAGTCTCCAATTCCCCAGAGGCCATGGAAACTGTCGATGCAGGCACCGCTCGCATAGATTAGAGCGATGATCGTGGCTATCTCGACGAAGAAACGGGCCCTCGGAGTCAGGCCCTGAATGTCGTCAAGGGCGCCTGTGAATATCATAATGACTATGGCGCAGAGAACAGGGCCGAGGAAACGCTGCAGGGTAAGGGTAAGGATGTAGGTCATGCAGGCCCCGGTCAGTACTCCTGCGATCAGACCGAAGAACACCGCAATGCCTCCCAGCACCGGTATAGGACGCTTCTGGAGCTTCCTGGCGTCAGGATTGTCAACTAAAGAGTTCGCTATCGCGATCTTCAAGACCTTGAAGTAACACCACTTCACAGAGAAGAACGCAACGAGTGACGAAAGTATGACAATTATAGCGGTATTCATTCCCACTACAAAGATAAACAATTACTCCGAAGAAGCTAAAAACTTTTACTTCCGGCGGATCTTAAGATGGATGGCTTCAGCATGCGCCGAGCAGAACCTAGTGGCATCGTCGACTACAAAGGCGAGATAGCCGCCACCGCCGGCGCCGGGCATCTTCCAGGCAAGGACTCCGGGCTCAGCTGCCCACTTGTCGATGAATGGCTGAACGGAGTTCTCCTCACGGGGAGCATCGTCTCCGTCCATTACAGGGTTGACCATGGCCGGAAACATAGCCACCTGGGCCTCGAAAGAGGCCTTGAAGGCAGCGGCAAAGCGATCGAGATCCATTGCGAGGATGGAGTCCCAGCACTTGTCGGCGGCATCAGCAAGAGCCTTGACCTTGGCTTCAGTAATATCTTTCCCTGCCACTACGCTGCAGCCGGGTTTCCTCGGGCGGAGGGGAACCATAGCAAGGTGAGATTCAAGCCAGTCAAGGACGGTTCCGTCATTGCAAGTCTCGATCTTTTCAGGCCAGAAACGCTTGTTGTAGTAGTGGCGCGCCAGGCCGGGAACACATATTCCTATGGAATCCTGGGCACCGGAGATGATGCCGTCCGAGCGCTCAGGGTCGTTCTCGAAGCAGAAGACAAGCTTCGCGAGCATCTCTGGCTCCATGTCCGGGAGCTTCACAGGCCAGATCTTGCGGATCATATTCCTGGTGCTCGTCGAAAGGCCGCAACGGTCGCGGACCTCGAAAGTAGGCTCGAGGCTTATTGTCAGCGCCCAGCCAGGAGAGAAATAGGACACATAGGGCTGGTCGATCCAGGTGCCGGCAAGGTCGAGGCGGGTCGGGATCGAAGAAGTTGCATCCTTGATGTCGGTCGAAGAACGAGCCGTAAGACCCTCCGCAGGAGTACGCTGGAGGACAACATATTCAATTCCATGCTCCTCGCAGAACTTCCGTTTCTGGTCGTTGCTGCCGTCGGCGTTGACCACGAATACGTCGGGCTTCAGTTCCTCAACGGTCGGGATGAAGTCCATCACTCCACTGCCGGCGTTGATGAAAGCATCTTTGACGTAGCGGATTGACTTCACCATGAACAGGCGCTCCTTCTCCGGATAGAGCGTCTTGTGGTTCTTATAGTGCAGGATGGTCTCGTCCGAACCGATCCCGACATAGAGGTCACCGAACTGCGAGGCCTGGCGGAAGAACTCCACATGGCCGCTGTGCAGCAGGTCGTAGCAACCCGAAACGAATACTTTCTTGTTTGGCATGACTAATTCCTTTCAAATGACAAAGATAAGGATATTATTCAGAGTTTGAGTCGAAGATCTTGTCCATGAGATGCCATTTCTGGGCGGAAGTGGCTTTCGGGTCAGCACCCTGGGCTTCGGCCACGTAGGCCTCCCACTCAGCCTGGCGAGGAAGAGTGGCTAGACGCGCCATGTCCCTATCCCAATCAAAGTCATCGACCGTGTCACAGATCATAAACACCCGGTTCCCATGGCGATAGATCTCCATGCTCAGGATCCCCACCTGGCGCTGTCCCTCT